>JAILCI010000020.1 GCA_024686335.1 Bacteroidales bacterium | reverse complement strand
TTGACAGCATTTTTCCCGCCCGATTTTACGGGATGTGGTTTTGGGACGAGCAGACAGGGTATGCGACAGGTGCCCGTAATCCAAAGAACATCTTTTGGCTATGGGATTACATACCGTTCACATCCCGGCTCTACAAGACACAGGACGGCGGAATGTCGTGGCAGTGCCTGGATACCTCCCACTATTTTTTCAACATCCGGTTTGTGAACCAGGACACGCTGTTCGCGCTGGAGCAGACGGAGCATGCGCTGTACAAGTCCGTGGACGGCGGCCATACCTGGGACTGCGTGCTCAGCGGTCCAAACCTTATCGACTATTCGGTAGTGGACAGCCGGATAATCTATGCCCTGCAGCCGACAGGATATTTTGACGTTCCGACCCCTCGGGTGTACAAGTCTTCCGACGGGGGAGAAACCTGGACGCTGATATTCTCACCGACCGACAGCGGCAAGGGGCCGAAAACCATAGACCTGATTTATTTCCATGAGGAAGGGAAGGGCAGTTTGTCAGGACACCATATGATGTTTACGGATGACGACTTTGTCACATACGATCTTGTCGGAAGCGGTTTCAGCAGCGACTATCCAACAATGGACGACAATTTTCAAGGGGTGTGTCTGAAGAGCGGTTTCAGGGTGCTCACCTCATTGATTATGATTTCCATGTCCTATCCGGGATGTAGTAAAATGTACATGTCAAGAGATTTTGGCCGCCACCAAAAAAGTGTTTCTGTGGTGAACCCTCCTGTTGAACCTTTTTATGGTTTCCAATATATCAACGATGTGGCGGGATGTGAGGCTGACAGCACGTTTTTCATCACAACCGGCAATGAGTTTAATGGCGTAACCCCCTACTATAACAAGGTGTATCGATTGCGGGCTGCTGACATTCCGAATGTAGGGATGCAGGACCGTCCGGAATTGTCTTTCTCGGTTTCTCCGAATCCGGTTTCCGAGCAGTTCATGGTATCCTGTGAAGTTCCCTTCAGCCGGGTAGAGGTGTATGACACCCAGGGGCGAATTGTTCACGCGCAGGATGCAGAACAGCAAAAGGAGGCGGTCTTGAACGCAGGCAAATGGGGCAAAGGGTTCTATTTCATCAAGGCATATACGGACAAAGGGATAGTCTCCACCAAAATTGTCAAGTTATGAAAAACAGCATTCTGAACTTTAGTTTTATGGTTATGGGCAGGGCACGCCGTCTTTGGGTGCTGGCGTTCCTGCTGGCCCTGGCAGGCACGGCGCGCGGGCAGGCAGAATGGCTGCCCAACACGCCAAGCGATGCGTATTTTTGTGTGTCGCATCCCGCCCCTGGCATTGTCTATATGGCCGGGTATCAGTCAATTTACAAGTCCTACGATGACGGGGACTCCTGGGAGACGGTCTTCACCTTTGACAGCATTTTTCCCTCCCGATTTTACGGGATGTGGTTCTGGGATGAGCAGACAGGGTATGCGACAGGTGCCCATAATCCAAATAATATGTGTGGAGGGGACTTGTCGTTCTTACCCTGGCTCTACAAAACACAGGACGGCGGAATGTCGTGGCAGTGCTTGGACACCTCCCATTCTTTTTTCAATGTACAGTTCTTGAGCCAGGACACGCTGTTCGCGCTGGAGCAGACGGAGCATGCGCTGTACAAGTCCGTGGACGGCGGCCACACCTGGGACTGCGTGCTCAGCGGTCCAAACCTTATAGACTATTCGGTTGTGAGCAGCCAAATTGTCTATGCCATGCATTTTGGAGGGCATACTCTCTCATCTCCCAGAGTATATAAGTCGCACGACGGCGGGGAAAACTGGGATATGATATTCGCGCCGACGAAAGATAAAGGACCGATGACGCTCGGCCTTATCTTTTTCCAGGAGGAAGGGAAGGGCAGTTTGTCAGGTCACCAGATGATCTTTACGGATGACGACTTTGGCACATACGAGGTTGTCGGAACAGGTTTCAGCAGCGACTATCCAACAATGGACGGCAATTTTCAAGGGGCGTGCTTGAAGAGCGGTTACATGGTACTCACCTCATTGAACAGCAGTTCCCCATCCTTGTTTGGCGACAGTAAAATGTACATGTCGAGAGATTTTGGCCGCAACCAAAAAACGGTGTCTGTAGTGAACCCTCCAGCTGAACCTTTTTGGTTCAGAAATATCAGCGATGTGGCGGGATGTGAGGCCGACAGCACATTCTTCGTCACAACGGATGCTTTTAACTACGACACCTTTGTGTTCCGATTGCGGGCTGCTGACATTCCGAATGTAGGGATGCAGGACCGTCCGGAATTGTCTTTCTCGGTTTCTCCGAATCCGGTTTCCGAGCAGTTCATGGTATCCTGTGAAGTTCCCTTCAGCAGAATAGAGGTGTATGACATCCAGGGGCGAATTGTTCACGTGCAGGATGCAGAAGAGCAAAAGGAAGCGGTCTTGAACGCAGACAAATGGGGCAAAGGTCTCTATTTCATCAAGGCATATACGGACAAAGGGGTAGTCTCCACCAAAATTGTCAAGTTATGAAAAACAGCATTCTGAACATTGGTTTCGTAATGATGGGCAGGGCACGCCGTCTTTGGGTGCTGGCGTTCCTGCTGGCCCTGGCAGGCACGGCGCGCGGGCAGGCGGAATGGCTGCCCAACTCGCCAGATGATGTTTTTATGTGCATATCGCACCCATCACCAGGGGTCGTCTATCTGGGTGGGGTTAACGCATTATACAAATCTATAGACAACGGTAATTCTTGGGATGATGTTTATATGTTTGATTCCGAAGCCGGAAAGTGTTTTTACAATATATTCTTTTATGACGAATGGACTGGTTTTGCAATTGGTGGGGAAATTGAACCATGCTCTTCCATCGGGATTTCGGCTGATCACAACGTATATAGAACTACAGACGGTGGCACTTCATGGGTCTTGATAGACAGCCTGCATACCTTTTCTAAAATGACCTTTATTAATCATGACACCTTGATAGCCTTGGATAAAAATGAAAAGGCCCTGTTCAGGACCATGGACAACGGTGTGTCATGGACAAAAATCACAGGTGAAATCCAAATCAGCGACTTTTGCGTCCTGAACGACAGTGTTGTGTATGTGTTAACGCTCTTCTCATATTTAAACGACCAAATCAACGCTTCTCATCCTGTACATAAATCCATGGACTTGGGCAGTACTTGGGTCCCGATCGAATTGGGGGATGCTTTTATGGGGAAAGAAGGGCCTGTCAACATAGTGTCCATTCATTTTTACAATGACGGGATTGGAGAATTGATGGGAGGGCGAATTTTTTACACAGAAGACGATTTTGCGACCTATAACGTTTATTGGACAGGATTCACGACACCTGAATTCAGCCACATCCGAAGTATCTTCCTGAACAGTGGCTACACGATATCTACGGCATGGAATGCCGGGAATTTAGAACCTACGCCCCATATTGTAGCTAGGTTGTCAAAAGTATTTGGCTTTCACGCCCAATTTCAAGAATTGTTTATGGGTTTTGTGACTGACATGGCTGCATGTGAAGAAGACACCCTCTTTTTTCTAACAGGCATGGTTGATTCCAACTCATCTTATGGAGTAGTGTATAGGTTTCATCCCTATGATTTTCCGAACACAGAGGTGCATATTCAAGAGCATATTCCTTTGGATATATTTCCAAATCCTGTTGAAAATCAATGTTTTATAACATGTGATTATCCGATTAAGCGTGTCATAATAATTGATGTGTCAGGCAAAACAGTTTTGGATGAAAACAATATCAATCTTCAATATCATAGGATTGACACCTATTCATGGCCAAAAGGCGTCTATATCATCAAAGTGTACATAGGCGGAAGCATTGTCTCTGCCAAAATTATAAAATCATGAAAAAATTTAGTTGTTTGTTTTCCTTTGGGAATCGATTGTGTCCTGCTTTGTGGTAAAAAGAAGTCATACAACCTATGAAACAAGAGAGGGCAACCGCAAGGCTGCCCTCTTTTTTAGTTAGTAATTCTTGATCCGCTCTTCCACCTCCTTAATCCTGTCCCTCAATAGAATAGCCTTGTCAAAGTCCAGTTCCTTGACGGCCTTCTCCATCTCTTTGCGCAACCGTTTGCTTTCTTTTTGCAACTCCTCCACATTCATTAGCCGGAGTTCGTCTTCTGCCGCCTCGGGCGTGGAGAGAGGTTCGGTATTGTAGTTTTGGGTTGCCGATGAATGCTGGATGGCGTCTTCCACTTGCCGCGCCAAAAGCATCTCTTCTGACTTGACGACACCCTTTGGCACGATATGGTGCTCTTCGTTGTAGGCCATCTGTTTGGCCCGGCGGCGCGCCGTCTCGTCCATGGTGGCCTGCATCGACTTGGTGATCTGGTTGGCGTAGAAGATGACGCGTCCGTTGACATGGCGCGCCGCCCGCCCCGCCGTCTGCGTCAGCGACCGTGCGTTACGCAGGAAACCCTCCTTGTCGGCATCCATGATGGCCACTAGGGAGACTTCCGGTAGGTCCAGACCCTCACGCAGCAGGTTGACACCTACCAGCACGTCAATGGTCCCTTGCCGCAAATCTTTTAAAATCTCTACACGTTCGAGGGTGTCCACATCCGAGTGGATATAACACGATTTGATGTTGATATTGACGAGATAGGTGTTTAGCTCCTCCGCCATCCGTTTTGTCAGTGTCGTCACCAACACACGCTCATGTTTGGCTACAGTGTCCGCTATCTCTTTCAGCAGATCGTCCACCTGGTTGGTGGCGGGGCGCACCTCGATGGGAGGGTCTAACAAGCCCGTCGGTCGTACCACCTGCTCTACAACGATACCGCCTGAACGTTCCAACTCAAATTCTGCTGGCGTGGCACTCATGAAGATGGTCTGTCCTGTCAGACTGTCAAACTCGTCGAACTTCAACGGACGGTTGTCCAATGCTGCAGGTAACCGGAATCCGTACTCTACCAGGTTGACCTTGCGGGAACGGTCTCCGCCATACATACCTCCAATCTGAGGCATCGTGACATGACTCTCATCCACTATCAGAAGGAAGTCCTCAGGGAAGAAATCCAAGATGCAGAATGGTCTGTCCCCAGGCTTACGCTTGTCGAAATAACGCGAATAGTTCTCGATGCCTGAGCAGTAACCCAACTCTTTCATCATCTCAACATCGTATGTCACACGATCTTCCAATCGTTTGGCCTCCAGATGTTTATCAATAGATTTGAAATATGCTACTTGCTCTCCCAAATCCAGAGTGATCTGGTCAATGGCATCGTTCATCGACTGCTGTGTGGTGACGAAGATGCTGGCAGGGTAGAGGGTAATCTCGTCCACATCAGCAATAACGCCGCCCGAAAGAGGTTCTATCTCTGCAATGCGCTCTATCTCGTCATCAAAGAAGACAATTCTGTAGGCATAATCCACGTATGGTGGGAAAATGTCGACAGTGTCGCCTTTGACGCGGAACTGTGAAGGTTCCAGGTTGAGTTCGGTTCGGGAATAGAGACTGCTCACAAAGGCTAGTAGCAATTTGTTGCGGTCGATGACCATACCCTTATGGATGTTGATGACGTTGCGCGCAAAGTCGTCAGGATTGCCGATACCGTAGATGCATGAAACTGACGCTACTACGATGATGTCGCGCCGACCTGACAGCAATGATGCGGTAGTATGAAGTCGCAGTTTTTCAATCTCCGAGTTGATGGAGAGGTCCTTTTCGATATAGGTGTTGGTGGTCGGGATGTAGGCCTCCGGCTGATAGTAGTCGTAGTAAGAAACAAAATACTCTACAGCATTTTCAGGGAAGAACTGCTTGAACTCGCTATATAGTTGTGCGGCTAAAGTCTTATTGTGACTTAGGATAAGTGCCGGTCTGTTGACCTCCTGCAGCACATTGGCGATAGTGAAGGTCTTGCCGGACCCAGTGACACCGAGAAGAGTCTGCGCCTCATCGCCTCGGTTCAGGCCTTCCACCAATTGGCGGATGGCTTCCGGCTGGTCTCCTGATGGCTGATAAGGTGCGGTAAGTTTGAAATTCATAGGTTGTTTTTTAGGGGCGCAAAGATACCCTTTTTTTAAGAAACGAAGAAGTTAAGGAGTTAAGGGGTTAAGAAGTTAAGAAGTTAAGAAAAGGGAGTTGTATACATGATGGCACAACATAGATGAGTACAAAGAAAAAAAATAACCTCAACATGAGTTGCCGAGGCACCTGCCCATAGAGCACGCGGGTGGGCGGGCCGACATGCGGTGCGGACGCGGTGTGAATGGCCGGCCTCCAACAGCGGCGTGCAAAGGCGCTTGCGTTTACAAAAATGCATGCCTCCCGTGTTTTTTTTATGGGAGTTGCGTGCCATGAAGCCCATAGCACCTTAAGAAATTAATGAGGTGTGTCCAACAGTGAGTTTTTTTGAGGAGTAATTTGTATTTTTGCCCTTCAAAAATCTTTTTATGATTCATTTCCAACGCACAATACTTTCCAATGGCCTCCGGGTCTTGGTTCACGAGGATCCTACCACGCCCATCGTGGCAGTCAATGTGACCTATCGTGTCGGCTCTCGCGATGAGCATCCCGACCATACGGGCATGGCCCATCTGATGGAGCACTATATGTTCACAGGGTCTCCCAATGCGCCCGACTATGACGGCGTTTTACAAAAGATTGGTGCATATAACAACGCCTATACATCACAAGATCTTACCAATTATTATATTGTTTTACCTGCCGGCAATTTGGAAACGGCTCTCTGGCTGGAGTCTGATCGTATGCTCACTCTCTGTTTTGAGCAGGAGACTCTCGACGTGCAGAAGCATGTGGTCATCGAGGAGTTCAAGGAGAACTATCTCAACAGGCCTTATGGAGACTTGATGATGCTGTTCTATGGGATGGCCTATAAGAAGCACCCATACCAATGGTTGCCTATCGGAAAGAAGACAGAGCATATTGCGGAGGTGGATATGATGATGATTAAGGAGTTCCGCAGCCGTTTCTATCGTCCCGACAATGCCGTGTTGGTGGTGGCGGGAAACGTGAAGGCGGCGGAGGTCTTCCGATTGGCCGAGAAGTGGTTTGGTGACATTCCTGCCGGAGCAGCAAAGGAGAGAGTCTATCCTCATGAGGAAGTCCAGACTGCAGCCCGGTTTCTGGAAGTGCGTCGGGATGTGCCCACTCCCGTGCTCATGAAAGGTTGGCCCATGTGCGACCGCCTGCATCCGGATTATCATACCTACGACCTCATCTCCGATATGTTCGGCACGGGCCAGTCTGCCTATCTCTACCAAGAGCTGGTTACTAAGCGTAAACTCTTCTCTACCATCTCAGCCTCCATCACAGGGACCGCCGACAATGGCTGCTTCCTCATCAGCGGCTATCCTAACGAGGGTGTCACGTTGAAAGAGGCAGACCAGGCTTTGACCGAATTTCTCTATAATTTCCAGTTCCCGGACACCTTGCCGCACGACCTTCAGAAGGTGCAGAACCGTGCCGAGTCCGTCCTGCTGAGCAACGAGATCAAAGTCGATGACCGCGCCACCACCTTGGCGATAGGGGAGGTGACCTCCGAGGCGGAGTACTTCACCTGCGAACGTGACCACTATTTTGCTATCACCGAAGAGAAAGTCCAGCGTGTTGCCCGCGACCTCTTCAAGGAGGAGAAGAGCAATACACTCTATTACGATGTCTTGGATCGTTAAAAATCGATGATTTTGGAATCTTTGTAGGGTCGATGTGTACATCGACCACAATATTATTTGTTCCTCGCCAAAAAACCGCAATATATTTGTCCGTAATAGCGGAAACTTTATTATTTTTGCGCCTTAAAATTTTTACTATGGCAAAAGCATCCCCAGAGAGTATCCAAAAAGCTATCGACATCCTCACAAAGCAAACGGACAGTAAGCTTCTGACTCATCTGAACGCCTGTGTGCACTGCGGTCTCTGCAGCACCAGCTGTCTGTTCTATAAGACTTTCCCGGAGGCAAAATTCATCCCGGGAAAGAAGGTGGACATGGTTGCTTCGATATATCGTCGCTATTGCACCTTTCTTGGTCGTACCGCTCCGAAACTGAATAATGCCCGAGAGATGACGGATGAAGTCATCGATGAAATGATTGATGAACTGTTTGGAGCTTGCACCATGTGTGGCCGTTGTGTTAAGCACTGCTCTATCGGCGTGGACATTCCTTTCGTGGTACGTACCGGTCGCCGCATGTTAGCAGTGATGGGTCTCGTGCCCCAGACATTGCAAGCTACCGTGGATGCTGCCCTTGAGACGAAGAACAACATGGCTATCCCCGAGGAGGACTTTATAGACACTATCGATTGGATGGCTGAGGACCTGGAAGATGAGCTGGGTATAGAGAATCCCATCCCGTTGAATAAAGAGGGTGTGGATTTCCTTTACACGTTGAATCCGCGTGAGCCAAAGTTCTTCCCGCTCTCCATTGCTGCTGCTGCTAAGATTTTCTACGCAGCAGGCGCCAGCTGGACCCTCTCCAAGGATATGTACGATGTGACCAATTATGGTTATTTCTCTGGCAACGATGAACATGCCTCCCAAATTGCCCGCAACCTCTTCGAAGAGGTACATCGTATGGGTTGCAAAACCCTTGTCCTCGGCGAGTGCGGTCATGGTTCCCGTGCAGCCCGCTGGGAAGCTCCTAACTTTTTAAAAGAACATCCCGATTTTAAAATTATCACCTTAATTGAACTTCTTGAATCTTATATTAAAGAAGGTAAAATCAAGTTGGATAAATCGTTGAATGATAAAAAATTCACCATCCACGATCCGTGTAATATCACACGTAACGGCGGTCTCTTCGAATCTTTGCGTTTTGTTACCAATGCTGCTGTAACGAATCTCATCGAGATGACTCCTACGGGAAATGATAACTTCTGCTGTGGAGGTGGTGGCGGTATGCTGGCTATGAGCGAATATAACGATCGCCGTCTCAAAGTAGGCAAGATTAAAGCTGACCAGATTATCGCAACGGGTGCGGACGTGGTTATCACGCCTTGCCATAACTGCGTTGACCAACTCATGCAGATTAACCATACCTACAAACTTGGTGTGGAGATAAAATCTCTTGCCGAGGTGGTTGCCGACGCATTAGTTATTGACAAGAAAGAATAAACACTCTTTTTTCAAAGAAAATTAAAAAACACAATATAATAATTCGGTTAAATGTTCGTTATATAGGCCGGATAAAAATTTTTAAAGGAAAAAACAGTTAAGTAAAACAAATGAAAAAGGTATCGATTTTCTTCCTCATTGTTCTGACGTTAGTCACAACCGGATACTCACAAAATATTGATAATCACGACTATCTAGGTCGTTTGAATGCCATCACAACCGCTGTTCCCTTCTTGTTGATTGCCCCTGACTCCCGCGCAGGTGCTATGGGTGATGTGGGTGCAGCCACCTCCGCTGATGTGAACTCTCAGTCTTATAACCCGGCTAAATATGTTTTCAACAAGAATACCTTCGGTGTCTCCCTTTCATACAGCCCATGGCTTCGTAAATTGGTGGATGATATTAACTTGGCTTACCTGTCAACATATTGGAAAATTACGGATATGGATGCTATCGCTTTCTCACTCCGTTATTTCTCTTTGGGTGATATTCAGTTTACCGATGATCAAGGTCACCTGATGAGCACTCAGAATCCCAATGAATTTTCTTTAGATTTTACTTATTCGCGTAAACTGATTGACGAACTCTCCATCGCCATCACGCCGCGATTCATTTACTCAAACCTGACAGCCAACCAATATGTGGGTGGCGTGGATACAAAACCTGGTCTTGCTGGCGCTGCAGACATTTCCCTTTTCTATGAGCAGGATTTTAAAACCCGTAATTTGACGGGCCAAACACTTCGTGCTGGTTTCGCCATTACCAACATCGGTAACAAGATGTCCTACTCTTCTGGTACCCTTCGTCGTGACTTCCTTCCCACTAACCTCAGACTTGGTTTAGGCTATGAGATGAATTTCGATGGATACAACAAATTGGCTATCACTGGTGAAATCAATAAATTTCTGGTGCCTACAAATCCTATTTATGCTACAGACTCTAATGGTCGAATCATGTATGATGAGGCTAATAATCCTATCATTGAAGCTGGTATGAATCCCGATGTTTCTGTCCCTGTAGGTATGATCCACTCTTTCTACGACGCTCCCGGCGGATTCTTGGAAGAGATGACAGAAATCAACTTCGGAATAGGTTTAGAGTACAGCTATCGTGACTTCTTCTTTGTCAGAACAGGTTATTTCAATGAAAATAAGAATAAAGGTAACCGTAAATTCTTAACTATGGGTGTGGGATTTAAGTACAACATCTTGAATATTGATGTTTCCTATCTTTTCGCTGTTCAGCAATATCACCCGTTGGCCAACACACTGCGTTTCACCCTTTCTCTTGACTTTACCTCTTTCAACAGAGACGAAATCAAACAACAAGGTAGACTTAGATAACATGCAGTTCCGCGTTGGATTAGGTTACGACTCACATCGATTTGCCCTCGACAGACCACTCGTCATCGGGGGCATTCGCATTCCTTTTGAGAAGGGTTTGGAGGCACACTCCGATGGAGATGTGCTTATCCACGCTATCTGTGATGCCCTGCTCGGTGCCGCCGCATTGAAAGACATTGGCACCCATTTCCCAGATAACAGCCAGCAGTATAAAAACATAGATAGTAAGATTCTGCTCAAACAGGTTGTTGAACTATTGGTGGAAAAAGGCTGGACTATCAATAATCTCGATTGTACTCTCATTTTAGAAGAGCCAAAAATGAAACCCTATATTGATGAGATGGTAGCAACACTCTCAACTATCCTGCATATCGAGGCCGACAGACTCTCTATCAAGGCGAAGACCAATGAAAAAATGGGCTATACCGGCCAAAAAGAGGGCGTGGCTGCTATGGCTATCGTCTCCCTCATCCAATCTTAAATTCTTTTTTGATTATGAACGATACGTTGTTACACAATCCCTTCTGCCAGGAGTGGAACACGCCTTGGCAGACTCCGCCGTTCAGCATGATCAAGGCGGAACATTATCAACCCGCTTTTGAAGAGGCCATCCGCCAGGCTAAGGCGGACATTGAAGCCATCCGCACAGACCCCGTTGCTCCTACATTTCATAATACCATCGTAGAACTGGAGCACGCTGGTCGGATGCTGAGTCGTGTTGAGGAGGTGTTTTTCAATATTCTGGAGTGTGACGGTACCCCGGAACTGCACGATATCGCTGATAATGTGCAGCCGATGCTCACGGAGTTTTACAACAGCATTCATCTCGACGAGGTCCTCTTTAGACGCGTTAAGATGGTGTACCAAAATGAGTTGGAAGCTTTGAATCCTATAGATAGAAAACTTCTGGAGGACACATACGATGGTTTTATCCATAGTGGCGCTAATCTTGACAAGGAGGGTAAGAAGCGATTCAACGAACTGAGTATTCGTTTGGCCAATTTCACTTTGTCGTTTGGCCATAACGCCTTGGAGGCCACTAATGCCTATACAATGCATCTGGTTGATGACAAACGATTAAAAGGTCTTCCTGAATCAGCACTCAGTCTGGCTGCCCATAGGGCACAAGCTCAAAACTTGGACGGCTATCTCTTTGATTTATCGGCGCCTTGTGTTACCGCCATCTTGAAGTATGCCGACGACCGCGATTTGCGTCACGAGATGTATATGCACTCTTCTTGTAAGGCTTTTCGTGATAAATTTGATAATTGTCAAAATATTCTCGACATTGTCACTTGTCGTCATGAAATTGCCCAGCTGTTAGGTTACAAGACCTATGCCGACTATGCACTTCATGATCGCATGGCCAAGAGCACGGATCGTGTTTATGCTTTGTTGGACGAATTGAAGACCTATGCCCTGCCAGCTGGGAAACGGGAGATTGCCGCCCTTAATGAGTTTGCTCATTCTTTGGGATTTGAAGGTACGATTCAACGTTGGGACTATACCTATTATGCCGAAAAACAGCAACAGGTTCTCTTTAACTTGAGTACAGAGGCGCTTAAACCCTATTTTGAACTGCAGAATGTCATAAAAGGAGTTTTTGGATTGGCTGAAAGACTCTATGGACTTCGTTTTGAGGCTACAGAGAAAATTGAAAAATACCATCCCGACGTGAAAGTCTATGAGGTTTATGATGGTGATCGATTCATGGCAGTTTTGTATCTTGACTTTCATCCGCGTGCCACGAAACGCAGCGGTGCTTGGATGACCAATTTCCGTGAGCAATACCAAGATAAGAACGGTAATGATGTGCGCCCGTTAGTCAGTCTGGTGATGAACTTTACCCCGGCAACAGAGAAGATGCCGTCGTTGTTGACCTTCAACGAGGTGACGACCTTTATGCACGAGTTTGGCCATGCTCTGAATAGCATTTTATCAGATGTGCCTTACGCCTCTTTGTCGGGTACCAATTCACCACGCGATTTTGTGGAGTTGCCATCTCAGTTAAATGAGAACTGGGCTGTAGAGCCTGCTTTTCTCGAGACTTTTGCTCACCACTATCAGACAGGCGAGCGTATTCCCGAAGCCTATATCACTCAGATTCGCAAGATGCGTCAGTTTATGGCTGGCTACTCCTGCACGCGTCAGCTCTCCTTCGGCTATCTGGATATGCGTTGGCATACCACTCCTCCCGATCAGCTGAAAGATGTGTATACCGTTGAACGTCAGGTGTTTGACACGGTAGAACTTTTCCCAGTGGTGGAGGGTGCCTGTATGAGTACCGCCTTTGGTCATCTGTTCTCGGGTGGCTATGCTGCCGGTTACTATGGCTACAAATGGGCTGAGATGCTGGAGGCCGACGCCTTCAACTGTTTCATTCAAGAGGGTGTTATGAATAGCGAGACAGCACAACGCTACCGGAAGACTATCCTTTCCAGAGGTGGCAGTGTAGATGCCATGCGCATGTTCACCGATTTTACCGGTCATGAGCCGACCCCCGACGCCTTACTGCGTCGCGATGGCCTTAAGTAGGTATTTAGACTTGCAAAATCACCATTTTACGCCTCAAATGCAGGCATTTTTTGCCTTCTAAGATTGGCAAATTTTGTGTATGTTTGCACCCTTAAAATATTGTACGATGTTCTATCTGTATCTCAAAGAAATAAAAGCCTTTTTAAGTTCTATTATAGGCTATATTTTCATAGGGGTTTTCCTGATAGTGTCAGGCCTCTTCCTTTGGGTATTTCCCAATATGGACAACATCTTCGATGCTGGCATGGCCGACATCCATGGTCTTTTTAACCTGTCACAGTTTCTCTTCATTTTCTTGGTGCCCGCCATTACCATGCGTTCCTTTGCTGAAGAACGCCGTACCGGTACTATGGATATTCTGTTGACAAAACCCCTGACGGATCTGCAGATTATCGGAGCCAAATTTCTCGCTTGCCTAACGCTGCTTGTCATAGCACTCATTCCTACTTTCATCTATATCATCTCCGTCTATCTGCTCGGCAACCCAGTTGGCAACATTGATATGGGTAGCACCTGGGGCTCCTACTTGGGACTTGTATTTCTCGGCGCAACCTTCATTTCAATAGGTCTCTTCTCTTCTTCTATCACCAACAATCAAATCATCGCCTTCATCGTTGCAGCGTTGCTCTGCTTTATCTGCTACTTTGGATTCGCTTTCATCTACTCCTTCGAGTCCCTTGGAGCTTTTGGCTACTATATCAAAACTCTCGGTATCGAACACCACTATGCATCCATTAGCAAAGGTGTCATCGATTCTCGAGATGTCATATACTTCCTCAGTGTCATCTTCGTGTTCCTTTTTGGTACCGAAATAGTACTACTTCGTCGTAAATGGTAATCTAAAAATCAGACAGTTATGAAAGACAAGAAAAATCAGAAAAGCAGTCTGCAATTTAAGAAGAACACCATCATCGGCCTTGTGGTGGCATTGGTGATAGTTTTGGTTATCAATATTCTCTCCTCTTTCTTCTTCTTCCGTATAGACCTTACAAAAGACAAACGTCACTCTCTTTCACCATCTACCATTGAAATGCTGAAGAATCTGGAAGATAAGGTCTATGTGCGTGTTTATTTGAAAGGCGATGATCAGCCGGCTGATTATCAGCTCTTTGCCAAACAAGTGGAGCAGATGCTGCAAGACTTCCGCAGCTATAGTCAGAATGTCTATTTTGAATTTATTGATCCTCTGGAAGGAAAAAGTACGGAGGAGGTTAATAGCATTCTAGGTGACTTTGTTCAAAAAGGACTGGAGCCAATTCCTATCAGCCGTGAGGATGTTTCCGGATTCTCTACCCACATGGTGATCCCTGGTGCTATCATCACATACCGTAACAAAGAGTATCCTGCCAAATTGGTCGTGGCAGACCCTGCAGGTTCCAACTGGCTACAATATTCCACAGAAGAATTGGAGTACAATTTGGTGGCTCCTATCCGTAGATTGCTTAAAACTGAGAAACCGAAAGTGGCTTTCTTGGACGGTCATGGAGAACTGGACTTTTTCAGCACCTATTGGGCTGCGGCCCAACTACAGCGTTTCTACAGTGTAGACCGCATCACCCTGAACGGCAAAATCAATGCTTTGCGTGAAATTTCCTTGGCCGATTCTGTCAGTCAGGAGTTGGTACTTGGCGACAATAAATACGACGTGCTTGTGGTGGCTCAGCCCACTCAGCCCTTCAAAGAGTACGACAAATATATCATTGATCAGTTCATCATGCGAGGTGGTAAGGTGCTTTGGCTCATCGACAACACTACAGCTTCTTTGGATAGCCTGCAAAATACTCCTGAGTTTTTTGCTACACCGAGATCGCTCTATATTAACGATCTTTTCTTCACTTATGGTGTTCGTATAAACACAAACCTTATCCAAGACCTCAGCTGTTTGCCTATTCCGCAACAGGTCAGCATGATTGGCGACCAACCGCAATACAAATTTATGGCATTTCCTTACGTGTTGGATATTGTCAACTTCACAGATCATCCTATCGTGCGTAATATGAAGGAGATACGTTCAGAGTTCGCCAGCAGCATCGATTTGGTTGGTCCCGAAAACGACCTTACCAAAACGGTTCTGATGACCACCTCCGAGCGTACCAAGATGACTCCGACACCATCTATCGTCACATTGCGCGTGGGTCTTACCAAGCCTAATCCGCAGGAGTTTGCCTTCCGCAACCTGCCATTGGCCGTCCTCGTCGAGGGCGAGTTCAAGTCTGCTTTCAAGGGCATTCTGCCTATTGAGTTCGATACCATCAAGGAACTGGACTATCGCGACAAGAGTGTCTATACCAGACAGATCTTCGTCTCCGACGGCGATATCATCCGAAATCCCTTCGACCGCAAACGTAACCAGCCCTATCCAACCGGCTACGATATCTACACCCGCACAATGTATGACAACGCTGACTTCATCTTCAGCTGTATCAACTATCTCTGTGCCGATGATGACCTCTTGCAGCTGCGCGCTAAGAACTTTAAGATTGGTTCCCTCAATCAGGAAAAAATTCGTGAGAAGAAGACTATGATTGCTGCACTTAACATTGTAATACCATTAGTCCTCATTGCCATTTTAGGCGTCATACTCATCTTGTCTAGAAAATTCAAGTTTTCGAAAAAATAATATAACTCATTATAAACGAGATAAATAATAATTAATTAAAAATAAAACTTATGAAAAAATTATTTGTTTCCATCATGGTCGTTTTCTGTGCGATGGCTCTGTTTGCTCAGAAAGACCTGAATCTTAATGATCCCATCAAGGAGGATCCTAATGTGACCATTGGCAAGTTGGACAATGGTATGACCTATTACATTCGTAAAAACAGTTATCCTAAAGATCGCGTAGAGTTCCGTCTAGCTGTGAACGCTGGTTCTAACCAGGAGAATGACAATCAACAAGGTCTTGCTCACTTCACAGAGCATATGGCTTTCAATGGTATCGAAGGTTTCCCAAGCAACAGCGTTGTGGACCACTTGCGTAGCAAGGGCGTAGTGTTCGGCGCAGACCTGAACGCTTACACCAGTTTTGACGAGACTGTCTATATGATTCCAATGCCGCTTGACGATCCTAACAACATCGACCTCGGTCTCAAGATCCTTAGAGGTTGGGCTGCTGGTCTCCTCTATGATAACAAAGAGATTGACGAGGAGCGCGGTGTCATCATCGAAGAGTACCGTCTCGGTCTTGGTGCCGATGACCGTATGCGCAAAGAGTATTGGCCTATTCTGATGAAAGATTCCCGTTATGCAAACCGTATGCCTATCGGTAAACTTGACATTCTCCAAACATTTGATTATCAAGTAATCAAAGATTTCTATGCTGACTGGTATCGTCCTGATTTGCAGGCTGTCATCGTAGTTGGTGATATCAACGTTTCTGAGGTGGAAGCCAAAATCAAAACCATGTTTGGCAATATCCCCGCCAAGCAGAATCCTCGCAAGAAAGAGATTTACGGTATCGCTCCTAACAAAGAGCCGCTCGTAGCTGTTTGTACCGACAAAGAGGCTACTGGCAACCAGGTGATGCTTATCCGTAAGCACAAACACACTCCGATGAATACTATCGGCGACTTCCGTAAACAACTTTGTATTGACCTCTATAACACCATGTATGATGCTCGTCTTTCTGAGATGACTCAAGATGCTAAATGTCCGTTCATCAACGCTTCCGCTGGTTATGGCGATTTCATTGGCAACACAGACATGTATGGTTCCAGCGCTATGGCTAAAGAGAACCGTATTATTGACGCTTTACGTGTTTTATTGCAAGAAGACAACCGCGTGTTGAAGTATGGTTTTTTGCAGACCGAATTGAACCGTGCTAAAGAAGAATTGCTCGAGGATTACGCTCGTGCAGCTGAAGAAGTTGAAAAGACTGAGTCTGCTCGTTTTGCTAGTCAATATATCAACAATTTCCTTCGTAAAGATCCTATTCCGGGAGCAAAAAGAGAAAACAACTATGCTAAGAAACTCATCGAAGGCATCACTCTTGATGAGATTAACGCTTTGGCAAAGAATTGGATTACCGAGGACAATATTGTAGCTCTTGTCACCGCTCCCGATAAAGAGGGTGTGAAGGTTCCGACCAAAGATGAAATTCTCAACATCTTAAATGACAAAACTTTAGCAGAAGTTAAACCTTATGTTGACACCTACAAAGAGAGGGAAATCTTGGATAAGGCAAAACTTACCCCTGGTAAAGTTACTTCTGTCGAGAAAATCGAAGCTGTAGGTGCTGAAAAATGGACGCTTTCCAATGGTATCACAGTTTATTTGAAGAAAACTGACTATAAGAATGACGAAATCCTCTTCTCTGCAAGCAGCCGTGGAGGTAAAACCCTTTATCCAGTGAAAGACCTTGCTTCTGCTGATTTCGCCGCTGAAATCATCGACCGTGGCGGTATTTCCGAACTTGACTATAACTCCTTAATGAAGAAGATGAAAGGTAAAGCTGTAGGTGTATCTCCTGAAATCAACTTGATGAGCGAAGGCTTCTCCGGTTCTTCCACCCCGAAAGATCTCGAGTTCTTCTTCCAATATCTCAACGCTTTCTTTACCAACCCGCGTATCGATGCTAACGCTTTCGAAGTGGTAATGGAAGAGACCAAAGAGGGTATTAAGATGATCACCGCACAGCCGATGTACAAATATCTGGGTGAATTCCTCGATGCTGCTATGAATCATGATCCTTATAAAAGACAGATGTTCACCTACGATGATGAGTATCTCGCTCAAGTTAACTTCGATCGTGCTGTGCAGATTTATAAAGAGCGTTTCGCTAACCCCGCCGATTTCACCTTTTTCTTCGTAGGTAACTATGATGAGGCTAAGATGAAAGAGTATGTAGAGCTTTATCTCGGTTCTATGAAGACTGATCCGAACAAGAAAGAGAACTACAACCTCAGCGTTTTGAAACCTCTCCCGACATCCGCTTCAACAAAGACCGTTTATGCTGGTACAGAAGATCAAGGTTACATGGGTATGTTCATTTCCAACCCTATCGACTGGAACTATCGTAACTCCATTATTGCCAGCATGATTGGCGAAGCTTTGGATATCCAATTTGTCAGAATTGTACGTGAAAAGATGGGAGATGTCTATTCCCCGATGGTTCAGATGGGCGCTAGCAAGCTTCCGAATCCTGAGATGACTTTAATGATTCTCCTTGGTTGCGCTCCTGACAAAACCGACAAACTGGCCGACGCCAGCTTGAAGATTCTCAACGATTTCAAAGCTAAAGGTCCTGACAAAAAGACTCTTGGCCTTGTAAAGAAACAGATGTTGAGCACCCGCGCTAAGAACATCCAGACCAACAGTTTCTGGTTGAGTTTCATCAGCAACAAGATCGTCCAAGATGAGCCGATTATCAACCCGTCCGAATACGATGCAGTGGTCAATTCTGTCACCAAGAAAGAGATGGTCGAATTCATGAAGAAATATTTCAAACCCGAGATATACACCCGTGCCGACATGCACCCGACAACAATGCAGTAGGGTCGTATCGCATACGACCCTCGTAGGGGCGAATAATCATTCGCCCCAATTAATGCGGGCGCATTCAATGCGCCCCAACGATACGGGCGTATCGCATGCGCCCCAACGATACGGGCGTATCGCATACGCCCCAACGATACGGGCGTATCGCATACGCCCATTCAAAAAAAAATATCATGACAAATTACGAATTAAAATACAAAATTGCCGATATGGCGTTGGCCGAATGGGGCCGCAAAGACATAGAAGTTTCACAAAAGGAGATGCCCGGTCTCATCGCATTGCGTGAGAAATATGGTGACTCCAAACCGCTCAAGGGTGTCCGCATCATGGGTTCCCTGCACATGACTATCCAGACTGCCGTCTTGATTGAGACGTTGGTACATTTAGGTGCTGAGGTGCGCTGGTGCAGTTGCAATATCTTCTCCACACAGGATCACGCTGCTGCTGCTATCGCTGCTACTGGCGTGGCGGTATTCGCCTGGAAGGGCGAGTCACTTGAAGACTACTGGTGGTGCACCAACCAAGCTCTCTCATTCCCCGGTGGCAAGGGCCCGCAACTCATTGTCGACGACGGCGGTGACGCAACTCTATTGATTCACACTGGCTACAAGGCAGAAGAGGATCCGACCATCCTTGACAGAGAACCATCTTCTCACGAGGAGGCAGTCATCTTTAACACTCTAAAAGAGGTGCTGAAAGAGGATCCGCAGAAATGGCATAACATGGTGAAGGACATCAAGGGTGTGTCCGAAGAGACCACCACAGGCGTACACCGTCTCTATCAGATGATGGAGCGTGGCGAACTGCTCTTCCCGGCTATTAATGTGAACGACTCTGTGACAAAATCTAAATTTGACAACAAGTATGGTTGCCGTGAGTCTCTTGCTGACGGCATTAAGCGTGCCACCGACGTTATGGTTGCTGGCAAAGTGGTTGTCGTTTGTGGTTACGGCGACGTAGGTAAAGGCTGTGCCCAGTCTATGAAGTCCTACGGCGCTCGCGTTATCGTTACTGAAGTGGATCCTATCTGTGCTTTGCAGGCCGCCATGGAAGGTTTTGAGGTGAAGACCGTGGAAGATGCCCTCGAAGAAGGCAATATCTACGTCACTTGCACCGGCAACTGCGACGTTATCACTAAAGAGCATCTCAACAAGATGAAAGACCAGTCTATCGTCTGCAACATCGGTCACTTCGACAATGAAATCCAAGTGTCCGCTTTTGAGAGTCAACCAAACATCAAGAAGCGCAACATCAAACCGCAGGTGGATGAGTACATCTTCCCCGATGGACACTCTATCTTCATCTTGGCTGAAGGTCGTCTCGTGAACTTGGGCTGTGCTACTGGTCACCCCTCTTTCGTGATGAGTAACTCCTTCACTAACCAAACGATGGCTCAACTTGACCTTTGGCAGCATGATTATAAGGTGGGTGTCTACAACCTGCCCAAGCATCTCGACGAGGAGGTCGCCCGTCTGCACCTTGGCAAGATTGGAGTCAAACTGACAAAATTGACACAAAAACAGGCCGATTACATAGGCGTTCCCGTTGAGGGGCCCTTCAAGTCGGACATGTATAGATACTAAGAACAGAAGGTCGGCCGTCGCGCCGACCTTTTTTTATCTCCAATTCATCTTTTTTATGTATCTTTGCCCCCTTAATTTTTAATGCAAATATGGTAAACTTTTTAACAAAGATTTTTGGTACAAAGGCTGATAGAGATATGAAAGCGTTGAAGCCTTTGTTGAATAAGACATTGGAAGTTTATGAAACCGTCAAGAACTTGACTATTGACGAGTTGCGCCATAAAACGGTGGAGTTCAGAGAGAAGATCCGTACCGCCACCGCTAAGGAGGAGCAGCGCGTTCAGGAGATTAAGGATTACCTTGACGCCAACTACGATCTCCCTATTGATGAGAAACAAGATCTCTACAAAGAGAGCGAAAAGTTGGAAGATAAGATATACGAGACCACCCAGGATATCCTTCATGAGATTTTGCCTGAGGCTTTCTCCGTGATGAAGGAGGTCGCCCGCCGATTCAAAGATAATGAGATTATCGAAGTCAAAGCTACGCAGATGGACCGCGACTTGGCTGCAACCCACGACGGTATTGAGATTGATGGTGACATCGCCCGCTATCGTAACACTTGGTCAGCCGGCGGTAATATGATCACTTGGGATATGTGCCACTATGATGTGCAGTTGATTGGTGGTATGGTTCTTCACGAAGGTAAGATCGCCGAGATGGCCACCGGTGAAGGTAAAACCCTCGTGGCCACATTGCCGGTTTATTTGAATGCACTCCCAGGCAAAGGCGTTCACGTCGTCACCGTCAACGACTATTTGGCAAAGCGTGACTCTGAGTGGATGGGCCGTCTCTATGAGTTCCTTGGTCTCTCTGTGGACTGTATAGACAAACACGAGCCTAACTCCGACGAGCGTCGTGCCGCCTATAACGCCGACATTACTTACGGTACCAATAACGAGTTCGGTTTCGACTACCTGCGTGACAACATGGCCCGCAATATCGGGGAGCTTGTGCAACGCCCCCACAACTATGCCATCGTCGATGAGGTTGACTCCGTCTTGATTGATGACGCCCGTACTCCGTTGATCATCTCTGGTCCTACGCCTAAAGGCGACAAACAGGACTTCGACCAATATAAGCCTATCGTGGAGAAGTTATACAATGCACAACGTCTCTATGTAGCTGACATCTTGACCAAAGCCAAGTCTTTACTGAAGGAAAATCCCGATCCTAAGCCGCAGGATGAGGCTGCCATGCTCTTGTTGCGCGCCCACCGTGGTCTGCCCAAAAACAAGGCTCTCATTAAGTTCTTGAGCGAACCGGGTATGAAACAGGTTCTCCAACGTACGGAGTCTTTCTTTATGCAGGAGCAGAACCGTAACATGCATTTCATTGATGATGAGCTCTATTTCGTTATCGAGGAGAAACAGAACACCGTCGATATCATGGAAAAAGGTATCGATGTCATCAGTAAGGATGCTGAACAGGCTAAGATGTTCATTATGCCCGATGTGGGTGCTGAAATTGCCGAATTGGAGAAACTAGACCTGACACCGGAGGAGAAGGCCGCCCGCAAGGAGGAAATTTACTCCAACTTTGCTTCAGCTTCCGACCGTATCCATACTGTCCATCAGTTGTTGAAAGCTTACACCATGTTTGCTAAAGATGTGGAGTACGTTATAATCGACAACAAGGTGAAGATTGTGGACGAGCAGACAGGCCGTATCATGGAGGGTCGTCGTTACTCCGATGGTCTGCACCAGGCTATCGAAGCTAAGGAGAATGTAAAGGTGGAGGCCGCCACACAGACCTACGCTACCATCACTCTCCAGAACTACTTCCGTATGTACAAGAAACTGGCAGGTATGACCGGTACCGCTGAGACGGAAGCAGGTGAGTTTTGGAATATCTATAAGCTGGATGTGGTCGTCATCCCGACCAACAAACCAGTTATTCGTCAAGACCATGACGACTTGGTGTACAAGACCAAACGTGAGAAATACAATGCAGTAGTGAATGAGATCGTCCGCCTGCACGAAGAGGGTCGCCCCGTATTGGTGGGTACCACCTCCGTGGAGACTTCCGAACTCTTATCCAAAATTCTCAACATGCGTCGTATTCAGCACAATGTGTTGAATGCTAAGTTGCATAAGAAAGAGGCCGACATCGTGGCAGAAGCCGGTCATGAAGGTACTGTCACCATCGCTACCAATATGGCTGGTCGTGGTACCGATATCAAGTTGACCCCTAGAGTTAAAGAATTGGGTGGTTTGGCTATCATCGGCACCGAGCGTCATGATTCCCGTCGTGTGGACCGCCAGTTGCGTGGTCGTTCCGGTCGTCAAGGAGACCCGGGTAGTTCCCAGTTCTTCGTTTCCTTGGAAGACGACTTGATGCGTTTGTTCGGTTCCGACCGTATCGCCAAGGTTATGGACCAAATGGGACATCAGGAAGGCGATGTGATCCAACACAGCATGATCTCCAAATCCATTGAGCGCGCTCAGAAGAAGGTCGAAGAGAACAACTTCGGTATCCGTAAACGTTTGCTGGAATATGATGATGTGATGAATAAACAGCGTACCACCATCTATCGTAAACGTCGTAATGCGCTCTTCGGAGACCGTCTGGCTATCGATATTGCACAGATGTTTGAGGATGTATGTTCTTCCATCGTGCCCGATTATTGGGACGCAAGAGATTTCGAAGGCTTCAACACAGAGATGATCAAGACTTTCGGTATTGAGTCTCCGTTCTCCGCTGACGAGTTCATCCAAGAGCGTCCTAACAAGTTGATTGAAAGACTGCAACCTATTGTATATGACCATTATAAAGAGAAGATTGCCAAGGTTTGTGAACAGGCCTTCCCAGTCATCGACAGAGTCTTCATGGAGCATGGCGAGCAGTTCAAGAATATTGCTATTCCGTTCACCGATGGTGTTAAGACCATCAACATTGTGGCTCCATTGAAGAAATGTCACGAGACCAATGGTCGTGAGGTGGGTCTTTCCTTTGAGAAGGGCATTACCCTGGCCGTCATCGACAATGCATGGAAAGAGCATTTGCGTGCTATGGACGACTTGAAAGAAAGCGTGCAGAATGCTTCCTACGAGCAAAAAGATCCTCTGTTGATCTACAAATTGGAGTCTTTTAACCTCTTCGACAACTTGTTGATTCGTATCAGTCAGGAGATTGTCTCCTTCTTGAACAAAGGTAAGCTGCCAGTGGCAGAGAATACCGAAGTGCGTGAGGCCCAGTTGCCGCAGTCTGATGCCAAGAAGTTACAGACAGGCCGTAGTGATATCCCAGGCGCCGGTCGTCAGGTGGCTCCTGGTGGCAAGGGCAGTGCTCCTATCCGCGTGGAGAAGAAGGTGGGCCGTAACGACCCGTGTCCGTGCGGAAGCGGTCTCAAATACAAGAAATGCCACGGCCGCAACGAGTTTGCCGAGTAATGAAACGCGCCATCCTGTCGGTAACTAACGACCTCTACACGGACCCCCGTGTGGATAAGGTGGCACGCTTCCTGCTACGTAACGACTACCAGGTGACCCTGGTGGGCCGCCGCTATGGCGACTCTCCAGCACTGGAGGAGCGTCCTTACCAGACGCACCGCATGCGACTACTCTTCCGTAGAGGTTTTCTCTTTTATGCGGAATTTCAGTTGCGCCTCTTCCTCTATCTGCTTTTCCGAAAATTTGATGTCTATGTGGCCAACGATTTGGACACACTTCTGCCTAGCCTTTTGGTGAGTAGAATGAAGAAAAAGAGATTGGTCTATGATAGTCACGAGTACTTCTGTGGCGAACTCTCGGTGGTGAGCAAACCTTCTTCCTTTTGGGTGTGGTCCCATATTGAAAAATACTGTTTTCCTAAGCTGGAAACCGTCATCACTGTGAGCCAGTCCATTGTGGACCAATATGAGAAAGAGTATGGCATCCGTCCCTATCTGGTGCGCAATATCCCGCCACAACGCAAATTTGAGGTAACAGAGACACGTGCTTCGTTGGGGATGCCGGAAGACAGGTTCGTCCTGATTTTGCAGGGCAATGCCATCAATGAGGGCAGGGGAGGCGAGGAGACGATAGAGGCTATGCCACTGCTGCCGGAAGCACATCTCTTTGTTGTGGGGAATGGTAGTTCGCTGCCCGTCATGAAGAAGAGAGTGTCAGAACTGGGGATCTCTGATCGTGTCACTTTTGTAGGCCGTCAGAACCAGCAGATGCTCTATAACTACACTGTGTTGGCTGATGCTGGTATCGCCCTCGACCGCGACTTGAGTGCAAATCTGCGCTTCAGTCTTCCCAACAAGATTTTTGAATACATCAAGGCGGGCACGCCGTTGGTGGTCTCTAACTTGACGGAACGCCGCCACATTGTGGAACAACACCAGGTGGGGGTCATCGCGGAAGACTGGTCTCCTGAGGCTATTGCCGCTACCGTGCGCCAGCTGATGGACAACCCCGACTTCTACCAGCAATGCAAAGAGCACTGCTCCACCGCCGCCCAGGAGCTGACTTGGGAAAACGAGGAAAAAGTGCTGGCAGAGATCTACGCCCAAGAGAAACTATGAAACTATTAAGTTATTAACCTATTAAAGTATTACTGTCTAAGTTAAGAAGATAAGAGACTAAGAAGTTTCTTTCTTGCCATCCTCTCCAACTCTTATCTATTATCTATTATCTATTATCTATTATCTTTTTCCTCTAGCGAGAACGGCTTCTCCGTGAACCACTTCTTGTTCGGTATGCTGCTCATCTTGAAGATCAGCTCTCCCCCAGCCATGATCTGCTCGTACGTGATGTAGCCGCTGTGGAGCGCTTTGCCGTTGAGGGTGACGGATTGGATGTAGCAGTTTTTATCGCTGACGTTAGGAGCTTTGATAGTCAGGGTGTTGCCGTTTTGCAGATGAAGGACATTTTCGGGCAGGTAGGGCGCACCGAAAACGTACTGGCCGCTGGAGGGACAAACAGGATAGAATCCCATAGCGCTGAAGATATACCACGCAGACATTTGTCCGCAGTCGTCGTTGCCGCACAACCCGTCGATGTTGTTCTTGTACATTTTGTTCATCACCTCGCGTACACGCAACTGCGTTTTCCATGGTTGGGAAGTCCACATGTATAGATACGGGATGTGGTGACTGGGCTCGTTGCCGTGTACATATCCGCCTACCATGCCCTCGCGGGTAACATCCTCAGTCTCAGCGAAGAACTCATCGGGGACGTACATCTCGAACAGTTGGTCAAGGCGTTGCACGAAGACCTTGTCGCCACCCATGATCTGGATGAGTCCATTGACATCGTGAGGAACGTAGAAAGAATAGTTCCAACTGTTGCCTTCAATGAAACCCTCGTTGGAGGTTGAAAGCAGGTCTGCGGGCGTCTTCCACGAGCCGTCCTCGTAACGTGCCTGTGCAAAACCCGTCTCAGGGTTGAAGACATTCTTGAAACTTAGTGCGCGCTGACGGTAGGTCTCCTTCATCTTTTCAAATCCTGCTGCGATTTTGCCCTTATCAATCAAGTTGTAAATAACCCAATCTTCGTAAGCGTTCTCTAAAGTGATAGAAGTGCCAACAGAAGACTTGTCATAGGGCACATAGCCTAATTTTTTGTACAGGTCGGTGTGATCGTAATAATCTAAGTTGGCGCTATTTAAAATATAAGGCATGGCATTGATGAGAATCTTATTCATCTTCACATTTTCTCCATAAAAATTCGGATGATGGCAAAGAAAGTTGTCCGCCACTACCGAGACACCGTGGTAGCCGATCATGCACCAGTTCTCGTTGCCAGCATGACACCAGATAGGCAAAATCTGATGGACGCTCTGCTCGGCGTGGTCAATCATGGACGAAACCATATCACATGCGGCCTTCGGATCTATGATGTTCAATAGCGGGTGCTCGGCGCGATAAGTGTCCCACAGTGAGAAAATTGTGTAGTTGACATATCCATCAAGGTTTTGATGAATGTTGTGGTCAACCCCGCGATATTGTCCGTCAACATCTTGATATACAGATGGATTAATCATCGTATGGTAGAGCGAGGTATAGAACATGGCGAGTTGGTCGGGTGTGCCCTTTGCTTGGTAGATACCCAGTTTGTCATTCCAGGTCTTCTGAGTGTTCTGGAGAATCTCGTCGAAAGAGAGACGGTGAAAGGCGTCTGTCGTGGTGCCATCGGCATTCTCCCGACGGTAAGGACGCAGGGTCTCAGCTTTTAGGTTCTTCGTTGCGCCCTCGGTGCTCACTGCCGAAAGAGCCACCTGCACTTCTAGGACTGGGTCACTATCGTTTTCGAATTCTATCCAAGTCACCACTTTGCGCCCCGCCATTTCGGGGAAGTCGTGGTTGAGGTCGAAGCGCCGCCAAAATCCATTGTAGTCTTGTTTTCCGAAATCTCGATAACCGTAGTGTGCCACGGGTTTGCTGAAGTGGATGGTAAAATATACGTAATTCTCTCGTGCCCAGCCGTTTGTGATGCGGTAGCCGGTCAGCGTGTAGGGGTCCTCCATGCGTAAGGAGGCCCAAAGTACTTTACCGTCGTAGTTGTATATGGCGTGGTTGAGATCAATGATGAGTTTCTGCGTTTCGCCCTTCGGAAAGGTGTAGCGATGAATGCCGCAGTGCGGGGTGGCAGTGAGTTGTACGAGAATATCGTCATCGTTGAGACGCACTTCGTAGTAGCCGGGCGAGCATTTCTCGGTCTCGTGGCTGAAGTGCGAGCGGTAGCCAGCGTCAGGGTTGTCGACGGTGCCCGGGTTAAGTTGCACCTCGCCGGTGAATGGCGTCAGCAGGATGTCGCCCATGTCGGAGTGGCCTGTCCCGCTGAAGTGGGTGTGGCTGAAACCGACGATGGTTTTGTCGCTGTGCTGGTATCCGGCGCAGTAGTCATAGACTCCTGGCTGGTAACGGCCATCCACGCTGTGGGGGATTGTGTCAGTGTCGGGGCTCACTTGCACACCGCCGAAGGGATAGCAGGCACCTGGAAAGGTGTGCCCCATGCCGTTGGTGCCGATTATCGGGTTGACATACTGGGTGTAATCATTTTGAGCTGAGACAGTTATCGTTATCAGCAAGATTATGGGCAAAAGAATCTTTTTCATTTTTTTTGTAATAAGAAATCGCAAAATTATATAATATTCTCGAAAAGAAAATTTTCGTATATTTGCATTTCATATTTTATGTAACGTAATTTATGTAATAAATTTAAATTTTTTATTTCAAAAATTATGAAGAGAAAAAGTGTAAATCCTTTTGTATGTCAAGGCTATGAAAGTCCTGAATACTTTTGTGATCGTGTGAAAGAGACTCAAGATATGACTTCTATGCTCTGTAATGGGCGGAATATAACGCTAATTTCCCCCAGAAGATTGGGAAAAACAGGTCTTATTTGGAATACTTTTTATCATATTAAAGCTGAAAATAAGGATGCAATATGCATTTATATTGACATTCTTCCCACTAAAAATCAGAGTGATTTTGTGCGTATGTTAGGTACCGCCGTCCTTAACGAAACTCTTTCTAAAAGTAAACTGTTGGGAAAGAAAATGTTGGAGATGCTAAGTTCTTCGCGTCCGGTTCTTGGCATAGATGCTTTTACTGGGTTGCCGAATGTAACGTTAAATGTGGATCCGACTCAAACTGAAATGACTATCCGAAACATTTTCACTTATCTTAACAAGGTCAAACATGAAGTTTTTATTGCCATAGATGAATTCCAGCAAATTAACGACTATCCCGAATCAGGTACAGAGGCCATGCTCCGATCCTATATTCAATTCTCGCATAATATCCATTTCATCTTCTCGGGTAGTAAGATGCATCTTATGGCTGAGATGTTTGCATCTCCGCAGCGTCCTTTTTACCAAAGTACAGACATAATGAATCTCGCCCCGATTGACGAAGAGACATACTACCAATTTGCTAATAGTTTTTTCGAAACAAAAAAAGGCGGATTGAATCACGAAGTGTTCCATGAACTTTACCAAACATACGATGGCTATACCTGGTATGTGCAGTCTGTTTTGAACAGACTTTACGAAAAATTCAAAACGGTCTCTTCTTCCGCTCAACTGCGGGAGACCATTCTAAAAGTTGTGGAGAGTAAATCACCGCAATATGAGAGTCTTCTGTTATTTCTTACAGACAATCAATTTTCTTTGCTTCGGGCAGTGGCTAAAGAGGAGATGGCGCAACAGCCCATGGGCAAAGAATTCATTAAAAAATATAACCTACCAGGTGCCAGTAGTGTTAAAATAGCCTTGGAAGTTCTGTGTGACAAGGAGTTGCTATATCGTACGCCCCAAGGTTATATCGTTTATGATAGGTTTATGAACCAATGGTTACAGAGGTTATGATGCAGGTAATATTGGTTGACGACTATCTTCAACAAAAAAAGACCGCCTCCCGGCGGCCTTTTCTTTATGCTGTAAACTCCTTTTTAATAATTAAAGGTGTAGGCTACTATTTGACTAAGTCAACAATAGCCTTAAATGCCTCAGGATTGTTCATCGCGAGGTCGGCAAGTGCTTTGCGGTTAAGCTCAACACCCTTCTTGCCTAAGTTGCCCATGAGGACAGAGTAGGACATGCCATATTCGCGAGCACCAGCGTTGATACGGGTGATCCACAAACTTCTAAAGTTTCTCTTTTTGTTCTTTCTATCGCGGTAGGCGTATTGTTGGCCTTTCTCCCACGAATTGACTGCAACGGTCCAAACGTTTTTACGTTTGCCGAAGTACCCACGGGTACGTTTCAAAATCTTTTTTCTTCTTGCTTTTGAAGCAACATGATTTACTGATCTTGGCATAATTGATTTTCCTTTCTTTTACGTCAGCGGTTTATAAACCTTTATAAACTCTTTTCGGGCTGATAGTAAACTTTTAATGATTAATAACTTGGGTTAATTTAGCACTGTCCGAGCATTTGCTTAACGGTGCGGTCTAAGTTTTGTTCGACAATAGCGCTGTAAGCCAGATTACGTTTTCTCTTTTTAGTTTTTTTGGTGAGAATGTGGCTGTGGTAAGCGTGATGTCTCTTGATTTTACCGGTGCCGGTCAAAGTGAATCTTTTCTTGGCAGCGGATTTCGTTTTAATTTTTGGCATTTTCTCTAATTTTTAAGGTTAATATATATAGAGTTACAGCATTTTACTTTTTAGATTTCGGACTGACCATCATCGACATGTTCTTGCCTAAAAGTGTCGGCATCTGGTCAAGTTTGCCATATTCCTCTAGACTTTCGGCGAAACGCAGCAAAAGCAATTCTCCTTGGTCTTTGTAGATGATGGCGCGACCTCTGAAAGTCACCATAACCTTGACTTTATATCCGTCAGAGAGAAACTTGATGGCGTGATTCAACTTGAAGTTGAAGTCGTGGTCATCAGTCTGCGGACCCATGTGGATCTCCTTGACCTGCGTCTTGGCGCTGTTGGCCTTGATCTCTTTCTGTTTTTTCTTCTGTTCGTAGAGATATTTCTGATAATCCATTACCTTGCATACCGGTGGGTTGGCCTGCGGAGAAATCTCAACTAGATCTAACTCGTACTGTTCGGCAATTTCCAAGGCTTCCCGTAGAGAGACAATCTTCGGTTCGAAGTTCTCTCCAACAACGCGTACTACTTGGGCGGTAATGTTTTCATTGATCTTATGTTGAGCCTCTTTTTTGTTGGGTGCAACATAACGAACTCGGTTTCTAGGGTTTGTAGGTGTGCTCTTCAAAGTTCCTTTCTGTTTGTTAATCTAATAATTTTATACTTAATAAATTGGGGCGCAAAAATACACTTTTTTTTAATCCTACTCCAATTTATGTATTTTTTTTATTTTTGCACTTTCTAACGATTATCTATTATTTGAAAAAATGAAAAAATCTGTTGTTTATAGATTGAATGCCATATTGGTGGGAACCC
This sequence comes from Bacteroidales bacterium, assembly GCA_024686335.1. Lineage (GTDB taxonomy): Bacteria > Bacteroidota > Bacteroidia > Bacteroidales > WCHB1-69 > F23-D06. Next base: position 60,196 of record JAILCI010000020.1, on the reverse strand, counting down.
TTTTGCTGATTGGTCTTTTCGCTAATCCGTTGCATGCCCAGCGCTCTGAGATTGGTCTTTTCGGAGGCGCAGGTTTCTACCTCGGTGAACTGAATCCTACTCACCTCTTTGCCGGCACACGTCCCGCTGGTGGTCTCGTCTATCGCTACAACCTAACGCCCCGTTGGGCGCTGAAGGCTGATTTTATCTTTGGAAAGGTCACCGGTAGCGATGCTGTGACCAACAAAGGGTATGAGCGCAACCTCAGCTTCTTTTCACCTATCACTGAGTTCTCCGTGGTGGCAGAACTTAACTTCTTCCAGCTCTATAACTCAACAGGAAAAAACCGTTTTACTCCCTATATCTTTGCCGGTGCCACACTCTTCTCTTTCAATCCAAAGACTGAGTATAACGGTACTGTCTATGAGCTTCAAAGTTTCGGCACTGAAGGCCAGGGTTTGGAAGGAGGTCCCGAAAAGACCTATTCCCTCACCTCTTTTGCCATCCCCTTCGGTATTGGCGTCAGAGCCACCATCGGCCGTTACATCTCTATCGGTGCTGAGTGGGGAATCCGCTATACTTTCACCGACTATCTTGATGATGTGCGTGGACTCTATTACGACAATGACCTTCTGCGCGAAAACCGAGGCGACCTGATCGCCAACCTCGCCGACCGCTCCCCAGAGCTGACAGATGAGAACGGTAATGCACTGCCCTATCACCAAGCAGGTGAACAACGTGGTAACACAACTACTCACGACATCTACTCTTTTGTGGGTCTGATCTTTACTGTCAAATTCGGCAATGAGGATACTACCTGCGACCTCAAGTTACCTCGTAAAAGAAGATAATTTCCAACTTATTGTCTATTATGTCTTTACAGAATAAATCTATTCCTGCCCACGTCGCTATCATTATGGATGGCAATGGACGATGGGCTCAGCAGGAAGGTCATGAACGTACGTATGGACATCAGCATGCGCTGACCGCTGTGCGCGAAGCTATCTCCTGCGCTGCAGAGAGCGGAGTCCGCTATCTGACCCTTTACGCTTTCTCCACCGAGAACTGGAACCGTCCCAAAGAAGAGGTGGACCTACTGATGTCCCTCTTCGTGCAGGCTATGCACAATGAACTTGATGAACTGAATGCCAGCCATGTACGCTTGTTGATAACAGGCCGTATTGAGGATCTCCCGGAAGACTGTCAGCAAACTATGCGTCATGCTATGGAGGTGACAGCCAACAATAAAGGCCTCACCGTCATCCTCGCCCTCAGCTACAGCGGACGCGCAGAACTGACTGACATGACCCGTAATATCGCACGTCTGGTAGCTTCAGGAAAACTTACTCCCGAGGAGATAACTACTAACACAATCTGTCAGAATCTATATCTCCCCGAGGTGCCTGATCCTGACATTCTGATTCGTACAGGTGGCGATACCCGCGTTAGCAATTTCCTACTTTGGGAAATTGCCTATACGGAACTATTCTTCCTTCCTATTTTGTGGCCCGATTTTAGAAAAAAAGACCTCCTTGAAGTGATCGATCAGTATCAAAATCGTGAGAGACGATTCGGAAAAACGAGTGCTCAAGTTTCTAAAAAATAAATTTTGTATCTTTGCCAACTTTTTTAAAAATTGGAATGAAACTGCAAAAACTAGTTTTTCGGCTCCTCTTTATGATGATGATTGTCTGTACGACAAATAGTTACGGACAGGTCATCATATCTGGAGACGGTCCAGACAAGCCCGAAAAAATAGACTATTCCAATCCCAAAGAATACGAAATTGGCGGTATTACCTCTTCGGGAACCGCTCCTTTGGACCAACGTTTGCTTTCATTTCACGTTGGCGATAAGATCAAAATTCCTGGCGACGAGATTTCTAACAGTATCAAAGCCCTTTGGCGCACGGGCCTTTTTGAGGACGTTGAGATTACTCTCTCCCGCGTCTCCGGCAACACCGCATTCATCGACGTGCGGCTTGAAGACCGCCCCCGTATGATTTCATTCGGTTTCAAAGGCACAACTAAGGCCGATGAGACTGATCTCCGAGAGAAACTCAATATCTCTCAAGGTAATATCATCAATGATAATATGAAGACAACTTGTATCAATATTATCAAGAAATATTACGTTGACAAAGGTTTCTTGAACTGTGAGGTGAATATTGAGGAGATTCCCGACGAGAAAATCAAAAATGCCGTCAGTCTTCTATTTGATATTCAAAAATCCAAGAAGGTTCGGATTGCCCAGATTAATATTGAAGGCAATAATGGCGTTCCAGATGCAGTCTTGTTGCGTTCTATGAAGGAGACAAAAGAGAAATCTCGTTTTATGCCTCTTTATAAGGCTGACACCGCTATTGCTTACACACTGAAACACAAAGGATACTATCAGTCAAAGGACATCGTAAAGCATTTTGACGAGTATTTCTCTCCGCGTGTCAAATTACGTCTTTTTAAAAAATCCAAGTTTACAAAGGAAGCCTATGCCAAAGATAAGGTTAATCTTATCAATAAGTATAATGAGCTTGGCTACCGTGATGCTATCATTGAAAAAGACACTTACTACATAAAAAACAATGATGTTTTTATTGACATCAAAGTGAACGAGGGTCCCCAATACTACTTCCGCAACATCAATTTTGTGGGTAATACGGTCTATCCGACAACATTGCTCAAACAGTTACTCGGTATTAGCAAGGGTGATGTCTATAACCAAACTCAGCTTTCCAAGAATTTGACGATGAAAGAGGAGGGTGACGATATCGCCTCTCTCTATATGAATAATGGTTACCTCTTCTTCAATGCTACTCCTGTGGAGGTGGCTGTGGATGGCGACTCCATAGATATCGAGATTCGTATCCGCGAAGGAAAGGTGGCCCGTTACAACAAAATCAATATTGTAGGTAATACCAAGACCAACGATAACGTGATCTTGCGTGAGATTACTACCATCCCTGGTCAGCTCTTTAACCGTGCCGATATCATTCGTACGCAACAGGTGCTGATGTCTTTGGGCTATTTCAACCAGGAGAAGATGGACGTGCAACCCAAGCCGAACGAGACGGATGGTACGGTGGATATTACCTATGTGGTTGAGGAGACCACCTCCGACCAGCTCTCTCTTAGTGCCGGTTATGGTGCTACCGGTTTCGTCATCACGGCTGGTGTCACCTTCAACAACTTCTCCACCAAGAAGCTGTTCAAGAAGGATGCTTGGACTCCTATTCCAGGCGGTGATGGTCAGCGCCTTTCTTTGAATGTATCTACCAATGCTCAGTATTATCAGTATTACAACCTATCGTTTACTGAACCTTGGTTGGGTGGCAAAAAGCCGAATGCCTTGACGGTAGGTGTCTATTATCAGAAACAGACAAACAGTCATAAGAAGACGGAAGACAACTACGCATGCTCCAGTATCGCTGGTGCCTCTATTTCTCTTGCTAGTCAGTTGAAGTGGCCCGATGACTATTTCTCTATGTCACATACCCTCTCCTACGAATATTATGATGTCAAGAACTGGTCTGGTTATTATGTTTTCAACAATGGACACGCCAACAGTTTAAGCTATATTTTCACGCTGTCAAGAAACTCTGTCAACGCACCCATCTATCCACGTGAAGGTTCCAGTCTCTCCTTCTCGGTACAGCTGACTCCTCCGTATTCCCTCTTCTCCCATAAGGATTATACTAATGCTACAGTCCAGGAAAAGTACAAATGGTTGGAATTTCATAAGTGGAAATTCACCGCTTCATGGTTTACCCGCATTGTTGAGAACTTGGTCTTGAATGTACGTTTGAAGATGGGCTTTATGGGTTGCTATAACAAGGATCTTGGCATCACTCCGTTTGGCCGTTTCTATTTGGGCGGCGACGGTCTCTCTACCTATGCTTACGATGGTCGTGAAGTCATTGGTATGCGTGGTTACGATGATGAGGCACTCTCTCCTTATATGGATGGTAGTTCAGTGGGTGCCAGCATCTATCATAAGTTTACTGCAGAGTTGCGTTACCCGATTACACTTAACCCGTCTGCCACCGTTTATCTACTCGCTTTCGTGGAGGCTGGTAAGGGCTGGATCGATAAACATCAATATAATCCTTTTAATCTTTATAAGTCTGCCGGAGTCGGTGTACGTGTATACTTGCCTATGTTTGGTCTGCTCGGCTTTGACTACGGTTATGGTTTCGATGATGTTCCTGGCCTCAATAGCAAACATAGTCATTTCCACATCTCCATTAACCAATCTATCGACTAATACAATAAAAACCACTTTAATCCGTTAATAGAACACAAAATTTTAGAACAATGAAAAGAGTTATCCTTTTTGCCATGATTTGTTTTGCCTGTATGACCTCTTTCGGGCAGAAGTATGCGTATATCAATTCAGAGTATATCCTCTCTAACATGTCAGAATATAAAGAGGCCCAAGCTGAACTGAACCGTCTGGCCGTGATGTGGCAGAAAGAGATTGAAGCCAAATTCACCGCCATCGACTCTATGTACAAGAGATATCAAGTGGAATCTATCACTATGCCTGAACAGATCAAGATCAGCCGTGAGGAGGCTATCATTGCTGAGGAGCGTGCTGCTAAGGATCTTCAGAAGAAACGTTTTGGTCAGGATGGAGACCTCTTCAAGAAGAGAGAGGAATTGGTGAAACCTATCCAAGACCGAGTTATCTCTACCGTCAACGACTATGCCAAGGAGAAAGGTTATGCCTTTGTCTTCGATGCAGCCGGTGACATGACAATCATCTATGCCGACCCAAAATGGGATATCAACGAGCAGATTCTCCAGAAATTAGGCATCTCGCTAAACGATGAGCTCGATGATTAGTCTATAATCATGTTTTTGAGTTTTTATAAATTTAGAAAAAAATAGAAGAATGAAAAAAGTGTTAGTTCTCATGGCAGCCGTTCTGTTCTTTTCCTTGAACCCTGCCTCTGCTCAAAAGTACGGACATGTTAATTCAAGTGAGATACTTGAAGTTATGCCCGGTATTGACTCCTTGCAAATTAAATTGATGGCTTTCCAGACGGAATTGCAGTCAGAATATGAAAGTATGATGACAGAATATGCACAGAAGAAGGATAAATTCGACCGTGAGGTTGGTACAATGTCCACATCTGTTCGTCAACTCCGTGAGAAAGAGTTGGAAGATCTCGGTAATCGTATCCAAGAGTTCCAGGCTGGTGCCCAAAGTGATTTGGAAGAGAAACAGATTGAGCTGGCAAAACCTTTCCAGGATAAGATCCAGAATGCCATCAACAAGGTTTCCAAAGAGCATGGTTTTTCCTATATCTTCGACACCAAGATTTTGCTCTATTATGATGGTGAAGACATCACTCCTTTGGTAAAGAAAGAATTAGGAATCAAGTAAATTAGTAAGTCATGAAGAAACTGTTCCTTATATTAATAGCAGTTTTGTGCTGTGTAGGAGGTTACTCCCAGAAGGCCAAGTTCGGACATGTGGACTATGCATCCATCATGCCTCTGATGCCTGGCATTGACACTGCGCAGACAGCTTTGGCCAATGTGCAACAAGAGTTAGAGGAAGAGGGTGCCATCATGTCTCAGGAGCTGAAACAGAAGGAGGCCGACTATATGAAGCTGGCCAACTCTGGCGCCTCTGCAGCAGTACTCAAAGTGAAAGAAGATGAGTTCAACAAACTCTATGAGCGTTTCCAGACTTTCGTTGCCGATGGTGAGAAACGTCTGCAGGAGAAACAACTTGAACTTCTGAAACCTTTCCAGGAGAATATCCTTGCAGCCATCAAGAAGGTAGCTCAAGAGCAGCACTACAACTATGTTTTTGATATCTCTACCCTGGCTTTCTACGGTGAGTCTACTGACCTGACGGCCGCCGTCAAGAAAGAGTTGGGTATTCAATAATCCCTGTTGAAACAATACCTGAACCCCCGTCGGAACCATCTGGCGGGGGTTGTTTTTTGGGAGTTATATACATGATGGCACAACAAAGATAATTACAAAGTCAAAAAAATGCATTTTAACCTCAACAAGACTTACTGAGGCACTTGACCATAGAGCACGCGGGCGGGATTCATGTCGGCTTGATCTTTTGGCAACTTTTCTATCAAGAAGAATTATATTTAGGAGTTGCCTGCATGAAGCCCTTGCCTCCCTTAAAAAACGTCTATTAGCAAAATACTTGGGCATACATGGTGCCATCAGGTATATAGCCCCTTTATTTTGCAACAAAAAAGGAGGTCTTTTGACCTCCTTGATTTCTTTCTTTACCTTTTATGCGGGTACTACTCCAGTTCGATAGCTTCGCAAGGGCAAGCGTCAGCGCATGCGCCACACTCGATGCAAAGATCAGGATTGATGGTGTAAGGAGTACCTTCGGAAATAGCCTCTTGAGGGCATTCGCCTTGGCAGGTACCGCAGCTAGCGCAAAGGTCCGGATTGATTTTGTAAGCCATAGTAATGTTGTTTAAGTTGTTTGTTTAATTTGGCGGCAAAAATACAATTTTTTTAGATGCGCCTATCATTCTGCAAAAAAATTATTGACAGCAAAACACTAATAAATAGAAGGTCTTATTATCATAAAAAAGTCCTCTTTTTTTCGCTGAAAAATTATACCTTTGCCATCTAATTTGTTGGAAATATGGAAAAGACGTCAGAAACCCCTCTAATGCGACAATATAATCAGTTTAAGGCGCAACATCCGGACGCGATTTTGTTGTTCCGGGTGGGGGATTTCTACGAGACATACGGCAGCGATGCTATCACCTCTTCTAAGGTTTTGGGTATTACGCTAACAAAGCACCACTCTAAAGGAACTTTCCAGACAGAGCTGGCAGGGTTTCCATATCATGCATTGGATGTTTACCTTCCTAAACTTGTCAAAGCTGGTCTCCGCGTTGCCATTTGTGAGCAGTTGGAGGATCCCAAGCTGACTAAGACACTCGTCAAGCGCGGTATCACGGAGATGGTGACTCCCGGCGTTTCCATCAATGACAAAGTGTTGGAGCAGCGCGAAAACAACTTTCTTGGAGCCGTGCAGCTCAATGACGGCATCAGCGGTGTGGCCTTCGTCGATATTTCCACCGGCGAGTTCTATATGGCCGAGGGCGACATCTCCTACCTTGATAAGCTTCTCCAGAACTTCAAGCCTGCCGAGCTGATTATCCAGAAAAACAAGATGTCACGCTTTAAAGAGCATTTTGGTGATAAAATTCTCCTTACGCCCTTTGACGACTGGGTTTTCACCTCTGATTTTGCCATGGACTTGCTGACCAAACACTTCCAGACTACATCGCTAAAGGGTTTTGGTGTTGACGGACTGCCGCATGGTATCATCGCAGCTGGTGCAGCGCTCCATTATCTCTATGAGACCCAGAATCATAAGATTCAACATATTAATAAACTCACTCGCATAGAGGAGGAGCGTTATGTCTGGTTGGATCGCTTTACCGTCAGAAACTTGGAATTGGTGGCCACTCCCAATGAGAACGCTGTTACGTTGCTGCAGATTCTCGACGAGACACAGACCCCAATGGGCTCTCGAATGCTCCGCAAGTGGCTTCTAATGCCCCTTAAAGAGAAGGTTCTAATCGACGAGCGACTTGCCATGGTGGATTTTCTGATGCAACATAAATCTTTGTCTGAGGAGTTGACTGCCGATTTGAAGAGAGTGGGCGATTTGGAGCGTATGGTCTCCAAAATTGCCACTGCTAAGATTAACCCGCGGGAGGTGCTTCAATTGTCACGTTCATTACGAGCTGTGGAACACATCAAAGAGCTCTGTCAGAATGCTGAAGATCCTTCATTGTCGAAGATTTCAGAACAGTTAAATCCTTGTCTTTCCATCTGTACCCGCATTGAGCGGGAACTCGTGGAGGATGCGCCTGTCATGGTAAGTAAGGGCAACATCTTTCAGGCTGGTGTCAATGAGGAACTTGATGAATTGCGGAACATAGCTACCAATAGCAAGGGAATCCTCGCTGACATACAGAAACGTGAGGCTGAACGCACTGGAATTACCAATCTCAAGATCGGTTTTAATAACGTATTTGGCTACTATATAGAGGTGTCCAATTCCCATAAAAGCAAAGTTCCGCCCGAGTGGACTCGCAAACAGACACTTACCAACAATGAGCGCTATATTACCGAAGAGTTGAAAAACCTTGAGACTAAGATTCTCAGTGCTCAAGACCAAATTAGCGTCATTGAAACACAACTCTTCAATGACCTAATGATAAGTCTGACCGACTACATCTCTCTCATCCAGAATGACGCACGTCTCTGTGCCCGTTTGGATGTGTTGCTTTGCTTTGCGGAGGTTTCAGCAGCAAACAATTATGTGCGCCCTGTGATTAACGACAGTCTGAGCATCAAGATTAAACAGGGTCGTCACCCGGTCATTGAGAAACAACTGCCTCCGGGCGAGCCCTATATAGCTAATGATGTGACGTTGGATAACGATAAGCAACAGATTATCATCATTACGGGTCCGAACATGTCTGGTAAGTCAGCCTTGTTGCGACAGACGGCACTCATTGTGTTGATGGCCCAGATTGGCTGTTTTGTGCCGGCAAAGAGTGCGCAGATAGGTGTTGTGGATAAGATCTTCACTCGTGTGGGCGCCTCCGACAACATCACGACAGGTGAGTCCACCTTTATGGTCGAGATGAACGAAACGGCAAGTATTTTGAATAACATTTCCAATCGTAGCCTGATTCTTCTGGATGAGATTGGCCGAGGTACCAGCACATACGACGGAGTCTCAATTGCATGGTCCATCGCCGAGTATCTACACGAGAACCCGTACGCACGTGCTAAAGTGCTCTTTGCGACGCACTACCACGAACTTAACGACATGGCGGCGCAGTTTTCTCGTATTAAGAATTTCCATGTCTCTATCAAAGAGATCGACAATAAAGTATACTTCCTCCGTAAGCTCGAGCCGGGTGGCAGTGAGCACAGTTTTGGTATCCATGTGGCACGAATGGCCGGTATGCCATCTTCCGTACTCAAGAGAGCCGAGATTATTTTGCAACAGTTAGAGCAGAGTCGTGCTAACAAAGACTCTAAAGAACCTATGATTGAAAAGTCATCCCCTGGTTATCAGCTCAGCTTCATCAACCTCGATGATCCGCTTCTGTTGGAAGTGAAGGATGTTATTGTAGGTCTCGACATCAATAGTCTGACACCGGTTGAGGCGCTGATGAAATTGAATGAAATTCAGCAATTACTGACGAAAGGAAAGAAATGATCAACAAATGATATTATAAGGGGAGGATTGTTTTCTTTCTATACATTGCTGTGTTCATTGAACCAATTTTTTTGCCAAATATTAAAAAATTGGCATAATTTTTGTTATATTATATTTTCGGCTAAATAATTTTTTAACCAAGAAGACGAACTTCAAACAAAATAACATATATTATGTGCCACGCACGCTAAAAACGTGTCTGTCCTCCTTGTTCTCTGACATTTTGTCATGACAGAATGTTAGAGGTTGATATTCTATCCATGATTATAACCACAAACAAAAATTAACCATAAAACTATAACATTCAATAAAATTTCAAAAAATCTTAAAAACTACTCAGACATTTACAGCTTTTACCGTTATGTCGGTTGGAAGTGCGTGAATACGCGCTATTTGACTATTAAATATCACTTTTTTGGTCACTTTTGACGTAGTGGTATACGTTATTTTTTTGACACTTTCAGTTCATTGATTATATTTTAAATTTATTATTAACCAAATTCTTTTTATGAGTAGAAAATCCAACTCTTTTACCAAGCGAGACACCACGTCTTTGAACATCTACTTCAACGAGATTAATCGTTATCCTCTTATAAGCCCAGACGAGGAGTTTGAGCTTTTCCGTCGATACAAGCAAGGGGATCAGCGTGCTTATGACAAGCTGATCGCGTGCAATTTACGTTTTGTTGTTTCCGAAGCTAAGAAATTTCAAGGACAAGGAGTTCCTTTTGAGGATCTTATCCAGGAAGGTAACCTCGGTCTTCAGAAGGCAGCTACCCTTTTTGATGAGACCAAGGGATTTAAGTTTATCACTTATGCAGTTACCTGGATTAGACAACACCTCCAGAATGCTGTATCACAACAAGGTCGTGATGTGCGTTTGCCTCACAACAAGGTCAATGACATTTGGAAGGTTAAAAAGGCTATTGAAAGCTTGAAAATGGAGTTGTACCGAGATCCTACCATTGCGGAGTTGGCGGCTTCCACGGGTTTGGATGAGGTTAAATTATTGGATTTAATTCATTTAGGTTTGCCCATTGAGTCCTTTGACGATCCTGTTGATGATAAAGGGGAGTCTAATCGTGGTGATTTCTTTCAAAGTTCTGCATCTTATAATGCGGATAGGGATTTGAATTTCGAATCTTTGCGGAAAGACTTGCAGAGGGTGATTGACTATTTGCCTGAGAAGGAAAGAGTAGTGATGGAGTTGTTGTTTGGTTTTAACGAGTTGGAACAGGTGTATTCTACTGAGGAGGCTGGGGAAAAATTGGGCATCTCTTGTGACCGTGTTCGTCAGTGCAAGGAACGAGCCGTTAGGCGTTTGAGGAACAGAGTTGACTTGAGTTTCCTGCGGCATTATCGTGCGGCGTAATGCCGCGTCGGAGAAGAATCTGTCGCACGTTTGATAAATATTGGAGAGTTGATCCTCTCTAAGTCTAAAACCGGTGGTTTTGTCGCATAGTTTTTTTTCTTTTATTTGTCGATGTGCGCATGTGAGCAACGACCATCATTAAAAATTACGGTATAAAAAAACACTCCGGCCAATTGGTCGGAGTGTTTTGGTGTCTCAGCTGGGATTCGAACCCAGGACCCCATCCTTAAAAGGGATGTGCTCTACCTGCTGAGCTACTGGGACATCCTTTCTCTAATTGAGACTGCAAAAATAGACTTTTTTTCAATACATACCATCACTCCGGACTTATTTTTCTAAAATTATTTGTAACTAATTGAATATCAGTTATAAAAAATATTTTTTTCAGAAAAATATAATTCTGCATATTGTTTGAAAAAAATGGTATATTTGTCATATAACTATTTGATAATTAATTTGATAAAATTCAAAAATCAAAATTGACAGTCAACATTAGACTTCTGTCAAATAAAGGAGGGAAAAGGGCTGGATATGGGAGGAAAATGGATTTTGACGTCGCAAAATTGACACTCTAAAAACTCAATACAATGCTCAAAAAACTGATATTAAATCCGAAAAAAGACACAATTACTATTTGTCTGCCACCGGAATGGGTGGGGAGACCATTGACATGCATTTTCAAGTCGGAGGAGAATGATTCCAACGAGATGATATCCGAAGTAAGCGAGGATGCGATACAATACCAGCGAAGTCGTTATCGGCATCGCAGGATTAGGCGCAGTGGAATAGGGCGTCGTCGCTATTAGTGGAGGTTGGCTCCGATAAGGTGCATGAACTCCTGGCGTGTGTTCTCGTTTTTCAAGAAGGCGCCAGTGAATTCTGAAGTGGTGGTGACAGAGTTCTGTTTCTGGATGCCTCGCATACACATGCAAAGGTGCTGGGCTTCAATGACGACAGCCACGCCCATGGGGTTGAGGACCTCTTGCAGACAGTCCTTGATTTGGGTGGTCAGTCGCTCTTGCAGTTGCAGACGACGGGCGAAGCACTCCACAACGCGCGGAATCTTACTCAGACCGACGATAGTGCCGTTAGGAATATAGCCTACATGTGCTTTTCCAAAGAAAGGCAGCAGATGATGCTCGCAAAGGGAGTAGATTTCAATATCCTTGACAACGACAATTTGCTTGTAATCCTCGTGGAAGAGTGCGCTCTCCAGGATGCGTTTAGGATCCTGGCGGTAGCCGTGTGTCAGGAAGTCGATGGACATGGCGGCACGCATGGGAGTTTTAATGAGACCTTCGCGTGTCGGATCCTCTCCGATATGGAGTAATATATTGCGGTAGCTGTCTGCCAAAGCGGCAATCTCTTGCTCAGGCAAGTTGGGAATTGCGGTTGTGGAAACCTTTTTTTCTGTCATAATAAGTTATTGTATGTAAGGATTATATTTTTTTTCGTGTTCTACTGATGTCATGGGCCCATGACCAGGAATAATAATGGTTTCGTTGGGTAGGGTGAAGATCTTTTTCTGTACCATCTCTACCAGCAAATCTCCGTTGCCTGTGGGCAGGTCGCTGCGCCCGACACTCTCTTCAAAGAGCAGGTCTCCGCAGATGAGATAGCCGTTGTTGCGGTCGTATAGTGTGATGCTGCCATCGCAATGGCCGGGCGTATATAGGACTTCAAGTTTTTGATTTCCGAAAGTGCAGGTGTCGCCTTCCTTTAGAAAACCCGTTGCAGCGGGCATTGATTCTACATTTAGTCCGAAAGCCACTGCATAGGCGTACGCCAGATTATAGATGGATTGTCCCGCCTCGTGCATTAGCAGGCGCGCTTTCGGCCATGTTTCAACACACCAGGGATTTCCTGCGATGTGGTCTATGTGGGGATGCGTGTTCACGATACTCTTGACTGTCAGCTGGTGATGGGTAATGTACTCTTTCAACTGGTCATCTTCGTAACTCTGGCAGTTGCCTGGATCCACGATAATGGCTTCCCCCGTTGAGTCATGTAATACCAACGTGTTCACCATGATTGGATTGAAGTGAAACATGCGGACGGTAACGTCGTTGAATTGTTGTGACAAGCCTTCCATGAATGCAGATAGAGTGGTTTTCTTTTTGATGATGGGTGTCTTACTGAATCTCTTTGCCATTGCTGTAACGGATTACCTGATAGACCTCGCCATTGGGTTTCCAGTAGGTCCATTTTCCATCTTTCAGACGGCCCTTGAAGGCGCCACTATAGTGTTTTTTGCCGTTTTCGTAGTACTCTATAAACTTGCCCTCAGCTACATCGTCGACGAAATTCTGCTCACGAACCTTTACCTCTTGCACATTGTAGAAGGTCCATTTGCCCTGTTTCTTGTCGTTGGCATACTTACCTTGGGCGAAGACTTTGCCATTCTGTGCAAACTCTTTCCAAGTACCGCTCTTCAGATTGTCTTTGTACTGACCCTGTTTGGATTTATGCTTGGTCTCCTCCCAATAGTAGGTGAAGGATCCATTCATGAGACCGTTCTTATATTGGATAGCATATTTCTGGTGACCGTCTTCATACCAGCCGGTCCACATGCCGGTCATCTCCCCTTGGTGGAAATAGCCGTGATCTTGACTGCGGCCGTTGGGATAGTATGACTCCCATTCGCCCTCTTCCTTGTCTTGGTTAAAGGAACCTTGGCGTTGCAATTTACCATCTTCGTACCATGCTTTCCAAAGACCTTCGCGCAAGCCGTCTTTGTAACTGCCAGACTTCCAGAGCTGTCCCTCTTCGTAGTAGTAAACCCAGTCGCCATGTTGCAAACCGTGTTCGAAGTTGCCTTTGCTTCCGAGTTTGCCATTCGGGTGATAGTATTTCCATTCACCCTGTTGCAAACCTTTGACGGAGTTGCCTTCCATGCTCTTCTCACCATCCTTGCTCCACCAGCATGCGTAACCTTCCAATTCGCCCATTTGATAATCACCTTCGAAATATTTGTTGCCATTGTCGAAATATTCGATGACATGACCGTGGACACTGTCGGCGAGGTAGTTCACATTCTTGAATATTTTGCCGTTAGGATGGTAGAAAGTCCATTTGCCATCACGTTTTCCATTGGCAAACTGACCCTCAGACTCTACTGCACCAGAAGGATACCAGCTCTTGAAAGGACCGTTGTCAGCATTGTATTCTTGACTGATGCGACCATCCTCGTACCATACTTTCCAAACGCCCACCTTAACGCCATTGTTGAAGTCGCCTTCCGTCCATTTGGTGCCGCTATAGTGATAATAAACCCAGTGACCGTCCTCTTTACCGTTCTTTTCCACGCCAATAGACATTAGCTGGTGGTTTTTCCAGTAGTTTTTGACGGTGTCCTGCGCCTGCAAGGACCAGCAGACGAGCAAACAGCTGAAAAATATGATATATTTACGCATAATAGATAGTTGTAAAAGAAAGTGCAAAAGTAATAAAATTATGGGAATGTGACACATAGGCTTGCAATTATGGCGAAAGTGCAATGCGAAGGTAGACGGGAAGGTGATCAGCAAATCCGCCGATATATCGAGGTCCTAGGTAAGTGCGGTAGTTCTTAACCCCACCGTATTTTTCATCTGGTACGAGCAGAAAAGGAGCGTCGTAGATATGAGGAGTCCGTCCTACGATGTGGAGGTGACCGCGGTCAAAAAGTAGCGCATTGGATACTATCAGCTGGTCTAGACAACCCCAAAAATCTTCATGTTTGTGAGATCCTACGTTGTTGAGTTTCAAGAAGTAATACATTAAATTAAAGAGCGTGTCGGTTTGAGTGGTGTCGACGAAGCGGCTAGCGCGGAGGTGCATCTCCATGCTTTCGTCGGTACAGTAGTCGTTGAAGTCGCCCATCAGTAAAATTTTGGCATTTGGTTCAATAGTGAGGATAGAATCCACTCGTTGGCGAGCTACGTCAGCATAATAGTTTCTTTTGGGAATGGTGGCAGCGAATCCTCCAAAGCGCGAAGTCCAGTGGTTGACGAGCAGATGAAGCGAATCTTTGTTGGCAAATTGGACGAGGACATAAAGAAGGTCTCGATTGCGTGTTTCTGGCTCAAAAGGAAATACTATTGGAATCTTCTCTGCTCTGAGAATTGTTACACAACTGTCACGATATAACAACGCCACATCCACTCCGCGCCGGTCTGGCGAGTCATAGTGAACATATCGGTAGTGATAATTTTTTATTGGCGACCGATAGCATAAATCTTTGAGTACCTGTTCGTTTTCTATCTCAGCCAAACCTATGATATAGGGCGGTTTTCCTTCGCCCATTGCCACAAAAACCTTTCCAACATTCTGGATTTTCCTATAGTATTTGGCGTATGACCAATGATACAGTCCTGTTGGGGTGAAATCTTCGTCACGAGTTAGGGAATCATCGGAAGGGTGAAAGAGATTTTCCACATTGTAAAAAGCTATGATACAGGTGTCTAATGTCTGTGAAACAGCATATTTTATAATAACGGATAGTAAAACGAGAATAAAGAGTTTTTTCATAGTTTCATTTGTTTTCTGAAAGGCAAAGATACAAGAGAAAGAAAATTTTGTCAAGTATTTTTTAAATAAAACAAAACGAAATATTTATTTATTACAATTTTCTAATTTAAAAATGGCTTTTGTGGAGAAAGAAAAAATGGTTCCATAATATTGTATCATTTTTATTATTTTTGCGGTTGCAAATGAAAGTTTGCCCGGTCTGTTAAGAACGTTCAATATGAAAGGGAAAAGAATCTTTATATGGATGCTGTTGTGCTGTTTTTCTCTGCCCGTAATGGCGCAGCAGGTAAAGACAGTACTCTTTTTGATACCTTTTTACTCCTCCACTTATAATGAGACTGATATTGTAAATGTCAAGTATGGCAAAGAGTTGAATAATATTCCGTCGTTTCAGATGATGGGGTTTTGGGGAGGAGCGCAGATAGCGTTGCAAGAGTATGAAGAGCAGGGAGTTCCGTTGGAGATTGTGGTGCGTGACATCACCAACAACGAGACAAAATTGCGTCAGATTATGGATGATAAGAGTTTGATGGAGAGGGTTGATCTGATTATTGCTCCATTGTTCAGCGATCTTTTTCAAATAGCGGCTCACTATGCCAAAAATTATCAAGTACCGATAGTGAATCCTTTCACCTCCCGTGACGATATTTTGGAAGGAAATGAGTACGTATATAAGTTGACACCGGCCGATGAGGCCACACCTGCCACACTTGCGTTCATGTTGGATAACATTCCAAATCATCAAATAGTTTTATACACTGATTCTGCAAAGAAAAACTTAGAGTACAAGGCTTATTCCAGCTATTTTACTACTCATAATATTCCTTTCAAAACTGTTCACACATTGCAAGGTGTACTTAATTCGATGAGTTCCGACTTACACAATGTGCTCGTGGTGATGCATCAAGGAGAAGCGTTGAGCCTGACGCTATCCCAAAGATTGCTTTATTCTGGCAAGAAAGTGGATCCGGAGCATTTGCTGATGATTGTGCCTGAGACATGGATCAGTTCTAATACATACGATGTGGAGTATTATGACAAGTTGAACTTGCATTTCTTCTCTGATTATTATGTGGACTTTGAAAGTGAACAGACAGAGCTTTTTATCTATAATTATATCAAGCAGTTCAACACGATTCCGACCTTGAAAAATTTTGCTTTTCAGGGATACGATGTCACTCGTTATTTTGTTGAGTTGATCCTGCATAATATGGATCCAGACCAAGTAAAGGTGAATCCTTTGGGCTATTATTTTATTCTCGACAAGCATCCAGACGGTGGTTACGAGAATGTCAACGTTCAATTTCTGCAGGTGTTGGACAACACCATCCTGCCGGCAACCTATTAATGGGCGGAGGTGCGGATGGACGATAATGATTTAATCAAGACCTATTTTGTAGACGTTCTGCTACCATTGCCGGTGGCGACACTCTTCACATATCGTGTGCCGAAGGAACTGGAGTCCTCAGTATCGTTTGGCAAGCGGGTCATAGTGCCGTTCGGTCGTAGTAAGCTCTATACGGCATTGGTAATCCGCGTTCATACCGATACGCCCAAGACGGTAGCTAAATATGTGTTGGATGTGATGGATCCGCGTCCGATTATCTCTGAGCGACAACTTTCTCTTTGGAAATGGATTGCCGACTACTACATGTGTACCCTTGGAGAAGTGATGGCCTGTGCGCTTCCATCTGCACTCAAGTTGGCCAGTGAGACTAAAATCAAGTTGCGCCCTGATTTCAACGGTGATCTTACCATTTTGAACGAATATGAGTTGATGATCGTGGAGGCCTTGGCTCACCGCGAGGCCATGACAGTGGATGAAGTGACCAAACTGGTTCAAGTTCAGAAAATTCTTCCAGTCATTAAGTCATTGGTAGAGAAGAAGGTGATTCTGACGGACGAAGAGATTCGAAATCCCTATATGCCGAAAAAGGAGACCTACATACGGTTGGCTGACGAGTATGCTTCCGAGCCTCCCTTTATGGCCTTGCTGGATGCGTTGAGTGCTTCGTCTAAGACCGCTCAGCAGTCTGACGCTTTACTGGCTTTCATGATGCAAGCGCGCGAGGGCAACGTTTATAATTTCCGGGCTGCGATTCCTAAGAGTCAGCTGATGAAGGTGGAGGCCGTGACTCCCGCCCGTTGGCAGACCTTGCTCAAAAAGGGATACCTTATAACTGAAGAGAGAGTCGTTTCCCGACTGGTAGACTGCTCTTCGGAGGATAAGGTTTCCAACATTTTGCTTTCTCCAGCCCAGCAACGGGCTTTCGATGATATAAAGGCACAATTTGACGACCATACCGTGACTCTGCTATATGGCGTCACCGGTAGTGGAAAGACAGAAATCTATATTAAACTCATCGCTGAGGCATTGCAGAAAGGTCAGCAGGTTCTTTACCTTTTGCCTGAGATTGCTCTAACCTCGCAGATAGTAAATCGGTTACGCAAATATTTCGGTGAGAAAGTGGGAGTTTATCACTCTCGATTCAACGAATATGAACGGGTGGAGATCTGGTCGAGAGTGTTGCAGGATCAGGGATTTGACACCTCAAAATACCAACTTATTCTCGGTGCACGCTCAGCTTTGTTGCTCCCATATCAGAATTTGGGTCTGATTATCGTGGATGAGGAACACGATGCTTCCTATAAGCAACAGGATCCTGCTCCGCGCTATCATGCGCGCGACAGCGCCATCATGTTAGGAAATATACATAAATCCAAAGTCCTGCTTGGTACCGCAACACCTTCGCTAGAAAGCTTTTACAATGTAGAGCAGGGCAAGTATGGTCTGGTGACCTTGATGGAACGTTTTGCAGATAGCAAGTTGCCCGATATCTGGACAGTGAATATGTCGGAGGCTCACAAACAGCATAAGGTTCACGGAGTTTTCTCAGATTTTCTCATTGAGAAGATGTCGGAAGCATTAGACCGAAAAGAACAGATTATTCTCTTTCAGAACCGTCGCGGTTATGCGGTGCGTATGATTTGTCACACTTGCGAGACGATGCCTACTTGTAAATACTGCGATGTGACTTTGACCTATCATAAAAACACAAATTTACTCAAATGCCACTATTGCGGATACGCTATCGAAGTGCCGCATGAGTGTCCGACGTGTCACAGTACCGATATATCTATGAAAGGTTTTGGTACTGAGAAGATTGAGGAAGCTTTGGCAGAGTTG
The DNA here is from genome assembly GCA_024686335.1 of Bacteroidales bacterium. Taxonomy (GTDB): domain Bacteria; phylum Bacteroidota; class Bacteroidia; order Bacteroidales; family WCHB1-69; genus F23-D06. The sequence goes on along the minus strand of JAILCI010000020.1, from coordinate 41,906 downwards.
TTTCCAGACGCTCGTGTGGCTCGCATGGATCTTGATACCACTCGTTCCAAGAATGCTTACCAACGTATCATTACCGATTTTGAGCAGCACAGGACCGACATCCTCGTGGGTACTCAGATGGTTACCAAGGGTTTGGATTTTGACCGTGTGAGTGTGGTGGGCATTCTCAATGCGGATGCTTTGTTGTCGTTTCCCGACTTCCGGGCTTTTGAAAGAGCATTTCAGTTACTTGCCCAGGTGAGTGGGCGCGCAGGTCGAAAGGGACTCGACGGTAAAGTCATCATTCAGACCTACCAGCCCAAACATCCGGCATTGCAATATGTAGAGACGAACGATTTCCGGGCTATGTACGACAGTCAGATTCAGGAGCGGCGAGATTTTCACTTCCCGCCAGTGGTCCGCGTTATCAAGCTTTCCTTAAAACATCCGGAAGATAAGGTGGTGAAAGATGCCGCCAACTATCTGGCGGGCTTGTTGCGCACCGAGTTCCCTCGCCGTGTCCTTGGTCCCGAATATCCACTAGTGGCCCGCATTCAGAACTACTTTATCCAGGATTTCTGGATCAAGTTGCCTAAGGACAACCATTTGGCAGAGTACAAGCAAAAGCTACAAGCCATCATCGATACATTCCGTCAGGAGAAAGCCTACAAGAAGGTTAGGTGTGTTATCAATGTGGACGCGTGAAAATAGTTGACAGTTATCGGTTTTCAGTTACGAGTTGAGTGGTCCTTTTTTCGATAAATCAATGATTAACAATTAATTAAAAAAGCCTTAGTTGCTTTGAGATATAAGGTAATATCCTTTATGATTTAATATCTTAATAACTTCATAGTTTCATAAACAATCAATTTCAAAGATTCAACATTTCAACAAATTTATTTACCTTTGCACGTTTTTATCGTTAAGATAAAGGAGTCGTTATGAACATTGAAAAATATTACGAGATTAAAAAACAACTGCCTGCAACCACACGCCTGATTGCAGTTTCTAAAACAAAACCGGCGGAAGATATCCAACTTCTTTACAATGAAGGTCAACGGCTCTTCGGCGAGAATAAGGCCCAAGAGATGAAGGCCAAGCATGAGGTGCTACCCCAAGATATCCAATGGCATTTTATCGGTCACCTGCAGACTAACAAAATCAAATATATTGCTCCCTTTGTGACGATGATTCATAGCATTGATAGTGAATCTTTGTTGGTGGAGGTCAATAAGTTAGCCGAGAAGAACCAGAGGGTGATTCCCTGTCTGCTCCAGTTCCACATAGCCGAAGAGAGCACAAAGTTCGGCTTTCTGTTGGATGAGTGCCGTGCCATGTTGCAGGGCGATGTTTTCCCGACACTGCACAATGTGAAGATTTGCGGTGTGATGGGTATGGCCACCTTTACTGAAGATATGGAACAGGTAAGACGCGAGTTCCACCAGTTGCATGACATCTTCCAAAGTCTTAAAACAGAGTTTTTTGCTGGCAATGAAGAGTTTAAAGAAATCTCTATGGGTATGACTGATGACTATCCGATTGCCATTGAAGAGGGGAGCACCTTCATCCGTGTAGGCAGTGCTATTTTTGGGGCTAGGAACTACCAGAAGTGAGTTGATAGTTGACAGTTGAAAGTTTTCAGTTATGAGTGATGAGTTGTTTGATGGAGAGGTCATTATTCATGACATGGAAGGATAGATATTTATAAAAATTAACACAATGAAGAAGAAATTATACCTTATCGATGCCATGGGCTTGATATTCAGGGCATATTATGCTATGATGAAGAGTCCGCGCTATACTACCAAAGGGCTGAACACTTCTGCCATATTAGGATTCACGAATTCCCTGTATGAGATTCTGAAGAAGGAGCAGCCGACACATGTGGCAGTGGCATTTGATACAGGTGCACCCACCTTTCGTCATGCGGAGTTTGAAAATTATAAAGCTAACCGTGAGGCCACGCCTGACGATATTATTCTGTCCGTTCCTTATATCAAGCGTATCTTGGAAGCATTTCGCATAGCGATGGTTTCTATGGATGGCTACGAGGCTGACGATGTGGTTGGCAGTTTGGCAAAACATGCTGAAATAGAAGGTTTTGAGGTCTATATGGTTACCTCCGACAAAGACTATGGTCAGTTGGTTTCCGAGCATATTCATCTCTATAGACCAGGTAAGTTTGGGCAGCCAGCGGAGATCTTAGGCGTGAAGGAGGTTTGTGAAAAATATAAGATTGAAGATCCTGAACAACTGATAGATATGTTGGGTTTGTGGGGTGATAGTTCGGACAATATTCCAGGAGTTCCGGGAATCGGTCAGGTGAGGGCACAGAAACTACTTGCCACCTATCACTCTATTGAGGAAATGTATGAGCGTGGCGCCGACCAGGAGAATGAAAAAATGCGTAACTTGCTGATGGAGAACAAAGAACAGGCATTGCTTTCCAAACAGTTGGCAACCATCATGTTGGATGTTCCTTTGGATTATGATTTCAACCAGATGGCGCTAACCAGTCCCAATATTCCGGAATTGAAAGCTGTCTTTGCAGAACTGGAATTCAAAGCGTTGACCCAACGAGTTTTGAAAGATCTTAAAGTTAGCGACAGTGCTAGCGATGAGGTGGATCTCTTCTCCCAAACTACAGAACAAAACGAGGAAGAACTCCCATGTTGTCAAGGGTTTGCAAAGAAAACGCAACTTTTTAGTCTAGAAGATCTTCCGGATTCTGTGAAAAAGTCAGACCGTCTCTTCTTTGATTGGATAATGAAAGAAAACCGGATTGCGGGTTTTGTGTTGACGGCCGGCATGGCGGAAGGATTTTATCATTTTGTGGAGAGCGAACATCGTCATTATCAAGCCTTGTTATCATGGATTTTTACTGGGGAACATGAAGTGGCGCTGTATGATTACAAACAGACCTATAAGTTTTTAACTGTTTTTAAGATAAAACCTAATGCGAAGATATTTGATTTGCTGATTGCACACTATCTTATTCAACCGGAGAGCAAGCATACTTTGGAGATGATGGTGGAATATATGTTAGAGGCGACGCTCACTAAGCCCGAACAACCACAAGAGCAGTCCGCATTAGAGCGTGTGGGAGCGTATGTGCAATTATATCCTCTTCTCATTAAGGCTATTCAGGAGGGAGACCTCCAAAAACTTTTTGAGGAGGTTGAGATGCCGTTGTCGTCGGTCTTGGCGAACATGGAGATGGCCGGTGTGAAGTTGGATGTGCCGACATTGCAGAAGAACTCCGAAGCGATGCAACAGGAGCTGCAAGATATTGAAAAACAGATATATGAGTATGCTGGAGTCACCTTCAATATCGGTTCTCCAAAGCAGTTAGGCGAGGTGCTCTTTGAGAAACTCCGACTTGTTGAAAATGCCAAGTTGACCAAGAGCAAGCAATATCAAACTGGCGAGGAGGTGCTGTTGAAGTTGGCTCCGAAGCACCCTATCGTTCCATTAATTTTAGAGTGGCGAAAACTCTCTAAGCTGAAATCCACCTACATTGATGCGTTGCCAGCCCTTATCAATCCTAAGGATGGGCGTATACACACTACTTTCACGCAGACCATCACGGCGACGGGCCGTTTAAGTTCTGTGAATCCAAATTTGCAGAACATCCCCATCCGTACAGAGCGTGGCCGTGATATCCGCAAGGCCTTTGTGGCGGCAGATGACGACCATGTGCTTTTGGCAGCCGACTATTCACAGATTGAGCTGAGAATTGTGGCACATGTCTGTGGTGATGAACGGATGATTAAAACTTTCCGTCGCCATGAAGATATTCACGCCTCCATGGCAGCTCATGTCTATGGGGTTCCGCAGGAGGAGGTGACCAAGGACATGCGACGCAATGCCAAGACTGTCAACTTTGGCATTTTGTACGGTATTTCTGCTTTCGGACTTGCAGATAGATTACAGATTCCTCAGTATGAGGCACGCCAGTTGATAGCGGACTACTTTAAGAGTTTTCCGAAAATCAATGATTATTTGAACAGTACATTGGATTTTGCCCGCGAGCATCTCTATGTGGAGACTTTGTTGGGCAGACGGCGTTATATCCGGGATATCAACGCTCACAACGCTATTTTGAGAAAATCGGCGGAGCGAAATGCTATCAATGCCCCGATACAGGGTACTGCCGCCGATCTTATCAAAATAGCCATGATCCGCATTCAGCGGGAGATGGACAAGTTACAACTGCGCAGTCGTATGATCCTGCAGGTGCACGATGAGTTGGTATTCGATACGCTGAAAGAAGAACTCGACACAATGCGCGAGCTCGTCCGTCGCGAGATGATGAACGCTATGCAACTCGATGTGCCGTTAGATGTGGACATTAACGACGGTCATAGTTGGTTTGATGCCCACTAAAAGTTAAAACGGCATTTCATCCATTTCGCTTGGGAAGGTTGTCTCCGCTGCAGGTGCTTGCGGGAGAGAGTTTCCTTGGTTGACATTTTGTGTGGCTACATTTTGCTCATTTGCATTGCGGGAGTCCAGCATGGTGAAAGTGCTCGCCTCCACCTCGGTGATGTAGTGCTTGATGCCGTTGTCTTCCCAATTACGCGTGCGCAGTTTGCCTTCCACGTAGATCATTTTGCCCTTGACGAGATACTTCTCCGCATTTTCGGCCAGGTTGCGCCAACAAACGATGTTGTGCCATTCTGTCAATTCAACGCGGTTACCCTCCTTGTCCTTACGGTATTCGGATGTTGCTAGAGAGAAGGATGCTTTCTTAACCCCACCTTCAAAGGTTCTGGTCTCCGGGTCCTTGCCCAGTCGGCCAATTAAGATTACTTTGTTAATACCAGACATATTATTTTGTTTTAAAAATTCGCAGCAAATATACAAAATTTTATAAAAATAACAAATAATTTAATTTTATATACTAATTGTTAAATTTTGGCTTGTATAGCGATTTGTTCAGGAGTTGTTGAGATTCCGTATTTTGCATTAATTCCTGTAGGGTAACATCTTTGTTGTTAGACATATAACTCTTAATAATTTGCCATCCAATATAGGCTCCGAGGCGACCGGGAGATTCATTTCCAAAATCTCTTGTGAAAGGAGTCTCATCGATCATGCGGCGGATGACAGTCTCGTCTTTTGAGTATAAAAGTTGTTTTTCGATGAAATATTGCCACACCTGACCTTGGTATTTATTGGACCATTCCATTTGAGCTGTACTATAGCCGATGATATCTTGTTCCTTCTTTTTAGGGAACATAATTTGAGTAAAGTATAGTTTTTTACCTTCGAAAAGCATGTAATCGAGTAGAGAAATAGGAGTTTTTTCTGGCAAATATCTATAGCACATACATTTGGAAAACACATCCGTTGGGATGAAACTTCGCTCGCAGCGGGCGGCGACGAATTTCGGCATGTTGGCCTGTGCATAATATTTGTACTTACTGCCCAGATACATATCGAGACAGATGAATACGTCGTTTCCATAACCGAAAACCGATGGGGTAGAGAAGTCCAGTCCGGGAATAAGGGTGTAGAAGGTTGGGATAGTATCTTTCGGGAAATGAGTGAGATAGATTTTAAATGCGTCAGTTAAAGAACTTTGTATATCGCTCATGTCGGCGTATTGTTTACCACACTCTTTGAAGAGTTCTTTGATGACAGGATCAGAGAGATATGCTTTTAGTCCCTGCATCATTTGGTTGTTTTTCCAAGAATCCTTGGCAATCAGATTTTCGGGAAATTTGCCATAAAGTTTCTCTATCCCCGCCGGCAGCTGTTTCAGGTCAATGCTGTCCAGGGCCTGTTCATAGCGGAATATCTGCACTTCCACATTGCGGATCTCCTCCTTTTCCTCTTTTGTAAGCTCAGGAGTGACAACCTGCTCCTTTTTTCGGCATCCGTTGAGGGTGACAAGTATGCATGCACACAAGAACCATGGAATTAATTTGCTGATTTTCATCTGTATTTCAATTGTTTACGTTAGAACTGCAAAATTATAAAAAATCATGGATAAGGAACGCGGAAAAAGAGGAAGATATTACGTGGTGAGAAGATAAATCCAGAAATTAATGTTGTCTTGTCATTTTATAAAGAGTTGATTGACTTTTATTTCAATTGTTCCACAATCTTTTTTGTATATACTATAATATAAAAAAGCGATGAAAAAGAAAATTTTTTATATTTGCGGGCTTTTTTTCTTATAATGATTAAAATGCAAAAAAGATAAATTAAAATAAATATCAAACTAAATTATTGTTAAATTAAATCCAAACAACATGAAAAAGCTCGACTTTTTAAAGAGTGTCGTCGTTATGATGCTTACAATGCTGATGACGGTGACCAGTGCTTTGGCCCAATATGCGGGCACGGGCACCTTCGCACAGGTTTCTAGTGCGGAAGATTTAACAACCGGGTATTATGTGATTACGGATCAGACAGGTGCTTATGCATTGACAAATGAAGTTTCTTCAAACAATGTGTTTCTTCTGTCTACGGATGCTGTTTTTACAAATCCCTCCGTTGACAATGTCTGGTATGTTACTGTCGCAACCGATGGTACTATCACCATGTACAACGAGGCTGTTGAAAAGTATGTCGTTTATCTGGGTTCAGGAAATTCCGCCAACCTTACTGAAACGGTGACGGACAATGCCCGATGGACAGCTTCTCTCGATGCCAACAACAATTGGGTGGTTGAGAATGAGGGTGTTTCCGGTCGTTTTCTGAGCTACAATGCTGGCTCTCCTCGTTTTGCTTGTTATGGCAACAATGGTCAACAAGAGCTCGCTTTCTACAAGCTTCAGGAAGCTGGTGCTTTAGCTGCTCCGCAGTTTTCTACTGCTGGTGGTTTCCAATATGAAGCCTTTGACTTGACTCTGACTGCTGCCACCGGTGCTTCCATTTATTATACGCTGGATGGTACAACTCCTACCACCTCATCTACTCTCTATTCCACTCCGATCGCTATTAACAGCACTACAACTGTTAATGCTATCGCTGTGTTAGATGGTGAAGAGAGCAGCGTTGCTACTGCTGTTTACTCTTTTCCTGTTGTTGCTACTATTGCTGATTTCCGTGCCAATGGCACATCCAATGTGGTTTATGACATTGCAAACTGTACTTTCGTATTCAGAAGTGGCTCCTATGCGTTTGTAAAGGACGTTACGGGCGGTCTCTGCGTTTATGGTAATAATGCCTTATCCTCTTTCGAGGAGGGTGACGTGATTCCTCACATCTATGGTACACGTTCCGTTTTTAGCGGTATGGTTGAATTGGTTCCTACTCACGAGTCTCCTGCTGCTACCCTTAATCTGGGAGCACAGTCTCCTGTTGTTGTTACTGCTGATGATATTTTAAATAACTACAGCACCTATGAGGGTCAGTTGGTGAAAATGACGAATGTTACATTCACGGGCAACCGTCAGTTTGTACCTGCAGAAAGAAATAGTGTTTCTTTCAGTCAGAATGGTTCCGACAATCTTTATATCTACGATGCATTCAAGGTTTTGAGCGCTAATGTTGTATCTGGTCAGACTGCTGACGTGGTTGGTTTTGTTTCTATACACAACAGCCAGAAGCAACTCTTCTGCCGCAATAATGCTGATATTATGCTGAACGAGGTTGCAGTGCCTTTCACTGACAACTTTGACGGTGCTGCCAATTACTGGCATTTTGTACAGGATGACCAAGCTAACATGTGGTATCGTGCCCAGGGTACTGGTTTTGATAGCCAAGCACTCTTCGTATCTGACAATGGCTATTCCAACAAATACGATGTTAGCAACTCTTCCGTATCTCACGCTTATATCGATGTGATTGTCCCGACTACCGGTATGGTAATCGGATGTGACTATCGCGTTGGCGGCGAGGGTTCCGGTTCTTATCCTTATGACTATATGACCGTTTCCGTGATCGATCCTGAAGACGAGTTGGAAGCTGGTGAAGAGCTGACCGCCAATATTGCTCAAGTAAACTTGACCAATGGCTGGCAGCATGCTAACTTCGCTGTTTCTGGTGAGAGCACCGAGACTGTGAAGAGAGTTGTCTTGACATGGACAAACGACAACAGTGGTGGTACACAACCTGCTGCTGCTATCGACAATCTTACTATCACCGCTGGTTCATGTATGCCTGTCGCTAACCTTACCGTTTCCGACATTGATGCTGAGTCTGCTGTTGTAGCATGGGACAATGCTTCTGATGTGACTTGGCAAGTTGAGTACAAGACAGCTGAGGAGACCGATTGGACAATCGTTTCCGCTTTGGCTAACACAGTTACTTTGACTGGTCTTACCTCCAACACGGAATATGATGTACGTGTGAAGACTGTTTGCAGCAGCACTGAGTCCAGCGACTATGTTGCAACCACTTTCACCACCATGACCGTTTGTGGTGCACCTGAGAATGTAACCGTTACTCCTGCTGCCTACACGGCTGAGATCGAGTGGACCGTTACTCCTCATACCACTTATGATGTTGAGTTCAAAGAGGCTACCGCTACAGAATGGGTTACTCTCGTAACGGGTGTTTCCGCTGTTCCTGTAACATTGGGTGGTCTTACAACAACTACAGATTATCAAGTACGCGTTATCGCTCATTGCTCTGTTGACAATGGCACTGCAACATCTGAGGTGGTTTCTTTCACCACAACGGAAAGATGTCCTGCTCCTGTTGACTTGGCTGCTGCAATTGACGGCAACACTCTCAACGTAACTTGGACTAGCGATGACTACTTTGGTCGTTGGATTCTCCAATACAAGGATGCTTCTACCGATTACTGGTCTTCAGAAGTAGCATTGACAGAACCCCACTACACAATCTCTCCGGTTCAAACAGCTACCTCTTATCAGATTAAAGTAAAATCTATCTGTGAGCATGGTACTCTTGAGAGCGACTACAGTGAAATTTCTGTAGCTGTTCCTTGTGCTAATGCAGGTGATGATGTTGATTTGGTTGTTGGTACAGGTACAAGTACCGGTTATTATGCTCCTTTCAACAACTATTATAAAAACTCCTGGAATGAGGAGATTTTCTTAGCTGATGAAATTGGTACATCTGGTATTATTAATTCTATTTCTTATGAAGTGGCCACAGCATCTTCTTTAGATTGTAGTCATATTAATATTTACATGGGCCATACTTCTAAAACAGAATATGCCGACAGTTATGATTGGACACCAATGTCTGATCTTACATTAGTGTATTCTGCTGATAATGTTACTATTGGTGCTAATGCTGGTTGGGAAACCTATACTTTGAATACTCCTTTCAACTATAATGGTTCCGACAACTTGGTTGTGGTAGTTACCCATAATGCTGATTCCTATAGTAATTCATTAAAATATAAATATACGAGTAAAACTAACAGATGTTTGTATCGTCAGTCAGACTCTTACACTAATTATTCAGAGCATCCGGGAACAGGTTCTGGTACTCGTTCCAGCTATGTAGCTAATATCCAGTTGAACATCACTGAGTGTGGCGATGCAACTTTGTGTGAAGCTCCGACCAATATTACCGTTACCAACGTAACCTCAACCTCTGCTCATGTTGCTTGGGAAGGCAATGCTGCTTCCTACATCGTTAAAGTTGTAGGTCCTGACGCTGAAGAGACTTATGCTGGTATCACTGGTAATACTTATGACTTGACTAACCTCGCACCTAACCAGACGAGCTATACGGTGACTGTTGCCGCTCAATGCGGTGAGAACCTCTTCTCCTCAAATGGTACAGCTGTTACCTTTGAGACAGAGTGTGAGAACTTGGCCATCCCGTATTTCACCAACTTTGATACTTATACAGGAACAACCTCTTCTACCACCAACATTTTACCGACTTGCTGGTCTCAAATCAATGAAGGTACAACCTATACTGGTTATCCTACCACTTATAATAGCTCTTCATATGCTGCAAGTGGTAGCAACTCTTTGAGATTCTACACCTATTCCAGCTCTTCCTATGGTGACAACTATGCAATTCTTCCTTACACTGATGTTGCTGTCAACACTTTGATGGTGAACTTAGATGCTCGTCAATACTCCACCAGCACAACCTATCGTTCTGAACTCGAAGTTGGTGTTATGACAGATCCTACTGATGCAAGCACCTTTGAGACCGTTGAAACGATTATCTTGAATGCTACAACTTATAATAATTATAACATATACTTTGACGAGTACGAAGGCAATGGCCATTATATCGCTTTGAGAGCTGCTAAGCCGACCTCTTCACCGAACTACAATGTGGTTTATGTCGACAACTTGACCGTTGATTACATTCCTTCATGTTCTGCTCCTACGATTACCGATTATAACCTTACATCCAAAGAGTTAACTTGGACTAATGGTGAGATTGGTACTCCTCAAAGCTATGAGGTTATTTGCAATGCTAATGGTGCTACGACTAACACCTTCACATTTACCACTACTACAGGTCTCTTACTTGGCTTGCAAGGTCTTACCGACTATGAAGTATACGTAAGAAGCATCTGCGGTGAGGGTGACACCAGCGCTTGGTCTGATCCTTATTACTTCACCACTCCTGAAAGTGGTTGTATGGATCCTGCTGACGTAGTTGCAACAACAAATACCAACCTTGACGTTATTGTTTCCTGGACTGCTGATCCTGAGCAGAATGCATGGGCTGTTTCTTACAAGACTGATAATGATCCTGTATGGTCTGCACCTATCGCTGTAACTGGCACCCCGACCGTTACTATTTCCGGTCTGCAGACAGCTACCCTTTATACTATTCGCGTAAATGCTGTATGTAACGGTGGCGCTAGCCAAAGCGATTATGCATATGGTTCTGTTTATGTACCTTGTTCTACTGGTGCAGCTGCAGCTGATGTTACTGTTGGTACAGGTACAAGCACAACCTACAATGCTCCGTTCAACAACTTCTACAAGAACTCCCGTAATGAAGTTATCTATTTGGCAAGTGAACTCGGTGGTCAGGCAGGTGCTATCACCAGCATCTCCTACGATGTGGCTACATCCGCTAACTTTACCACCACATCAGTTAACATCTATATGGGTCATACCACTGAGTCTACCTTCTCTTCAACAACAGACTGGACATCTCCTTCTGACTTGACATTAGTATATTCTTCTACTGGTGAGGCTATTGGTGCTTCAACGGGTTGGAATACCTTCAACTTTGACACTCCGTTTAACTATAATGGAACCGACAATGTCGTGGTTGTTGTTACCAAGACCTGTTCCTCCTACAACTCCAGTCTTAATTTCAGATACACATCTAACAGTAACCGCCTCCTCTATCGTCAAAGCGATAGCAATACTGGTTATGCTGATATTAATAACACCACACAATCTGGTACCAGAAGTTCCTATGTTCCGAATGCTAAATTCAGCATAGTTCCTCCTTGTGATGATCCTGCTTTGTGCGCAGCTGTTGTTGACAATGTTACTGTAACTCCTACAAACAACAGTGCTACTGTTACCTGGACCGCTACCGGTGCTGACTCCTATGTGGTTGAATACGCTCTCGGCAGCCTTACTGTAGGTGAGGGTACTCAAATGACCACCACAGGTACCTCTATCGAGCTTACAGGTCTCGATGAGAACGAAGATTATACTGTAGCAGTTTATCCGCTCTGTGCTAATGGCAACTTTGGCACATATGCTTCTGCTGAGTTCACAACAACCACTGGTGGTGATACACCTGCTGAACCCGATGTTGTTGTTATGGGCGAAACCACTTTTATTACTACTTGTGATGCTATGATTTATGACAACGGTGGTCCTACCGGCGACTATGAGAGTGACTCATACGAGACATTGGATATTACTCCGGCTACTGCTGGTGCAAGTCTGCATATCACTGGTACTTATGATATGGAAGATGATTATGACTATGTCTATATCTATGATGCAGAGGGTGCAACTATTGCTTCCTTGACAGGTGAAGGTACAGTTGATGTAACTATCCCTGGTTCTGCTTCTATCCTTCTTGATGCCGACTATTCTTATAATTTGTCTGGTTTTGCATTCCACGTTGAATGTATTACTCCTGTCATTCCTGATGTTCCTGCCGATGAATATATTCTTGGTGAAGTTGCTTCCATTACCACCTGTAATGCTGTCATCTATGATGATGGTGGTGCTACTGGCAACTATTCTACCAGCTTTGATGAGTCTATGTTGATTACTCCGTCTACTACAGGTGCACACCTGCACATTACCGGTACTTATGACATGGAAACCAACTGGGACAAGATCTACATCTATGATGGTGACAACACATTGTTGCAAACCTTGACAGGTTCCGGTTCTGTTGATCTCGAGATTAACGGTCCTGCTATCGTTCGTTTGACCTCTGACGGTAGTGTATGCTATTCTGGTTTCGCTTTCAATGTATCTTGTATTATTCCTGAGACCATCAGCACAGAGTTAGTTTCCGCTTATGGTCTTTCCAACGGTTGCGATCTGAGTGGTCAGTATATTACTGCTGAAGTTTCCAATATTGGTTTGGACGCTATCACCTCTTTGACTGGTAGCTACAGTGTTAACGGCGGTGCTGCTGTTACGGAGACATTTGCCGTAAATATGGCTGCTGGTGAGAACGCTATTGTTACCTTTACAACTCCTGTTGTCTTCGACCAGGCTACCAACAGTGTTGAGGTTACCCTCTATGCTACCAATGAGCCTTCTACTATGTGGACAGACAATGTTGCTACCATTTCCGGTATCAGCACTGTTGCTCCGCTGACAGCTCCTTATGCAGTATTGCCTACCACCGCTTCTTCATTAGCAGATGGCTGGAGAATTATTGATGCTGCTAACAATGGTCTTGCTTGGACCATTGGTTCTGCTGTTTTGAATGCTCCTTATAGCGATGAGTATGACAACAACAACTGGATTATTACTCCTTGTTATGACCTTACTGCTGGTAAGTATATGGTTACTTACGACTACAAGGTTAACAATGCATTTGTTCCTGAGAGTTTTGCAGTTTACTACGGCAATGGTGCTACTGTTGCTAACATGACAAATGTTTTGGGTCAGCATGCAAATGTTGCCAATACATCATATGTTACTGCTTCTCATGTAATTGACATTACTGCTGACGGCAACTACAACTTCGGCTTCCTCGCTAATAGTAACAGAGGCGGTCTGGGTATGTCTGTCAAGAATCTGACCATTGTTCCGATGGTTACCATGTATGCTTCTGCTAACGGTAACGGTACTGTTACTCCTAATGGTACTATCGTTGCTGAAGAGGGTGCTACTCAGACCTTCGTGATGAATCCTGACGCTCACTATTACTTGAACAATGTAACCGTTAATGGTGAGGTTGTTGCTACCTATAACAATGTGGCAGGAGCTGTTGTTTACAACCACACAGTTGCCGCTAACGATGTATTGGTTGCTAACTTCTCTTCTGCTAACCTCTTCACCTACAATGTTGTTGCTGGTCAGGGTTATGTAAATGGTGGCTTCTACACCGCTCCTGCAACCTTCACAGAGGATTATGCAACTGGTCAAGATATCCATATCTCCTTCGTTGCTGATGCTGGTTATCATGTAGCAAATGTGAACATCAACGGTGTTGACTATGGTGCTATCACTGATTGGGTTATCTTGGGTTGTGCTCAGGATTACACATTCACTATCACATTCGCTCCGAACACTTATGTTGTTACAACTACTGCTTATGGTAACGGTACTGTTTCTGATGGTGCTACCTTCGTTTACGATCCTGCCAACACTTACACTTTCGTTGCTACTCCTGGTGCAAACGCTCACATCGCAAGCATCTTGCGTAACAATGAGGAAATCCCTGTTGCAGATCCGTTCTCTGCTTACACAGAGACTCTGACGAACATCTTGAGTGACTACAACTATGTTGTTCGTTTCGACCCGAACTACTATGCTGTTGTAGCTTCTGCTGGTAACAATGGTACTATCACTCCTGACGGTACTTCTTACTATGCATACAATACTAATGCTACCTATGGTATCAATGCCGCTAACGGCTACTACATTGCATCTATTACTGTGGATGATGTAACCACGGACTACACACAAGCTAACGCTTTGACCTCCATGACTTACAACTTCCCGAACATCAGTGCAGATCACAGCATTAGCGCTACCTTTGCACAGTATGAGTACACCATCACCGTTAACGCTGGTGAGAACGGAACCATTACTCCGGCTACCATCACCGTTGGCGAGAATGCTACTCCTACCTTCACCATCACTCCTGATGCCGGTTACGGTATCGCTGACGTGACTGTTGACGGTGTTTCTGTTGGTGCAGTTGCTTCCTACACCTTCGCTCCTGTTTCTGCTAACCATACGATTGCTGCTACCTTCTCACAGTATCAATACACCATCAACGCTACTGCTGGTAATGGTGGTACGATTACTCCGAGTGGTGTCACCAACATGGTTTACAATGGCGACCAAACCTACACCATCACCCCGAACGCTGGCTACTCAATCGCTGACGTTTATGTTGACGGTGCTTCTGTAGGCGCAGTTTCCACTTATACTTTCACTGATGTGACAGCTAACCACACTATTTACGCTGCATTCGATATCAACGAATACACTGTAACGGTTACTCAACCTGCTAACGGTACGATCACTCCTGGTACTACCACCGTTCAATATGGTGCTACTCCTTCCTTCATGATCACTCCGAACACAGGATTCAATGTGACAGCTATCACACTTAACGGTACCAATGTTATCAGCACAACTCCTCAAGTGAACGGTGTTTACACTCTCACCTTACCGGCTGTTACCGCTAACGCTACATTGACCGCTACTATGACTGCTAAGACCTACACTATCACGGCTTCTGCTGGTGCTAACGGTACTATCACCCCGAGCGGTGTTGCTACTGTAAACTTCGGCGAGAACAAGTCTTACACCTTCGCTCCTGCAGCGGGTTATGAGATTGCTAACGTGACAGTCGACGGTTTGAACATGGGTGCTATCACCTCCTACACCTTCGTTAATGTTGTGGCTAACCACACCATCAACGTAACCTTCCAATTGCTGGAGTGTGAAGTTCCTACCAACTTGCAGACTATCTTCATTGACACTACTTCCGCTACACTTTCTTGGTACCATGCTGGTGCAGTTTCTTATGACATCCAATACAAGGCTTCTGATGAGACCACCTTCACAACTACCAATACCACATCAACCACTTACAACCTCACAGGTTTGACACCTGGCACTACCTACACTTGGATGGTTCGTGCTAACTGCGTTGCTAACAACCCGAGCGAGTGGACTAATGGTTGTACATTCAGAACTCTCGACGTATTCGAAAATCATGATGGTATTGAGGATCACGTTCAGAGCATGATCAATGTGTATAGCGAAAGCAACAATGTTTATATCGTTAATGAAAACGGTATCAACATTGAGAATGTCCAGATCTACGACGTTTATGGTAAATTACTCTACAGCGGTCATGTTAACAGCACCCGCGAGGTAATCTCCATGAATGTGGCTAACGGCACCTACTTGGTACGCTTGGCTACTGAATATGGCAACTGCAACTACAAACTGCATTTGACCAGATAGTCGAAATCTGACTAAAATACCGATAAGGCTGCCTCTTTTAGGGGCAGCCTTTTTATTTGCAAAATTTCGTCACAAATCATAATAAAAATGCCTATCTTTGCACCCCCGAATAGTGAAATTCTAAAACCCTATAATATGAAAGAAAATCTCGCAATGAACATGAATCCCTTGGTACAGTTATTGAAAAAATCTCCTAAAGAGTTTACCAAGGCTGACATTATCCATGCTGTAGAAGAGCTGGAAATTAAGATGATCAACTTCCATTACGTGGCTGAAGATGGCCGTATCAAGACATTAGGTTTTATTCTTAATGATAAAGAATATTTAATGCAGATCCTCTCTAATGGTGAGCGTGTGGATGGTTCCAATGTCTTTCCGTCTTTTATTCAGGCTGGTTCCAGCGACCTCTACGTAATTCCTCGTTTCTCTACTGCTTTCATTAATCCGTTTGCAGAGATTCCAACATTATCACTGCTTTGTTCTTATTACAACAAAGATGGTAAACCGCTCGAAAATTCTCCGGAATACATTTTGCGTAAAGCTTGTAAATCTTTCACGGATGTAACGGGCTTCTATTTCCAGGCCATGGGCGAACTCGAGTACTATGTTATTGGCGATGCCGAAGATTTGTATACAATTCCTGATCAGAAAGGTTATCATGAGTCTGCTCCTTTCACTAAATTCGAAGCTTTCCGTGCTGAGTGTATGTACAACATCGCTAAGGCAGGCGGTATGATTAAATACGGTCACTCAGAGGTGGGCAACTTCACTATGGATGGTAAGATTTATGAGCAGAACGAGATCGAATTCTTGGTAACTGACGCTGTTGAGGCTGCCAACCAACTCATTATTGCCAAGTGGATCATCCGTAACTTGGCTTATCAATATGGTCTCGATGTAACCTTTGCTCCGAAGATTACAAAGGGCAAAGCTGGTAGCGGTTTGCACATCCATACTCGTGTTGTGGATGCTAATGGCAAAAACCAATATGTTACTAAAGGCAAGCTGAACTCCGTGGCACACACCGCTATTGCTGGTTATATGACCTGTGCAGGTTCTCTGACTGCTTTCGGTAACACCAACCCGACCTCTTATTTCCGCTTGGTTCCTCATCAGGAGGCTCCTACTTCCATTTGCTGGGGTGACCGCAACCGTTCCGTCCTCGTTCGCGTTCCGCTGGGCTGGACACACAAGAACGACATCGTGGCTGATCTGAACCCGCTGGAGAAAGCAGTGAAAGAAGATCGTTCCCAAAAGCAGACTGTTGAGTTCCGTTGTCCGGACGGTTCTGCCGACATCTATCTCCTTATTGCTGGTTTGGTTTGCGCAGCACGCCACGGATTTGAGATGGAAGGAGCTCTTGATTTCGCTAAGAAGACCTATGTTGATGTTAACATTCACAAAGCAGAAAATGCTGAGTTGCTGAACAGCCTCGCACAACTGCCTACATCTTGCTGGGAGTCTGCCGATGAGTTGAGTCGCAATCGCGTCATCTTCGAAAATCATGGTGTCTTCAACCGTGAGATGATCGATGATATTGTTAAGAGACTGAAATCCTTTAAAGACCAGAATATCCGCAAAGAGATAGAAAAGAAACCCGAGGTGATGGATCAACTCGTACATGATTATTTCTACTGCGGCTAAAAACATATAATATATGACAACTGAACTTGTTATCGTAATATGCTTTTTTCTGCTGATGTTGGGGGCGGTAGCCATCTCCAAACAGTGGATCACAAAAAGTATGAACGAACAGGCTCTGGAAGCTACAAAGGCATCACGAAACATCGTGATGCCTTTGCGCCTGCAGGCCTATGAGCGTATGGCTCTTTTCTTGGAGCGTATAGACCCAAACCAATTGGTGCTCCGTATTCATGCCCCTGGACTGACTGTGCCTGAGGAGCAGAACCTCCTTTTGACGGCCATTCGCTCCGAATATGAGCATAATATCTCCCAACAGATATACATCTCCAACGAGGTGTGGAAAAGCGTCACAGACGCCATGGATGACGTTGTTACCATCATCAATACGGTGGCAGAACAGATTGATACTTTCGAAGGAATGACCTATGCGGAAGCTATCCTGACCGTGGCGGCGCAGAAACCTATCATTCCTCGTGCCATGCAGATTCTGAAGGCAGATATGCAACGATTCTTCTAAAACAAATAAATAAAAGCAAAAGTCCATTTATGGAAGAGTTAGAAAAATATTTCAACACTGTATTTGAGGGAAAAGAGCCAAAGACACTCTATGATCCCATTGCTTACACCATTCAACAGCCAGGGAAGCGTTTGCGTCCGCAAATGGTTTATCATGTGGTGAAGATGTTTGACGGAGATGTCAGTCAAGCAAAGTATGTGGCAGCTGCATTTGAGATGTTGCATAACTTCACGTTGATTCATGATGATATTATGGACAAGGCTCCGATTCGTCGTGGGAAGCCGACCGTTTATCAGAAGTGGAACACCAACTGTGCTATCCTCTCCGGTGATGCTCTTGCCATTATGGCTTTTCAACAACTTCTCAAACTTGGCGTGGATGCTAATATTATCCTCAAAATTTCCGATGTCTTTGCCAAGTGCACTCTTGAAATATGTGAGGGTCAGCAGTATGACATGGATTTTGAGACACAAGAGGACGTTACTATTGAGGAGTATATTCGCATGATCTATTTAAAAACAGCCGTAATGTTTGCTGGCTGTATGAAAGCCGGTTCTATTCTCGCAGGTGCCGACGAGGAGAGTCAGGAGGCTATCTATCAAGTCGGTATTAACATGGGTATTGCCTTCCAGCTCGCAGACGATTTCTTGGATGTTTATGCCGACACCGCTGTTTTTGGCAAATCAGTTGGCGGCGATATTCGCGACAACAAGAAAACCTTCCTTTATCTCAAAGCTATTCAGGATGCTTCACCTGAGGAGAAACCCGAGTTGCGTCACTATTATGAATCTTCAGATATGCCTTTTGAGGAGAGATTCCAGAAGGTCAAGGATTTTTATGCCCACCTTGAGACAGCAGAAAAGACACAAAAAGCTATTCATGAATATGTGGCTAAGAGTTTGTTTCAACTTGAAAAAGTTCGGATTCCTGAAGATAAAAAAACGGTGTTGAGAGAACTGATCTCTAATCTGGAACAACGTTCGAAGTAAATGGAAGGTGGATATGGACGGAATCGGTATATAATAATTGTCACGGCATTATGTGCTGTGGCTTTGTTATATATTGGTGTTTTGTTCAATATCCAGATTCTTAATAAGGGATATAAAACAAAGGCAGATCAGAATGCCTTGCGTTATAAGCCGATACATCCGGCGCGTGGAATTATCCGTGACCGCAATGACTCCATTTTGGTCTATAACGAGGCTGCGTACGATTTGATGGTGGTGCCCGCCGAGTTGCGCGAGTTTGACACAAACGCGCTTTGCAAAGTGTTGGACCTGACTAAAGAGCAGGTTAACAAGAAGATAGAGAAGGCAATCAAATACTCGAAGATTCTTCCTTCCCTTTTTGAACAGCAGATTTCAAAGGAGGATTATGGTTTTATCCAGGAGAAGATGTATGCGTTTCCAGGTTTTTATGTGCAGGAGCGAACATTGCGCAAGTACCCGTATCCCATTGCCGCCCATATTTTGGGATACGTAAGTGAGGTCAATGAGGCCGACATGGAGAGAGATTCTTACTACAAGATGGGCGACTATATCGGCAAGAGCGGCATTGAGAAAGCTTACGAAAGCATCTTACGTGGTCAGAAGGGACAGAGCGTGGTGCTCGTGGATGTGCACAATCGTGAGATGGGCAGTTATGACAACGGCTCTGAAGATGTGCAAGCCATTCAGGGTACCTCTATCTGGTGCACCTTGGATATGGAACTACAGCGCTATGGTGAGGAACTTATGAAAAACAAGCGGGGTAGTGTGGTCGCCATTGAACCTAAGACTGGCGAAATTCTCTGCATTATCTCCAGTCCAAGTTATGATCCGAATCTGCTCGTGGGAACAGCGCGTCCCAAAAACTATGTCATGTTACAGAACGATCCCAAAAAGCCTTTGTTCAACCGTGCTTTGCAGGCTAGTTATCCACCGGGATCTACTTTTAAATTGGCCAACGGTTTGATTGCTTTGCAGGAGCATATCGTGACGCCCACCTCTGTTTATGGTTGTTCTGGTGGTGGTTATCATATTGGCAGTCATGTTGTTCACTGTCATAATTGTGGAGGGTTGAATATTTATACCGCCATCCAGCGTTCCTGTAATTCCTATTTTTGTCGTGCCTATTACAACATCTTGTCTAATAGGAAAAAATATAAAAACATTGATGAGGCCTACACTGCCTGGTTGGATTATATGCACTCCATGGGATTTGCCCAAAGGTACGAGACGGATTTGCCTTATGAATTGCAGGGTAGTATCCCGACAGCGGCTTATTTTGACAAGAAGTATAACAACTCATGGAATGGTAACACTGTAGTTTCTATGGGTATTGGTCAGGGCGAAGCGGCAGTGACACCGTTGCAGATGGCGAACATGTTGGCTGTCATCGCCAACAAAGGTTATTATATCCGCCCACACATTGTCCGTGCTATCGGGAGCCGTGATAGTCTTAACACACAGTTTAGCGAGAAGGTCTATTCCAAAATTGAGCCTCAGCATTTTTCAACGGTGTTGGAAGGAATGAAACTGGTGGTCACGGCAGGTACAGGTCGTGGTGCGCAGATTCCGGGCATTGAAGTGGCTGGTAAGACAGGCACCGCCCAAAACCCGCATGGTGCCGACCACTCTGTCTTTGCCCTCATTGCTCCAGCTAATGATCCCCAAATAGTCATATTCTGTTTGGTGGAGAACGGAGGTTTCGGCGCTTCCGTAGCTTGTCCTATCGCAAGTCTCCTCGCCGAATTTTACCTCAACCGGAAGGTCGAGAGAACAGATCTTGAAAAACGAATGAAAGAACTCAGCTTCCGATGAAATCTATTGACAGTTATAAAAACCACTCTAAAGGCTACGATGTTCGCCTGATCATCTACTACATCGCTCTGGTGTTGTTAGGGTGGATCACTATATATTCTACTTGCTATATACCTGATGGCACCAATGCTATCTTCGACTTTTCCAAACCATACGGCAAACAGATGATTTGGATTGGAACCTCTATTCTGTTATGTATTGTTGTGCTATTGATAGATAAAAATATTATACAGCATTATGCCTATCACTTTTATCTATTTTGCCTAGTCTTGATGATACTAGTCCTATTTATAGGCTCCGAGATATCAGGAGCCAAGGCTTGGATCAAGATTGGAGAGTTCAGTATACAGCCTGTGGAGTTTATGAAACTAGCTACGGCCTTGGCTTTGGCGAAGTTTTTTAATGAGGGAAAGACGGCTGTAGAAAAACGGTACGGATGGTTGATATCTTCGGTGTTCATCTTCATTCCTATCATCTTGGTGATGCTGCAGCATGATGCCGGTTCTGCTCTTGTTTTCTTCTCTTTCATCCTTCTTTTCTATCGCGAAGGTCTTAGCGGAGAACTTCTTCTACTGGTTTTCATCGCGGCTTTTCTCTCGATATTTACACTCAAATTCAATGAGACATACTCTATTGCCATTTTGACAGTAGCTTTTCTTGTGATGTTGTTTAAAGACCGTTTGGCTAAGAAAAAGATTCAGCGAGACATTATTATCTATGTCATCAGCGTACTCTTTGTCTTTTCTGTCAACTTGATCTACGAACATGCCTTTGAAGCACACCAGAAGGAACGAATCGACTCCATTATGGGTAAGACCTCCGATCCTAAAGGTGCTGACTTTAACCTGAACCAGTCTAAGATTGCTATCGGATCAGGTGGTTTCTTTGGGAAAGGGTATCTGAGAGGCACTCAAACTAAGCTGAAGTTTGTTCCGGAACAGAGTACGGACTTTATTTTCTGTGCAATAGGAGAGGAGTGGGGTTTTGTAGGCACTCTTGTGGTGTTTGCTCTTTATATGTCGATGATAATTCGAATATTACGACTATCGGAGAATCAGCGCGTGCCTTTTGTCCGATATTACGGCTACGGGATAGCCGGTATTATCAGCATGCACTTTTTCATTAATATCGGTATGACTATCGGTATCTTGCCCATTATCGGTATTCCTTTACCGTTTTTGAGTTATGGTGGTTCCTCATTGTGGGCTTTCACCGCCATGTTGTTTGTTTTCATTCGTTTAAACGATAATTAATCATTTTATAAATAATCCGTTATGAGAAGCTTTGGCAGCGACAATCATTCTGGTGTGCATCCAGAAATTATGCAGGCTATAATAGATGCAAATAATAATCATCAGATTGCGTATGGTGATGATGACTATACTTTTCAGATGAAAACCCTCATAAAGAAGCATTTTGGTCCGCAGGCAGAGCCATATTTGGTTTTCAATGGTACGGGAGCTAACGTTGTTTCTTTGCGCGCGTGTGTGCAGCCATTCAATTCGATTTTATGTGCTGAGACAGCCCATATAGCTGTAGACGAATGCGGATCTCCCGAGTTTATGACGCATGCTGCGCTGAGGACTATACCGACCCCTGATGGAAAGCTCACACCGGAACTCATCGCTCCGCATCTCATTAACTTCGGTTTTGAGCATCACTCCCAGCCCAAAGTCGTCTATATTTCCGAATGTACAGAGTTGGGAACGGTTTATACCCCAGAAGAGATCAAGGCCATTGCAGATTTCATCCATGGTTATGGCATGTATCTGCATCTGGATGGCGCCCGTATCGCTAATGCTGCAGTCGCTCTCCAGAAGAGTTTCAAAGAGCTCACGGTTGACTGTGGCGTGGATATTATGAGTTTTGGAGCCACCAAGAATGGTTTGATGTTAGGTGAGATGGTTATCGCGTTCCGTCCTGAATTGGCTGAGAATCTCAAATATTTGCGGAAGCAAAGTGCTCAACTCTACTCTAAGATGCGCTACTCAGCCTGTCAATTTTTACCTTATCTTCAAAAGGAACTATGGCGAGGCAATGCTACCAATGCCAATCAGATGGCTCAGCAACTGCGAAGTCGAATTGAAGAGCTTGGATATCACGATTTTACGCAAAAGACGGAAGCCAATATTCTATTGTTTAAGTTTCCAAAAGAAAAAATTGAACTTTTATTACAAAAGACATTTTTTTATGTATGGAATGAAGATACTGGGGAAATTCGTCTTGTGACCTCCTGGGACACTACCGAGGAAGATGTGGATCACTTTATTCAATCTTTGAGGCAGCTTTCTTAAAGGTGATTCTCTGCACGCAGATAAATTGAAACACACCCACGATGATGGTTGCTATTATCTTGGATAGCAAACTGTTAATATGAAGTCCATCCGTAAAAATCCATAGTAGCACTTCACACAATCCTAATCCTAATAAGCTTATCAGGTAGAAAGACAAAAAACGTGTCTTGGGTTTATCCTTTATCTTGAAGTTGTAGTGTCTATTCAGGAAGAAACTTAAGATAATACCTATGTTATAGCTGATGATATTGTCAAGTAGATAGTGCATCTCTGTAATCTGGAGTAGATAGAAGATGGCAATATCCACGACTGTGCAGATGCCTCCGATCAGGCCGTATAGGATAAAATTCCGATGTTTGGAATATATCTTGTTCATTAAAAAAATTCTTTATTTCTTTCTGAAGTAGATTTCCATCGGAACTCCACTGAAGTTCCAGTGTTTTCGTATTTGATTTTCCAGGAATCGTTTATAAGAATCCACCACATATTGGGGCAGGTTGCAGAAGAAGGCGAAAGTCGGATAAGCTACAGGGAGTTGGGTAACGTATTTAATGCGTATCACTTTATCCTTGTTCATGGGTGGCGGGGTCTGCTGAATAATTGGTAACAGCGTGTCGTTAAGTTCGGATGTGGAGATTTTGCGAGTCCGATTATTATAGACCTCAATGGCTGATTCCAGAACCTTGAAAATACGTTGTTTCTCTTTTACAGAGGTGAAGATTATGGGCACATCGTTGAAAGGTGCGATGCGTTTGCGGATGAGGTCCTCATATTCCTTATGAGTGTGATTATCTTTCTCGATAAGGTCCCACTTGTTCATCACAAGTACGACGCCTTTGTGGTTGCGTGCGGCGAGGCCAAATATGTTAAGATCTTGTTGCTCAAAACCTTGGCTAGCATCGGCCATTACGATACAGACATCAGCATTTTCAATGGAGCGGACGGCACGCATGACGGAGTAGAATTCCAGATCTTCCTCCACTTTACTTTTCTTACGAAGACCCGCAGTGTCAATGAGGTAGAAGTCGAAACCGAAACTTTTATAGCGGGTGAAGATGGTGTCGCGGGTTGTGCCAGCCAGCGGTGTAACAATATGACGCTCCTCGCCCAGGAAGGCGTTGATGATGGAAGATTTACCAACATTGGGTTTGCCTACAATGGCGATGCGGGGGAGGTCATCAGTGTTTTCCTCTTTATCTTTTGAAAAGTGTTTTACAACAGCGTCCAGTAATTCTCCGGTGCCACTACCGGAAGCAGCGGAGATAGGATAGATTTCCGGGATGCCTAGTGCGTAGAACTCAGTATAATCCAAATAGTTGGAAGGACTGTCAATTTTGTTGACTGCCAAATAATAAGGTTTGCCGCTCTCTCGCAGAATTGTCGCAACTTCCTCGTCTAAAGGTGTCAACCCCTCACGACCATCCACCATCAGTACGATGACGTCAGATTCTTCAATAGCTAATGTAGCCTGTTTGCGGATTTCGGCTTCAAAGATGTCGTCGGAACCAACTACGTATCCACCGGTATCGATGACGGAAAACTCGTATCCGTTCCAGTCAGACTTGCCATAGTGGCGGTCGCGTGTGACACCTGCAACGGAGTCCACAATAGCCTCGCGAGCCTTTATGAGGCGGTTAAAGAATGTGGATTTGCCCACGTTAGGACGACCGATAAGGGATAGTATATTCGACATAATCTCTATTTTCTTTTCAATATTACTATTGGAGCGGCAAAAATACAATTTTCTAGCGTAATCTGAAGTTCCTTTTTTTGAGCCGTTTTGATCCATTTTTAATGGATGCAAAAAGAGGAAATGCGTTTCCACATTTCCTCTTTTTGTAAGAATTTCTCAGATTGAGAATTATCCGATGAAAGCTTCGTAAGCAGCAGCATCCATCAAAGCGTCAGCTTCAGCAGGATCTGTCATTTTGATCTTGATGATCCAACCCTCACCATAAGGATCGGAGTTGACCAATGCGGGTTCGCCTTCCAAAGCCTCGTTGAACTCAACGATTTCGCCACCTACCGGTAACATAAGGTCAGCAACGGTCTTGACAGCCTCGATAGAACCGAAAACCTCGTCTTTATCCATAGTCTCACCTACTGAAGGGATGTCCAGGAAAACGATGTCGCCCAGTTCGTTTGCAGCGTGAGCAGAAATACCTACGAAAGCGAATTCGCCTTCAACTCTTAACCATTCGTGGTCACTAGAGTACTTTAAATTTGCGGGAATATTCATAATTTATTAATATTAAATGATTTATAAAATTTCTACAGAGTCATGATCTCTTTTTCCTTGGCTTCCATAATCTTGTCCACCTTGGCAATCATTTCGTCGGTGACTTTTTGGATATCAGCCTCCAATTTCTTTACAGCATCTTCCTCAATGCCAGAATCTTTAAGTTTTTTAGCTTCGTCATTGGCGGAACGGCGGATGTTGCGGATAGTGACCTTGGTTTGTTCAGCTTCTTGTTTGGCCTTCTTGACCAGTTCTTTACGACGCTCTTCTGTTGGGGTGGGGACCACCAGACGGATGAACTCACCGTTGTTTTGTGGCGTCATACCGATATTTGCGGCGAGAATGGCTTTTTCAATAACGGGCAGCATATTGCGCTCCCAGGGTTGGATGACAATCTGATGTGCATCGGGAGTGTTGATATTGGCCACCTGATCCACAGGGGTAGGGTTGCCGTAGTAGTCCACTCTCAATCCTTCAAGCATTTGCGGAGATGCCTTGCCGGCGCGAACCTTCTGCAAACTCTTGTCAAAAAAGGCAACAGCGGCCATCATACTGTCTTTCGTCTGTTTTAAGTTGGTCTGTGTATCACTCATTGTTTAGTCAATTTTAATGTGAAATATCTTGTAATATGTTTATTATCAATATGATATAAACCACTAAAAGGTTAAAAATAGTTTAATTCTGATTTTTATTCTTTTAGGGCGCAAATATAGTTTTTATTTTTTATATGACGCATACAAGTTTTATGCCACATATTTTTATTTTTTACACAATAAAAAAGATATAACTGCGTTATTCAATTTTGTACTAAATTTTTAAGATATGTCAAATTCTACTATTTTCACACCATGTCAGATAGGCCCGATCACTCTGCGTAATCGCACTATCCGGTCAGCAGCCTTTGAGAATATGGCGTATGGAAACAAGCCTTCCGAAGATTTGTTGAACTATCACCGTTCTGTTGCAAAGGGCGGTATAGGTATGACCACTGTAGCATATGCTTCTGTAAGTCGTAGCGGTCTCTCTTTCGATGGTCAGTTGTGGCTGCGCGAGGAGATTGTTCCGGATTTGAAGGTCTTAACAGATGCTATCCACGCCGAAGGAGCTAAGGCTTCCATCCAGATTGGTCACTGTGGTAATATGACTCACCGTGCTACCTGCGGACAAAAACCTCTTTCCCCTTCAGGTCGTTTTAACTTATATTCTCCTACCTTCACGCGTAAGATTACCAAGGCAGAGATTTATGAGTTGGTGGAAGATTTTGGCAAGGCCATCAATCTTTGCCGCAAAGCAGGCTTCGATTGTGTGGAAGTTCATGCTGGTCATGGTTATCTGATCAGCCAGTTCTTGTCACCATATACCAACCATCGTAAGGATGAGTTTGGTGGTTCTCTGGAGAACCGTATGCGTTTTATGAAACTGGTCATCTCCAAGGTGATGGAAGAGGCCAAGGATGATATGGCTATTGTAGTAAAGACGAACATGTATGATGGATTCCGCAGTGGTATGCAGGTGGATGAATGTATCAAGGTGGCTCAAGAGTTGGAAAAATTGGGTGTGCATGCTTTGGTATTGACCGCCGGATTTGTCAGCAAGGCTCCTATGGAGGTGATGCGTGGCGCTATGCCGTTGAAGACCCTCGCTTACTATATGGATTTCAAGAAGTTCTGGTGGCTTAAGTTGGGACTCCGTCTTGGTGGTCGCATGGTGATTCCGACAGTTCCTTACAAGGATGCCTATTTCTATGAGACTGCTATGAAATTCCGTCAAGCTGTCAAGATGCCGTTGATTTATGTGGGCGGTATGACGAGAAAAGAGGATATGGAGAAGGTGCTCGACTCCGGTTTCGTAGCCTTCCAAATGGCGCGTGCGGTCTTGCACGATCCCGACTTTGTCAATAAACTGCAATCTGGAGAAGTGATCGAGAGCGGTTGTAAACACTCCAACTATTGTATTGGTCGTATGTATACCTTGGACATGAGATGTCACCAATGTATGCAAAAAGGCGAGATTCCTGAGAAGTTGCTCAAAGAGATCGACAAACAGGAAGAAGCCGTCAAGAAGACCAACAAACGTTAGTCTTTAGGAGTAAGAAATATTTATTGGATAGCCTGCCAACCGATATCTTCTCGGAAGAAGAGGTCTGGGCAGGCTATTTTGTGTACGCCTTCATAGGCATCCTTCTGAGCCTCGGCCAAATCCTTGCCTTTGCCGACCACAAAGAGAACACGACCACCATTGGATACACATTCACCATCTTTCATTTTTGTTCCCATGTGGAAGACGGTCTGTGAGAGTTTTTCCAGATTATGGATTGGGAATCCTTTTCCGTATTTGCCCGGGTATCCTTTAGCTGCTAGTACTACGCCAAGGAAAGCCTCTTCATAGAATTGCGGAGTAACCTGTTTGTGTGCTAACAGGTCGAGGATATGTTGGATAAGGTCGCTTTTCATCTTGGGCAGAACCACTTCTGTCTCCGGATCGCCAAAGCGGGCGTTGAATTCAATCACTTTAGGTCCTTGTTTGGTCAGCATGAGTCCGCCGTATAGAATTCCAGTGAAGGGGCAGCCTTCTGTCACCATAGCGTCGGCTGTAGCTTGCATGATGTGTTTAACGGCCCAGTCAATTTGCTCTTGTGGAATGACGGGTACAGGGCTGTATGCGCCCATGCCGCCGGTGTTCGGACCTTTGTCACCATCATAGGCACGCTTGTGGTCTTGAGCGATGACCAAAGGAACCACCTGGTTGCCGTTGACAAGTGTGAGTAGGGAGAACTCGGGACCTTGAAGGAACTCTTCCATCAGGACTTTTCCGTCACCGAAGTTATGGTTAAGCAGCATGTCGCGGAGTGCTTGATCTGCCTCTTCGATAGTCATGGCGACGACCACACCCTTTCCAGCTGCAATGCCGTCATATTTGATGACGATAGGAGCACCCACCTCTTTCAAATAGGCTGCAGCTTCTTCATATTTGTCGAAGATTTGAAATGCTGCAGTAGGGATGTGATATTTGATCATGAGATCTTTGGCAAACTGTTTGCTGCCTTCTATGCTTGCTGCCTCAGCGGTGGGGGCAAAGATGGTGAGACCAGCTTCTTGGAAACGGTTGGCGATGCCGTTGATGAGTGCAGCCTCAGGACCCACAATAGTCAAGTCGATGGCATGTTCACGTGCAAAGGATACCAGCGCGTCGGAGTCCTTCTCGTCAATAGGTACTAACTCCACGGGAATGTTGTTGATGGATCGCATGCCGTCATTACCTGGTGCGATGAATAGTTTCGTAGTTAATGGAGATTGAGCTGCTTTCCAAGCGATGGCGTGTTCACGGCCGCCACGACCGATGATCAAGATGTTCATTCTTTCTTTGTTAGTTTATATCCATTGTAACGATCCATCACCTCCTGCACATAATCGACGGTGTGTTTGCCGGGGTAGTAGCCGCATTTGACGTCTGGATCGCTGTAGTACTCTTTATGTGATTTCAGAAGGAGATATTCTTTTACAGATACCCAATGTTCGCTATCTGCCCCATGCTTTTTTGCAAGGGTGATGGCGTCGAGAATGTGACCGGGACCTGAATTGTAAGATCCGGCCACAAAATAGTAGATGTCATTGGTATCTACTTTTTCATCGAATATGTTATAAAGGAAACGGATATATTTCACGCCGCCCCAGATCTGATCCTCCACGGTGGAGGTATCTGTGAGCCCGTATCGTTCGTAAGTGACAGGCATCATCTGCATAATGCCATAACTTCCGCCCATACCTAAGACATCGGTGCAGAAATGAGATTCCTGATAAATAATAGACGACACAAAGCGCCAGTCGAGCCCATGCTTTTCGCTAGCTGCTTGAATACAGTTGTCGTATGTGGAAATGTTGTCTTTTTTGTGTCCGAAAGAGTTGTTGATGATCTGTGAATGCTGAGAGAGATAGCGGAGACAAATTCTTTTATAGAATTTTGTCTTCTTCATGTTGACCAGCCACAGGTTGATGGAGTCATTCAGTGTTTTATTTCTTGGATTCAAGACCCAGTTTCGGGGGAAATCATCGCCTACTCGCGGACCCATTTCTAGATTCTTGTAAAATGGCAGTAGGGTGATGGCAACATTGTGGTTACAAACCACATAGTCTATCAGGGTGTCTTCCAGCATCTCAATAAGATCCTCAACGGTCTTGTCAGGATGATCTTCTCTGCGCCAGCTCTTGGGCAACTGGAGTTGGCTGAAATTCAGTTTCTGGTTATATTGTGCTGGAGTATGCGCTACATGTGTGGCGGAACTGTCAAATTCCGTTTTTTTACGCATCAAAATGATGGGATAAGTTAGAGAGTGAGGCGCCGACACCTTCAAATACATTGGTGAGAAGAAATTCTTGTCAAAGTCAAAGCCAATGATGTCATAGTCATTGCTGAAAGACTTCATCATCATGCTATCAGGATCGGCTTCAATGGCTATATCAGCTTGCATGTTAAAGTCTTTTGCCATTTGCTTTATCATATCATACTGAAAACCAATTACTTGACCATGATATACAAAGTAATCTGCAGCATGATAGAATATCAGCGCCTTAAGGGTGTCGCTGTGATGATAGGTTTTTTTCTCGTGTTTGATGATGTTAGAGATAGGGGTGTAGTCGATTCTTCCTCGAAGGAGTAACGCGCCTATCAGAATAACGGTTGCGGCTATTAATGCTATTTCACCGATTAGTTTTTTCTTCAAAACATAGAATTTAGTATTCGGTCATCAATCTGACTCGAAGAGAAATGGCAGTAAGGGAAGAGAGTATGAGTGAATAAAATTAATACGTTCTAACCATCAGAATGGTCTTGGATGTAGTTTCACCGTCGTTGACTTGTACTTGTGCAGCGCCGGTGTAATATTTAACTTCCACAACAGTGCTATCTTCTTCATTCCAGATAGTGTCAGCTTTGGTAGCCACAACATCGAGCAAAGCGGGATAAGGGAAGATGTGTTCAAAAACGCCGTTAGCGTCAGTATATCCGTCAGCGCGGGCATAGTCGGCATACTCCTCCTTGCCAACAACGATGTGAACATTGGAGCATACGTCACCGGTGTCGATACCGTTATCGGAGTAGTAACATTCGAGGTGCATTGTGCAGTCGTGGTTCTTCTTGCATTGAGAGAACGTGAAAACTGCAATGACAGCTAGCAGTATCGGAATAAAAATTCTAATCTTCTTCATAATACACTATTATTTTATAAGGTGCAAAAATAATAAAATCCCATTGTATTGTATCATAAAAAAATACAATTTTTCAATAGAGAAATGTCAAGAACTATGAAGCCTTGTTATTGGGCGAGCATCAGTCGGAGAGCAATACCAGTTTCGAAGTTCATGTTGTTGTATTGGTTCTGAACTCTCGGTCTATTGATGGTATGGTCATAGTAGAATTTAATACCAACCATTTGGCTGAATTGGTACTCGGCGGCCACGTTGATGGTGGCTGTCAAAATACCAGAGGTCACCTGGTCTTGCATCTCTTGGATCTTACGCAGCTGAGTCTGGTTGCTCTTGAGACCGACACCAGCAGTCAGGTTAAGGTCGCTGACAAACTGACGTTTTTGGCCGGAGAAGACAAGGCCGACTTTCAGGTCTTTGAATCGGTATCCACCCGAAACTGCGAGTTCATAGCTGGATGTCTCGGTAATCTGGTTGTTGGTAAAGCTGACAGCTACGTTGCGGGACTGTTTGTATTCGACTTTGAGAAGCATACTGTTACGCAGAGTCATGTCGAAACCGATGAGAGGTCCGAATTGTTCGGATATAGCGATCTGGCTCAGTTCCTCTCTTGGAATGTAGTCGCCTAAGGTATTGAGGGCGCCACCGTTTTCGTCGTAAGCCAAGTTTGTGGTAAAGCCGCCGATTTGGTAGGTACAGGTGTAGCTGTGAGCCAAAGAGAGGCTTTGGAATACTTTGTCAATACCTTTAATCTTGGAGAATCCGTTATAGGTCAGGCGCCAATTAGGAAGCGGAATCTTGATGAATGGAGTGGAGATGTCCATCTTCTCTGCATCCTTACCCATGTATGCGGAGAAGAACGCGCCCATCAAGACCTCTTGAGAAACTTCGCTGTAGCCTTCCGGGAAGCCTGTTTCGGGATTTACATCACCTGTATAGTTCGGGTTGGCTTCGGCTAGTCGGTTAGCGATGGTCAGTCTTACATTGCGGAAATCTTCAAACAGTTGGTTATAGTCTTTGAAGAATGTTTTTAATCCGCAGTAGGTCATACTGAACGAGCCGCTGCGTTGCGGGGTATAATGGTAGAGAACGCCCTCACCATCCACGTGGAAGTATTCAGAGTAATTCTCAGTATATCTTCTGGTGGCTGAGACCTCGATGCGGAAGTCGCGGAATGGTTCAATTGTGGCACGCAGATTCAGGTTTTCGTTTCTGGTTCGCTGGTAGGCTGTATTCATCAATGAATCAGTGGTGAGCCAGTTGCGGGAGGCACCAATAGCCTGCACATCGGGTTGTCCACCGAAGACGAACAGGAAGCCAGGAGAGGAGTTGTGGAGGTCAATACCAAACAACTTGGGAGTGCCCATGTAACCTGGTAATGTAGTACCGGCACCGCGTGAGTAGTTGACAGACACGTTTCGTACCATCATCATGAAACGCAGTGTACCGTCTAAGATAATCTTGCCGTAGTTAGGTTTCTCCTTTAGGGAATCTTTCACACTTTCGGTTTCTTCCTTGCCCTCTTTCTTTTGCGAACGATCTTTCGTGGAATTACCTCGTTGCTGATTGTTTCTGTTGCCCTGGTTTACTTTCTTCAAGTATGGGATGTTGTTATACAGCGTGACGAAGTTCAGGTTAGCATTACCCTGGATGTTGTTGGAGTTTTGGATGGTGTTACCCAGATAGGCCAACGAGAGAGCAGAGGCTGTGAACTGGTATGTAGACTGGTAACGTACGTTAGCATTGATCCAGTTGAAAAGCGGAATCTTGTTGATAGGAATCTGATACGTTCCGTTAAAGGTCTGTCGGTAGTCGGTGGTACGTCCGCCGCGGCCGATGTTGTGCCAGATGGAGTCTTTCTCCAAACGCGTCTCGATACGTCCGTCGGGTTCGTCGATACGGGCAGAAGCGTCGGCTCTGAACTCCAGTTTCAGACTCTGGAAAATATCCCAGTTGAGGGCATAGTTGCGTGTCCAGTCGAAGGTCTTCACGTAGCTGGTGTCCACGATGATGTTACCTTGGCTCTTCGGGCGGTACTTGAACTCTTGCAACTCCCTGCGCAGAGAGGTACGGATAACCACATTCTTCGGCATCGGAGTGATGTTGATATCGCGGATCAGCTGTAACCACTTGCTGCGTGTCCATTTCATCTTACTGAAAGGACGGTAGTTTTTAGGATTGGTACTGAATGTGTAACCTATTTCACCATCGTGAATGTATTCGTTGTTCATCTCCAGGTCGACATCGCGTTGGATCAACTCGGAGTAAGAGTATGAGAAGTCGAGGTTCTCAACATCCCACGGGTGCATCTTGGTGGAGCCGCTTTCAAAGTTTCTCTCTTTGCGGACATTCATCAAGTTGATATTTTGACGCTGGGTGAATGAGGTAGTCAGTTTACGGAGCGAGTCGCGCTCTTCAGCCGTCTCACAGAGAGCCAAGTCTTCAATAAGTTTGACATCTGGATTCAACGGGTTGTATTCCGGCATAGCCATGCCCATGGAATAGTCGTAGTGGAACGGAATCTTGATGTTCCACTTCTCTGGGAAGAAGAGTTTGCCACCATCGATGTTAGTTGCAACATCCACGTTGATATTGGTCTCGTGTGAGCGATCGGTTATAGACTGTTCTATGCCGCCGAAGCCAGGTGTAGAGTAGGTTCCGGAAACGGTGATGTCGCCCACATCAGCAATGTTCATACGAGCACGCAACAGAGCGGCAAAGCCCTGTCTGTCGTCAAAGCCTACCAAACGCAACTCGTTAACCCAAACCTCAACGGACTTGGCTTCCATGTCGTCGTTATCCAGCATGTTCTGCTTTCTTGGATTGCGGATACCGATCATGATAGTGGTCACGTCGCCCAAGTTCGGGTTACCGACCACGGTCATTCTGTTTTCGCCGTCATATAAAGTATAAGGTATCAGGTTTGTAGCCAGCTCGCCATTTCTGACAGCCATATTACGTCTCAATTTTAGGGAGACGAGAGAGTCGAGATAGACGACCATATTGTTAGCCAACGGCCAAATAGCGAGGGTGTCCTTGCCTACACCCCAAGGGGTGAACTCTACCGGAATCTCATATTCGTAGTAGTTGTCGGTGAAGTCGGAACCCAAGCGGATGAAGGTGGTGATATCGCCTTTCTGGAGGTCGTTGGAGCTGACAACAGATTCGGCGTGGATGGCCATTTGGAGGGTGTTGAAGTTGCGGAGGTCGTAAGAGGTGCTCTTATAAACAGCGCGGGCGTCACCATCTTCCAAGTTGACTGCCTTCATCGTCAAAGACTGCTCGTTGATTTGGATGGTGTTCAATCCAGCAACGGTCTCGCGCTCAATGCCAGGAGGAAGCAGGTAAGGGATAGGAGTTCTATTGGAGTTCTCCTCGTAGCTGACGGTCCCAACATAGAAGGAACTCTCGCCATCACCTTGTGTGGGAACATAGTCACCCTCTTCGCGCAGATTCAGATTGTAGGTGCGCCAGTCGCTGCGGACCAACTCAAAGGTAGCGAAACGACAGATGATAGGTTCTTCAAAATCTCTCAAGAACATACGCATGAAACGTATGGAGTTGAACCCGGAAATGTTGTTGACCACCTTGTCAGGATTGTGTATCGGGATACGGAACTGATACCATTTTGTGGTCAGACGTTCACCGTTTGGCAGCGGAGAAGAGACGGCTTCATATACGTCGTTGATGTAGTTTTCACCTACCACCATGTGATCAGGTGACAGATTGATAACGTACTGGTAGTATTTTTCATCCTCATTGAGGGTGTTATCGTTGTTCATGTCTTCCAAGTTGGGAAGAGGAGTAGCGGAGGTGGGGTAGTTTTCAGGACTTTGATCATCTGTAGGAGAGTTGCCATCTGCACCGTTGTAGTATTTGTAACGTTCTACGAGTTTCACATCGTTTTGATCATAGTCAGAACCTCTGTAGTAGTGGTAGTTATCGCTAGAAGGGTCGTTGAGTGCTGCAGTATAGGCAGCAGAAGTGACACCGTATTCTTGTGCAATGAGTTCAAGGTAGGAGTCGCGGAAATATTCACGCTCACGTTCATCTTGCAAACCATCGTAACCTACATCCTGGAAAGGACGGGCGTCATTTTCAAGGTCGAAGGCATTGACAATCTGTTGGACGGTAGGTACACGGCCCCAGACGGTGAACTCTACATTCTCGTCGCTACCATCAGCGGGCAGTCCGCTTTCGAAGAATTTCATACCGTCGCGCAAGATATCTTCGGAGATGTCACCCAAGTTGAAATAGAGTTTACCACCTGTGTGGTTCTCATTTTCGATGAAGGGATCCATCATCCAGAATTCGATATATTCGTAGTTGGAAGACTCGAAGTCGGTGTTGTCGAATTTTCTCATGATACCGGCCCAACGGGTGCGCGGTTCACGCAAAGTACCGTCTGCGTTGATACCATGGGAGTAACCTTCTGTACCTAACACATCGTAGTTATACGGACCCTTTTCATTAGGATAGTAGGCCAGGTTGAAAACGGGCATATAGGTAGAGATGGTGGTTCCGTCGTATTCTTTATATGGGAAGAGCTCAGGCTCATAGACTGCACGGGCGTATGGAGCAGAGAGGTCTTCAGCAGTAAGGTTGGACGGTGTGGCAGAGTTACCGTTGTAGAAGACAGACTGGTCTACAATGTACCAAGATAGATGTGCACGGTTGTAACCGTAAGCCAACTGTTTACGAACATTATCGGTGACAGAGAGTACGCCAGCTTCTGGGAACATATCAGGCTGTCCTTGAGGCGTGGAAGCCAACACCCAGTTGGCAAAAGTGTTCAAACTGATGGTCGTCTTCGCTGCCTCAAAATTATCAATGTAGGTGATACCCTGCTTGCCGATAGCACGAGAGTGGCCTGGCACAAAATGGGCAAACTCACCTTCAAGATTCAAGAATGATTTTGTGCTTGTACTGTGGAAAGAGAGGAGGTCGACAGCTTTGGTGACAAAGGGGAGCTCAGCCTTGTAAGCGAAGTTCATACCCCAAATGAAGTTGTTGATGGGTTCGTCGCCATAGTTGACCTTATTGGTGATAGGTCTCTCCCTCAGGTTCATGAAAGTTGCTCCAATGTTGAAGTTGGGAGAGAATGTATAGTCTAAGTTAGCACCGAAGAGATATTGGTCGGTACCATATTCATCTTCAGGTTCCCAAGTAATGTTGATAGGAGTACCGGAGTTGAGATAACCCTGGTTGATGATGGAGACAGTACCCATGTCGTAGTTGACGGTGTAGTCGACGTTCTCCTGAAGGGTAATACCGCCGGCGGTGACTTTTACAGATCCTTGTGCTACATTCGTCGTCGGGATGCGGAACTCAGAACCATATGAGGAGCGATAGGAACCCTCAATGTAGAATTTGTTCTTATTGGTGATCTGCTGCGCCATCGTCTTGGTCATCGTGTACAAAGAGTCGAAAGCGTATTTGTCAGCCAGTTCCGGCTCTGTGATGACGGCGCGCAAGTCTTTACCGAAAGGCTCTACTGTCGGGAAATAGATACGACCGTTGTTGGAGTTGATTGTACCACCCACAGTAGCAGCGTTATCGATGAAGTCGAAGATACCATCAGGGTTAGGATCCTGTTGCTGGTTTAAACGGTCTAAGCCCAAAAGACGGATCAACGGAATGCCCTGTTCAGAACCTTGGGTGAAGAAGCCGTTGGGAACACCTTCAGCGTCACCCGTATACAACACGTTCAAGCGGAATTTTTCATTGGAGACTTGGTAGGCAGAGAGACTATAGACATTCTTCATCATCAAATTCCACAAAGGGGATTTGGTGTTGATGTTACTGCTTTTCAACAACTTGACACGGATACAGTTAGGAGCCGTTACCTCGTTGGCAAACTCACCGACTTGATAAACCTTGTCACTACCGATGACGGTGTATTGGAATGCCACAGCCAGCACCTGGTCAGAACTCAGTGCAGAGTTCAAAGAGATGAAACCCAACTTGGTGTTGACGGTATATTCACTTGGAGAAAGCAGACGTGCGCTCTCCAGTTTCTCGTAGTTTTTGCCAGAGGTCAAGCCCACAGAGTGCATGTTGGCAGAAACGGTTGAAAGATTTCGATATAATGATGTGTCAATGAGGGTGGTCAAGTTGTTGATTTGGTCATCTGGATATTGGCCACCATCATACATGGGATTGTAAGAGAGAGAACTAAACTCGGGATCAGCCTCACCTAAGTCGGT
The DNA here is from genome assembly GCA_024686335.1 of Bacteroidales bacterium. Taxonomy (GTDB): domain Bacteria; phylum Bacteroidota; class Bacteroidia; order Bacteroidales; family WCHB1-69; genus F23-D06. The sequence continues at coordinate 5,474 of JAILCI010000020.1, read as the reverse complement.
GAATGCAATGATGTTACGGTTCTCGTTTGTGGCAGCACCGATGGTGGTACGCCAAACTTCAATCTTAGTAATGACGATAGGAGAACCTACCAATGGCAGTGTGCTCAAATATTCGTTGTAATGGTCGCGGAAGAACTGACCGAGGAAGAAGTGGCGGTTCTCCTCGTACTCATCAGCGCTGAAGTAGAACTCCTCTTCTGCGGCACCATTAGTGATGGAAGCGCTCTGGGTGGCACCCTTCTTCTGGGCTGCGACACCCGTGATGGTCAAGTTGCCGAACTTCAACTGGCCCTTGACACCAAAGAGGTTCTGACTACCAGTGATCAACGTGCTGTTGAGCGGCATCGTCACATTACCGAACTCTATCAACTGCAGAATTTCGTCCTCTTTACCGCCATATTTCAACTTCATCACGTCGTTGTTGGTACCAACCTGCAACTCATTGTTGGCGTAGTTGAGGTTGAACTCAATTTTGTCGCCGACGCGGGCAATCATGTTAAGTTGGATATCTTGGTCGAAATCGAAAGTTGGCTGCCGCCGTTGTTTAACGGGCAATGTGTAATTATCCTGTTGGGTGTATTTCAATCCAAACTTGACCTCAATATTACCAGAAGGGCGTATGTCGATGGTATTGCTGCCGAAGATGCTCTCGAAGAGGTCACCACCAACGTGCAATTCAGGAATCAGGCCGCCACCGCCATTACGCTTGCCGGAAGCACCCACACTGTTGGAATGCCAGTAGTTGTTGATGCTTTGCTGAAGGTCGTAATCAATGTATTCGTTGATGTCCATATAGGCACCGGGACCAAATGGTTGATTACCAGTCTGGTACTGAAAATCGTAGGTGTTGGTCTCAGGATTGTATTGGATGACCGTTCCGATACCTGGAGGGTCTTGGAGATAGAAAGGACTGGTGTGCTGATTGTTAAGAGGGTTGTTGTCAGGTTGCGGGACGTCAGAATCCTCATCATTGGAGTCGGGCGGCGTGAGAGAGTTCTTTGCCAAGAAAGCCATTGTGTAGTCTATCGGCTCTTCAATTTCAGTTGAGTCAACAGCAGGTTCCTCCGCCTTTTGTGGTGCGGGGAGCCAAGTATTGTGTAGCTTTACATTGGCCGCATAGCCTATGGTGATACAAACACCCATAGACAGGATGGCCAGTGCTGTATATAGTATTTTGTTTTTATTTACCTTTTTCAAAAGTCCTGACTATAAATATTTTAACGCCTTCTTTATCAGATCTTCAACTGATAAATTAATCCCTTCAGCTTTGATGACTTTGTCAAGGACGGCTTCCGAGCCAGCCTTTGGAAATCCCAAAGCAACTAATGCGGTTAACGCATCATATTTATTATTATTGTATGCGATTGAAATTTTTGTTGGATCATTCAAGGAAAGTTTCTTCGTTTTGTCCTTCAATTCAATGATCAGACGCTGTGCCGTCTTGGCACCAATGCCCTTAATGGCCTGGATGGCCTTAACATTGTCCGTGGCGATGGCGTTGAGCACCTCGCCTACCGACATGGAGGAGAGGATAAGTCGTGCCGTATTCGGACCAACACCATTGACGGAGATAAGCAATTGGAAGAGTTCTCTCTCATCTTCTTCCGCAAAACCGTACAAAACCTGAGCATCCTCTTTGACGATATAATGGGTGTATAGCATCACCTCTTGCAGGTCCTTGATTTCAGAGTAGGTGGCTAGCGAAATGTTAACGCAGAAACCGATTCCGCCTGCCGTCTCAATGATGACGGAAGCCGGGGTGACAGTCACTATTTTACCTTTTATAAAACTTATCATAAAGCTCTTTTAATTGAGGCTGCAAAAGTATAAAATTCGTTTCATTTTTTTAGGTTTTTTTAAGATGTTTTGAGCGTAAGATTGTTGATATACAATTATTAATATATAATCCGTGAATTTTTTTATTTTTGCACCCTTTAAAAATAATGTATGAAAAGGCTGATATTTTTATCAATATGTTTGTTTTTCTCTGCTGTATCCTTGTGGTCGCAGGGAACTATTATAAAAGGTTTTACTTATGATGACTCTAACGGTGAACCTCTGAGTTACTGTATGATTCACCTACAGGGAACCTCATACGGCGCCATGTCTGACAGCAAGGGTGCTTTTGTAATATCCGGTGTTCCGAAAGGAGAATATGTGGTGAAGGTATCTGCCGTGGGTGGATTTGACGATCTTTACGATTCCATTGTAGTTCGTAGAGATACTACCATTATCAAGCGTTATACATTGATACCCAATTCCCAGACTCTTGACGCAGTAACTATCCAAGGTGAAGGTCAGCGTCGTGAGCAGGAGACTCGAACAGCAGTTATCAGTGTTACTCCAAAGGATATGAGCAAGATGCCGGCTATCGGCGGTCAGCCCGACTTCGCCCAGTATCTGCAAGTTTTGCCGGGCGTCATTTCCACGGGTGACCAGGGTGGTCAGCTCTATGTGCGTGGTGGTACGCCCGTTCAGAATATGTTGCTGCTCGATGGTGTCATCATATACAACCCATTCCATTCCATCGGTATCTTCTCTGTTTTCGATATGGATATCATGAGCAGTGCCGACGTCTATACCGGCGGTTTCGGGGCTGAGTTCGGTGGAAGAATCTCCTCCGTGATGGATATCAAGACCCGCGATGGCAACAAAAAGCGAATTTCCGGCAAGGTGGATCTTAGTAATATCCAGACACAGTTGCTGCTCGAAGGTCCGCTTGTAAAACTGAAGGACGATAGAAAGACGGCCCTGAGCTTTATTCTCTCTGGTAAAGGTTCCTATCTCAACCAAGCCTCCAAGTTGTTCTATCCTTATGTTGGAGAATCCGGGCTCCCCTATAACTATCTCGACCTTTATGGAAAATTAACACTCTCTACACTCAACGGCACCAAGCTTAATATTTTCGGTTTCCGATTCGACGACCGTGTCAACTATAGCTCTGTGGCCGATTATGCATGGAACAATTGGGGTGTTGGTGCTAACTTTATGATCGTGCCTGGTGCCGTGCCCACTACCATTGAGGGTGCTCTCTCTTATTCCAATTACCGTTGTAGTCTCGATGATAAAGTGTACAATCCTAAGGAGAGTTCCATGAACGGTTTCACTTTCAACTTGACTTTCAACTATTTCTTGAAAAGAAGTCTATTGCAGGTGGGTATGGATGTTGTGGGATATAATACCGAATACAATTATTACACTCTTTGGGGTTCACAGGTTAATATTGAAGACCATACTACGGACCTGTCAGTATTTCTCAAATATAAATATAATTTGAGGAATAAACTTTTGTTGGAGCCCAGTTTCCGTCTGCAATATTACTACTCCGTGGGTGAAGTTTCTCCGGAGCCTCGTCTGGCCATTAAATACAATATCAGCAAAAAAGTTCGTCTGAAGTTGGCTGCTGGTCTCTATTCACAGAACTTGATTTCAGTGACCTCTGACCGCGATGTGGTAAGTCTTTTCAACGGATTCATGTCTTCCCCGATCAGTAGCAGTTATCTTACCAATACTACTATTAATGGATCCGACACGATGAAAGGCCGTTTACAGAAATCCCAACATGTCATTCTTGGTTTCGAATATGACCCGATTCCTCAACTCACCATTAACTTGGAAGGTTATTTCAAGAATTTTTCACAGCTTATCTCTGCCAACAGATATAAGATGTTTGACGATGAGACAGAGTTTATTTGGGAGAAAGGTCGTGCCTATGGTGGTGATGTGACAGTGAAGTATGAAGACAAAGGATTCTATGTCTGGTTGGTCTACTCTCTCGGATGGGTTAAGCGTACTGATGGTGTTATCAAATACAATCCACACTTTGACAGAAGGCATAATGTGAACTTGTTGGCTTCCTATTCTTTTGGTAAGAGAAGATCTTGGCAGGTGGACTTCCGTTGGAACTTTGGTACGGGATTCCCGTTCACTCAGACGCAGGCTTACTATCCCCACTACGCTCCTGATCATATCTATGACGACTATGTCTCCAACAACGAAGACCTCTATTTCCTGTTAGGGGATTTCAACCAATCTCGTTTGCCGAGCTATCATCGTCTCGACCTGGGTGCCAAGAAGAAGTTCTTCATTGGTGAGAGAAATACCATTGAGTTGAGTGTTTCCATCTCCAATGTCTACAACTACAGAAACGTCTTTTATGTCAATAGGACGACAAATGACATCATTTATCAGCTGCCATTCCTCTACTATTTTGGGTTGACATGGCGTTTCTAAGCGTTGTAAATAGTTGAAAAATAGAATAATACAACAAAAATAAAAAATTTTTCCATTTGGTTGTGCGCAATTAAAAAAAGTGTATTTTTGCGCCGTTCTAAGAAACACGGATCGGTAGTTCAGTTTGGTTAGAATACATGCCTGTCACGCATGGGGTCGCGAGTTCGAGTCTCGTCCGGTCCGCCAACAAAATCTCATAAGTTACTGTAAAACAGACTTATGAGATTTTTTTATGTCAAAAAAAATGCACCAAAAATGCACCGAACTTACTGAATGACAAAAAAATAAGGAGACAGCAGTGCTATCTCCTTTACAAAACTCTCCCCTTCTCTTGTTAGAAGTTCGTCTCCATCATTTTCTTCCTCGTCTTGTCTGTGAGCGCGATGTATGGTTTCATCGTGTCATAACTTTCGTGTCCTGTGTATGTCATCACCAACTGGGGCGACCACCCCATTTCCATCGCATGGACCACAAATGTTCTTCTCGCTGAATGGGTACCAATCACATCGCACAAACGACAGGTTTCATCAACACGTTCCTTCCCGCAGAACTGCATCTTGGTGATATTTCTCGTGAAACCCAGCATCTCGGCAATGACTTTCAGATTGTCGTTCATCTTCTGATTGCTCTTCGGCGGGAACATTAGTCCGTCTTTGGTTGGAATATCTTTGTATTTTTGGTAGATGGCACTGCTGTACTTGTTCAAGAAGATGGTAAGCGTATCGTGAGTCTTCTTGCTGACAAACGAAAATGACGTTGGGTTGTCGTGATCGTCAAAGTCCGCCTTCTTCAAAATTTCCATATCGCTATGGCGCAGCGATGTGGCACAGCAGAAACAAAACCTGTCCCTCGTAAGTTCCAGATGTGATTCTCCTGCCTTGAACTCGTAGTTGAAAAGCTGCTCGAACTCATCCCAGGTCAAGTAATTGACTGCCTTTGGTTTTGTCGTTTCCAATTTTGCTGTCTTATGTTCCAAAACATCCTTTCCGTGTTTCAAGTACCCCTTTTTATCCGCCCATTTAAGTATTTGTTTCAGCATTTTCAGGTGCTTCTCAACAGTTGAATTGCGATAACCTTTCCGAATCAGGAAGTTCTGGTAGTCATCAAGCGTGGCGGCGGTGATGTCGTCCATCAACAGTTTTGGGTTCATTTCATTCATTTGGGTCTGCACGGCGCTCAATTTATCAAAAGTTGGGGAGTCCCAAATCTTCTTTTTGTTGAAATGCCCCATTTTTGACAGT
>JAILCI010000007.1 GCA_024686335.1 Bacteroidales bacterium | reverse complement strand
GCTCGTAATTTTTATTCGGGAATTGCCGGCATACTCGTTGGATGCTTTTTCGGGCCGCTGGCGGAAGAGATTGGCTTTCGTGGAATTCTTCTCTCGGGTCTGTTGAAGACACAGCGCCGCCCATGGCTGGCCATTCTCATCTCCGCTCTCTGCTTCGGATTGATTCACGGACTGATAGCGTTTCCGGGTGCTTCCCTGTTCGGTATCCTCGTTGGATGGCTCTATTGGCGTACGGGCAGCATTATCCCTGGCCTCATTATCCATGTCGTCAACAATTCCCTCTCTTTCATTGATTTGAGAGGTCTACCCCATACCATTTGCCTGCTCATCCTAGTTGGCTGCCTCCTTTTGCTGGCCTTGGTTCTTTGGTGGTTTGGAAAAAAGTTTAGTTTTGCTAAACATCAACACTTTCTGAATCATCATTCAGAGTGTTAAACCAAGATTTTTGAGTGTCCTGTCCACGGACAATATGGACAGTTTGGACATTAATATTAGAGCCTCAACTAAGTGTTACTGGAAGATAAAAGGTACTATCAAAATATATCTACCAACCGACATTCGCAAGGAGGGTTCGGCGTACGATTTAACCCTAGCGATAGGCATCTTGGCCGCGTCAGAGCAGATTGGCGGCGGTTCGGCAGTCTCCGACTACTACATCGCCGGCGAGCTGGCCTTGGACGGCAGTCTGCAGCCCATACGCGGTGCCTTGCCGAATGCTTCGACGGCAGCCCGAACATCGAAATCGGCCACCTCAGCGAGGCCATCAATTTCAGGAATTTGGACAGGGACAGCTGGGGGAGGAGGTGATGATTCTGAAGTCACAAACCAGACGATTTGTTGCGCGCATAAAACATTTTTAAAAAAAAATGCGTTTTGTGCGCAACATTTTTTCTATCTTTGCACCGTGAAATTATATTTGAAATCTCATGGATACGCTTTATAAAAAGAGTGACAGGCTTTTAGCCAATACATCGACGGAAATCATTCGCGAAAAAATGGACGAGATTCACTGGAACACCCAGCTCGTTAGTATTTTAGGAGCCAAAGGGGTGGGCAAATCAACGCTCATCAAACAATACTTGAAGCAGCACTATGCGCTGGGCGACCGCACCGTCCTGTACTGTTCGGCCGACACTGTGGATTTCTCTATGCGCACGCTGGTGGGGTTGGCAGAGGAATTCGTGATACGAGGTGGCGAGCTTCTGGTGATTGACGAAATCCATAAGTATCATTCCGGCACTACGGATTGGAGTCGTGAAATCAAGGAGATTTACGAGCTGTTTCCCGACCTGAGGATGATTGTAAGCGGCTCTTCGCTGCTGAGCTTGAAGGAGGGTGATGCCGACCTGTCGCGTCGAGCTGTCAAATACACAATGCCAGGTCTTTCTTTTCGCGAGGCACTGCGTTTCTATCACGGGCTGACGTTTCCACGATGGTCACTGGAAGACATTCTGGAACACCCGTACGACCTCTGGCAGACGGTTACGGCAAAATGCAAGCCGGTCGCGCTGTTTAAGGAGTATCTGGAGAAGGGCTACTATCCTTTCCTGCTGGAGGGCGATGGCGAATACTACACCAAGATTGAGCAGGTGGTGAACTATATCATCGAAACCGAGCTACCACAGATTTGCAAGGTGGATGTGGCCAACGTCAGGAAGTTGCAGGCACTCATCGCGATGATTTGCAGCGAGGTGCCTTTTGTGTTGAACGCCAACAGGATTGCCGCTGCGCTGGAAATCGGACGCGATACGGTGGTGGAGTACCTCAAATACTTGGGCGATGCCAAGGTGCTAAACCTGCTGTATTCAGACAAGAAGAAGATTGGCAAACTCACCAAGCCGGACAAGATTTATATGGAAAACACCAACCTGATTTACGCCCTTGCACCAACAAAGGTGGAGGTGGGTACCTTACGCGAGACTTTTGCCATCTGTGCCCTCTCGGAATCGCACAGCGTGGAATACGGGAAGACGCAGGGTGACTTCAAGGTGGATGCTAAATACACCTTCGAGATTGGCGGTCGCAACAAGACCTTCTCGCAGATTGCTGGTGTGAAAGACTCCTATATTTTCGCCGATGACTGGGATATGCCAGATGGCGTCAAACTGCCGCTGTGGATGCTGGGATTCCTGTATTAACCCCCATCCCTAGGAATTAACTCATAAAAAATTAGCCGCAATTTCAAACTCAACCCCAAGATGGTAGCCCATTTTGGCTTCCTTATCCAAACTCATAAGATATTTGTACTCTTCAAAATTTTGAAGAGTTATTGGCTTACGGGTATTATTGTTAAGCCATTCGGTACTATAAAAAGTGGATTTCTGATAATCAACCAAATCCTTGAATTTTGGAGAAAGTAAAAAATTGTTGTAACTAGAAAGCCCGAAACAATAAAGAGAGTCTGTTAATTGTGCATTTTTATCTAATTCGAATTTTTGAATATTTGGAGAAGAGAACAAACGCCAAGGGGTTGTTAACATTCTCATTTGAAGTGGGGTCCAACACGAAACTTGAGTTTCTCGTACTTTTCCAATCACATCAGTATCCAATGATTGCGATAATTTGTAAAACATAAATAATTAACAGTCGTTATAAACACTCTAAATCAAAGGCAAAGATATATTATTTTTTGATGCATAGAATTTTTTCGTTTCTTTGATTCGGGTTCATTGTCCTGTCCACGGTCAATATGGACAGTTTGGACAATAATAAAAGAGTCCCAACTAAGTGTTACTGGAAGATAAATGGTTCTATCTGAATATCTCTCCCGACCGACGTATTGGTAACACGTCTCTACATGGTGACCCCACAACTGATAACTGTCAACTATCAACTCCTTAAAGGTTCTCCATAATATACTTCGCCAACTTATTGTAAAGGAAGGTACGAGTATTGCCACCCATGATGAAATGGTTCTTGTTGGGGAAGAAGAACTGATCGTACTCCTTGCCGGCGGCATTGAGAGCCTTGACGAGCTCCATAGCGTTCTGGAAATGAACATTGTCGTCGGCAGTACCGTGGATAAGCAGGTATTTGCCGTTTAACTGATCAGCATAGGTGGTCGGGGAGTTGAGATCATAACCGTCGGCATTCTCTTGCGGAGTACGCATGAAACGCTCGGTGTAGATATTGTCATAGTAGCGCCAGTTGGTCACCGGGGCAACGGAGATAGCCATCTTGAAGGCGCCCTCGCCACGGAACATAGAGAGTGCGGAGAGATATCCGCCGAAGCTCCAACCCCAGATACCGATACGATCGCCATCGACATAAGGCAAAGTCTTGAGATAGTTGGCAGCGGCAATCTGGTCGATAGCCTCATACTTGCCCATCTGCTGATAGACAACCTTCTTGAAAGCATCACCACGGGTTGCAGTACCACGACCGTCAAAGCAGACAGAGATGTAACCATGCTGTGCCAACATCTGATAGAAAGCCAAATCCTGAGCACCACTGTATGCATTCATAACCTGCTGACTGCCAGGACCACCATAACAGTTCATCATCACCGGATAACGCTTGTTCGGGTTGAAGTTGGCCGGTTTCATCATCCAACCATAGAGTACTGTACCATCTTTTGTGGTGAAACTGATAATCTCTCTCGGCTGGAATCCGTATTCAGCCATAGTTTCCTTCACCATCTTGTTATCATTCAAAACGCGCAGCTCTTTACCAGATGAATTGCGAATTGTGTAGACAGGCAGTGTGTTAAGGCTTGAGTACTGGTTGCGATAGTAGTTGCCCGTAGGACAGAAGTCGCTCTCGTTCCAGCCGTCGCCAGTGCTGAGCATCTTCTTTTTCTTACCATCAAAGTTGATGACATAGAGGTCTCTGTTGAGTACGCCAGACTCGTTAGACTGATAGTATATGAGTTTTTTCTTCTCATTGACAAACTTGATGGCGTTAACCTCCCATTTGCCCGAAGTCAACTGCACACGGTCGCCACCAAGAGTGACCTTGTAGATATGATTGAAACCGTCACGCTCGGAAGTTACAATCATCGTCTTACCATCGCTTAGAAAATAATAGTCGTCAGTGATGTCAAGCCACTTTTCATTCTCATCAGTATAAACTATATCTTGTTTTTTGGTGAGAGTGTTGTAGCGAATAAAGTCGAGGCGATTCTGATGACGATTCATCTTCAAGATAATAGCATCAACGCTGTTTGGCTGCCAGTAGACGCGAGGGAAATAGCAATTGCTGTTGTCGCCCAAGTCTACACGAGTAAGTGATTTGGATGCAAGGTCGTAAATGTAGACATCCACCAGAGAGTTGTCCTCACCTGCTTTCGGATATTTGTAGGTAAAATCTGTCGGATAGAGCTCGTCATAAATGGGCATGGTGAACTCCTTGACACGGCTCTCGTCAAAACGAAGGAAGGCAACCTTGCTACCGTCAGGTGACCAGGAAGCGGCTTGAGCCATATTCAACTCCTCCTCATAGACCCAGTCTGCGTAGCCATTCAAGATAGCATTGGGCTTTCCGTCATGTGTAATCTGTGTGATAGCGCCGCTATTGAGATCCTGAATGAAGAGGTCGCAGTCGCGGGCGAAAAGCACACGCTGTCCATCTTCGGAAAGATCAGCAAAGTGTAGTTTGGTGTTAGTGTCAGCCACCATCTTCAATGTCTTATTTTCAACATTATAGACATAATAGTAAGCCAAGGATGAACGGCGCCAAATGCTCTCCTCGTCAAAACAGAGGATGATGTTTTTCTCATCTTTGGAGAAAGAGTAACCGCTCAGACGACTCGTATTGAGATCGCCACCACTAAGTTTGCCAAGAATCTCATTGGACAACAGCATATCAACGCGGTCGCCCGTCTCGAAGGAGTAACGCTCAATACCACCACGTTTTACGACCGTGTAATAGTCGCTGGAAGGCATGGCCGTGTAACCGGCAACGCCACGCGGGTAAAACTTGAAATCATCCCAAATGCTCTCCACACTGATCTTTTTGGTCTGACCAAAGGAGCACATAATGGCGGTAAACACCAAGGTGAAAAGTAAAATCTTTTTCATATAAAACAGTTTTAATAATTATTCTTCCTTCTGAACAAGGGCGCAAATGTACTAAAAATAACAGCACTATTGCATGACACAATGCTCTACGCCGATAAGCTTGTCATAAGAGGTGCCCTCTTCACGAAAATAGAGCAGGATCGTATATTGGTTCTGGGTCTCATAATGGCTGCCCTCCACATAGGTTGCATCAATCTCCTGAGTACCTTTGGGAACATAGACATACTGGTAGTTATACTTTCCCTGCTTTATGTAGAAACAGGTCTCCCAATAGTTCTGCTCACGGTTGAAATGCAGCTTGGCATCCTCTTTCAGCTGCCAGTCTGTCAACTCACCAAAGACATAGACATCCCCATCCGTGAAAGGGTACTTGCTCTTGAGAGTGAAATAGGTATTCACATAGTCTTCCGAGTAAGCATTGGGAAGATCACGGTTATAGTATACACAGGCTCCGTTCATCGTGCTTCGGCTCTCATAGGCGCCGTAAGGACGGGCCTCATCCATCAGGACATAGGCCTGGTTACGATGGTTTGCGAAATCAATACTGACAATACGGTCAGCATTGGAGCGTAACGTGCTGATATCGAAAGTATGGAACTCAGCTCCACCCGGGAAGGAGTTGCGCCCGTCAACATAGTCGAAGCTGAAGACATTGTTCATAAACGAATGATAGGTAAGACCGTACTTGGCATTATCCCATCGTCCATTCTGCTTGATAGTGGCATGGAGCGTCATCGCGGGATTGCGGACGACATAAGGTCCGGGGGCCACTTCAAAACCGACCTCCTGGTGCGTGAAGTGATTGTTCACATCCGTGGCGTGGTGCACATTGCAGGTGATTTTGGCCTCAGCATCCTCAGCAACCATAAAACGTCGCGTCAACACAGGATTGTCAGGCGTATCATCATAAACCAACAAAATATAATTACCGCTCTTGGTAAAAGACATGTTCTCATTAGGGAAGGAGACTTGATAGTGCGTGTAGTGTACAATAGTATTGAACGAATAATCATATTGGTCTATCATATCCTCATTGAAACCAGAGATATACTCTACTTGGTTCATGTCGGAGATTTTCCAATCGTGGGTACAATGTATAAAGGTATATTTAAAATAGTGGTCATCTGTCTCCACATCGTCGAACTCAAGTGTCAGCTGTTCATTCCCGCCACCCAGATGAGCTATAGGGTCGCCAAGACGGACATCTGTTGGACGAAGACTAACGCTATGTATACCAGACATATAAATTCGATTATCTGTCTGAAAATCAAAGTCCCACTGAGCATTGAGTTGGAAAACCATGAACATCAGGAGAATATATATAGGGTATCTCTTCATCATATTAAATGTTTTAGGAGTGCAAAAATACATAAAAACCTAGATAAAACGAAGACAGGTATCCAGATATTGCAGGGTCACGATGTATCTCACAAAATTACGGATCAGTGTCTCCATCTCTATCCAAAAATTTCCATTTTTTTCCATAAATCCTCCGAAAAAATCGGAAAAAATCGAGTTATCAACAATCAATTGTTACAATAAAAAATGTAACATATTGATTATCGGTATATTACAAACTATTATCAAATTGATATTGTAAATATCACGTTATCAGCATTTTATTGTTCACAAGTATCTTCTTACACATAAAATATCCAAAAAGTTCCATACTGATTTTCAATAAGTTAATATCAAAAATAGCATTAAAAAAAATTTTTTTTACTCTTTATGGAAAAGATTAAAAAAAATGTCTATTTTTGTCCCGTTTTATCAGTAGTAATCATGTCAAAATTGAGTTACGGTTATTGGGAAGTGTCCATCGAGAGGAGCGGGCGGTTAAAGCTGCCGACAGCTCTCCTTCGCGCTTTGCCGGAAGGCGGCAGGGATGCTTTCTATGTAACTCATGGTTTCGGAGAGCACATATCTCTCTGGTCTGAAGATGCTTACCAGAAACAGATGGAGTTTATGGACTCTTTGGATCGAAACCTTATTCGCGTTAAACAATACCGAAACGCATTCCTCCGCAACACTGCCTATCTGGAATGCGACGCACAGTACCGCATCGTTATCCCCAAACCCCTCATGGAACTCTACAAGATCGAAAAGGAAGTAGTACTCGTAATGGATAACGGAAAAATTGATTTGTGGAACTCCAAACGCTACCATGAGAAGTTCGACATGACACCTGAAGCTTTAGAACAGTTGAACGAAGATATTCATCTTGGCCGTTTTGAGGCAGAAAAGGAGGTGTCGGATGAGTTATCATAATCCGGTACTGCTTCAAGAATCGATAGACCTTCTTATCACGAACCCTTCCGGGACTTATGTCGACTTGACATTTGGCGGAGGTGGACATTCTCGTGCCATCTTGGATCGCTTATCGGCAGACGGTCGACTCATAGCCTTCGACCAGGATGCTGACAGCGCCGCCAACCGCATTGAGGACCCACGTTTCTGCTTCGTGCCCTCAAACTTCAAGAACATGACCCGTTTTCTCCAATACCACAAAGCGTATCCGGCGGACGGCATCTTGGCAGACTTGGGCATCTCGTCCCACCAAATCGACACTGCCGAACGCGGCTTCTCCTATCGCCAAGATGGTCAACTGGACATGCGCATGAACCGTCAGCAAGAGTTAAGCGCAAAAGAGGTCATCAACGATTACGACGAAGCTCAACTCAGTAAGATATTCTACACCTATGGAGAACTTCCCAACGGACGGCAGATAGCCAAGTGCATAACAAACAGTCGTGAAGACAAAGAGATTGCCACCACTTTCGAGTTGGTGGAGGCTCTTCAACCCTGCCTGCCCAAAGGCAAGCCTTCTAAGGTACTCTCCAAAATCTTCCAGGCCCTCCGCATCGAGGTCAACAAAGAGATGGAAGTTCTGGAGTCGATGCTGACACAGACCGCCGACGCACTTTCCGAAGGCGGCAGACTAGTCATCATTGCCTACCACTCTTTGGAGGACCGCATGGTGAAGAATATCATGCGTGCCGGCAACCTGGACGGAGAAGTAGAAAAGGACTTCTTCGGCAACCCACAGACACTATTCAAACTGGTCACCCGCAAAGCCGTGGTTCCCAGTGATGATGAAATATTGACTAACCCTCGCGCCCGCAGCGCCAAACTGCGTGCTGCAGAGAAAATAACTCCCATTAAGCGATGAGATCCACCAGCGACATACCCGAGAAACAGAAAGACCCCAAGTCTGAGAGCCTTTTCAACAAGGTGTTCGGCGGCGAGTTCCTCACAGATCCGAGGATGCGTCCGTGGTATCTCTACTTCGTCATACTCATGCTGCTCGTCGGCATCGCCATACTCAGCGAGCAACGTATTGTGCAGAAACAGAAAAAGATAAAGAAGTTAGAACAAGAATATAAAACCGAAATCAGCAAGCTGAAGGCCAACAACCAATTCATTCCGTATGAACAAAATAAGGCCCTCATCGAGACACTGAAAGGACGCGGGTACGTCTTTGACGAGTCATCCGACTATACCGTCACCATCACCACGCCAAAAAAGGAGAAGTTCTTGTGGCTAAAGAACATATTTAGAAAAGACAAAGAAAAAGACAAGAAGAAAGATGCGGAAGAGAAATCAAAATAATGAAGACTTCATGAAGTCGTTCAAGATCCGCAGCTATGTCATTTATGGATTGATGGTGCTGCTGGGCGCTGCCTGTCTGGTGATGATTCTCCGGTTGGGCATTGCTGAGGGCGCTATGTCTAACGGAAGCGGCTCCAAAGTGCTTGACACCACCGACTCCTCATACGTACCATCTCCTAATGACACCCTCTTCAATTGTTTTGTGCTCAACAACAACCTGTCACCAGTAAGAGGCGAAATCTACGATGACCATGGTCGTCTCCTCGTAGGCAACTTCACAGTCTTTGAAGTCGCATTCGACGGTATCCGCTTCGCCAACGAATATAAAGATACTCTCTCCAAAGACCCAAAGGCTTTCGACAATCTCTTCACCACTCTCTCCAAAGACCTCTACGCCCAATTCAAAGACCGTTATCCGAAATACACTGAAAGTTATTACAAAGACTTCTTCACCCAAGCTGTCAAGAAGAAAAAATACCGCACACTTTTTGCCGTAAAAGAGTGGGATGAAAAATCCTGGGTCAGCGGCCGCGACACCTCTTATATCAAAAACCTGAAGTGTTGGGAACGTGGTGAAGGTAAACGCAAGATGCGCTCATATCTTAACTACGTGCCCACCTCAGTACGTATCAACCCCTATGGTGATATTGCCCGCCGTACTCTCGGTATGAACGTAGAGGGCAAGCACTACGGCATGGAGTTTTTCATGGACAAGCTCTTAGCAGGCCAACAGGGCAGCAAGAAATACCTCCGACTCAACAGGACGGTAGTGCCTCTGAAGGACCGTATCGAACCCATCGACGGATATAACCTCCACAGCACCATTGATGGAGAAATTCAAAACTACGTTCACAACGAGTTGGCATTAAAACTCAGCGAGTTAGGCGCCCATTGGGGCTGTGCCATAGTCATGGAAACCAAGACTGGCGAAATCAAAGCCATTTCTAACTTGAAAAGAGATGCCAACGGCCACTACGACGAAAGTATGGAGTATGCCTTCAACGCTAAGGTAGAGCCCGGTTCCACTTTCAAGCTAGCCTCTCTGCTCACCTTCCTTGAAAAACGTTCTGACGACACCACATGCACCTTCCCCATGTTTGTCCACACTTTCGAATATCCACTAAAATCCGGCAACTACCGCAGATACTACAAACAGGACTCAGAAGTACACGGGGAGACACTTGGTACAGTTAGTGAGATCATCCAACGCTCCTCCAATATCGGTGTCGCTTCTATGGTTTTTGACACATATGGCATGAAAGGTTTTGCCAACTACCGAAAGCAACTTATGAAGCTTGGTATCATGGACACAATCCACACACAGTTGGGAGACATTCTACCTGCGACAATCCGCAACGACGGCCGTTTCGACAATTACTACGGTGTATGCTTCGGTGCTGGCTTCAACATCCCGATTCTGCATACACTAGTCTACTATAACGCTATAGCCAACAACGGCAAAATGGTGGCTCCACTCTTCATCAAATATGTGACTAACAATTACGATACCATACAGCGTTTTGATGCTGAAGTGCTAAATGAGCAACTTGTCTCACCTACCAACGTCGCCAAAGCGAGAAAATACCTGGAAAACGTTGTTTGGGGAAAATATGGTACGGGCCGCCGTTACAAGGACTCCACCTGCCATTTTGCCGGCAAGACGGGAACACGTGACATCTGGGACCAGGAACACAACTGTTACGACTATAACCATAACGCTGTCTCCTTCTGCGGCTACTTCCCTATGGAGAATCCACAATACACTATGATCATCTACATCTACTACGTTCCTCAGCACAGTGAGGTAGCAGTCGATGCATTCGCGAGGATAGCTCGTGCCATGATGAACCGCTCCAATTATAGCGCAATGCGGAAGGCAGAAGAGTTACCCTATAATCCGGCAGTAGGCAACTATCCTGTCAACAGACGCTATTTCAACAAGTTGTTCGCCAATATCGGATACGACACCACCGCTTTGTCAATGGAAGAACGTTTCGTAGTGCCCCTCCGCGACACACTGCCAACAATTCAGCATAAAATGTGGACACCCAGCAAAGGCAACGTACCTGATGTTCGGAAGATGATAGCCTCGGATGCCATAGGAGAATTGACACGCGCCGGCTACAAGGTGAAAATCACCGGCCGTGGTATTGTCAAAACACAGACTTTAGACCAAGCCACACACACCGTCACGCTGGAGCTGGAGCCCCGATGACAGAAACCATATCGTAAAACCTTTAACCTATAACCTACTTGAAACCTTTAACCAACATATTAAAATCGCTGAAGAAATTTCAGCTCTACGGTCCAGAAGACCGGAACATCGCAGCAATTCGCTTTGACTCGCGCACTATTGTCACCCATAATGACGACAGTACCGACCTCTATGTGGCACAGCGCGGGACACAAACCGACGGCCATCGTTTCATAGGACAAGTCATCGATAACGGTTGCTCCGTAGTCGTATGTGAAGAACTTCCCGAAGAGATTGACAAAAAGGTCACTTATATCCAAGTCCCCGACAGCATGGCTGCTCTAGGCCATATAGCCTCCGCCTTTTATGACAACCCAAGCAAGAAACTAAAACTGGTGGGCATCACTGGTACCAACGGCAAAACAACTACGGTCACGCTTTTGCACAGACTCTTTAACTTGATGGGACACAAGGCAGGACTGCTCTCCACTATCGTCAATAAAATCGGTGATGAAGAGGTTCCAGCAACACATACGACTCCAGACGCCGTAGAACTTAACAGTCTGCTCGCCCGCATGGTAGACGCAGGATGTGAATATGCATTCATGGAGGTCAGTTCACATGCCATCTGCCAACACCGCATCGATGGCCTGCGATTCACAGGCGGCATTTTCAGCAATATCACGCACGACCATCTCGACTTCCACAAGACATTCGCTAACTACATTGCTGCTAAAAAGTCCTTCTTTGACCACCTGCCCTCCTCCGCTTTTGCCCTGACAAACATCGATGACAAAAACGGACTAGTGATGACACAGAATAGCAAAGCAAAGGTAAATACCTATAGTCTGCGCTCTTTGGCCACTTTCAAAGGCCAGATACTCGACAACAACTTCGAAGGACTTCAAATGCGCATCAACAACTACGAGGTATTCTTCAAACTCTGTGGCAAATTCAATGCCTACAACCTTCTGGCAATCTACGGAACTGCCGTCCTCTTAGGAATGCCAAGCGACGAAGTACTACGTCACATGAGCATGCTAGACAGCGCCTCCGGACGATTCCAAATCGTACGGCGCAATGATGGTTGCGTGGCTGTTGTGGACTACGCTCACACCCCCGACGCCCTGGAGAATGTATTGACAACTATCGTGGATGTAACTGACCACAAAAAAGAGGTCATCACTATCGTGGGCTGCGGCGGTGACCGTGACAGGACAAAGAGACCGGAGATGGCTGAGATCGCATGCAAATACAGCGACAAGGTTATCTTAACTTCTGACAATCCTCGCACGGAAGACCCAAATGTCATCTTGGAAGAAATGATGACGGGCGTGCCTGAGAACAAGAAGAAAATGGTCACTGTCATCGAAAATCGTCATGAAGCCATCAAAACGGGCAATATGCTCCTTAAAGATCAAGGCGTATTACTCATTGCGGGCAAAGGACATGAAACCTATCAAGAGATCAACCATGTAAAACACCATTTTGACGACATGGAAGAGATCACAAACTGTTTTAACCACTAAAATGTAAGAGCTTATGTTATACTACTTATTCACTTGGTTACATAAAATCGGATTTCCAGGCTCAGGAATGTTCCAATACATCTCCTTCCGATCCGCCTTAGCATTTGTATTTTCTCTTTTCATTTCAATTTGGATAGGCAAATACTTCATTAAATACTTAAGAAAAAAACAGATTGGAGAGTCGATACGTGAATTGGGCCTGCAAGGGCAATCAGAGAAAGCAGGTACCCCAACAATGGGAGGTATTATCATCATTGCTGCTATCTTGATCCCTGCATTGCTATTCTGTAAACTGCATAATATCTATGTACTTTTGATGATCTTCACCACCGTATGGTTAGGAGCCCTAGGATTCAGAGATGATTACATAAAAGTATTTAAGAAAAACAAAGAAGGCCTCTCACCAAAAACTAAATTACTGGGCCAAATATTGTTAGGCATACTTGTTGGAGTTGTCGTCTATTTTCATCCGGATGCCAAAATATGTGAGAAATCAAACGCCAAAAACGCTATCACACCCGTGGAATCAGCAATACAGATATCCAACTCGGAAAATGTAAACACTCATAATGTATTCGATGCTCCCCACCACTCTACCAAAACAACGATTCCATTTGTAAAAAATAACGAATTCGACTATGCCTGGTTTACCCGCTGGTTAGGTGATACTACTGGAAAATGGTCTTTCATCGTCTACATCCTTATTGTCGTTTTTATTATAGCTGCAGTATCCAATGGCGCCAACCTGACAGATGGACTAGACGGTCTAGCTACAGGTACAACATCCGTAATCGCAGTTGGTATTGCCATCCTAGCATATGTGTCAGGCAACGTGATATTTGCCAATTACCTGAATATCATGTATCTACCAAATATCGGGGAGTTGGTAATTTTCATATCGGCAGTCATCGGAGCCTGTATCGGCTTCTATTGGTGGAACTGCTACCCCGCCCAAGTGTTCATGGGTGACACGGGAAGCCTTACTTTGGGTGGCATTGTTGCCGTATCTTGTATCATCATACGCAAAGAATTCCTCATTCCCATTCTTTGTGGCATCTATCTCGCTGAAGCAGTCTCAGTCCTCTTACAAACTTCCTATTTCAAATATACTCGTAAACGCTACGGCGAAGGAAAACGCATCTTCCTAATGTCTCCCTTACACCACCATTACCAGAAAAAGGGAGTACCCGAACCTCGTATTGTTCAACACTTTATCGTAATCGGCCTCCTGCTGGCCGTCCTCACTCTAGTAACCTTAAAAGTCAGATAAACCATTACCATTTTCAAACCATTACATATAACACACCTATGGCTAACAACAAAAGTAACAATTTCAAGATCTTTGAGTTGGAGAAGAACTTCAACAACACGATGGTCTCCTCTATCAATGACCGACTGATAGAGATTCGTAAGAAAAATATTGCTCAGCAACTCTCAGGATTCCAAGGCTGCGGGCATAAACTTGAAAAAGTGACAACCATAAACGGTATCGATTTCGTGGATGATGCCAGTTCAGACAATTCGGATGCAACATGGTTCTCACTACAAAGAATGAACAAACCAACGGTCTGGATCACAAACTTGGACAGTGTAAACAATATGAGCGACAACCTAATCAACGCAATCTTAGAGAAGGTAAAGTTCGTAATACTACAAGGTGTTTACAATTCTGATGTTTACAATCTTTTCGACGAATTAGATATTCCGTCTGCAAAAGAAGGAAACATGGAAGACGCTGTCCGTCAAGCATTCTACGCTGCTGAAAAAGGATACTCAGTTCTATACTCACCATGCAGCACTGGTCCGACAGAAGACCGCGGTAGAAGTTTCAAAGTAGCAGTAGCACAATTATAGACGACATTATGCGCAAACTCAAATTGAAATGGCAATTTAAAGGAGACAAAATCATCCTCGCCATAGTCATATTCCTGAGCCTATTCTCACTCCTGATGGTATACAGCACTAGCAATATGCGCGTGCTGAATCATCTCGTACACCTCGCGGTATGCTATGGCCTGATGATATTATGTTATGTGGTGGATTACCGCAAAATCGCAGTTTTCACCCCTTTGCTATTTCTTTTTGCCTTTGTACTTTTATTACTAACCATTCTATCTCAAGCAGTCCGTGGTGTCACAATCTTCGGTCACGACATCCAGACATTCTATCTTATTGGTTTCCTGGTAATTCTATATATAACTGACTATATTGCCCATAAATACAATGCGGGACATGAATTGACTAAAGAAAAAATTTTATACCTTTTTGGCGTAGTGGCCATCTTTAGTCTTGGCATGGCCAAACTAAACATGTCCACTGCAATTATCTTTTTTGTCACTTGCAACGTAATCTTTTTCGTTGCAAATGTCAATTTAAAATATGTGAGCCTATTCTTCGGAGGAACAGTCCTGATAGCAGTGATTGCCGCCACTGCGGTGTTCATGTACTCCAAATCTGACAAATCGCTTGAAATAGGCCGTATGAACACGGTTGTGAGCCGTGTGACATATTATATCACAAAGGACAATACCGACGGTTACGGCGACCAAATGGTCCTCTCGCGGGCAGCCATAGCGCGAGGTGGATTCCATCCGTCTGGCCCCGGCAAAGGAGTCATCAAATATCGACTACCGGAAAACTCCACCGACTATGCTTTCGCTTCTGTATATGAAGAGTTAGGATTCGTCGCAGGTGTACTCATAATCATGGCATACCTGATATTGTTCTACCGAGCGAGAATAGTCTCCAAAAACTCAGGCGGCCCGTTCGGAAAACTCTTCTCATTCGCTATAGGTTTCTGGCTAACGTGTCAGGCACTTGTACACATAGGTGTAAACTGTGATCTGCTGCCAGCCACTGGTCAAACATTACCTTTCATAAGTAGCGGTGGTGCCTCTCTAGCAGTTTCCGGCATTGCAGTGGGCATATTGCTTAATATCAGCAAAGCGAATGCTCTGAGGGAAGAGGCAAACACCCCACGCACATTATAATATCTTTAGGAGACGTTCCATGGAACGTCTCTACAGAGTGCTCCCGTAAATCAACGGAACCATGTGCCTTACCCTCGTAACTTCATAACTTCATAGTTTAATATCTTCATAGCTATCAACACCATTTTAGGCATAAAAAAAGGAGAACAAGAAAATCTCATCCTCCTTTCATGAAAATATTTAGCAATTTGAACGTATTTCTATGCTAAACCCTGTCCGCCGGTCAAGGGCGGAAAGCCTTGCGGCGTACCCTCATCAATAACACCCATCTTACTTTCGTATGAACCAATGTTTTCTTTTAGAGCACGCAACAAACGCTTCGCATTCTTCGGAGTCATGATAACTCGAGAACGAACCTGTCCCTTGTTAACACCAGGCATCATCTGGACAAAATCCAAAATAAACTCATTGTCAGAGTGCGTAATAATGGTCAGGTTAGAATAGCTACCCTGCGCCACTTCGTCTGTCAAGTTAATATCAATTTTCTGTTCTTCCATAATGTAAGGATTCAATTGTTAGTATTACTCCATCTCCTTGGAAGCCATCAGAGACTCATACTCCTCCATGGAACCAACCTCGATGTGTTGGTAAGAACGAATACCTGTACCAGCAGGAATCTTCTGACCCACGATGACATTCTCCTTCATACCGATCAGCTCATCAGACTTAGCGTTGATAGCAGCCTCGGTGAGTACCTTCGTGGTCTCCTGGAAGGATGCAGCAGAAATAAAGCTGTGAGTCTGCAGAGATGCACGGGTAATACCTTGCAAAATCGGTTTACCCGTTGCAGGACGTGCGTCACGAACTTGAACTAACTTGAGGTCTTTACGCTTCAGGGCAGAGTTGACATCACGCAATTTCTTAGCAGTGATAATCTGACCATCACGAAGTTCTTCAGAATCGCCCTTGTCAACAACGACCTTCATTTCCCAAATAGCGTCATTCTCCTCTTGGAAGTCAATCTTGTTGATCAACTCACCCTGTAAGAACTTAGTGTCGCCCGGATCGTAGATTTCCATCTTACGCATCATCTGACGTACAATAACTTCAAAGTGCTTGTCATTGATCTTCACACCTTGGAGACGGTAAACCTCCTGAATTTCATTGATGATGTACTCCTGAACTTTCTGAGCACCCTTGATGTTCAAAATATCCATAGGAGTCAATGAACCTTCTGACAGCGGTGTACCAGCCTTCACGAAGTCATTCTCTTGAGCCAAAATCTGCTTTGAGGTCGGAATGAGATAGGTCTTGGCACCATCGCCTGAGTCATTACGCGGAGTAATCTTGACGACACGGTTACCACGTTTAAGTTTCTTCTCGAAGGAAACAACACCATCGATTTCAGAAACCACAGCAGGATCTGACGGGTTACGAGCCTCAAAGAGCTCAGTAACGCGAGGCAGACCGCCCGTGATATCACCAGACTTACCAAAGGAACGCAAAATCTTAACGAGGATTTCACCAGAGTCAATCTTTTGTCCCTCTTCAACTGACAAACGAGCACCCACAGGAACGTCGAAACTCTTCAGCACATCACCATTATCATCCAAAACGGAGATACTCGGGTTTTTGGTCTTCAGACGACTCTCGATAATAACCTTATCATGGATATTGGTCTGCTCATCAGTCTCCACACGGTAGGTAACACCTTCAATAATATCATTGAATTGGATGGTACCAGGCACGTCGGAAAGAATGACAGCGTTGAAAGGATCCCAATCAGCGATCAAATCACCCTTCTTGACAGCATCACCATGCTTGAAGTAGAGATTAGAACCATAAGGCACGTTGGAAGATGCCAAAGCGATACCTGTAGTGACATCGATAATCTTGATTTCTGCGGTACGACCGATGACCTTGTAATATACTTGGCCAAGAGCGTCCGTTTTCTCCAAAGCACGAAGCTCATCGATACTCAAGATACCGTCGTAGCTTGCTGTGATGGAACTGTTAGCAGCCACGTTACCAGCAACACCACCGACATGGAACGTACGAAGGGTCAGCTGCGTACCAGGCTCACCGATGGACTGGGCAGCGATAACACCAACAGCCTCACCAATCTGAACCATCTTGCCAGTAGCCAAGTTTCGTCCGTAACATTTACGGCAGATACCGTGTTTGGACTCACAAGTAGGCACTGAACGGATTTCCACCTCCTCAATAGGAGACTCTTCAATAATCTTACAATATTTCTCTGTCAGCTCTTCACCAGCCTTAATAATCAATTCACCAGTCTGCGGATGATAAACATCATGCAATGTTACACGACCAAGAAGACGGTCATACAATGTCTCAACAACCTCTTCATTTTTCTTGAGAGCGCTGACAGACATACCACGAAGGGTACCACAGTCTTCTTCAGTAATGATAACGTCATGGGAAACGTCAACCAAACGACGGGTAAGGTAACCAGCGTCTGCGGTCTTCAAAGCGGTATCGGCCAAACCCTTACGAGCACCGTGTGTAGAGATGAAGTACTCTTGCACTGACAGACCCTCCTTGAAGTTGGAGAGAATAGGGTTCTCAATGATCTCACCACCTGTAGAACCGGCCTTTGACGGTTTTGCCATCAAACCACGCATACCAGACAACTGACGAATCTGCTCAGCAGAACCACGGGCTCCGGAGTCTCTCATCATGTGTACAGGGTTAAATCCTTGACGGTCAGCCTCAATCTCTTTCATCAAAATCTTTGACAAACGAGCATTGCATTGTGACCAAACGTCAATAACCTGGTTGTAACGCTCGGTATTGGTGATGAAACCCATGTTATAGTTCATGGTGATCTCATCAATTTGAGCATTAGCCTCAGCAATAAGTTTCGGTTTCTCAGCCGGAATAATCACATCACCCAAGTTAAATGACATACCACCTTCGTAAGCCATACGATAACCCAAAGTCATGATGTCGTCCAGGAACTGGGCACAAGCCTTGTTACCGCACTTAGCAAGAACATCACCGATGATGTCACGCAAAGCCTTCTTGGTCAACAGCATATTAACATAGCCGTAATCCTTCGGAACGACTTGGTTAAACATCACACGACCAACAGAAGTGTCAATCAATTGGATGTTGCCAGTACCGTCAACATCGACACGACATTTGATCTTAGCATTAAGGTGGACTTTCTTCTCGTTATAAGCGATCATCACCTCCTCAGGACCGTAGAAAATACGGCCTTCACCCTGTACCTTATGGTCAGGAGTGGAGGGGAGTTCTTTCGTAATATAATACAGACCCAACACCATGTCCTGAGAAGGCACGGTGACAGGGGCACCGTTAGCCGGGTTCAAGATGTTGTGAGATGCCATCATCAGCATCTGGGCCTCAAGGATAGCAGCATTGCCCAGGGGCACATGCACAGCCATCTGGTCACCATCAAAGTCGGCATTGAAAGCCGTACAGCAAAGCGGGTGCAAACGGATAGCCTTACCTTCTACCAAACGCGGTTGGAAAGCTTGGATACCCAGACGGTGCAACGTAGGAGCACGGTTCAACAATACGGGGTGACCCTTCAAGATATTTTCCAAAATCTCCCAAACGACAGGATCCTTACGATCCACGATCTTCTTGGCAGACTTGACAGTCTTCACGATACCTCTTTCAAGGATCTTACGGATAACGAACGGTTTGAACAACTCGGCTGCCATATCTTTCGGCAAACCACACTCATTAAGGTGCAGTTCGGGACCGACGACGATAACAGAACGACCAGAATAGTCAACACGCTTACCCAACAAATTCTGACGGAAACGACCTTGTTTACCCTTCAAACTGTCAGAGAGAGATTTCAACGCACGGTTGGAATCGGTCTTCACAGCGCTGGACTTTTTGGAGTTATCCAAAAGGGAGTCAACAGCCTCTTGCAACATACGTTTTTCATTACGCATGATGACATCGGGAGCCTTAATTTCAACGAGTCGTTTCAGACGGTTGTTACGAATGATCACACGACGGTAGAGGTCATTGAGGTCGGATGTAGCAAAACGACCACCATCCAACGGCACCAAAGGACGCAACTCCGGTGGGATTACCGGCACGATATTGATAATCATCCATTCCGGACGGTTCTCAGCACGTTTGCGGCTGTCTTTGAAAGCCTCAAAGACATGCAGACGTTTAAGATGTTCTTTCTTACGTTGTTGAGAAGTCTCTCTGAAAGCCAAATCACGAAGTGCATCAGATTCAGCATCCAGGTCAACTTGACAAAGCAGGTCATACAACGCCTCAGCACCCATCTTAGCAATGAACTTGTTAGGATCATTGTCTTCCAAGTGGCTGTTATCTGCCGGAAGGTTTTCCGTCAATTCAAAATATTCCTCCTCAGTGAGAAGAGTTTTCTTCTTGACGGTATCGCTCTCCAAAATACCAGGTTGAATAACTACATATTTCTCATAATAAATAATAGCATCAACCTCTTTGGAGCTGAGACCTAACAAAGCGGCAATCTTGTTAGGCAATGACTTGAAAAACCAAATATGGGCAACGGGCACCACCAATTGAATGTGACCCATGCGCTCACGACGTACCTTACGCTCCGTTACTTCAACACCACAACGGTCGCAAACGACACCTTTGTAACGGATTCTCTTGTACTTACCGCAACTACATTCCCAATCTTTGGTCGGGCCGAAAATCTTTTCGCAGAAGAGACCGTCACGCTCAGGCTTGTAAGTCCTGTAGTTGATTGTCTCTGGTTTCACCACCTCACCATGAGACTGCTCCAGAATAGTCTGGGGAGATGCAAGGCTGATGGTAATCCTTTGAAATTCTTTTCTTGTATTATTATCTTTTTTAAAAGATGCCATAATTTCTTTTATTTATACAATCTTATTCAAATTTAATATCTAAGCACAGACCGCGCAACTCGTGTACGAGCACGTTGAAGGATTCAGGAATACCAGCTGTCGGCATGTTATCACCCTTCACAATAGCTTCGTACGTCTTGGCTCTACCGATGACGTCATCTGATTTCACCGTCAAGATCTCTTGCAGCACGTTAGATGCGCCGTAAGCCTCGATAGCCCAGACCTCCATCTCACCGAAACGCTGACCACCGAATTGTGCTTTACCACCCAGCGGCTGTTGCGTGATGAGAGAGTACGGTCCAATGGAACGGGCATGCATCTTATCATCAACCATATGGTGCAGTTTCAGATAATAGATGTAACCCACCGTGGCTTTCTGATGGAAAGGCTCACCAGTCTCGCCGTCATACAACTGTGTGCTACCGTTCTCTGGTAGACCAGCTTTAGCCATGTATTCGTTGATCTGATCGATAGAGGCACCGTCGAAAATCGGAGTGGCAAACTTGCAACCCAACTTCTTGCCTGCCCAACCCAAAACGGTCTCGTAAATCTGACCCAAGTTCATACGGGAAGGCACACCCAGCGGGTTCAGCACCACATCAACAGGACGGCCGTCCTCAAGGAACGGAAGGTCTTCCTGTTTAACAATCTTGGCCACACAACCCTTGTTACCGTGACGACCTGCCATCTTATCACCGATATGCAGTTTACGCTTGTCGGCAATGTAAACCTTAGCGAGTTCCACGATGCCGCTAGGCAGCTCGGTACCGATTGTTACATCAAAGATCTCACGAGTCTTCTTTGCGTTGATATCGCGATATTGAATTTGATAGTTCCTGATAATCTGAGCCACGATAACGTTGAGCTTAGCATCATTGGTCCACTTGGAAAGTGTCACGTTGTTCAAGTCAACCTTTTCGCCACGTAACAGTTTCAAAGAGAACTTGGAACCTTTAGGAATAACCACTTCCTTAACATTGTTTAAGACGTTGGCAGCAATCTTGCCCTCCAAAACCTTATACAACTTGGAGATGGCTTTTTCTCTCAGTGCATCAAACTGCACCTGATATCTAGCTTCAATTTCTGCTACCTGTTCCTTGTCCTTAGCCTTGGAAGTTCGGTTCTTCAACGGACGCTGCAAGGACTTGGCTCCGATAACAACACCCTTCATGGATGGGGGTGCCTTGAGAGAGGCGTCCTTGACATCACCGGCCTTGTCACCGAAGATAGCACGGAGCAACTTCTCCTCAGGAGTCGGATAGGACTCACCCTTAGGAGTGATCTTACCAATAAGGATATCACCCTCAGAAACCTCGGCACCTACACGGATAAGACCATTCTCGCTCAAATCCTTGGTAGCCTCATTGGAAACGTTGGGAATATCGTTGGTCAGAACCTCGACACCACGCTTAGTGTCACGAACCTCCAAAGTATAGGACTCAATGTGGATAGAAGTATACAGGTCTTCGGTGACTGCCTTCTCGGAAATAACGACAGCATCCTCGAAGTTGTAACCCTTCCAAGGCATGAATGCAACCATCAAGTTACGACCCAAAGCCAACTCTCCGTTGTCAGTTGCGTAACCATCAGTCAGCACATCACCTTTCTTAACTTTCTGTCCCTTCACCACGATCGGGCGCTGGTTGAAACAGGAGTTCTGGTTGGTTCTGCGGAACTTCAGCAGATCATATCTCTTCACATTGGACTCGAAGCTTACAAGCTCTTCAAGTTCAGTGCGTTCATAATCGATCTCAATGTGGAGGGCATCCACAGAGGTCACAACACCATTGCCCTCAGCAACGAGCACGACGCGGGAATCCACGGCAACTTGATGCTCAAGACCTGTACCGACGATAGGAGCTTCAGGACGCAACAAAGGCACGGCCTGACGCATCATGTTAGAACCCATCAACGCACGGTTTGCGTCATCATTCTCCAAGAAAGGAATCAAAGACGCAGCCAGGGATGCAATCTGGTTCGGGGCAATGTCAATCATGTCTATATCCTCACGCGGCAGGATAGGATAGTCGGCCAAACGACGAGCCTTTACCTTCTCACCTAACAGACCGTTTTCATCCATAGGAGTGTTGGCCTGAGCAATACGAAGGTTGTCTTCCTCTTCTGCAGTCAAGAATACGGGCGGTTCATCAAACTGCACCTGACCATTGATGACTCTACGGTAAGGAGTAGCGATGAATCCCAAATTGTTAATCTTAGCAAACACACACAATGAAGAGATCAAACCGATGTTCGGTCCTTCAGGAGTCTCAATCGTACAAAGACGACCGTAGTGTGTGTAGTGTACGTCACGCACCTCGAAACCGGCACGCTCACGTGACAGACCACCAGGTCCCAAAGCGGAGATTCTACGCTTGTGCGTAATCTCAGACAACGGGTTGGTCTGGTCCATAAATTGGCTCAGTTGGTTAGTACCAAAGAAAGAGTTGACCACAGAAGACAATGTCTTGGCATTGATCAAATCTACTGGGGCAAACAACTCATGATCGCGTACGTTCATTTTCTCACGGATAGTACGGGACATACGGTTCAAACCCAAACTGAACTGGTTATATAATTGTTCTCCGACAGTACGGACACGACGGTTGCTCAAGTGGTCGATATCATCAACCTCAGTACGTGAGTTGATCAACTCAATGAGGTAACGGATAATGGAGATGATATCCTCATTGGTCAACACACCCGTAGTAATCGGAATATCAAGGTTCAATTTCTTGTTAATACGATAGCGGCCTACTTCGCCCAAGTTGTAACGGTTCTCAGAGAAGAACAGTTTGTCAAGGGTAGCGCGGGCGGTCTCCTCATCCGGCGGGATGGTGCTCTTGAGCTGTTGATAGATATACTCAATAGCTCCCTTGCCAGTATGGGTAGGATCCTTCTGCAACGTATTAAAGATCACAGAGTAGTCCAACTGTTTCGGATCTTCCTTGTGGAAGAGCACAGTCTTGATGTTGGCATTCGTGATCAGGTTGATATGTTCTTTCTCCAACACAGTCTCGCGGTCGATAATGACCTCGGAACGCTCAATGTTGGAAATTTCACCGGTTTCCTCATCGCCGAACTCTTCGTTCCACGTCTTCGTGACGGCAGCGGCGAATTTCTCACCGATGTGTTTCTTCAAATTAGCCTTGGTTGCTTTCACCTCATAGGCAATGTCAAAAATGCTGAGGATGTCCTTATCGGTCTCATAACCGATAGCACGGAGCAGCGTCGTGACAGGCAATTTCTTCTTTCTGTCGATGTAGGCGTACATCACGTTGTTGATGTCGGTGGTGAACTCCATCCATGATCCTTTGAACGGGATGATACGGGCGGAGTATAACATCGTACCGTTTTGGTGGTAGGAGAATCCGAAGAATACGCCCGGAGAACGATGCAATTGGGATACGACAACACGCTCAGCGCCGTTGATGATAAACGTACCGCTGGGGGTCATGTATGGGATCATTCCCAAATAAACATCTTGAATACGGGTTTCGAAATCCTCATGTTCCTGGTCTGTACAGGACAATTTCAGTTTTGCCTTCAATGGGACGCTGTAGGTAAGACCTCTCTCCAAGCACTCGTCCATGGAGTAACGCGGGCCTTCGATGGAGTAATCCAGAAACTCCAGAACAAATGTACCTCTCGCATCGGTAATCGGGAAATTCTCGGCAAAAGCGCGGTAAAGACCTTCATTCTGACGGCATTCCGCATCGGTGTCTATTTGAAAGAACTCCTGAAAAGACTTGAGCTGAATATCCAGAAAGTCCGGAAACTCAACAGGTCTTGTGGTTGCAAAACTTATTCTTTGATTATTGTTATTTGCCAAGGCTGTAAGTTTTTCGTTGAAATATAAATTACTGACTTATTGTGAATACCAATCAGCGGGTATATAAACAACAATAAGTACAATACTTCCACCGGAGTGGAAGTGTTGTACTATTGTGATAAAAGTGGGAACAATTATTTAATCTCCACTTCAGCGCCGACTTCCTCGAGGGATTTCTTGAGGGACTCAGCTTCGTCTTTGGAGACGCCTTCCTTAACGGCTTTGGGAGCACCGTCAACTAATTCCTTAGCTTCTTTGAGGCCGAGGCTGGTGAGTTCCTTCACCAACTTAACAACCTGAAGTTTCTGAGCGCCAGCGGCTTTCAGAATAACGTCGAATTCGGTCTTCTCTTCAGCAGCAGGACCTGCGCCAGCGGCGGGACCAGCGGCTACTGCAACTGCGGCTGCAGCGGGCTCAATGCCGTATTCGTCTTTCAAAATCTGAGCTAATTCGTTAACTTCCTTAACGGTCAGGTTTACTAATTGTTCTGCAAATGCTTTTAAATCTGCCATGATGTTTATTTTTTAATTGTTTTTACTAAATTAATTGACTTTATTGATTTTTTTATCTTTCAGATAATGTTTTCACAATACCTGCTAACTTACCACCACCGGACTGCAATGCCGAAATGACATTCTTGGCAGGTGATTGTAAGAGCCCGATGATGTCACCGAGCAATTCCTCGCGGGACTTGATGTGGCACAGAGCCTCCAAGTTCTCGTCTCCGATGTAAGCGGTCTCCTCAATGAAGGCAGCTTTGATGATCGGCTTTGCGTTCTTGGCGCGGAATTCCTTGATCAGCTTGGCCGGTGCATTACCGGTGTTACAAAGCATGATGGCGGATGAACCGTGCAAAGTATCGTAAAGTTCAGAGTAATCGGATGCGGACTGATCCATGGCGCGCTTCAAAAGGGTGTTCTTCACCACTTTCAACTTGATGTCGCGTTTGAAACAGTTTCTGCGCAACTGATTGACAGTACTAACGGTAAACCCTGCAATGTCGATTACATATACATTAGCATAGTTAGCCAAGTCCTGAGCAATCTCTTCTATAATTTGACCTTTCTGTTCTTTTTTCATACTAACTAAACTTTTGATTATAACGAAACTGTTTTAGGGTCAACCTGTACACCAGGACTCATTGTTGTAGAGAGGTAGATACTCTTGATATAAGTACCTTTTGCAGAGGTCGGTTTCAGCTTGATAATGGTGTTCATCATCTCGCGTACGTTCTCGGTGAGTTGCTCGGCAGTGAAGCGGTTTTTGCCCACTGAAGAATGGATGATACCGTACTTGTCAACTTTGAAGTCAATCTTACCAGCCTTCACCTCGGTGACAGCCTTACCGATTTCCATCGTGACAGTTCCTGATTTGGGGTTCGGCATCAAACCACGGGGACCCAGCACTCTACCAAGGGCACCGATCTTCGGCATTACGCTCGGCATGGTGATGATAACGTCAACATCGGTCCAACCTTGTTTGATCTTGTCAACGTATTCTTCCAAACCTACGTAATCAGCTCCCGCAGCCTTTGCCTCTTCCTCCTTGTCAGGAGTACAGAGTACAAGTACTCTAACTTCCTTACCGGTACCATGAGGCAGCGTGACGATACCACGTACCATCTGGTTAGCCTTTCGAGGATCTACGCCCAGGCGGACGTCGATATCGAATGAAGCATCAAACTTGGTGAAAGTAATGTCCTTCACCATTTGTACTGCTTCCGGCAGGGCATAGAGCTTGCTCCGATCGTATTTAGCAAAAGCCTCTTTGCGTTTTTTGGATATTTTTGCCATTTGATTTGATTTTACGGGTTAATTAATTTTGCTCAAAGGGATTCTGACCACCTTTAACATTGACACCCATACTACGGGCAGTACCTGCTACCATTGACATGGCGGACTCGATCTCGAAACAGTTCAAATCCGGCATCTTCAACTCAGCAATAGCACGTACCTGATCCCAAGTGATGGTACCAACCTTGTTACGGTTAGGCTCACCTGAACCCTTTTGAAGTTTGGCAGCTTCCTTGATCTGGACTGCTACCGGCGGCGTCTTCGTGATAAAGTCAAAGGATTTATCCTTATAGACCGTAATCACTACTGGAATGATCTTGCCAGCTAAATCCTGCGTACGAGAATTGAACTGCTTGCAAAATTCCATAATGTTCACGCCCTTTGAACCTAAGGCAGGTCCTACTGGCGGTGACGGATTGGCGGCACCTCCTTTGATTTGTAACTTAATTAAGCCAGCTACTTCTTTTGCCATTGTTTTTAAAAATTATAATTGTTTGTAACTAATTGTGTCGGCACTATATTTTTTCAACCTGCATAAAATTCAGTTCGACTGGAGTTTTACGGCCAAAGATTTTCACCATAATCTTCAGCTTCTTTCTCTCGGTATCGATACTCTCGATAATACCATTGAAAGTGTTGAAAGGTCCGTCAATAACCTTGATCTCCTCACCCACGACAAACGGCTGTATGAATGCGCTGTCCTCAGACATCAATTCATCAACCTTGCCTAACAGGCGGGATACCTCTACAGGCCGCAATGCTACCGGAGGATCCGTCTTGCGCTTGCAACCCACAAAACCCAGAACACCAGGAACATTCAACAACAAAGCTCTAATCTCTCCTGTCATCTCCGCTTCAACAAAGATGTAACTCGGAAAATAATTACGCTCCGTGTAAACCTTCTTGCCACTCTTGGTGGTGTGGTAAACTTTCTCAGTGGGAATCAAAACTCTTGGAACCATGTCCGTCTTTCCAGTGATCTCCAACTCGATCTCGATGTTGTTCTTCACCTTCTTCTCAGAACCGGTTATAGCCTTGATTACATACCACTTACGATCAGCTTCTGCCATAACTTAGTTATTTAAGGATATATTACCGACTACAAAGAAATTAAATAGCTGGGAACATGAGATTCATGCCCATATTGAAAATGAAATCCATCAAAAACACGATTAACGCGATTATAAGGGAAGCAATGGATACCACAATCACACTATTTCCAAGTTCCTGCATGGTTGGCCACGTTGTCTTGTGAACCAATTCTTCATACATGTCCTTAAAATAATTCACTATTTTCATCTCTTTGTATTTTTATTTTTCGTTATTTTAGATAATTCTCTCTCAAAAACTGACAATTTCAACACCCCTAACAAACATTCAATTGTTCAAAAGTCAACCCTATAAGTGTCAGTTATTCAGCTTATTACAGATATCTGCCAACAATTATTCCCATCCCTTTTGCCGATTCTCCAATAAGTTGGCAAATATAGTATTTTTTTTATTCTACAAAATATTATTTTTATTTTTTTTCATGACAATTTTAAACCTCTATTTTCAGGTAAGAAATGGTGCGCCCTTCTGCTAACCACATCTGCTCGTAAAAGGTCTGTACCTCCGTCAAAATAGGATCGCACTCCTCCTGATAAACATTCTCAACATCAACTAAAATATGCCATCCATAACCTTCTGCACTCTCCTTTACGTAACTATATAACTCACGACTGTCAGTCTTGAGGTTGATCACTCCCCTACCGTCATTTAAAATATTACGATAATAACCGACAAAGCGCGGTGAAACCAGTCGCTTACGCTCACTCTTGATTTGCGGATCGGGAAATGTCACCCAAATCTCATTTACCTCACCGGACGCAAAATATTCAGATAACTTATCAATGGTAATTCTTAAAAAAGCAACATTGTGCATCTCTGCCTCTAAAGCAGTCTTACATCCACGCCACAAGCGAGCACCCTTACGGTCAATACCTATATAGTTTATGTCTGGATTTCTCGTCGCCAGAGCTATGGTATAGTCGCCTTTACCGCATCCCAACTCCAAAACAATAGGATTGTCGTTATGAAAATAATCGCTACGCCATTTCCCCTTTAGAGGAAAGTTCGGATTCTCACGATCATAGTCTGTATGCTGAAAAAGATTACCGAATGTCTTGTTCTCGGCAAAACGAGCTAACTTGTTTTTGGACATTATCTTAATTCATTAATAGTCAACAACATTTTATATTTACCATCCAGATCTTTCAGAAAATCATGCGTTCCCTCCTGAACAAAGTTGCCATTTTCCATAACATAAATACAATCGGCCTGCCGGATGGTGGACAGACGATGCGCAATGACCAACATAGTGTGGTCCTGTTTTAAATTGTTGAGAGCCTTCATAAAAGACTGCTCAGATTGTGTATCCATGGCTGATGTTGCTTCGTCCAAAACAAGAATCGGTGCTTTACGAAGTACCGCACGTGCAATGCTAATACGCTGCCGCTGGCCTCCAGAGAGATTCAGACCTCTATCAGTCAAATTATATTGAAGACCGCCTGGAAGTTCATGCACAAAATCATAGATATCAGCAATACGCAGTGCTTCTTCAATGCTCTCTTCTGAAACATTTTCAATTCCTAACGTAAGGTTATTATATAATGTATCATTAAAGAGAACCACATCTTGGGATACAAAACCAAACAAAGAATGATAAGATGCTAATGTGAAATCCTTGACATCGCGACCATCAAGAAGAATCTTACCCGATGACGGATCATAGAATCGCATTAGCAAATCAGCCATGGTGGACTTTCCGGATCCAGACTCACCTACCAAAGCAATAAATCGACCTTTCGGAAGTGTGAAATTGATATGGGTGATGACATCTTTGTCACCATAATTGAATGAGACATCTTGAAAGGAAATAGAACTTTTGAAATCAGTCGCAGGTATCGCGACAGGCGACTCCTTAACCATCTCATCAGCATTTAGAATCTCATCAACACGATCAAGGGCAGATCTTCCGCGCTTAAAGTTAGCTAGACCGGTAGAAAGATTCTTAACCGGGGGCACCAATTGCGAAACCATAGCAATATAGGTAATAAATAACGGTGGGGTCAAGGGATTAGCAGGATTTAAAGCCATCACACCTCCAACAACTAAGACAACCATTACCGCAACAACGCCGAAAAATTCACTGAGCGGTGAAGCCATATCAACCTGACGATAAATCTTCTTCTGTGTCTTAGTGAATTGTCTATTAAGAGAATGAAATCTATCATCGACTTCAGTAAAAGCATTTAAACCTTTTACGACTCTAAGACCACCTATAGTTTCTTCAACGAAGGAGAGGAGTGAACCGAGACGCTGCTTTGAAGTGCGGGCATTGGCTCGCAAAGGAGATGTTGCCAAACCGATAAGCACAAAGGATACAGGCAAGAAGAGTAAAGTAGTTAGAGATAGAGGAACAGAGATGTAAAAAAGAATAACAAGGTAGATAATAAGTGTTATCGGCTCGGTTAAAAGCTGCCTTATCGCAGTAAGAATAGTAAACTCAACCTCCTGCGTATCGCTGACAGCTCTCGAGACAATATCACCTCTTCTTTGATGACTTAGATTGCCGACTGAGAGACTCAAAATCTTAGAATAAATATTAGATCTCATAGTGGCAATAACATGACTGCGAACATGAGCCATGACCCACTGTGAAAGATAGTAGAAAAGAGTCTTGCACAAATAGAGCAACAAAACAAATACTACTAATATCAGAACTGAATGAGAAGAATTATCAAACGAGA
The DNA here is from genome assembly GCA_024686335.1 of Bacteroidales bacterium. Classification (GTDB taxonomy): domain Bacteria; phylum Bacteroidota; class Bacteroidia; order Bacteroidales; family WCHB1-69; genus F23-D06. The sequence goes on along the minus strand of JAILCI010000007.1, from coordinate 59,474 downwards.
AGAAACGAGACAAATGGTCAACAACAAAAGAGGAGATAGGGCTTAAATTTTCAAGCGATCCTTGAAAAAGAATTTTGGTGAAGGGCTCTATCATCATAAAAACCAGAATAGAGGCCGACACTGATAATACATTAAAAAGAAATACAACAACCATCCTACCGAGGTAGGGCTTTACAAATCGAGCGAAAAGGTTGTTGTATTTCATATAAGCAATAAAAAAGGGAGTTGCGAGATCACAACTCCCTTACATATTTAGTGTTTAGAATTAGCGTTTAACAACAAGCTTCTTAGACAGAGTGGCATTATCATTGATGATGTACATGAAGTAGATGCCAGGAGCCAGATCAGAAGCAGTGCTACGATAGAGATACTTACCAGAAGCAGGGATGTTAACCTTATCAGTAGAAACTACAGAACCAGTCAGGTTGACAATTTGGATAGTAGTCTCACCGGTCAGACCTTCGATCTCAGCGTTAACTTCGCTAGAAGTCGGGTTCGGGTAAATCTTCAAAGTAGGTTGATCATCATTGAACTGAGTCATAGGAGCCATAGTAGGAGTCTCAACAGTAGAAGCAAGAGGCGCCATATCGTAAACATTGATATAGATAGAATCTTGAGCTAACAATGAACGGATAGCAGTAGAGACAATTGAGTTGTAACCACCGATGATTCTTGAAGTAGAATCTTCTTGATTCATATACGGATAGTTGTAAACGTCAACATTGCTGGTAGAGTAAATCTGGTAAACGATCTTGTACTCACCCGGAATTCTGAACGGACGTACAGTCTGAGTATAGACGTTATCAGCCAAGAAGTGGAGATAAACATCATCGAATGTAGAACCGCCAGCGAAGATTCTAGAGTACGGGAAGTGGTTGTCATAAGTGGATGTTGCACCACCTTGAGCAGTTTGATAATAAGTGAGTGAGCTTTGGGTAGTGTGAGAATAAGAACTACCATACTCGAATGCATAGCCAATAGAAGTATTCCAGAATTGGTTGTATGTACCAGGAATATTAGTATTGGTTAAGTATTGACCGATAGTAGTATTGCTGATAAGCGTATCCTCATGATAGATATCGAAAGTAACATATACCAAAGTATCTTCATTGTAGCAAGGATTCTCAACTTCCCAAGTGAAAACGAGATCATTGTTCAAAGTAGCAGGATCTGCAGGATCAACGATGTCGACATCGTTGATAATGTGAGTTTCAACACCACCATACTTGAATACGAAACGAGGAGCATCGGTAACTTGTACTGTTACAGCAGTAGGATCAAGTGCTTGGTAAGAAACATTATTTGCAGTTGTAGATTCACAACCATTAGCATCTGTTACAACAACAGTGTAGGTATAGAATGCATCTTCTGCAGCAAGATCACCAGCATTAACTGTATAGGTATTAGAATTAGCACCAGAAATTTCAGTACCATCCTGATACCACTGATAAGTTACATAAGAATCAGATGTACTCAAAGTGGTAGAACCGTCATGACAGATGATAGTGTCTTGAAGGATCTCAGGAACAGGAAGAGGATGAACAACCAATATCCAACTAACATAAGCATCAGCACAAGCGGTTGCAACTGTATAAACAATCGTAGAACCACTGTCAGCATAATGATATGCAGCATCCCAATCGAGAGTCTCACCATTAATTGTCCAAGTCTCAGAAACCAGAGAAGCACCATCTAAGTCGTATGTCAACTGAAGAGCAGTCGGCATTGTAAGTTTGTCACCATCACAGATTTCGAATACATTTGTAGCAGCAACGGTAGGTTCTGCAAATGCATGAACAGTAACTTGGTTAGATACATAGTCACCACATTGTGTTGTAACATAGTATTTAACAGTATGATCGCCAGCAGTCAAAGCATAGGTAGCAGGACGTTTTGTACCATCTACGATCCAACCCTCAGCCTCTACAACCGTTTGACCATAGAGGGTATAAGAAGGAGCAGGAACGAAATTGGATACAGGCATACCGGAGCATGTGTCAACACCAGCGATAGTAAGTGAGACAGGAGCGGAAACGTTCACGTTGATCGTAGAAGAAACTGAACCACATGGATTGCCTGCAGCGAGAACAATTCTTAAGTTAGTATCGAGAATAGAGATGATGAAAGGATCAGCGTAATCAGTAACAAGAGTCTCACCACGATAAGTATGAATAAGTGCAGAAACTTGATTATCTGCATGGAATTCTATGTGGGAATTAAGGGTTAATGTATCACCGATACAGAAGAGTTCCTTATTAACCTCAAATGTCACAATTTCAGGAATAGAGTTCATGACAACAGTATCTACCACAGATACAGCTTCACAAGCATCTGTCAAAGTTGTTACAGTGAAAGTATATGTACCAGCAGCTATGTCAGTATTTGGTGTAATAGTTACAGTTGCATCTTCGGAATCATAGGTAATCCAAGAAGGAGCACCTGTAATAGAGATATTTCTGTTGGTATTAATTTGATAAGAGACAGGTTGAGCATTATTACAGATAACAATGGTCGGAAGCTGTTGAAGCACTGGAGTAGGCTCAACAGTGACAGTAACAACGTTAGAAACTACACCAGTAGCTGAACAAGCGTTGTCAGCAATTACTCGGAAGTAATGGGTACCAGCATCGTTCATAACAACAGTAGCAGGATTCGAATTAGTATTAATAGCGGCATAAGTTTGGCCATCAGTACTGTGTTCAAATGCGAGAGTGCCCTGAGCATTAGACCAGTTAGGAGTAGCTGTCAATTTAACAGAGGAGCCCTGACATACAAGAGAATGATCAACTGCAAGAGCAACAGTAGGTTCATCAGTAATTGTAAGTTGGATTACATTAGAAAATGTAGTACCACAAGAGTTGGTAGCTTTGTAACGAATTGACTTACCATCATTATTAATATTAGCAAGAGCAGCCACAGTAGTATTTGACCAAGTATTACCATTCATTACTTGCAATGTAGAATCGCCTACAGTACCGTTCCAATTAATTACAGGAATGCTCAAAGCAAATGCGTCAACACAAGTACCAGTCTGAGCCAGTTGACCCATAGAAGGTTTGTCATTAACAGTTACGGTAACATTATCATAAGCATAACCACATTTATTCTCAACACGAACAGAAACATTACCAGTAGCTGTAGGTGCTGCAGGAAGGAAAGTAGTATCAAGAGCAGGAGCTGTAGTAGTGATACCACTAACAACGAGATTCATTATGCTAGCATCAAGTACAGTACCCTTACAAATGGTAGCAGGTTGGATAGCGACATCAAGTCTTGTATCAACAACAATTTGTACAGGATTGGAAACAGTAGAACCACAATCATTAGTTACTTGGTAAGCAAGATAACCACCATCCATGGTAACGGAGACATTACCAGATGTAACCTCAGTCCAAGAATCAGGATCACCACTTTGACTATAAACCCAAGCGCCTGTACAAGTACCAGTATGGTTACAGGTATAAGTAGGAACAGTGAGTTTAGCAGTGATTGCATCACCTGTACAATACTCAACAGGTTCGGTAGCAACGAGCGGATTAACAGTCGGTTTGTCATTAACTACGAGAGTTGTAGTAGCAAAACCAGTACCGCAGCTATTGGTAGCGTAAGCACGAACAATAGCACCATTCATAGCATAGGTAACAGGAGCAGCAGGGTTGAAGACTTGCCATGTAGAACCACCATCGGTAGAAATATCCCAACCTTGAGCGGTAACTGTAGAGTTATTATCTTCAATAGTAACATTGAAATTCTCAGTAGCATCGCCAGCACAATAGGTGGTAACAATATTAGAAGCCAAAGTAAGAGCAGGAGCAGTAGCTACAGTTACATTGTGAGTCATAATACTATCGCAACCATAGATTGTCTGCAAGCTGTCAATGTAGGTATAATGCTGAGCAGGATGAAATGCAGGAGCACCAGAATAAACGGTAGCATCAGACTCAGCAAAAGAATTATAATCAGTTGTGAACGTAATAACAATATCGTCAACATTAAGATAGAACTTATCGTATGACAAAAGTTTAATAGCCATATACTTAGTTCCAGATGGAACAGAAGTTTGATAAGTATGGAGCTCTTCGTCAGAAGCATAAACTGTTTCACTCCATGAGAAAGATTCGGTAGCATTGGTGGTACTAGAGAAACCAACTTGGAAAGACTCAGGATAATAGTCATCATTATTATAATAATCAAACTCTAAGAGACCATCTTGTGGAAGTTCGAATTCAGGAGAAATCAAATATTGAGGAGGATTATAACCCCATTTGAATCTGAAGGTACCATAATAAAGACCTGTACCATCTTCAGTGTCAACCAAAGTCCAATCGGAAATAGAACCACTGAAATCTTCACTCAAAACAACAGAACTAGAAGATGCAAAGCAAACAGTATCTTCGAATGTAGTAGCATAGGTCGGCATAGAGTAGATACCAATTGAGTCTACATTCTGGCAACCATACTGGTCAGTAACTGTAACGGTGAAGAAACAGTAATTACCGTTAGGAAGTGTGATGTCGAAGTTGGAAGTGGTAGCCTGGTTAGACCACAAGAAGCTAACGAGATTGGTAGGATCAACACCAAGGTTAACCGGGAAGTCATTGTGACAAATATTCAACTCTTCCTCATGAGTAACATTACCGTCAATCAAGAAGGTGATATTCGGGTTGGGTTCAACCTCAACATTGATAGAGTCAATAGATGTACAACCAGTCATCTCGCTGACAACTGTGATGTAATAGGTACACATACCAGCGTGGCCGGTATAGATGTTTTGGATAGGACCATCGGTAGTACCTGTACATACTGAGTACCAAGAGTAGGTAAATACAGTATCACCAGGAAGTGTACTGGTAGCAGAAGCGATCAACTGACCTTCAGAATTGAGACAGTAAACATTGTTACCATCAATGTTGATGATCGGCTTGAACTCAGTGCTATCCTCAACAACGATATTAGCAGCAGTATAGCTACAACCAAGATCGAGGTCTTTTACATAGATAGTGTAAGTACCAGCAGCAAGGTTCTGGAACATATTGTTGCTACCATAGTTTACACCGTCGATAGAGTATACGAAATCAGCATCAGGATTCTCGCTGGTAGCGTTGAGAACGATAATACCAGTGTAAGGTCCTTCGCAGTTTACATTGTCAATTACATCTGCAGTGAAGTTAACTTCAACATCTGCATGAGGAACATCAATACCACCTTCGAGAGAACAACCAGTAACAGGATCGTAAACGTGTACTGTGTAGTGGTCGGTCATCAACCAGTACATAACGTAGGAATCAGGAGTAAAGTAACCAACCGTATCCAAAACGTTAGGTTCAGAATTGTTCTCGAAGTAATAGATATAATCAGTGCTCATAGGAGCTGTGACAACGATAGTACCGTTACCCGGTTTCTCGAATGTAGGAGCACACATTGTGTTAGGAGTAGCGTGCATTACGAGAGCAGGCAAGAAAGCGCTGTCAACAACAGTCTCAACTTCAGATACACCGCAGTTCATCGCGCTAACAGCATCGATAGTGTAGCTACCACTGTTAACACCAGTGAATACACCAGTTGTATTAGTAGCAACCACTACACCAGAAGCATCAGACAAAGTATAAGTGATAGGAGTTACGGCAGCACCGCTGTTGGTAACAGTGATAACACCATCCTTCTCTTCCTTACAATTGTGGTTAGCAGAAGAAGCAATTGTAAGATCAGGATAAACATGGTTTGTCATGACCTTAACAGTAGTGTCATAAGAACAGGTTGTAGCTGTGTTGTAAGCAGTCAAATTATAAGTAACAACACCATTCAAATTGGTGAATGCACCAGTATTGTTGGTTGCAACGATAGTAGTGCCATTGAGCAATGTGAAGATGTAGTTAGCAGTAGCACTGTTGACAGTAATAGTACCGTTACCGAGAACTAAGTCACAATTCTGATCAGGAGTTGTAGCAACAGACCAGTTGTAAACAGGTTTAACAAAGTTAATAGTAACGTTGGTATCAACCTCACAACCAGTAGCAATGTTTCTCTTAACGATACGATATTGACCAGCAGCAAGCTCTTCGGTAGAAGTCAAGAGAACCTCAGTGATAGAACCACCAACATTAACCTTCTCATATACTGCATAAGTATAACCAGAAACGTTAGCGATGGTAATCTTACCGTTAGGAGTTGTAGCCTCGCAATTGGTATTATTGGTGAGAGAAATCTCATTAACAGCAAATGTCGGATAAACAGGAACATTCGGTACAGTCTGAGAGAATGTAGAAGAACATCCGAGGTTAGAGAGGATTGTCAATGCATAAGTAGCATCTGCACCCCAAGTACCAAGAGAATCGAAGGTGAGAGCAGTACCGTCAGAAACGATAGTCTCGCCATTCAAGGTATAAGTGAAACCGGAGATCGGAGCGTTGATAGTAAGAGTACCGTTAGGAGTAATATACTGATCGCAAACAGTATTATTAACGATAACAGTAATCGGTTCAACAGGATCTTCAGTAGTAGAATTAACATTTACATTGAAGTTCTTAGAACAACCGAACTCAGTAACAGCAGTCAGTGTGTATGAACCGCTATTCAAGTTGGAGAATACAGCAGGAGCGCCCTCGATGGAGGTCTCACCAACCGTATAAGTGGTACCGGCAACAGCGTTGGTAACGGTGATTGTACCATCGGGTTCATCACAACGAGTCTTAGGAGTCGTGGTAACGGTAACGATAGGATAAACACGTGCGCTGTCAACGATAACGTCTTCCTTAACGTATGTACAATATTTGTCGGTAGTTACGTGGATTGAATAGTGACCATAAGGAAGATTCTCATAGATCATATCACCACTTTCATAAGTAACGTCAGAGTTCGGGAGATTGATAATCTCATAGGTGTAACCAACCTGAGGATTGGTGATGGTGATAGTTCCATCGTAAGGAGCAACACACCATGCATTAGCAGTAGTAGTAGTAACAGGAACAACAACAACAGTGTCGCGTTGAACTGCGATGCTTACGATTTGATCAGACTCACAATCGTAGATAGTCTTGAGATCGAAAGTATAAGTACCTTCCTGGAGACCAGTATAAACATAAGTAAGATCATGCCACTCAGTCTCACCGCTCATTCTGTAAGCATTTACGTCAGCATGGTTAGCAGCGATAGAAATAGTACCATCATAAATATTGTCATCATTCTCACAATAGGTGTTAGCAGTCTGAGTCAAAGTAACGTCAGCAGCAACAGGAGTATGATGTACAAGAATGTCGATAGTAGCCTTAGCTGAACAACCGATATTATCGGTAACAGTAACTACATAGACATGATTACTTTCAGTCGGGAGAACTGAAACGTTTGCATTGTGAGAACCTGTATTCCAAGTGTAGATAACAGGAATAACCTCATTCTCAACAGCAGTGGTCAAGTTAACAGCCTCACCTTGGCAAATCTCATCGTTGTCAGCAGTAATAGTGATAGCGAGAGGAGCGCTAGAGTTGAGTGTGATAACATGTGTGGTAGCATTACCGCAACGGTCAGTGATTGTAACAGTAACATCTGTACCGCCATCAACGAGGTTGCCAGCAGGAACATTCTGAGTAATAGTCAAGTTGCCAAAACCGTAGCAGTTGTCAGTAACATTGTTAGGATTGAACATCAAAGCCAAATTCGGAACAAGGAGCTTACAATTGGTAGTAGGATCCAAGATGACCTCATTGGCAACACCATTGATAACAGGAGCAGTAGTATCAACTACGTCGAAGGAGTAAGAGGTAGAAGCCAAACAACCGTCATTGTTAGCAACGGTCAGGTAAGCAGTGTAAGTCTTGTTACAGCTGTCCGGAAGGATGGTAACGAAAGTTGTGTCCATATTAGCCTCAAGAGGAAGGTTTACACTCTCACCGCTCCAAGTGTGGGAAACGATAGTGCCACCATTACCAGGAGTGGTAATAGAATGAATGGTAAGGTTACCATAGTTAGGACAAAGCGGGAACTGAGAACCGTTGAGGATGATCTCCTCGATTGCAACAGTAGGAAGACCGTGAACATGTACAGGAGCTGCGGAAACAGAAGCCTGACAACCGTAGAAATCGGTAACGGTCATAGTGTAGGTGTAATCTGTATTAGGAGTTGCAGGAACACCTTGAGCGTGAGGACTGGTATGATAGATGATACTACCATCGTTAGGATTAGCAGTCCACTCATATACATAATATTGCTCGTTTGCAGCATTTACAAACGGAGTAGCATTGATAACATGTGAATAATCGAACTCCAAGAAGACAGTGTCATGGAGACAGATGTCAGAAGGAAGAGCAGTGATAGCGCCATCGGTGATAGCCATCGGCAGCGGACGATAGATTGTGAACACGTGTGTAGGAACAGACTTGTTACCACAAGCGTCGGTAATAACTGCATAGATATTTACATAAGGAGCATTGTCAGCAAAAATCTCATGACCAGGAGCAGAGACAGTAGCATTAGCATCCAAATAGAAAGCATAGTTGGAGATAGAATTAGGTGTGCATTCGTAAGTAACAGTATTGTGTACATTGAATGAATCAACTAATACTTGGAGAGCAGGAACTTCGTATTTACATTCAGGGATACGAACGAAATGCATCTCGGAAAGACCAGTAACAACAGGTTTGTAGTTGTTAACGATAGTCCAGGTCTCAACATAAGGATTAGAAACGTTACCACACTCGTCTTCAAGAATGTATGTTCTAGTAACAACAGTAGAACAAGCTGCAGCAGTTACATTAGCAGTATAATGAACCTCAGCAAGGTTGCTGCAGTGATCGTTGATGTTCAACAGATTCTCAAGATCAGCCAAAGTACGAATACCGTTAACAAAAGCAGAAACGGTGGTGTCGCAACCAGAAATGGTAATATTGGTTTCGGTAGAAGGCTTAGGAGTAACAACGATAGCGTTGGTGTCCTGAGCGGTCAGAACGAAGGTGCGGGTAAGAGTATCCTTACAACCTGCATCGCTGGTAGCAATAGCTGTTACAACATAGGTGTTGGAACCTGTGCATGCATTAGGAGCATAACCAGTGATAGAAGCAGTATTCTCATTGATAGCAACATTGTTTCTTGTCCAATAGTAAGCGATAGTGCTATTGGTTTGAGCAATATTGTCATCTGTGAATTGTGTCTTCAGCAAAGCACTGCCGTTAGGACACAATGTCTCGTTTACTTGAGAATTGTCACCAATAAGTTCAGGAGAAGCGTTAACGACAACGGTAACTACTGTAGGAAGTGAATTAGCATAACCATTCGTTGTGAATACGTTGAAGGTTTGGGTCTTATTCACATTCTGGGTGAAGTAGGTTGCCATATTAACATTGTAAGACTCTCCGTCGGCAAGGGTATCCAAGTTGGTGGTACCGAATTGCCATACAATACCAGTTGCGCATTCCTCGCGGCTATCATAGCTTGCAGGAACTGCGAGAGTGGTAGGCATCTCATTGTAGCAGAACTCAAATTGAGCAGGATCAATTACAGGAGGATAGAGAGGTTTCACGGTGATAGTCAAAGTATCGATCTCACCAGAGCACTCGAAATCATCCGGAGTAACTGAATCATAATGATTGGTCTGTTGTACATACCAAGTATAAGTACCAACCTCTACAGCGTCATAGCTGGGAGTGGTTTGTGTCCAAGTAGTGCCATCTTGTGACCAGGAGATATAATAGTCAAGGATGCCCGGTGCGTCAGTGTCGACAGCAGGAGCATGAGCAGCTACGGAATCAGCTGGCAATGGAAGACCAACACAAATCTCGAAATCGTTAGCTACGATATCAGGATTGATACGGGTATAGAAATCAAGATGAACTAAGCTGTCAACTCTGAAGTGATCGCATTCGTTCTCACCGAAAATGACAAGATAAGGATTCTCAACTGAGAAAGTAGCGGTAGGGCTACCGAAGTCCCAAGTCTCACCGTCACAAACGGCTTTCTTATAATCAGTCTCTACAAGATAGTGGATAGAGTCTTGAGCGAGGAGTGCGCCACAATGGCTCTCATGACCACCAATGGAACCCATCGGGTTGCCTTCTTCATCAGTCCAGTAAAGCGTTGGCCAATCGGTACCGTAAAGACGTTCACGCAAACCAACAACCAAAGAGTAATTACCAACTTGCTTCCAGCAAATCACGATTACGTGATCAGTGGACTCAAAGAAAGGAAGGTTGAAATAGTCGAGAGCCATCTCATTTGCAATGAAGATGGAACCGTCAGCGCCAAAAGAAGTATTGGCAAATTCATAAGGCAGGGGTTCAACCTGGAAAGCACCAGGATAGCCAGCAACATCATAGTTGAGGCCAGTCACATGGTTGTGGGTGTCAAAGCAACCACCCAAGCTTTCAATAACACGACCACCAAGCCAAGGAATAGTGGCATGGGGAACAGGCTGTCCAGCAGACAGAGGATCCGGGTCATTTTCCAGTCTCTGGTAACGAGTGTAAATACGGAAGTCGGCATAATCAGAAAGATTGCCGTTTACAAGTTCGCCATCGCGATACAACTTCCATTCCAAAGACACTTTCGTGCCAGCGGGAAGGTTGCAGGTATTCGCAAAGCGGACTCTGTAAAAGTCCGTCTGTTGACATTGACCGGTAGCCGGATCAATACCATGCAACACCGGATTCATGGTGTTGTTCAATACAACATCACCACCAGTACCGGGCAGATGGGCAGCGCCACCGCCAGGGACATTGGCAATATCATGCAATGTCTGTGGTTGGAGATTCTCCAACCAAAAGCAGCATGACGATGTTGTCTGCGCCTGAACATTGAAGCTCAGAAACGCCAGCAGAATGCTTAAAAAGCAAATTGATAATAATTTTTTCATACTGTTTTTTATTGATTGTTATTATTAATTATTATTATTTCTTTCTATTCATTTGTATCGTCTTCTTATTTAGCATACTACATAACTATACATTACACTAAAATTTCAACTTGCAAAAATACATTTTTTTTTCATTCTTCAACAATCACAAATTTTTTTTTTCAAAAATATTCTTTTTCCTCCTACCCCTCTTATACTTAAAAAAAGGCGATATTGTTACATATCGCCTTCATTTTATTGATTTTTAGTTTATTATACTTTTACAAGCTCGGAGGTTATCAACAATTCCCTATTGAATAATTGTGAATTCCGTTCTACGATTTTTTGCTCTTCCCTCCTCTGTATCGTTCGTAGCAATGGGTTTCTGCATGCCATAACCTCTATAAGCAAGTCTGGATTCTGCAATTCCATGGGCTATGAGATAGTTGTAAACGGACTTTGCTCGCTCTTGAGAAAGCTTTTCATTATACTCGGCAGAACCCGTATTATCAGTATGACCTCCTATCTCTATCCTGACTTTGTTATGACTGAGGTAGTCTACTAGTCGATCGAGTTCCACAAAAGACTCTGGCTTAAGGTCGCTACGGTCAAAATCAAAGAAGATATTGTTCAAGATCACAACAGTTCCCACCTCGGCTGGCTGCAATACAATATCTTTTATATAGGGCTTCAACTGAGTATAGGACTTCTCAACCTGGAAGTTCTCAGAATAGAACGGGTAACCTGGACGTGAGACATTAAGCAGAACATTCTTACCCGTATGAACACAGGCCAAATACTCACCAGTCTCAGCATCAGATGTAGTACCGACCAAAAGCTGGCGAGTTTCAAGATCGATCATCTGGATATCGGCCTGCAAAGGAGTTCCGGTCTCGCCATCGCTAATTCTACCTTTAATATAGGTTACAGGACTGGGACGAAGATTGTCATCGAGATCAAAACTATAGAGATCTAATCCGCCAAAACCTCCATCTTTATCTGAGGAAATATAGGCAGTAGTTCCTTGGGCATTGATGAAAATATTAATCTCGTCATTCCAAGTATTGATAGGATAGCCTAGGTTCTTAGGCTCACTCCAACTACCGTCAGGCAGTAAGGTAGAGTAATAAAGATCATAACCGCCCATTCCCACACGACCATTGGATGCAAAATATAGTGTATGGCCATCACTATGGATAAACGGAGCTGCATCATCTTCAGGAGTATTGATGGTAGCACCAAGGTTTTCCGGAGCGGTGAAAGCACCCTCAGAGGTCATGGTCGTTTTCCAGATGTCCATACCACCGAAGCCACCAGGTCTAGAAGAGGCAAAATAGATTGTCACTCCATCAGCAGCCATAGATGGCTGACTCTCCCAAGCACCGGTGTTGACCGGAGTACCGAAGTTACGAGGACGAGACCAACGATCACCAATGCGTTTCGCCCAATAAAGGTCACAGCTGCCAAGACCATAGTCTGCATTGCACATCGTGTAAAGAAGGTAGTTGCCATCGGGAGAAATACTCTGTGCTCCCTCATTGTAACCAGTAGTTACCGGAGAAGCCAAAACCTTGCGGGGTGTCCACTCCCCTCCCCTAAGTTCTGCACTATAAAGATCTTCCTCATTAACACAGAAAGCACAGACTGTATGTTCATCCTTGGGACGACGCACGGTAAAGATAATCGTTTCATCATCCGCTGTCAAAGCAGCCAATGACTCATCCCACTCAGAATTGATGTTAGGTCCCATATTCTTAAGCTCATAAGCCACGGGAGACTTCATAGCTTCTATCGCAAACTTGGAATTGGCCAATCCTTTTTGCGCTTCGGTCAACACATCTGTATATTGAAGACCCTTCAACAAAAAGAGCTCATAATAGTCATGCGCTTTCTGATATTGACCACACTTCATATGCTCCGCTGCCGCAATGTTGTACAACAATGGGTCAGGTTCTCCGATCAAAGTGATAGCGCGGTCATAGCAAGCAGCGGCCGAATCAGACTTTAGTGTAAAATTATAGGCATCACCCATCAAGATATAAGTATCTACATATCCCGGATCTTTCTGAGTAGCCTGTTTCAGATAGTTTAAAGCTTTTACAAAATCGCGCTGGTTCAAGGCTTTCTCAGCCTTCTCGCAAAGGTCAGCAGCCTTGGAACGCTTCTGTGAAAAAAGCTCTACAGGAACTATTCCTAAAAACAATACTAATATATATACTATTATTTTATTATTCATAAGGCGCGATTTTTTTGTTGATTATTCTAAAGTCTTAGATTGCTGCCAATATGCCTCCATCTCGTCCAAAGAGAGGTCAGTAATCTTACGGTTTGTTTCCTTTGCCTTCTGCTCTATATACTGAAACCGACGTATGAATTTTCTATTAGTCTTTTCTAAGGCTTCATCGGGATTCACATCAATAAAGCGACTATAGTTGATGAGTGCAAACAACACATCTCCAAACTCATCTTCCACTTTATCAGAGTTTTGCGCTACCTCAACCTGAAGCTCATCCAACTCTTCCTGAACCTTATCCCACACCTCTTCTCGGTTGTTCCAATCAAAACCTACACCATTAACTTTCTCCTGAATACGATAGGCCTTGATCAAGGCAGGTAGTGACTTTGGAACACCACCCAATACCGAACGGTTACCCTCTTTCTGCAGTTTTATCTTCTCCCAATTTTGATGCACCTGTTCAGCCGTATTGGACTCGGTAGTGCCATAAATATGCGGATGACGACGAATCAACTTGTCACATAACTGATTGAGAACCTTAGTGATATCAAATTTTCCCTGTTCGTCTGCTATCTTTGCATAAAAGACAATGTGCAAGAGAAGGTCTCCCAACTCCTTGCACATGTCACTGTAGTTTTTCTCAACAATTGCATCCGAGAGCTCATACGTCTCCTCTATCGTCAAGCAGCGTAGTGTGTCAAAAGTCTGCTCACGATCCCATGGGCACTTGGAACGCAAGTCATCCATGATATTCAACAGACGCTCAAAAGCTTGCAACCTTTCATCCATACAATATTATATTAATAGGAACGAGCAAAAAGGACTCTTTGTTTGGAAGGCTTGCCAGTCAAGATGCACTTACCTTCCTCCAAAGGATTGTTGATCGGAATGCAACGGATAGTAGCCTTTGTAAGCTCCTTAATCTTCTCTTCTGTCTCAACCGTGCCATCCCAGTGAGCATATACGAAACCAGGCTTATTATCCAACAAATCCACAAATTCATCCCATGTATCAGCCTTGAAAGTATGTGTTTCTCTGAATGATAACGCTTTTTGGAAGAGATTATTTTGAATGTCTTCCAATAATTTTTGGATATAGGCTGCGATACCGTCAAAGGAAACCTCCTCCTTGGTAAGGGTATCACGGCGAGCAACCTCTGCCTGGTTATTCTCCAAATCGCGAGGTCCGATAGCTATACGAACCGGGACACCCTTCTGCTCATACTCGTTGAACTTCCAACCAGAACGCTTGGTGTCGTCATCGTCAAACTTGACGGTTATATTGAGAGCCTTAAGCTCCTGCATTAAGGATTGAGCCTTCTCTGCAATAGCCTGGCGTTGCTCTTCATTCTTGTAGATAGGAATGATAACAACCTGTGTAGGAGCAAGTTTCGGAGGAAGAACCAAACCATTGTCATCAGAGTGAGTCATAATCAAGGCTCCAATCAAACGAGTAGAAACGCCCCAAGATGTAGCCCATACATACTCCAACTGATTATCTTTATTGAGGAATTTTACGTCGAAAGCCTTTGCAAAATTCTGACCTAGGAAGTGGGACGTACCAGCCTGCAAAGCCTTGCCATCCTGCATCAACGCTTCAATACAATAAGTGTCGAGAGCACCGGCAAAGCGCTCATTGGGTGATTTCATACCCTTCACCACCGGAATAGCCATACAATTTTCAACAAAATCAGCATAAACATGCAGCATGCGTTCGGCTTCTTCCACAGCTTCCTCACGAGTGGCATGTGCAGTGTGACCCTCTTGCCACAAAAACTCTGCCGTGCGCAAGAAGAGACGAGTACGCATCTCCCAACGAACCACATTAGCCCATTGATTGCACAAAATAGGCAGGTCACGGTAAGATTGAATCCAGTTTTTATAGGTATTCCAAATAATGGTCTCGGAAGTGGGTCGGACAATCAACTCCTCTTCCAGTTTAGCATCCGGATCAACGACCACTCCGCTACCATCTTCGGCATTTTTCAAACGATAGTGAGTGACAACAGCACACTCCTTGGCAAAACCTTCCACATGACTAGCCTCACGACTGAAAAATGACTTGGGGATAAACAATGGAAAATAAGCATTCACATGTCCTGTATCTTTGAACATCTTATCGAGAGTGGATTGGAGTTTTTCCCAGATTGAATATCCATAAGGTTTGATAACCATACAACCTCTAACGGATGAATTTTCCGCCAAATCAGCATTTTTCACTATATCATTATACCATTGTGAATAGTTTTCTGCTCTTGTAGTCGAATTTTTAGCCATACTTTTTAGTATTTATACATTAAGGATTTTTAATATTATGAACTAACTTTTTTTATCCAACAAAGAATTAACTTTTTAGTATCTTTGCCGTCTAATACAATGTTTGCAAAAATACTAAATTTAAAAATACACGGAGGCAAATATGAAAAAACAAATTATTATCGCATCAGCTTTCATAGCATTTCTCCTTTCATCTTGTATGACAGGAAATTATGCTTTCTACGATGATGTTTATTCATCTTCCGGAGACGTACAATACAAGTCCGCAGCTGCAGCTCAGGACCTGTCTCAAACCACGACAAAAGCAACTGAGTTGCAACCTGACTCCATCGTTTATGAATACGATGAGGACGGAAATCTGCTGAGAACCCAGACTTTTTACGCAGGAACAACAGAACCTGTAGTAAAAGACTACTTGGTGGAAAGTCCGACATACGCCGTTTCATCTTATGACAATGACGACTATTACGACTACTATTACACCTCTCGTCTCCGCAGATTCCATACCAATCTCTACTGTGGGTGGGGTTACTACGATCCCTGGTACACCAATACCTATTGGTATGATTATAACCCTTATAGCTGGGGCTACAGCATCTATTTAGGTTACAATTGGTGGTGGCCAAGCTATTACACCCGTCCTTACTACTATGGTTACGACTATTGGGGTTTCAACTATGGTTGGGGCTGGGGTTACTACGACCCGTTCCACTATCATCACTACCATCCTTGGCACCATCACCATGGATATGACTATTGGAATCACCACCACTGGGCCAGCAACTTCTATCACAACAACCACGACCAGAACAACACCTACCACTATGGTCACCGCGAGAGCATTGGACCGTCTGTAGGAAACGGCCGCGGACGCATGAAAGACACTGAACACGATGTATTTGCTTCAAACTACATCAACAACGACAATAACAACCACTACTCTACTGTAAGTTCTCCAAGCTCTTTCAACCAACAATATCAGACCTTGGCAGCATCCTACAGTCCTAGCGGAGCCGCAACCACCCCAAGTGCACGTACAAGCGCTGGAACAACCGTCTCTCGTAATAGTTCTACAGCCAGAACAGACGTATCTTCATCCACTTCTGCACGCACTTCCACCACTCCGACCACTACTACTCCGACTAGAACAACGACGACTACTCCGGCCAGAACTTCTACCACTACTCCGGATAGAACTTCTACTACCACACCGGCTAGAACTTCTACTACCACACCAGCTAGAACTTCCACGACTGCTCCGGCTAGAACATCTACCCCGACAACAACACCGGCTAGAACTACAGCTCCTCAGTCTACAGGCAGACCTGCTACCACAAGTTCCACAAGACCTGCAACTACCACAGTTATAAGATCTTCCAATGGAACTACTAGAACAACTACCACTAGACCTTCCTCTAGTTACAACTCAAGTTCCTCTAATAGCTATCGCAGTGGTTACACTCCCAGCAGCTCTTCCCGTAGCTACAATAGCGGAAGTTCATCTAGCTCCAGAAGTGGCTACACTCCCAGCAGCTCCTCCCGCAGCTATAACAGTGGCAGTTCTTCAAGCTCTAGAAGCGGATACACGCCGAGTTCCTCTTCCCGTAGCAGCTACAATAGTTCAAGCTCTCGAAGCAACTACTCTCCAAGCAGTTCTTCTCGCAGTAGCTATTCATCTGGATCTTCCCGTAGCAGCTATAGCAGCGGAAGTTCCTCAAGAGGAGGCGGTTACAGCAGCTCTTCACACAGCTCTAGCAGTTCCTCCCACAGCAGTTCTTCACATAGTAGTGGTTCCTCCCATAGCAGCAGTGGACACAGATAATAAACCTGTAATCAACAATATTGTATAACCAATCAAACACCATAAAAAGATGAAAAGAATACTTGTTTTCGCCATCTGTTTAAGCTTCTTTAGCGCATTGATAGGCCAAAATGAAAATGATGCATTCCTTTTTTCACAGAATGACTATGTCGGAACTGCCCGCTATATGGGCGCTGGCCGCGCATTCGGTGCTGTAGGTGGCGACTTCTCCGCTCTTATGAGCAACCCCGCCGCCATAGGTTTGTTCAAGAAATCAGAAGTCTCCATAACACCAATGTCGCTCTCCATTCTGCAAAATGAAGCGAACTATTATGGTAATAACCGCAGCAGCAAAAAGATGAGATACGCCGTTCCCCAAGTAGGTTTGGTACTCAGTACTAGCATTAACCGCGAGAACTCAAACTGGCGCTACTGGCACTTCGGTTTCGGATATAACCGCCTTAAAGACTATAATAACACTTACGGAGTAGAAGGTATCTCCGGTTCATCATTTATTGATCCGCTATTGGATGCTGCCAACAGCTCTTCTTCCCTGGGTCTGAATGCTCAATTGGCTTTTGACACATGGGTTCTGGACACCATCCCTGGTAACAGCAGTCAATACTGGAGTCCTTTCCACAACCAAGATCTTGCCCAGAACACAACTATCAGAAACTCAGGAGCTTTGGACGAGATTGCCATCAACTTTGGCGGTAACTATAACGACCAACTCTTTATCGGTGCCGGAATCGGTATCCCTGTCCTCGATGTCACCCAACAGATGACTATCACCGAAACAGCAGCAAGTGGCGAAGCCCTCGGTGGCCTAAGCAACTATACCGCTGTAACCAAACAACATAACACCGGTGCTGGTATCAACTTCAAGTTAGGTTTGATCTATCAACCCGTTAACTTCTTCCGTTTCGGCGTTGGTTTCCAAACTCCTTCTTTCTTCTGGAAAATCAAAGACTCCTACTATGCTTCCTTCTCTTCCAATTGGGCAGCTGGTGGCAACGAGTTCTCTGAATACAACAATCTCTACCACTTCTCCCTTACAACCCCGCTGAAAGCTAATGTTAGTGCTGCTTTCATCATCAACAAAAGAGCTTTCATATCGGCTGAATATGAACTAGTTGACTACTCATTGGCAAAATTGAACGCTGATGACTACAGTTTCAGCACTGAAAATGACAATATCGTATCAAAATTCGGTATCAGTCACTCCTTCCGCATCGGCGGCGAAGTAGCTCTCTCTCAAATGCTCTACCTGCGTGCAGGCTATAACTTCAAGACATCTCCCTACAAACTGGCTGATGACAAAAGGTTGGGGAGTGCTCACTATGCTTCCGCAGGATTCGGCATCCGCGCTAAGAGAGTATTCTTCGACATGGCATATGTACTAGGTCTTTCTAAAGACGATGTTTGGCTCTACAACTCCTATTATGTAGACCCTGCTCGCGTAAACAGCACTTATCATAGAGTTTTAGCTACTATCGGCTTCAAATTCTAAACCATGCTGCGTCGTATCGTTTGCATATTCCTACCTTTAATAATAGTCGCTCTTAACGCCTTGGCGCAAGAGCGACCTTTTATATTGCAACCTTACGAACAGTTCACTACCGATATCCAAGAGAACATCTACTGCTGGAATAATGACCGACTCGACCTTTATTCCCCCGATGGTAAATTGCGCCTCCACTATAGTAATCCTAAGATGGGAGAAATCTCCAAAGTGGACGCAGCCATCCCGACAAAAGTGATGATCTATTATGAAGAGGCCAATTCCATTATATTGTTGAACAATAAATTAGCAGAAATCGGTAATCCAATCAACCTTTTTGATGAAGGCATTCGAAATCCCGTATTGGCATGCATGTTTGGAATCAACCGCATCGCATGCTATGATGAGGCCAACCAAAAAATCTACCTTATAGACCTGGATCTTAAAAAGACTGATGTGGTAAATTGCCAGTTTGAAGAAGATTTTCATCCACAACACATTATCGCAGATCAGAATTTTGAGTCTCTGATTCTATGCGATTCCGCCACCGGTCTTGCCATTTTTGATCGGCTTGCCACCTATCAAAAATGGATTCCTGTCCAAGGTATTCAACACATGCAACTCCAGAACAACAACCTATACTTCCTGAAAGACAACAACTTGTATTCTAACAACCTAAATACCCTCTGGTCTCCAACTATGATTATAGGCTTAGACCAAATGGTCTCATTCTCAAAAGTATTGAGTAACTGGTATGTACTACTATCATCTGGAACAATTCATAAAATTTCGATCAGAAGATGAAAAAAAGAAACTTGAAAAAGACTATTGTTTTAACCATTCTCTTCATACAGAGCCTTTTCAGTGTTCAGGCTTCATATCTTTTTATCCCTATGGATATGGACCAAAGCAACCATCTAAAGGCATATGGTATCGCATATTATGCCGTAGCTCATCAGATTGACATGAGCTGGCTGCTAAATTATCGTGGCGGTAGTTTTATGTGCGCATACAATAGCGATGTGGAGAATGAATGTGTGGTGCGTGGAGTTACATACCAAGTGATCGCCGATCTGGCAGCACAACAGATTCTGAACGAAATTGCTGCTGTAGAAAACAATATGAACGAAATTCGTCTCACCAAAGAGCCTAAGATAGCGGTCTACTCGCCCAAAAACAAACTTCCGTGGGATGATGCCGTAACTCTTGTGCTGACATATGCAGAGATACCTTATACCGTCATC
Organism: Bacteroidales bacterium; assembly: GCA_024686335.1. Classification (GTDB taxonomy): domain Bacteria; phylum Bacteroidota; class Bacteroidia; order Bacteroidales; family WCHB1-69; genus F23-D06. Next base: position 39,597 of record JAILCI010000007.1, on the reverse strand, counting down.
TATGATGAAGAGGTGATTCATGGCGAACTACCGAAGTATGACTGGCTTCACCTCCACCACGAAGACTTTACTGGACAATATGGAAAATTCTGGGCTCACTACCGCAGCGCACAGTGGTATGTCCAAGATGTTCAGGAAAATGAGAGCCGTGCTGCTCAACTAGGTTACGCTAAAGTATCGCAAATGAAACTCGCTGTTGCTAAAGGCATTCGCGACTTCGTAGCAGGCGGCGGCTATCTCTTCGCTATGTGCTCCGGCCCTGACAGCTACGACATTGCCCTCGCCGCAGAAGGCGTCGACATCTGCGACGTCATGTTCGATGGCGACCCAATGGATCCCCAAGCACAAAGCAAACTCAACTATGACAACTGCTTTGCTTTCACTGATTTCCACATTGTTACAAATCCTTACGAATACGAAGTCTCTGATATTGACGTAGATCCTACCACCCATCTGACCAACAAGTCCAATGACTATTTCACGCTCTTTGAGTTTTCAGCTAAATGGGATCCTGTGCCGACTATGCTCTGTCAAAACCATATAAATGTCATCCCTGGCTTCATGGGGCAGACTACCGCTTTCCGTAAGGAACTGATTAAGCCTACCGTAACCATCATGGGTGAAACACAACTCTTTAATGAGGCTCGATATATCCACGGAGAGTTTGGACAAGGCACCTGGACTTTCTACTCTGGACATGATCCGGAAGATTACCAGCACCTTATCAACGATCCACCCACAGAGTTGGATCTATTTCCCAATTCTGCAGGTTATCGCTTGATACTCAACAATGTATTATTCCCCGCTGCAAAGAAGCAACAACAAAAGACCTAATTACTTAACGCCTCTTTCAATGACATGTTGAATCTTGGTGGTAAGGATATCTATACCTTTCTCATTCTCACCACCAATAGGGATAATTATGTCTGCCTGACGCTTGGTAGGTTCTATGAAAAGTTCGTGCATTGGCTTTACAAAATGCTTATAGTGTCGGATAGATTTGTCCAATCCGCGGCCGCGCTGTTGAACATCACGCTGGATAATACGAATCAAACGCTCGTCGGCATCTGTATCCACAAATATCTTAAGATCCAACAACTCACAAAGTTCAGGATTGGTGAAAATCAAAATTCCTTCCACTATAAGGACACTACTAGGTTTTACAGGGATGGTCTCTTCACCGCGAGCACATGTTACATATGAATAGGTAGGCATCTGGATCGGATGACCCGCCTTCAATGCCTTAACATGGTTATTCAACAATGCAAACTCAATAGCCGAAGGATGGTCAAAGTTGAAATTTTCCTTCTCTTCTTGTGTTAAACTCCCATTATCTTTATAATAAGAGTCCTGCGAAAGCACACTAACACAATCTTTCGGGAATTTTTCAATGATTTTATTGACGATGGAGGTCTTGCCCGAACCCGATCCTCCTGCTATACCTACTACTAACATGGCGATTATCTTTTGAGGTGCAAACTTACATAAAAATTTGTTTACCTCGCCAAAACATCTTCCAAATATTGGATTTTCAATTGACTGAAAGGCAAAATAATAATCCAAAAAGTTGAAAAATTAACTATTAATAGTAAATATTACTAAATTTTATATCTGATTTTCAATATTTTGAATAAAATTTAAATATAAAATATTTTTCTCTTGACAAAAGGAGCGAATTGGTGTATATTTGCATCAGACAGAAAACATAACAACTATGAAAACTAACTCTACTCAAACTGCTCAGAAAACCCTCATACTATTTTTCCCGATTGTCCTATGCATTATCTCGTTGTATGGACAATCCCTATCAGCACCAAAAGCGAATGAAATAGAATTACTTCAGCAGGATTTCAAAAAGATTTCTAACTTTTTTGAAGATGCATATCGACAAAACCCTACTGTGCCAAGGGGAATACTGGAAGCGATTTCCTATCAGTACCGGCGATTCTCTACAGAAGAGATTTATAATGAAGAATATGACGATACACACTCTATTCCACGCACCTATACCGTTATGGGTCTAACTCTCAACGGAAAAGGTGTCTTCCGAGAAAACCTAAAACTTGTAGACAGTTTATCCTCCTTCTCAGCAGATGAGATACTGCAAGATAATCGCAAGGCGGTCCTAGCCTACGCAGAAGCTTTTGCTGCCCTACAGAAAAGAAGAGAATGCTTCTCTGAAGACATCTCGAAATACAAAGACATTCTCATAAAATTATCGGAACTCCCCTATCAAGAAGATTCTAAAAACTGGGAGTATAACTATCCAATCAATAGCTTTTTATATGAGATATATCGGTTTCTTGCGGACAGCAATATGATACACTTCTCACATCGAATATGGGATGTGGATTTTGAAAAACTGTTTGGAGAAGATATAGACAAACTAAGGCAGCATTATATTGATATAAGCGACAAAGAATCAAATTCAAATACGGATTATAGCGGAGCCAACTGGATAGCTGCACCATCTTGCAACTATACGCAAGGCAGAAACGGTGCAACAATTACCGGTGTAACAATCCATTATACGCAAGGCACATACTCTGGCGCATTAGCTTGGTTTCAAAACTGTAACGCTCACGCCTCAGCGCACTACATAATTCGCTCTTCTGACGGCCAAATAACGCAAATGGTACGAGAGCAAGACAAAGCATGGCATGTAGGCTCAGCTAATAGTTACACTATAGGCATTGAACATGAGGCATATGGGAATATAGCCAGTTTCTTCACCGAAGCAATGTATCAGGCATCTGCCGCTTTAGTTCGCGACATTTGCCTTCGCAGACCAAACATCAGCACTCAACGAACTTTTTATCGTGACACACTGGATGATGGAACTGTTCTTAATGCCGGACTACATAGCCTTGGAGGTTCCACTGCTTGTACTCAAATACGAGGCCATCAGCATTACCCAAACCAAACGCACACCGACCCCGGACCCTTCTGGGATTGGAATCACTACTACCATCTGCTAAACACTTCAACCAACATTATTACAGACACCAATCTAACAGGCGTTTTTTATGATTCAGGTGGAGCTTCAAATGATTATGGTACAAATGAACATCAATTTTTTCTTATTCAACACCCCAACGCTGATAGTATCACGCTGGATTTCACATCATTTGATCTCGAAACAAACTATGACTTTCTCTGGATTTATGACGGCGACAATCCATCTGCTCCACGCTTAGGAAGATGGAACTCTTATTCTCCTGGGCATATAAGATCTTCTGGACCAGCCTTATTAGTGGAGTTTCGCTCCGATTGTGCAACTCAAAATTCTGGATGGATGGCAAATTGGAATTGTCACACTTCTCCCAGTGTTCTTTCAGACACCATACCACCCACCACGCACATTCTTCATGACACATCTGTGTGGGTAAATAGAAATTTTACCTTAAAATTCAAAGATACTGACAACACACATATAAAATACCGATTCTGGCAAATAACCGAAAGGGATAATTCTCAGTGGTATGGCAATCCATTTAATGGATTCCTTCATGAAGATTTCAATACATATCTTGATTCATCAGTCTGGGAGCACAACGGCAATTGGCAGATCAACAATCAACAATTGACATACGCTAGTTCCCAAGGATATGCTCAATTATTTACTCTTCACGACGACACCAAAGCCGACTGCTACCTGTACGAATTCCTATTGAATATACCGAATGATAATTGCTGCTCCTTTTTCTTCCATCTGCAGAAAAATGTCTCAGCACCTTGGAACGGATATGAACTTCGTATTGATAAAATTCAACAAAAGGTATCCTTATACATGATCACTAATGGAGTAACAACTATGTTAAAAAGTGTATCAAAAGTCTCCTTCCCTAATGGTAGTCAACAGTATCGAATACTTTGGGACACCTCACACCTACATGTTTATCTTTTCCGCCAGCAATCCTTGTTATTTGACTGTGTCACTGCAAGCACTGGGACAGAAGGAGGAAACCGATTCGTCGGCTTTAGTAGCAATGGGCCCATCATTATTGACAATTTACACGCATATGCCGGAAGAGACACTTCTATAATAGTTTCAGTAGGTAGCAATGACACATGTTTGATGCGTACTCAGGCTTTCAATGGGGAACCTAATTGCAAAATCAAATCCATCGTGATAGATGAAAACTTTAATTTTTCAAACGTAGAAGAGAGTTCTGTCAAGGTGGATTACACAGCACCACCAACCCCGACCAGAATAGAAGCATCTGCTTTAACTGTCCACTCAAATCGTCTAAGCGGAATCCCAATTTATGGACAATGGGATAATATGGTAGACGGACAATCTGGGTTATCGAACTATGAATACACGTTGTACATTACAACAGGACATAACACCTGTCTACGACGAAGTTGGGAATCAACAAACTTAACACACACAGCTACAGGACTACAAATTCCCTTACAAAGTACCTCTTGTAAAATTGGCGTAAGAAGTATCGATAATGCTGGAAACTATTCCCGTGTTGCATTTTCTAACGATCTCCTATTCCCTTAACCTTATCCAACTGCTCTATGAGATTAGTGGCGGCCATATATGGAGAAATCTTCTTGTCACGGATAAGCGGCAAAAGGCGCTCAATCTCTGCCTCGGTCTGAGGCTGGTTATAGAAGTTATTCTGTAATGTGAATTGGATCCAGTTATGAAAGATATTAATCAACTGTTCAGATCTATTGCGTTCAAAATAACCATTAGCCTTTGTATGAGCCTCGTAACGAAGGATCATATCCCAGACTTTGTCGATGGCAAAATTCTCCAAAGCAGAACACACCTCCACGGGAACAGTCCATTGGCTGTCAGTCTGTGGGAAGAGCTTCAATGCTGCTCGATATTGTGATTGTGCTTGGAATGCTTTGGGCTTATTATCCCCATCGGCTTTGTTGATAATCAACGCATCAGCCATTTCCATGATACCACGTTTGATGCCCTGCAACTCATCACCAGCTCCAGCCAACATCAAGAGCAGGAAGAAATCAACCATAGACTTGACGGCTGTCTCAGACTGACCTACACCAACAGTTTCGACAATAATAACATCATAGCCAGCAGCCTCACACAATATAATGGACTCTCTAGTTTTTCGCGCCACACCCCCAAGCGTATTTCCCGAAGGAGAAGGCCTAATAAAAGCTTTGGGATTAACTGACAAGGATTCCATACGAGTCTTGTCACCTAAAATACTGCCTTTTGTACGCTCACTACTTGGGTCGATAGCTAACACAGCCACCTTATGCCCCATTTGGGTCAGCAATGTGCCGAAAGCCTCAATAAACGTGCTCTTTCCTACGCCCGGCACACCTGTGATACCAATACGCAACGAATTACCTGAATGAGGCAGGCACTGTTCAATAATCGCCTGAGCCATCTGCAGATGCTCGGGATTGGCACTCTCAATCATAGTAATAGCACGGCTCAGAATTACCCAATCACCCTTCAAGACTCCTTGAACATACTCATCCAAAGACAACTCACGACGTTTACGGCGCACCAGGTTAGGATTGACAGACACTGGCTGGTCTATACCCGGACGTTCTTCCAAAGCAGATTTATAGTTATTTTCCATTAATTAAATTGTCCATTAAAATTAAACAAAACCGCATCCCTCATAGAAGAGAAATAGTGGAAATGCATACCTTCAAGATAGATATCCTCTATCTCCTCAATATCCTTTTTGTTATCCTCCGGCAAGACGATATGATAGATGTTTTGACGCTTAGCTGCCAAAATCTTATCCTTTATGCCGCCGACAGGCAAGACCTGACCACGGAGCGTAATCTCTCCAGTCATAGCCACATCACTACGAACCAATTTCTTAGTGAAAGCGGAAATCAGAGCCGTAAGAATCGTCACACCTGCAGAAGGACCATCCTTTGGCGTTGCACCTTCAGGAACATGAACATGCACTTTATTCTGCTCAAACATCTTAACATCGATGCCATACTCGGAAGCATGGGCCTTAAGATATTCATATGCAATAGTGGCAGACTCTTTCATCACATCACCCAACTGACCTGTCATGGTTAAACCCTCTTTACCAGCACTGATAACGGCCTCTACAAAAAGAATCTCACCGCCAACAGCTGTCCAAGCTAAACCAGTGGCTACGCCTGGCACAGTATGGTCTATCTTCTTATCAGATTGATAGATCGGCGAACCCAACATCTCTTTAAGATCAGCAACGTCAATCGCTTTCTTCAAATCCGGAGTTTTCTTCACAACCTCCACAGTATGTTTACGAATCACCTTCGCAATATTACGCTCAAGACTTCGAACACCGGCCTCTCTCGTATAAGAATTAATAATCTCCTGAATTGTCGCCTCCGGAATCTGTAATTGTCGCTTGCTCAAACCATGCTCTTTCAACTGCTTCGGTACAAGATGGTGCATGGCAATCTGCAATTTTTCCTCAGCAACATAACCGGACAGCTCAATAATCTCCATACGGTCCAACAAAGCTGGATGAATGTTACTCAACGAATTAGCCGTAGCAATAAACAACACCTTTGAAAGATCAAAAGAGGTCTCCAAATAGTTATCATAGAAAGTATTATTCTGCTCCGGATCCATCACTTCCAACAAAGCAGCAGACGGGTCTCCTTGGACATTGGCGCCAATCACTTTGTCTATCTCATCTAATACAAAAACTGGGTTGGCATAACCAGCCTTGCGCAAATTTTGGATTATGCGTCCTGGCATAGCACCAATATAGGTCTTCCTGTGACCGCGAATCTCGGACTCATCACGCAAACCGCCAAGGGAAATACGCACATATTTACGACCGATAGCGTTAGCAATAGAACGGCCCAGGGAAGTTTTACCCACGCCCGGAGGTCCTACAAGGCACAAAATAGGCGCACGCATGTCTTTACGCATAGACAACACCGCCAAATGTTCCAAAATACGATCTTTTACCTTATAGAGACCATAATGGTCCTTATCCAAAATCTTACGCGCCTTAACCAAGTCAAAATTATCTTTGCTAAATTCATTCCACGGTAGTTCAACAAAAAGCTCCAAATAATTCAACTGAATCGCATAATCCGGCGCCATCACATTAGTACGCTGCAGTTTTTCCAACTCCTTGTAAAAAATATCAGCAGTTTCTTTGTCCCACTTTTTCTTTCTAGCACGCTCTACGAGAGACTGATAATCCTTCTCAGTTGGCGAACCTCCCAACTCCTCTTGAATCGTCTTTATCTGCTGATTCAAGAAATACTCCCGCTGCTGCTTGTCCATCTCGCGTCGTGACTTATCCTGAATCTGGTTTTTGAGTTCCAACATTTGAAGATCACGGTGCAAATATGACAACAGTTGAGACGCGCGAGTCTGAATATCAGGAGTCTCAAGCAATTTTTGTTTCTCTTCGACAGAAATTGAAAGATTAGTAGCCAAGAAATTCATTAAGAAAATATGGCTTTCAATATTCTTCAAGGCAAAAGCAGCCTCGCGCGGCATGTTATTGCCAACATGAAGCATACGATTAGCCACATCCTTAATGGAGGACAACAAAGCTTGGAAATTTTCATCGTCCAAAACAGCACGATCAAAATCATTTGAGGCAAACGGAGTCACACGACATCTGTAATAAGGCTCGACTTGCGTCAACTCCTCAATATTGAAACATTTGATGCCTTGAACTATGATGGTAACACCACCATCCGGCATTGAGATGTATTTGACGATATGAGCCAACGTGCCGACACGATACAGATCATTAATAGTCGGTTCCTCCACGTCGTTGAACTTCTGTGCAATAACACCAATAGGTTCTTTGCGATGAGAATATTCCTGTGCTAAACGAATAGATTTGGTACGCCCCACATTGATTGGTATGACCATACCAGGAAAAAGAAGGGTATTACGTAAGGGCAACAATGCTATATCGTCCGGGACTTGCTCATCTCTAATCTTCTTTTCATCCTCCAAAGAGAACAATGGGATGAAATTCGCCTCGCTATTCATAATCTCGTCAAGTAGGGATATCTCTTTCATTCTTTGAAAATTAATAAAAAAAACTGACCTTTTTTCCATTTGAGAAAAAAGGTCAGCAAAGATATAAAATTCTATTGGAATTTCTTATTTCTTGCCACCATCAAGATGACGAGCATATTTGTTGCGGAATTTATCCACACGACCTGCAGTGTCAACCAACTTCATCTTACCTGTGAAGAAAGGATGAGAGGTGTTGGAAATCTCTAATTTTACTAACGGATACTCATTTCCGTCTTCCCATTGAATGGTGTCTTTCGTGTTGACGGTGGACTTTGTCAGGAATGCGTAATCATTTGACATGTCTTTGAAAACCACCGTTCTATACTCTTTAGGATGGATATCTTTTTTCATATTCTTTTGTTTTATTATTTGCTTTGAAATTTGGACGGCAAAAATACAAATTTTTCTCAAATAAAAACACACCCTTGACAAAAAAATATTTTATACCTTTGCAGTCTATAATTTTTGTGTATGACTATCGATCAGATTTCATCCATCATCCAAGTGCAAGATGCAGATATTACGAATCCTAAAATGCCCGTAACTGCTCTCTGCATTGACAGTCGCAAGGTTTCAAACCCTAGCGGTCTTCTATTCTTCGCCATCAAAACTAATCAAAATGATGGCCATCGCTACATCGAAGATTTATATAAGAAAGGTGTAAGAAATTTTATCATCACCGCCCCTCTTTCCGATTTTTCGCATCTGAAAAATGGAAATTTTCTTCAAGTAAACAACGCAATCGAAGCCTTGCAAAGCATCGCTTCATCACACCGCCGACAATTTGACTATCCGGTCATCGGCATCACAGGCAGTAATGGCAAAACAATCGTCAAAGAGTGGTTGAACATCATGATGTCATCCGACCACCATATCGTGCGCAGTCCCGACAGCTACAACTCCCAGATTGGCGTTCCTTTGTCAGTATGGCAGATGCGTAAGGAACACACCCTCGGTATTTTTGAGGCCGGCATTTCCCAACCTGGTGAAATGACAGCCATCGCCAACATCATACGCCCAACCATTGGTATTCTAACGAATATAGGTATGGCTCACGCCCAATTTTTCTCTTCCATTGAGGAAAAATTGCAGGAAAAGCTTCGCCTGTTTGCTCATGCTGAAAAACTCATCTTTAACAACGACAACCCTTTAATCCGAGAGACGCTTGAAAAAGATGCATATTCCCATATCCAAAGAATATCCTGGGGATACCAAGACGCAGAATATCTTATTTCCAACCAAGAACGACAAGGTAACTCAACATTAGTTACCATCTGTGACTTTGTCTATAAGATACCGTTTGTAGACGCTGCATCAGTGGAAAACGCCATACATGTGATTATCACAATGTTAGTGCTTGGATACAAACCTGATGTCATCAACGAGCGATTGGATTCCCTTACGCCTATCCACATGCGTATGGCCATCCAAGAAGGCCGTCAACACTCTCTGATCCTTGATGATGCATACAGCTTGGACTGGACATCCTTGACTGTGGCTCTTAACTACCTTGACACGCAAACTCAGATGCCCAACAAGACACTCATCATCTCCGATTTTGAGCAGGCTGGAACGCTCCAAAAGTCTGATTATACACGTCTTAACGAATTATTACTCAAACATCATATCGGTAAACTCATTGCTGTAGGCGAAGAATTCTGCCAACACAAACTGGATTTTACCATTCCAAAAACCTACTTCTATCCAAACACTGAATCCCTTCTTTCAGACCTTGCCTCATTCAATTTCACCTACGAGGCAGTCCTCATCAAGGGAGCACGTAATTTTCACTTCGAAGACATAGTCCATCGTTTACTCCACAAAACACATCTTACTACTCTGAATGTAAGTCTACCCGCCATTGTTCACAACCTTCACTATTTCAGATCCTTCATCAAACCTGAAACCAAAATGGTGGCAATGGTAAAAGCTTTGTCTTACGGTTTGGGGGATGCTGAAATCATCAATGAGTTGATAAATCAAAAAATAGATTATCTGGCAGTTGCATACACCGATGAAGGTGTACGTCTCCGCAAACGCCATATCAACACCCCTATCATCGTGTTGGGCGCTGAGGCTCATAGTTTCGAGTCTATGGTACTGAACCGTTTAGAACCGGAAATCTTCAATTTCTACTATCTGCAAGAACTGATTGGTGTACTCCATGAGCATCCTGAAATCACTGAATTTCCTATCCATATAAAGTTGGACACCGGTATGCACCGATTAGGCTTCGACAAAGAAGATCTCCCACACCTTCTTAAGGTATTAGAAGAAAATCCTTGTTTGCGCGTGGCTTCTACCTTCTCACATCTTGCCGCTGCTGAGGATCCTGCAGAAGATGACTTTACACGCCTCCAAATCAAGCGTTTCGAAGAGATGTCTGGAATTCTTCGCAATGCTCTACCCTACCCAATCCTCCGACATATCCTCAACACCGCTGGAATCCTTAGATTTTCCGAGGCTCAGTTCGACATGGTACGCTTAGGTATCGGTCTCTATGGATTCTTCGACATGCCCGAGATTCAAGCTAACCTGCAAAACGTCGCCACTCTGAAAACACTTATCACTCAAGTAAAACGGATTCCTCAAGGTGAAACAATTGGTTACAACCGCAGTTTCAAAGTCGATCACGACATGCAAGTAGCCATTATCCCTATTGGATATGCAGACGGATATCCCCGCGAATTCAGCAACGGCAAAGGTCTAGTAATGGTTAGAGGGCAATTGGTGCCCGTTGTTGGTAAAATATGCATGGACATGTGCATGCTCGATGTCACAGGTCTCTCCGTGCACGAAGGAGATGAAGTCATCGTCTATGGCGAAGGCAATACCGCTCAAGATGCCGCACGCAGAATAGGACACATCAGTTACGATCTGCTCACCTCTCTTTCCAGTCGAGTACCGAGAATTTACGTAAAAGAATAATTATTGTCATGAAAAACTTCGCCATAATTGGAGTTGGCGGCTTCGTCGCCCCTCGTCATCTTAAAGCTATCGCTGAAACCGGTAACCGCATGGTTGCTGCCTATGATAAGTCCGACAGCGTGGGCATCATAGACAGCTATTTTCCTGGAGCCTCCTTCTTCACCGAGATGGAACTCTTCGACCGCCACTGCTCCAAACTGAAAAACACCGACCAACAACTCGACATGGTCTCGGTCTGCACCCCTAACTATCTCCACGACTCCCACACGCGATACGCTCTGCGCCTTGGCACCGACGTAATCTGTGAGAAACCCCTGGTGTTGAACCCATGGAACATCGACGGACTTGCACAAGTGGAAAAAGAGACAGGACATCACATCTACAATATTTTACAATTACGACTCCACCCTGCTGTCATTGCCCTTAAAGAGCAAATTGAGAACGGAGACCCTCAGAAAGTGTATGACGTCGACCTCACCTACATCACTTCTCGCGGTTATTGGTACTATGCATCCTGGAAAGGCGACATTCATAAAAGCGGTGGCATAGCCACGAACATCGGCATCCATTTCTATGATATGCTAAGCTATATCTTCGGCCCTGTGGAGGAGAACATCGTCCACGTCGCCTCTCACGACCGTGTTGCTGGTTTCCTGCGCCTGAAACGAGCCAGAGTCCGCTATTTCCTCAGTATCAATAGCGATACTCTCCCTACCGAAGTAGCACAACAAGGTCAACACACCTACCGATCTATAACCATCGGCGACAAACAACTGGAATTTAGTAAAGGATTTACAGACCTCCACACAGAAAGCTATCGTAAAATATTGGCGGGCGAAGGATACGGTCTTGAGGAGGTCCGTTCCTGCATCCAGACTGTCTATGACATCCGCAATGCCACACCTGTTGGCTTAAAAGGTGACTACCACCCACTAGCCAAACAGCCCACTACCAAACATCCGTTTGGCTGGTAAAACAAGTCAACTCAATTACCGGACTCTTAACTTTTGTCCCTCCTGAATCTGATCAGGATTACTGATGTTGTTAAGTTTCATCAGCTTATCAATAGTTGTCTTAAATTTCAAAGCAATGCGATACAACCCTTCGCCTTTTTTCACCACATAATATTCTGCCTCCTCATCAGCGATCGGTTTTTGCGCGGGAGCAGGTTCTGAAACAGTAGACTTCTCGGGTTCGGAAGTTACAACATCCTCTTGTTTAACTTGTTCTGGTTTAGATATCGACTCTGGATTGATTTTCGGAGCAGCTGCTTTTGGAGTTAAAGGGCTCGGAGTCGTAACACTATACTGATCTAACGGCAGTTCCACAAAATCCGCCGACTGCAAAACTAACGTATTCTTTATCAGTCCCTCATACTCAAAATCAATCACATGTTCGGGATCCAAAGTCTCATTCATAAAACGAATTTCAAAATGGAGAATATCCTCATTTGTGTTACCGGTATGTCCTGTTTGCCCAATCACATCACCCGCCTTCACAATTTGACCAGGTTTCACACACGTTTTGTCGAGATGGGAATAGACAGTCTCTAAAGCATTGTAATGTCGCACCACAATCGTTAAACCATAATCACCATAGTTAGAGACCATTCGGACAACACCGTCAAAACAGCTCTTGACCAGCGACTGTGCTGTCACTTTCAAGTCGATTCCCGGATGGAAAATGCCTTTCTTATTCGGACCATAACGCAACGAAACCTCATCATAAACACATGGCATCTCAAAGGGATTGTTTTCCGACTGAACCAAAATCAACATCAGCCGATCATCAGCGAAAGGTATCTCCAAAAGACGACTACGCAGATGATGCACGTCCCAATAACGATCATACAAATCATAACAAGGTATCTGGTATACTTCAGAAATGGTGGGATAGGTGCTCACTCGCTGGTAATCCGTTGTGACAGTCTGGCCAGCAGTATCACGCAAAGCGATATTCTGAGACTGAAGTGTCACATCAACACTCTGCGCCATCATAGACACAAAACCACATACACCTATTATCAAACAAAGAAGCTTTTTCATGCTTATTTATTAATTTTTTCTATTATTGACGTTGAGGAAAAGCCCTCGACAAAAGGTAACACACAAACTTTCCCGTTTCTCTTTAAAACGATATTACTCCCAGAAATATTATCAACAGAGTAGTCTCCACCCTTAACCAACACATCGGGTTGCACAGCGGCAATGAGTTCATAAGGTGTATCTTCTTCAAAGAGACATACATAATCTACCATCTCAAGAGCTGCGAGAACATAAGCCCGGGCCTGTTCAGAATTTACAGGTCTTCCTTCTCCCTTGAGCCTGCGCACCGATGCATCGCTGTTCAATCCAACGACCAAGAGATCACCCATTTGACGAGCTTGTGCAAGATAGTGGACATGCCCATAATGCAAAACATCAAAACAGCCGTTGGTAAAGACAATCTTCTGATGATGAAGTTGTTCATCATTTTCCTTGAAAAACGACCTAGTTACTATTTTTTGTTTGATTTTATCTATCATATCAAATTTCATACATTCTGTTCAACAAAAGAATCCCTTTTTTCTGTAAAAGAAGCTAAGACTAGAGAAACAAAACCTACTAACAATGAGACAACTGTTTGCAATATCCAACCTACCCATCCGGCTGCGAGACCATTAGTATATTCAACTCCATATAATAATAGGACTCCTGCCACAATGAGAGGATAGGCTCCTATACCACCTTGAGCAATCATAAAAGCAATTGTGCCGAATATCAATGCAGAATAACCGGCTGCCGGACTAACGTGAGCCAAACAAGGCATTGAGAAGAAGAAACTATAAGTGCCTAAAAAATAGGCCACCCACATCATCACAGTCCAAAACCAATAGCGCCATGGCCTCTTCAAATCCTTAATAGAGATGAAACCCTGCCATATTCCTTGACAAAACTTCCATATCTTAAGAAAAAAGGCATTGCGCATCCACCATTTGCGAGTTGACCATAAAATAACAACAACTACCATGATAAGACCTAACACCTTCAACAACAGATTGTTACCAATAATTGAAAGACCTTTAGCCTCCATCCATTCACGCATGGTAAGACCAGCATCTGCATCAACAACTAAATTGTTCAACAGGTCAGAATTAATCAAGATAGCAATCACTAATAGAATTATCCAAAAAATCATATCAACCGCACGCTCAGTGATTACTGTGCCAAGAGATTTTTGGAAAGGCACCTTCTCGTATCGTTGAAGAAAAGTACAACGTAAAACTTCTCCGAGTCGAGGCAAAGCAAGGTTAGCCATAAAGCAAACCATTACGGAATAGAACATCATTGATGTTCGGACTTCATAATGTAGCGGTTGCAAAAGGATCTGGCCTCGTATTGCCCTGCAGAAGTCGGCTGCAAGTGCAAAAAAAGCAGCTAAACCTAGCATCAGCCACCCGCGAGGGGTATTGACCGAAGCTATAACATCAAAAATTACCCGACGATCCTCTTCATTTAAATGACGTACAGAAAGCCATATAAACAACACTCCCAAACCGACAAAAAAAGCCAACTGCAATACGGATTTCCACCATTTGCGCTGGGGGGTTGTAGATTCTATATGCTCCAATTCACTCATTTAGGCCGCAAAAATACACATTATTGGTAGACAAAAAGTCTAATCCATCAAAAAAATATAGACGCGAATAGATGTATAGACGGATTATTATAGGCAAAGTGAAATCATAACTTAAAAAATGTATTTTTGCAGTTTATTTGAAAAATAGATAAGATGTCCATAATAGTAAAAAACGTAACGAAAGTTTTTGGGAAACAATACGCCTTAAACAATGTTAGTTTTGAAGCAAAAAAAGGTGAGATTGTTGGTTTTTTAGGTCCAAACGGCGCCGGCAAGACCACCATGATGAAAATTATCACCTGCCTAATTCCTCCAACCGAAGGAGAAGTCTCTGTGTGTGGATTGGACATTTGGAACGACTCTTTGGAACTACGCAAAAAAATCGGATATCTGTCAGAAGCAAATCCTTTATATTATGACATGTACGTTACCGAGTTCCTAGAGTTTACCGGTGGCATCTATCGTATTAAAAATCTGAAGTCCAAAGTCGCGGACATGATCGAGAGAACTGGTCTGACTCCAGAGAAGCATAAGAAAATTGGAGCTTTGTCGCGCGGTTACAAACAACGTGTTGGCATCGCACAAGCTCTTATCCATGATCCGGAAGTACTTATCCTCGACGAACCCACCACGGGTCTAGACCCTAACCAGTTGGTAGAAATCCGCTCTCTCATAAAGAGCTACGGTAAAGACAAGACCGTACTCCTCTCTACCCATATTATGCAGGAGGTCAATGCTATGTGCGACCATGTGGTCATCATCAACAAGGGCGTTCTCGTAGCTGACGAACAAGTGAAGGACCTGCCTGAGCTTGCCAAGAAGAAGGGAATTCGCGCCACTGACCACATGGATTCTGTCGCCATGGAGGAACTTTTCCAAGTATTAACCAAGTAGTTCTGACATGACACGATTACTACAACCTATCATCAAGGATGATTCATCCTATCGTCAGATCTCATTTGAGGATGCTTACTCGCTGATTGCAACACAATGCGACTCATCAGCAAAGACACTTGTAACTGTCACTGGCGACTACTGCAACGAGGAACTCTACCTCATCCAACGCCTTTCTCGCGCTGGGCTGCAGACTAACGCCATCACATCATTAGAATACCTCCACAAAGGAACCCAATTCTTCTTGGACAAAAACGATATACTTCCTTTCGCCGAAATCGCTGGATCCTCCCGCATATTTGTCGCCTGGGATCCTCAAGCGAATACTCCGTCAGCACAAACCACGCTCAAGTTGCTGGAAACATTAAAAGAAACACCGCAATATTGGTTCAATCAAGAAGATACTCTCCACATCCAAAACTATGCCGCCTTTTTTCGCTGCCTAAACCGCTATCTCATTGAGCATAATCTGGCAGAAGGCATCTATGTCAATGGACTCGGCAAAGATTATAACACTTACAAAACAAAGCTACTCGCTGACAATTATGAGGCTCTCCTCGCTCAAAACAATCTGAAAGACGCTCAAGTCGCTGATTTCGTCAAACTCTTATTGCTAGATAAATCCGAAGCCATCGTTGTATGGGAACCTCTCTTAGACGCTCGTGGCATCATTGAACTGGAGAACTTGTGTATGCTTCTAGATATACAAGCCAAGCCAACATCAGGTTTTCTATGCATAAAACCATCTCTCAATGCCCAAGGACTTTACGATATGGGTTGTTTTTCTCAACTATCCGTCGGCGGCGAAATCTGGGATGATGCTACTCGTCAACAAATGACAGAACTCTACCAAAAGACTCTCATCACTGACGAAATAAACGTTGCGGAATTAATCAACGACAAAGCCTTCACCAATTGCTTAATCTTCAATAGTACAGGACAAAAGATTCCACAAGACATAATGGCACAGGTCAATGCCGCCAGTTTTTCTGTACTTCACACTGCCGACTGGGACGAAAAAGACACTTCCTTCGATTTGATCATTCCGGCAGCTCTTCCTGAAGAGATTACGGGTAGTTTCACCGACTCCGCACGTATTCCTCACCAGAGTATCCCAGACACTGACTGTCCATTACCATACAACAATATTGAACAATTCAATCTCCTCAACAAGCAGTTAGGTCTTTCCATCTTGGACAACCCTACCAGCATCTTCTTGGAATATATCACATTTTTCAAAGCCGGATGCCATAGTCAGAGGAGACATTTTTTCAGATAACCAATAAATTACAACACAATGAATAACGAGAATCAAACAACATGCAAAACCGAGAGCCGCGGCCGTAAATTCTGGCGCATAGTTCTTGGCTCTATGGTGGGTTTCGTCCTCGCCATGATTGTCATCAGCATTTTCTACACCCTTTTTATGCTGGGCATCATAGCTTCTGTAGCCTCTAAGGACACAACATCTATTAAAAACAACAGCGTCCTTAAGTTAAACCTCGATCAGTCTATTACTGAACGAGCCATTGATATGCCATTTGACATGAGTAGTTACGGCTATGACCAAATGGGGTTGAATGACATTCTGGCCGCCATCAAACATGCAGCTGGAGATAGCAAAATCAAAGGTATCTATATCAACAGTGCCAATGCAGCAGCTTCTCCTGCTTCTCTCAAAGAAATCCACGATGCTCTCGTAGAGTTCAAAAAGTCTGGCAAGTTTATCTATGCATATAGCGACAGTTATCATCAGAACGGTTATTATCTGGCCACTGTTGCCGATAGTGTGCTGCTGAATCCTACCGGTTCTGTAGATCTCCGCGGCTACGCATTCCAAATCATGTTCTATAAAGGATTACTGGACAAGTTTAAAGTTGACGTACAAGTAGTGCGCCACGGCCAGTTCAAAAGCGCCGTAGAACCTTACCTCTTAGACAAGATGAGCGAGGCTAATCGCACACAGATGAACGTGTTGGGTCAAACCTTATGGACTACCTTGGCAAATGATATCGCCGCCGCCCGCAAGATTTCCGTAGACACTCTCAACCAAATAACAAACCAGATGACCGGTTTTATGGCTGAAAACGCTTATTCTCAAAAACTTGTAGACCGCCTTGCCTACGCCTCAGACGCCGAAGCTTCTTTACGCAAAAAACTGAATATTTCTGACGACGAAGACATAAATTTCGTCTCCATCTCCAAATACAAATCCTCCATACCTGAAGAAAAAGCTAAAGGCGACCGCATCGCCGTTGTCTATGCCGTGGGTTCTATTTATGATGGCAAAAATAGTGATTCTCAAAATATCTATTCTGAAAACTTTATTAAGACCTTCCGCAAGGCTTACAAATCTGATGACGTTAAGGCTATCGTACTGAGAATCAATTCTCCTGGTGGCAGCGCACTGGCATCTGAAAACATCTGGCACGAGATTGAGGCTGCTAAGAAAGCTGGCAAAATCATCGTCACCTCTATGGGCGACTATGCAGCTTCCGGTGGTTACTATATTGCATGTAATTCAGACTACATCATCGCTCAACCTAACACCCTAACTGGCTCTATCGGCGTTTTTGGCATGATTCCATCTTTCCAAAATGCTCTCAAAGCCAACTTAGGTATCACTATCGATGTTGCCAAGACTCATGACCACTCCGACTTCGGAACCGGCATGCGCACCCTCGACCAGTCTGAGTTAGACGTTATGCAGCAATCCGTGGAAAGTACATATGGCACATTCATGACTCGCGTAGCTAATGGGCGTAAAATGACTGTTGCTCAAGTGGATAGCATCGGCCAAGGCCGTGTATGGGCCGGCGCTGACGCCATCAAAATTGGTCTCGTCGACCAACTTGGATCCATAGATGACGCCATCAACAAAGCAGCTGAACTAGCTGGCATCTCCAAATACTCCTTAGAATATTACCCCAAACAACAAACTTTCTTTGAACTGATATTCGATAGCATGAACGATACTGAAAGCCGACTCGCTTCACGCCTCGGACACCTCTATTTCACCTATCAAGGACTTGAACAAATCGTCCGCATGGAAGGCGTACAAGCCCGCTTACCATTTGAGTTAACCATTCAGTAATTACATTAAAAAATTTGAATCATGTCACCAGATTTTTTAACATCTGCATTTAACATATACCTCTGGGTAATGATCGCCATGGGCGTCGTCGTATTCATCTCACTCTATTTTGTCAATGCTGGATACGGCATGTTCCTGAACAAGAAATGGGGCAAAACCATAAACAATAAACTAGCATGGTTCCTAATGGAATTTCCCATTTTCCTCGCTATGATTATCATCTGGCTGGCCTCACCTCATCGCTTCGACATCGTTCCGATGGTATTCCTTCTCATCTTTGAAATCCACTATTTCCAACGCTCCATCATCTTCCCTTGGATCATGAAGGGCAACAGCCAAATGTCTCTGGCAATTATGTTTATGGGTATCGCTTTCAACATTTTGAACGCCATGATGCAAGGCTATTGGATTTTCTTCGAGTCATATAAAGCCAACTATCAAGTTTTTGGTCTATCATACTCAGATATTGAATGGCTATGGTCTCCACATTTCATCATCGGAACGTGTATCTTTATTTTCGGTTTTTATGTCAACCTCCGCTCCGACTATATCATACGACATTTGAGAAAAGATGAAAACGATACTAAACACTATCTGCCCAGTGGCTTCCTGTTCAACTATGTGACTAGCGCCAACTATCTGGGAGAGATGTTAGAGTGGTTAGGCTTTGCTATCTTGACATGGTCACTGCCAGGTCTTGTCTTCTTCTGGTGGACCTTCGCCAATCTGGTACCCAGAGCTCACAACATCTACAAACGTTATCAAGCAGAGTTTCCGGAGGAGGTCAAAGCCAAACATCTGAAACGCGTCTTCCCATTTATCTACTAAACAGCCGCATCTCTATGCGCATTAAGATCTCCAATATCCGGATTCCAGTCAATATCCGGACAGACTTACCTGGTAAGCTCTGTCAAATGCTGCACCTGGAAAAATCTGAAATGAGTGATTTCAGAATTCTCCGGCAAGCTATTGATGCGCGAAAAAAGCCCAATATCTGGTACGACTATCAAGTCAGTGCAGTAGTTCCCGATAGTCGTCAAGACCTTTTGGAGATGAACGGTGTTACCCAGCTCGAGGAGAGCGTCCCAATCACTTATCCACAGTGGCCTCATCCTGACAGACCTGTGGTAGTTGGCTTCGGGCCCGCTGGCATGTTTGCCGCACTCTACCTCGCACGCTGCAAAGCCCGTCCCATCATCTTGGAACGCGGCCAGAAAATAGAAGAACGAAAAGCCTCCGTCGCAAAATTCCTCGCCGACAAGACTCTCAACCCGGAATCAAATGTTCAATTTGGAGAAGGCGGGGCGGGCACTTTCTCGGACGGAAAACTGAACACCAACGTCCATAGTGAGTATAACGCCTTTGTGCTGAAAGAGTTCTACCTTCATGGCGCAGACGAGGATGTCACCTATCTGCAAAATCCCCACGTCGGCACTGACTATCTGGAGCAGGTTGTCAGAAATATCCGACTAGAGATAGAATCCCTTGGCGGCGAATTCTATTTCAACACTAGATTCACTGGATTCCAACAAAAAAGCGACCATCTGATCGCTTTTGGAGATGCTAATCTACAATTTCCCACACAGCATCTGTTCATCGGTATCGGTCACTCCGCCCGTGACACCATTCACACTCTATACGAGCAGGGACTAGAGATGGAACCCAAAGGATTCTCCATGGGCGTACGCGTGGAGCATCCCCAGACTTTAATCAATAAGATTCAGTTTGGTACTGCCGCCCGGTTCTTGCCACCAGCATCCTATAAAGGTGCTGTCCACCTGGCTGAAAGAAGTGTTTACACCTTCTGTATGTGCCCAGGCGGCACTGTCATGGCCTCCACCAATGACCCTGAAACAATTGTCACCAACGGCATGAGCGAACGTAGCCGCGACAAAATCAATGCCAACAGCGCCCTCCTTGTCACCGTACGCCCCGAAGACTTTATGCAAGACAGTCCCCTCGACGGACTAGCCTACCAGAAACTCTATGAGCAAAAGGCTTTCCAAATCAGTGGCGATTACCGTGCTCCAGGCAACTTGATGAAAGAGTTCTTGCAAAAAAACATAGCTAAGAACATACGAAGCGTCACACCCTCCTACCCTCACGGCATTGTCTTTTGCGACCTGCAACGCTGTCTTCCCGACTATGTTGTCAATTCTCTCCGTGAAGCCCTGCCCCTTTTCGATCGTAAAATGCGTGGCTTCACCCATCCCGATGCAGTCTTGACAGGCATTGAAAGTCGCTCCTCCTCTCCCGTTCGCATTCTGCGTGGACAAGATAGAATGAGCAAAGTGGCCGGTATTTACCCTATTGGCGAAGGTGCCGGTTATGCTGGTGGTATCATGAGCGCCGCCATCGACGGTCTCAAAAGCGCTATTGCTGCCACCTCCAATACTTTGTAGCATTGAGGTGTTTTTATAATCATTTTTTTCCTATTTTTGCCCCCTACAAAGTTAAGACATTAACTATCTATGAATGAATTTATTAGGGGTATAAAGAAGGGATTTCCGATATGTCTGGGATACATTCCTGTCTCATTCACATTTGGATTGATAGCCGTAAAGATGGGCTTTTCTCCGTTGGAGGCGACCATTATTTCGTTTTCCAACATGGCATCTGCCGGCCAGTTCGCAGGTATCCGCCTCATCGAAGGCGGCGCACCCTACATTGAGTTGGTCATCACCACCTTTGTCATCAACCTTCGTTACTTCCTAATGTCATTGTCTCTGTCACAGAAGATTGCACCCGACATGCCGTTCTACAAACGAGCTGTGATGGCCTACTGTATCACTGACGAGGTTTTCGCACTTGCCGTGTTGGAACCCGACGAGGTCTCCTTCCCATTTTTCGGAGGTTTGATGACAACTCCTATCATAGGATGGACTCTTGGAACCTTGCTGGGTGCCGTCGCCTCCAGCCTGCTCTCCCCGATGATGCAGGGTTGCATGGGCATCGCACTCTATTGTATGTTCATCGCTATCATCATCCCGCCGGCACGAAAGAGCCGCAAGGTAACTTTGGCTATTGTGGTATCCATCCTACTTTCCTGCTTCTTCAAGTATGTCCCTGGGGTCAACACTCTTGCCACCAAAGGTGGCGGTGGTTGGGCCATTATCATATCCGCCATCTTGGGCGCCGCTATCTGCGCATCTATCAAGGAGGTGAAACGCCATCGCAAAATGCGTCTTGCAGAAAGGAGGGCAGCATGAAATACCCTATCATTTGCATGCTACTGATGTTCTTGACCACTTACCTGATCAGAGTTATCCCCATTGGGTTCGTACGCAAAAAAATGGAAAATGAATGGATTCAGGACTTTTTGTTCTATATCCCTTATTGTGTGCTCGCTGCCATGACGTTCCCCTACGTTCTCTACTCTACTTCCGCTACTGGAACCGAACCACACATCTCCCTTTCAGCAGTGATAGCCACCATCGTGGCACTCCTTATGGCTTGGCGTGACCGCGGTCTCGTGCGTGTAGCTATTGTAGCAGTGCTCGTAGCAATCTTAGTGGAATTGTCGCTCACATATCTTCCCCATTTCTTGTAAGCATTCATGCATCGACTATTATAACTGCCGATGTAAAAAAAAGATAAACGTATAATTAAGCATATCAACTTCAAGATATTTTCTTATCTTTGCGGCCTTTAAAAACATACAAGAATGACCCCGAAAACCTTTAGAACCGCAGTCCTAACATTCCTGTTTGCGCTTATCTCTATATATTCTTTCTCCGCTCCCATTCCTAAAGACCAACTCCTTCAATTAGGCAAAGAAGCTTTTAGGCAAAGACTGGTAGCACTGCAAGATTATCAAACATCCAATGAATTAAAGTCTTATTTCTTCATTGAAGAAAACGACGAGACCTATATGGCTGTACTCAATTTTGGCCATGGATTCATCATCATGGCTGCCGATGACGCCTCCATCCCTGTACTCGCATATGCATTTGAAGGCGAGTTCACCATGGAGACCGCCGCTCCCGGCGCCAAGATGTTCCTTTCCCAATATCAAAAAGAGATCGCTGCCATTCGGGAATTGGGCCTTCAACCTGCTGAAGATGTAAAAGAAGCCTGGGAAGAGCTCTACAATCATCAAGCCAAGAACACCTTAGAGGTTGTTGTTTCTCCCTTGTTGACCTCCAACTGGAATCAAACCAAATTCTACAATCAATATTCTCCAAAAGACTCTGAATCTCCCAACGGTTATGACGGCCGCACTCCCAACGGTTGTGTTGCTGTCGCTATGGCTCAGATAATGTACTACTATCGTTATCCCGAGCAAGGCTCTGGCCAGCATACCAACCACTCCAGTTATGGCAACTTCACCGTAAACTTCGCCAACGAGACTTTCAACTACGAAGTAATGGAAGACATGCTGTCCGGCTATAACGACAATGTTGCCAGACTGATTTTCGATTGTGCCACCTCCGTGGATATGATGTACTCTCCCGAAGGCTCTGGAGCATATTCTGAAGACGTGCCTAATGCTCTTGTTACCTACTTCAACTACTCCCCAGATGCTCAACGCAGTAGCAAATACGGTACAAATAACAGCCAATGGCGCAACTACCTGAAAACCGACTTAAACGCACTACGTCCATTATATTACTCTGGATATAGCGATGATGGTGGTCACGCATTCGTTTGTGACGGATATAACAGCGACAACCATTTCCACTTCAACTTTGGCTGGGGCGGTTCCTCCAACGGATACTACGCCCTCAACAACTCCGACACCTATTCTAATGCTGTCGGCGGCTTCAGCAGTGGCCAAAGCTGTATCCGCTTTATTTATCCTGACAATGCCGACTATCCTTTCTATTGCTCAAATAAAATCATCACCAGCAAAACAGGGACCCTTGAGGATGGCAGCCAAAACCTGAATTACCTTGATAATCAGTCCTGCACCTATGTCATTACTGGCGACGATACCTATATGTTCACTGTATATATAGACCGTTTTGCCACACAGGCAGGACACGACTCTCTAAGTTTCTGGGACGGTCATCCCGACAATGGAAATTTGTTGCGTACTATTTCCGGACACATCACCAACTTCCCTTCTTACTCATTCACTACTGATAGCCTCTATATCACCTTCCGCACCGATGACTCTATAACTGATGCGGGCTGGCATCTAAGTTTCAATAGCTATCGAAATGTGGAAAATTGTACTGCCGCTGTATACCACACTGCCCAAGGCACAATCACCGATGGCAGTGGTGACGCCATGTATAGAGACAACGCCAACTGTTATTGGAGCATCAGAGTGCCCCAGGCTGAATATATCGACATCACATTCGATTATCTTGATATTAGTCCAGAAGACCATTTATACTTCTACGACATGAACAATAGTAACGAACTGATAGCCGACTATAACAGTTCTGTCACCCCCGATGTTACCACATTCTACACCAATAAACTCCGAATCATCTTCGCTTCTGACAACTATCTGCATGCTGATGGTTTCACATTCCATTGGAATGCATTTGTTCCTGAAGGCGTAGAGGAATATGATCAGGCAAACAACTTGACGATTCACCCGAATCCGGCTAGCAATAGCATTACCATTAATACAGAGAATTATACTGAAGCAAGCGAAATCACCATCTTCGACCTGTCTGGCAAGGCAATTATGACCACCAAAATCGAGGAAGGTGCTTCAACCCTTGATGTTAGCAGTTTAGCGAATGGCGTCTATATGGTACGTCTTCAAGGAAAAAAACATACTGAAACACAAAAATTAATCATTTCCCGCTAAACTTTAGTGGGGTATTGGGAGTCTTACGTTTCGTATTGTTTCACAATCAAATTAATATCGCTATGAAAAAGTTAATTGCAATGTTGTGCGTACTCTGCATGGTAGGTTTGGCCACAACAGAGGTTATGGGTCAGAATCCCTCCGCACGGCACACTACTTCTTCCAGTAGTCGGACACAAACCACATCCAGCACCACGAGCCAGGCTGCTCGTCAGGTTAGAAAAGGCGATGCACAGCTGAACAAAGCCAACAGCAGTTACCAAAGAGCTCAGACTACCATATCTAGATCTTCTTATAACACTTCCACTGCTAGACCGGCAACTTCTTCTGCAAGACCTGCTAGTTCCTCTTCCAGAGTAAGTTCTACCACAAGACCTGCAACGTCTTCAGCAACGGCAAGACCTGCCACAACCAGCACAAGACCGACAACGTCTTCGGCAACGGCAAGACCTGCCACAACCAGCACCACTGCTCGTCCTGCAACGACGACCACAACAAAGCCGGTGAGCTCTAGAACTACAACTACTGCTACTACCAGACCGGTGAACAACACCACCTCAAACAGAGCGGCAACGACTACCCCTACAGTCAACCAAGGTTCTGCAAGAGAAAACAACTCTACTGCACACACCAGTAATCCTCGTGGATCTGGCAACAACAGTGGCAATACTGACACTCCCAGAGGATACAATGAGCAAGGTCATCCGCAGCCGCAACCCGCTCACAACCACAACAACGGTTCGAAACCGCATCCTTATATGCACCCTAACTATCACCACTTCGGTCACTACATGAATGTTCCTCCGCGTATCCGTCCAGTATACTATCACGGCATCCCCTACTACTTCTACAACAGCATCTTCTGCCGCTACATCAATGGCCGTTACATCATCTGCCGCCCGCCTATCGGAGCCGTCATCGCTCACAGTATCTTCCACACCTGGTCTCCCATCATCATCGTCTACAAGAACGTTAACTACTACTACGACGACGGAACATACTACAGACTGCACTCCAACAGAGTAGACTACGAAGTAGTAGCACCTCCCATCGGAGCCCGAGTCGCAGAACTCCCAAGCAACTACGAGGAAATCATCCTGGATGGCAACCTCTACTTCAGAGTAGATAATGTTTACTACAAAGAAGTTATCGTAAGTGGATATCTCTGGTATGAAGTGGTCTTCGTCTCATAAAGAAAAAAAAATAAAAAAATAACGCCAAGGTGCGCAGGATACGAAAAAAAATGTATTTTTGCGCACCTTTTCACGCTTGCCCTGTTGTGTAATGGTAGCACCGCAGATTCTGGTTCTGTTTGTATGGGTTCGAATCCTATCGGGGCAACTGACAAAACAAAAAGATGACGCACTTAAGTACGTCATCTTTTGCATTTTAGAGATTATCAACTCCTACATTCAACCATCATGAACAACACCGAAATCATCCTTATTGCCCTCTGCGCATTCCTACTTGTCGCAGGTATCATTCTTCTCGTCTTTTGTGTGAAATTCGCAAAAGGCCACCATAATCTTATTCGCCTCACCGTAGAAAATGAAAACCTGAACAAAGATCTTTCCAAAACCAAGTCTGAGAAGGAAGGCGATTCCAAAACCATCGAATCTCTTCGAGAGATAGTAAACAGCCAAGAAGTAGAAATAGCCAAGAAAGGTCAAGAGTTGGCATCTCAACAAAGCAGATATCAACAACTGGAACAAGCTTACAAAGATTATCAGAACTCTTTCGAAAAACTTGCCGAAAAAAACGACGAGCACTTGCAACTCATTACCAGCCAAATCTTGGAAGAGAAGAGCAAAAAATTTACAGAGACCAACTCTCAAGAAATTGAAAATCTCTTAAAACCCTTGAAACAAGAGATCAGCGATTTTAAGGAGCGCATTAATCAAAGTAGCATCACACAAGGAGAGTTACATGCATCTTTGAGAACCCAAATTGAAGAGATTGTCAAACAGACAAAAAGTATCTCAGAGGATGCTGTAAACCTAACCAATGCTCTCAAGGGAGAAAACAAGCGCGCCGGCAACTGGGGAGAGCTCACACTGGAGACAATATTAGAGAATAGCGGACTCATTAAGGATATCCATTACAAAAAACAAGAACAATACATAAACAAGAATGGAGTCAAAGAGATTCCTGACTTCATTATCTTTTTCCCTTCAGATGAACCTGGTAGTCAAGAAAGCATAGTCATCGACTCTAAGGTCTCACTAGTAGCATACGAACGATACTATAATGCCGATGGTAACGAAGTGAAAACAAAGTGTCTCAAAGAGCATCTTGCTTCAGTGAGATCTCACATTGACGAATTAGCAAAGAAAGACTATGCCGAGCTCACACCCGGCAACATCGACTTCGTAATGATGTTTATGCCTGTTGAATCCGCATACCTGTTAGCCATGCAAAGCGACCCATCTCTTTGGGAAGATGCTTATAAAAAGAAAGTAGTCCTCATCTCTGCCACCAACCTGATTTCTAGTCTCCGTTTAATTGCTGACATGTGGAAAATCGACACGCGTAACAAAGAAGCACAGTCTATGGCAGAGATATGCTCAAATATCTATGACAAAATGTTGAATTTTCTACAATCTTTTGATCAAGTGGGAAAAAATTTAGAAGATGCCGTTGCTTCATACCAAACCGCTACGGGACAACTCAATCAGGGCAAAGGAAACGTAATCAAACAACTGAAAGATCTCTCCGAAAAAGGCATCAATGTCAAAGCAATTAAGCAGACCGGCAAAGGCTATGTAAACAAAAGCATTCCTGATAGATTTTTAAATGAACTGACCGATGGAGATTAGGAAAATAATCATTACTTTTGCCGCCTCAAAAAACAGCTAGATATGGAGCAAAAAAACAACCTTAAGATCCAGATTAACGCATACTTAATGCTAATCCTCGGCAGTTTCCTTTTTGCAGTCGGGGACGTTATGTTCGTCAACCCTTACCTGCTCGCCCCTGGCGGAACCTACGGTTTGTCAAACGTTTTGAACACCGTCTGGCCCTGGAAAATCAGTTACTATGCGATTTGTATGGATATCCCATTGCTCCTTATCGGCACTTGGATTTTGGGACCGAAATTCGGATTCAAGACGGTCCTCTCAACCATCATGATTTTTGCATTTACCTGGCTCATAGAGACTTTCTGGGGATACAACCCTGTCATCCACGAAGGCATTGTCTCAGCTGCCGAACAGTTGCCTAACATGGTCCAGATCCCGCATAGCGAGATGTTCTTTATGCCCGACTACTTCCTGAACACCGTTGTAGCCGGTCTCATCTACGGTATCGCCATCGGCTTGATTTTCAGATCTGGCGCCACATCGGGAGGTAGCGACATCATCTCTATGATCATCCACAAATACACTAAGATTTCCTTAGGCACACTGGTGATGATCGTTGACTCCATCATCACACTCACCACACTCATCGCTTTCAAACAGATCCGCCTGCCCATCTACTCTATCATCTTGATTTACATCGAGGGTAAGATCATTGACCTTATCGTGGAAGGTTTCAAGTCATACAAGACAGCCTTCATCGTAACGAACGAGTTGGATGCTATGCGGAAATTCATCATCGAAGATTTGAAACGTGGTGGCACTCTGATTGTAGGCAAAGGACTTTATGCAGGTGTAGAGCGTAATATGATCTATGTCTCTCTCGACCGTGCCGACTTCGTAAAACTGAAAGACAACCTCCACAGAATTGATCCAACTGCTTTCGTCAACTTGATTGACAGCGCAGAGATCATGGGGCAAGGTTTCAAAGCACTGCCCACAGAGGAGTAATTTTTCTCTTACAACAGATATTTCCAGACACCGACAAACTGTATTAGCACGCCGAGCAAGACAAAGATGTGAAAAACTGCATGGCGGTAGGGTTTCTTTTTACCTATCTGGTAGAGAATTGCACCGATGGTATATGCGATACCACCGGCTAATATCCACATGAAACCAGGAAGGGTCATTGCTAAAATAGCCGGCTTTAGGCTAATTATTATGCACCAGCCCATACCAAGGTAACAAGCCATGGAAAACTTGGAATACTTATGTAAATCTATAGCATTGAGAATGACTCCGAGAACAGCCAGTATCCATTCTACGGCAAGAATAGACCATGCCATAATAGGATTGACCTTTAAAATTCCTAATAATGTGATTGGAGTATACGTTCCAGCAATCGTGAAGAAAATAACGCAATGGTCAACAACACGCATTACCTGCTTTGGCATTCCTTTAGGAAGACCATGATAGATTGAAGAAGAGAGCAACATGGCCAATACAGTCAACACATAGATAACGCTACTTATCATCGCATAAGGCTGTGGATTGCATAGTGAGGCATATATTACAATTCCAAGCATCACTATTCCACAAAACACACCCAAAATATGCGTATACATATTCATCCTTTCTTCTTTGGCAGAATAATTTGGGAACGGGCGTTCTGACAATGGGGTTCTCTTTACACTAACCATATCTATACATTCTTTTCTGGGCAAAAATACAAAATAAAGTTGGAGTTCTACTGTACCAAAGAATTGTGAATTTTTATTCCCTGTAAAAACGGTATTATCAAATATAATTTTTATATTTGCCGCCGTCTTAGTATATTGGAAAGTTTTTTTGAAATGATTCATAACCAACACATTGCTACGTGGGTTCTCACCTCTCTTTTGGGATTAATGATGTCCTTGTGTTCCTACGGAATGTGGCATAAAGCCTCTCATTCAACAAAAGTTCAGACTATGGAGATGGTTTCATTGACGGAAATGGATGAGATGGAAACAGAAAATGACGAGGATGAATTTGCTAATGACGAAAATACCTATGCTAACATCATAACCAGTCTCACCAGTATGATAATTTCAGCCGACATTTTGCCGACCAGCACGGCTACTGCAAAAATTGCTGACAACCAGAGACTTGGTTTGGTTAGACGTTATAATCCCAAAGAACAACAGTATACAATTACAAACAACTTAAATACTATTAATGGTGCGTGTCCTCGTGGACATGCGCCATTTTTATTATGTGACAATGTGGTAATACCACATGAAATAACTATGATTTAAGAATTATAAAAACTATATAATCTATGGATATTACTAGCATTATCATCGCACTATTAACACTTACAGCGGGCATCGGAGTATTTCTAGTGGCTTGTCAGATGATGAGCACACACCTGGAGTCTGCGGGAAGCCGGAGACTGAAACAACTGTTTGCCAAGACTGGCCAAAACAAGTGGGTTGGCGTTGGCATCGGAATTGCAGGAACAGCTGCCATCCAAAGTAGTAGTGCAGTGACAGTGATGGTAATAGGTTTCGTGAATGTGGGCATCATGAGTCTGGCTCAAGCGGCCACCATTATTTATGGCTCCAATATCGGTACCACTGTGACGGCTCAGTTGGTCGCACTTGGTATGTCTGGAAACAGTAGTATCTCCACGACGCTCATATTTGCAGCATTAGCAGGTGTCGGCACCTTTGTGACATTATTTTCCAAAACTGATAAATGGAAACAAATTGGCGGCATTTTCACCGGTTTCGGCCTACTGTTTGTTGGCCTTACCATGATGTCTTCAGCCATGGAGGGTTTCGCCATGCAACCGGAAGTGAAGACCATGATTGCAAAGTTCAGCAATCCATTGTTGTTGGTTGTAATAGGTGCTATATTGACAGGTATCATCCAATCATCATCAGTGATGACATCCATCGCCATCACCATGCTTGTCTCGGGTTTGATAAATCTTGAACAGGGCATATTTTTAAGTATGGGCTCTAACATTGGTACATGTGTAAGTGCCATCATCGCTGGTATGGCTAGTGGCACAAACGCTAAACGAACTGCTCTTTTGCATCTCATCTTCAACGTGATGGGTGTCGTCATATTCTTAATTCTCGCTCTTATTTTACACATCGCATCGGGAGGTTCGATGAGTTATGGAACGATATTCGGAGGATGGTTCCCAAGTGCGCCGCAATTGCAACTCGCCATGTTCCACACCTTCTTCAATGTCTGCACAACATTGGTAGCCCTTCCGTTGACGAATTTATTAGTTAAGACGGTGTGCCGTATCATTCCAGAGCATGAGCAACCGGTAGAAGGTCCGCGTCTTAAATTCCTCGACCCCTCCATGCTCAGCACTCCAGTTGTTGCAGTTCGTCAGTTGAAAGCCGAAGTCGAAAACATGGCCGAGATGGCTGTCACCAACTACCATCGTTCTATCCGAATCATCACAACATTAGATTACACTGAAATTAACGAGTTCAGAAAGACTGAAAACGAACTCAACTTCCTTAATCAAGAATTATTGAAATATTCAGTATTACTTTCATCTAAGAAACTTAGCACCTTCGACCAACAATACTTAAGTTCTGCCATTCGAACTGCCAGTGACTTGGAGCGTGTGGGTGATTATGCAGAGAACATTGTGGAATATGCTGATTCTCTTAAGGAGCAAGAGGCTGTATTCTCAAAAGAAGCGGTTAGCGAGATTCTATCGATGGAACATTATGTCAATGAACTATACGACAAGGTGATACTAGCCTACCACAAAATTGACCATCAGGCTTTGCAGCAAGCTGAAGAGATTGAGGAGCGCATTGACATCTTCACTGACGAGATGGAACAGAATCATATCCAAAGATTGACAGAAGGCACCTGTAGCCCGACAGTTGGTGCTGAATATCTATCTTTGGCGAAGAATTCCGAACGTGTTGCCGACCACTTAATCAACATGGCGCACACAATTTTGCAACTGAAACCGGAACCGGAATCTTCTGACAACAACTAATTATGAGATAAAGTCTTAACTTCAGGCATTTACACCGAACACCCGTAAAGTCACGGGCGCAAATGTATTACGATCCGGACGTTTTTGAGTGGATAAATCAGCATTTGCGGAGGGAAAAATGTTAGTACATTTGTTAGTACATGAAAAAAAAACACTCACAAATTTCTTGTAAGTGCTTTATTATTAGTGCGCTCCCTCAAGGACTTGAACCTTGGACCCTCTGATTAACAGTCAGATGCTCTAACCAACTGAGCTAAGGAAGCGGGTTGTCAACCACTGTCGTTAACGGCCGCAAAAATACATTTTTTTTCAATATATGTACCAACCAAAAAAAAATTTTATTTTTGCAGATGATTTTATTTTTGAATTAAATATATCGTTTTGTAAATCAACACAATAAAAACCTCATCCTATGAAATTAACTTTGAAAGATGTCCTCAAAGAGGTTAAAAACTACTTCTTCATCACCATCGGTTTGGCGATATTTGTGATAGGATGGTCCGCATTTATGACACCTTTCGAGGTTACGGGCGGTGGTGTGGCCGGTATTTCATCCATCCTCTATTTCGCCACCAAGATACCGATTGGTCTGACAACATTCGTTCTCAACGCTATCCTTATCGCTATCGCATGGAAAGTCTTAGGGCCCAAATTCTGCATCAACTCTCTCATATGTACCCTAATCATCTCGGTTTTCTTCTACATCGGTCAGAGCATCTTCACAAAACCCATCGTAGATGATATGTTTATGAGCGTCATCATCGGTGCAGCACTATCAGCTTTGGGTGCAGGCATCTCCATCAACTGGGGTGGCAACACGGGTGGCATCGATATCATTGCCTTGATGATTGGCAAATATCGGAATATCTCTTACGGAAAAGTCAATATGATGGCCAACCTCATCATTGTGGGTTCTTCTTTCTTCATCTTACATGACATACAGAAACTGGTCTATAGTTTCGTGGTTCTGTTCGTTTCCATGCTAGTGGCCGACACTGTGATTGACGGTTTCCATCAGACCTACCAGTTCATGGTCTTCTCTAAAAAAAATGACGAGATTTCAAAGCGCATCAATGAAGAGTTACATCGCGGTGCTACTTTTTTAAAAGGTTATGGATCCTACAATCGTCAAGAAAGCGATGTTTTGCTCATCATCGCACATCGCTCTGACAAGGTTAGGGTAACCCGAATCATCAAAGACATCGATAAATCGGCTTTTGTCACCGTAACTAAAACGTCTAGTGTGTTTGGAAAGAATTTTGATACGCTGAAATTGTAGACTTAAGACCTGACTTAAGACTATTATTATGAGTAAGACATATATAGCAAACTGTAAGATAAATTTGGGATTGCATATTGTACGCAAACGCCCAGACGGTTATCATGATTTGGAGACCGTCTTCTACCCTACTGATTTCTTCACAGATAAATTGACAATAGAGTCCTGCAATTCAGATTTTGATTTCGAATGTCATAGCGAATGGGACACAGGACCAGACGATAAAAACCTCTGTGTAAAGGCTTTCCGATTATTGGCCCAAGACTTCGGAATTTGTGGCGTACGAATCACTTTAGATAAACACATCCCTATTGGCGCCGGACTTGGCGGAGGTTCTGCAGATGCAGCATACACCTTAATAGGACTTTGCGAGCATTTCGGACTAAACATCGCACCTCAACAGTTGCAGCAGTATGCACTACAATTAGGAAGTGACGTTCCTTTTTTCCTTTCCAACACTCCCTCATATGCTACTGGTCGCGGTGATGTTCTGGAAAAGATTCCTCTCGATTTATCAAATTATCAGATTGAAATTATCAAACCCGACATCTTTGTCTCGACAGCAGAAGCATACAGTGGAGTAACGCCAAAAGTACCACAACACTCCATCCTAGAAATTCTCCAACAACCCGTCAAATCATGGCGTGATTCTCTACATAACGATTTTGAGGAGAGTGTATTTGCCAAACATCCTGTTTTAGCCGAACTGAAACAATCCTATTATGACCGTGGAGCACTATATGCTGCCATGTCTGGCAGCGGATCAGCCGTTTTCGGAATCTTTGAAAAATAAGATCATAATTAGTCTAGCATTACGTTCTCTGGATCATTCCCGGAAATCCTTCAAAAATCACTTTACAATAAAAAGTAAAGGAATTCGTTAAGTATGTTTATACAAAGCAATTAAACTTTCAAATTTTTACTATAAAGGGTTAATTATCACGCAAAATCATAAAGAAAAAAAAAGTATCTTTGCGCTCGTATTAATCCACTAAAACAAAACCTATGGCAAAAGAAGATACAAAAAGCAACATCAATGCTGAAAAACTGAAAGTACTCAACTCCACTCTGGAGAAACTGGAAAAGACATTTGGCAAGGGCGCCATCATGAGAATGGGCGAAACGGAGATAGAGGCGATGGACGTTATTTCCACCGGTTCTCTCGGACTGGACATCGCGTTAGGC
Source organism: Bacteroidales bacterium (assembly GCA_024686335.1). Classification (GTDB taxonomy): domain Bacteria; phylum Bacteroidota; class Bacteroidia; order Bacteroidales; family WCHB1-69; genus F23-D06. Next base: position 6,008 of record JAILCI010000007.1, on the reverse strand, counting down.
GTAGGTGGTTTCCCGCGCGGGCGTGTTATCGAGATATATGGTCCGGAGTCTTCCGGTAAAACAACTTTGGCTATTTCTGCAATCGCACAAGCTCAAAAGCAGGGAGGCATAGCCGCTTTCATCGATGCCGAGCACGCCTTCGACCGTTTCTACGCTGAAAAATTGGGCGTTAACACCAACGACCTCCTCATCTCCCAACCCGACAACGGTGAGCAAGCTTTGGAGATTGCGGATAACCTGATTCGCTCTGGTGCTATCGACATCATTGTCATCGACTCTGTTGCCGCACTGACTCCAAAGAGTGAAATTGAAGGTGATATGGGTGATTCCAAAGTAGGTCTTCAAGCTCGTTTGATGTCTCAGGCTCTTCGCAAACTGACTGCCACCATCAACAAGACTGGGTGCTGCTGCATATTCATCAACCAGTTGCGTGAGAAAATCGGCATCATGTTCGGCAACCCCGAGACTACCACTGGCGGTAATGCCCTAAAATTCTATGCATCAGTACGTTTGGATATTCGTCGCCAGACACAAATCAAAGACGGTGACCAATCTATCGGTAACCATGTCAAAGTAAAAGTTGTCAAAAACAAAGTGGCTCCTCCATTCCGCTTTGCTGAATTTGACATCATGTTTGGCGAAGGTATCTCAAAAACAGGTGAAATCGTCGACTTAGGTGTAGAAAATAACGTCATCAAAAAATCAGGTTCCTGGTTCTCCTATGGTGATTCTAAGTTAGCTCAAGGACGTGAAGCTGTTAAGCAATTGTTGGCCGATAATCCTGAATTGTGTGATGAATTAGAGGCCAAGATCAAAGAGGCTATCAAAGAAAACCAACGCTAAAATGATGAAATACAGATTTCTGCTACTATGCTGCATAGGCATTCTTTTCTGTGGATGTCACTCTAAGAAGCAATACCAAGATCTTCCTGAGGAGTTGGCCACGTTATGTGTCAACATTGACAAGCACCCAAAGGATGCTGAATTATACTACCAACGCGCTGACTACTACTATTTCCATGAAGAGATTCAAAAAGGCATAGCAGACATGCAGCAAGCCATCAAACTGCAGCCTGATAGCAGTAAATACTACGTCAAATTATCTGATTTATACTTTGCGCAGCTGGAGACAGACCTTGCTGAGGAGATGCTCTTGAAAGCATTGCAGAAAGCACCCGACAACAACGAGGCACGGTTAAAATTGGCAGAGTTGTATTTCCATCAAAGGATGTTCAATGAGTGCGACAAGACTATCCAGGCTGCTTTAGACCAACAACGCCACAATCCGAAGGCATATCTCATTAAAGCATTTATGCTCAAAGAGTTAAGAGACACTACCAACTATTTGAGAATGTTGCAGATGGTCATTGACCAAGATCCAAAAGAGGTAAAAGCATATTTGGAATTGGGTTATTTCTATCAGCAGCAAATGAATCCGATGGCTATTGACTACTACACAAATGCTCTTAACGTTGATCCTAACAATGTTGAAATCCGATACAATCTGGCCAAGATGTATCAGGACATGGGTCGTAGAGATGAAGCCATTCAGGAGTATAAGACAGCTATTGGCTTAGATCCTACGCATGTGCCATCCCTCAACAATCTTGGATTCCTCTATTTAGATGATGAGACCAAGTACGAAGAGGCAGCCCAGCTATTCACACAAGCCATCCAAGCAAATCCGGACTTCGTCTATTCCTATTGTAACAGAGGTGTTGCATACGAATACTTAGGAGAATATGAGAAGGCACGTGCAGACTATAAGAAGGCGCTGACTTTAAAGACAAACTTTGAACCAGCCATCAAAGGTTTGAACCGAATTGATGAGAAACAAAAATAGCGACTATGAATGATCTTTTAGATCCCAGCAATCAACGGTTATCCTCCTCCGACAAAGAGGTTGAACGCGCCATACGGCCTGCGATGTTCCAAGAGTTCCAGGGGCAGAAGAAGGCTATTGATAACATAATGGTCTTTGTTCATGCCGCCAAGGAGCGTGGGGAGGCACTAGACCACGTCCTTTTGCATGGACCTCCAGGACTTGGAAAGACCACTTTGTCACACATCATCGGTAACGAGATGGGTGTCAATGTGCGTACAACATCAGGTCCCGTGATCGATAAGCCTGGTGATTTGGCAGGTCTTCTGACCAATCTGGAGCCCAACGATGTACTTTTCATTGATGAAATTCACCGTCTATCCCCAGTTGTAGAAGAGTACCTATACTCCGCAATGGAGGACTATAAGATTGACATTATGATAGATAGTGGTCCTAGTGCTCGAAGTGTACAGATTGCTATCAATCCCTTCACATTGGTAGGCGCTACTACAAGATCCGGTTTGTTGACCTCTCCTCTGCGTTCCCGTTTTGGTATTACCTTACGATTGGAATATTATGACACTGCCACCTTGGGAAACATTATCAAACGGTCTGCATCCATCTTAAATATACCCATCAACGATGAATCAGCATACGAGATTGCCTCCCGTAGTCGTGGAACGCCACGTATCGCGAACCTGTTACTGCGTCGAGTCCGAGACTTCGCACAAGTCAAGGGAGATGGCACTATCACGCTGCCTATCACGCAGATAGCATTGGAGGCTTTAAATGTAGACAAGCATGGTCTGGACGAGATGGACAACCGCATCTTGAGTACTATTATAGACAAGTTCAAGGGTGGTCCGGTAGGTTTGACGACCATAGCAACGGCGGTCAGTGAAGATGCGGGCACAATAGAAGAGGTTTATGAACCGTTCTTAATCCAGGAAGGATATCTTATGCGCACTCCGAGAGGGCGAGAGGTGACAGAACTAGCGTATAAGCATCTTGGCAAGAGTCGGTTTGCCTCCGACCAACCAGAATTATTTTAAAATCAACTCTTATGAAAAAGCAACTGTTGATCGTCATCATACTTTTGTTCACCATCGGAACAACTGTTTACGCACAAAAACCGCCCAGAGACGGACATGGTCCAGAATATGGGGTTCAAGAAGAAGATGATCCTTTTGAAAAAGATGATGGATACGGATCCAAACTCAATATTGGCATATGTTTTGCGCCATCTTTTTCTTGGCTGTATCCAAAGACAGTGGGGTATGAACGTAATGGGGCTGTTTTGCATTTCCGCACTGGCATCAATCTCAATATAAATCTGACGGAGCGCAAAAACTTCTATTTCACCACAGGTGTTTACTATGAACGTTTAGGCGGCAAATTGACTTACGTGGATAATGTTGAGATTCCAGGACTAATCATAACACCTGGAACAACGACCAACAGAACATACACGACCCAGTATATTACCGTACCACTTGGAGTCACGATGAAAACCAATCCGGCTCATAACTTTAGTTTTTGTGGTAACGTCGGTATTTACAACAGTTTACTTATAGGTGCAACCAACCGGGATGGCTATTTCTTCATGAGTGGGGAAGCTGGAGAGGAACCGGAATTATGGGAACGACAGAAGAGTAAATACAATGAATGTTCCCTGCTGAAAGAAGCTATTTATGGAGGTATTGGTGCAGAATACTCTATTACTCAAAACACCAGAGTAAGTCTTTACATCAACTATGCTCACACTGTAACCAACTTTTTCAAAGGAAGAGGTCAAGCTGTGAACAGCATGACTGGCGAGAGTTTGAAATCAAAAATGGGATATATTGAGATAGTTGGAGGAGTCAATTTCTTCTAAGAATAATTATGAAATTCATCTGTATCGGTCGCAACTACGCGGCACACATAGCCGAACTACAACATTCAACGCCTAAGGACCCCGTTTTCTTCATGAAGCCGGAATCAGCCATAACACGATGCAATAGACCGTTCTTTATTCCGGACTTCTCAGAAGAGGTGCACTACGAGACGGAGATCATCGTCAAGATTAACCGCTTAGGACGACACATTCAGGAAAAGTTTGCACATCTTTACTATGATGAGATTGGTCTTGGGGTTGACTTCACCGCACGCGACATACAGCGTGCTTGTATCAAAGATGGAGAGCCTTGGGAAATTGCAAAAGCCTTCGACGGTTCGGCTGTGGTTGGTAAGTTTCTGCCCAAAACAGAGCTCCCAGAGGTGCAAGATCTCCATTTTCACATGCTCCTCAATGGTGAACAAGTGCAGACTGGTCACACAAAGGATATGCTGTTCACTGTTGACCAGATTATCTCATACGTTTCGCGTTTTGTCACCCTGAAAATGGGTGATATAATCTTTACCGGCACTCCCGTTGGTGTGGGTCCGGTGAAAATCAACGACAGGTTGGAGGGTTATTTGGAAGGAAAGAAACTGTTCGATTTCAAGGTAAAATAGTTCTTAACGCATATTATAGAGTCGTTTAACGAAACGTCTTAAAGATAATTAGGGATAGATTATCGCTTGATATTTTTTTTATTTTTGCTGCTTAATTTTTCAGACCTTATTTTTGGATCAGGTCTAATTCAACGTTGAAATCTATAAAAAGTCATATATGCAGTTAAAAATCCGTTTGATTATCATGAATTTTCTCCAGTTTGCCGTCTGGGGAGCATACCTTACATGCATGGGTACCTATCTGCACTTGCATGGTTTAGGTCATCAAATCGGCATTTTCTACTCCATCCAGGGTATTGTCTCTATCTTCATGCCAGCCATCATAGGTATTATTGCAGACCGTTGGATACAGGCTCAGAAAATGTTGGGGATCAGTCATTTAATTTCTGGTATCGCCATGATTTGTGCCGGACTATATGGTTTAAGTGCTGGAGAGAGTGTACAATTTGGACCTCTGTTTGCGCTGTACACCATTGGCGTAGCATTTTATATGCCTACATTAGCATTATCCAACTCTGTGGCATACAACGCACTAGAATTAGCCGGCTTGGATAGAGTCAAGAATTTTCCTCCCATCCGAGTTTTTGGTACCATAGGTTTTATTGTTGCCATGTGGTGCGTCGATTTACTTGGATTCCAGCCAACTGCAAGTCAGTTCGTTATGAGCGGATGCATTGGACTAGTTCTGGGTATCTACTCATTCAGTCTTCCAAAATGCAAGACCAACAATGACAAGAAGACCACCTCTCTTGTTGACGTGTTCGGTTTACGTGCATTTTCTCTTTTCAAAGAGAAAAAGATGGCTATTTTCTTCATTTTCTCCATGCTTTTGGGCGTATCTCTTCAGATCACAAATGGTTTTGCAAATCCGTTCCTTCACAGTTTTGGACACATTCCTGAGTATGCTGACACTTTCGGCGTAAAGCATGCTAATATGCTTATTTCCATTTCACAGATTTCCGAGACATTATGCATTCTGCTGATACCCTTCTTCCTGCGTAAGTTTGGCATCAAGAAGGTAATGTTGATAGCCATGTTCGCATGGGTTTTCCGTTTTGGTTTCTTCGGATTAGGCAATCCCGGACCGGGAGTTTGGTTGTTCATTCTCTCCTGTATCGTCTACGGTGTCGCTTTCGACTTCTTCAATATCAGTGGTTCTCTCTTCGTAGATCAGCAGACCGATCAGTCTATTCGTGCATCGGCCCAGGGTTTGTTCATGTTGATGACTAACGGTATTGGTGCTACAGTCGGTACCTTTAGCGCCCAAGCTGTATTAAATCACTTTGTTTTCAATCCGCTCAGACAACATGCAGATCCCTACACCATCATGAATGGTTGGTCAAGCGCATGGTACATCTTTGCAGGCTACGCACTGATAGTTGCTGTTACATTCATCTTTGTATTCAAATCCGAATACGCTAAAGAAGAGGCTAACTAAAAGAATAAGAGACGTTCCATGGGACATCTCTACTGAAATAAAAGGTCACGTTATTGCGTGACCTTTTTTATGCTTTAAATTAGGGACTATATACCTGATGGTAGCTTGTACGCCCAAGTATATTGCTAATAGACGTTTTTTTTAGGGAGACCATGGCTTCATGGCAGGCATCTTACATAATTATAATTCTTCAACTTTTCTCTTGATAGAAAAGTTGTCAAAAGATCAAGCCGACATGAATGCCACCCGCTC
>JAILCI010000050.1 GCA_024686335.1 Bacteroidales bacterium | reverse complement strand
ATAGCGGTGGCGATGGCGCTCGCGGATGAGTTCGGTCTTGCCATAGGCCTGAGAGGTGCGGCTGCCCGGAGTGAGTGCGCAGTCGTAGGCTCCCAGTCGCATGGTGCCGCCCATCTGGGTGATATTCTTCTGCTCCTCCATAATGTCGATGACGTTGTGGGGAGTCCGCTCATCCATCTCGCTGCTGTTGGCATCGGCATAACCGAGCACGTTGCGGGCAAATTCGATGACCATCATCTGCATGCCGAGACAGATACCGAAAGTCGGTATATCATGAGTTCGGGTGTATTCAGCTGCTAGAATTTTGCCTTCTATACCACGCTGGCCAAATCCTGGACAGATGACGATGCCAGCCATACCAGACAGCATCTCGGCCACATTTTCTTTCGTAATGTGTTCGCTGTTGATGAAGTGTGTCTTCACTTTGCGGTCATTGTAAGTGCCTGCATGGGCAAGACTCTCGAGGATACTCTTATAGGCGTCCTGAAGGTCGTATTTGCCAACCAGACCAATATTGATAATAGATTGTGCCCGTTTGCGACGGTCTAGGAAGTCGTACCATGGCCCCAAATCCGGTGTCTCACCAGGCTCTATGCCCATCTTTTTGAGACAGATGGCATCAAGACCCTGACGCTGCATGTTAATGGGTACCTCATAGATGCTTGGCAAGTCTTGACTTTGGATGACCGCTGCAACCTCTACGTTACAGAAGTGAGCCACTTTCTTCCGAATATCATCGTTGAGGTCATGCTCTGTGCGTAAAACCAGCACTTCAGGTTGGATTCCCAGACCTTGAAGTTGTTTTACACTGGTCTGAGTGGGCTTAGTCTTTAGTTCACCGGCAGCTGCAAGATATGGAATGTAAGTAAGATGCACATTAAGGGCCCGTTGCGGTCCTAACTCCCAACGTAGCTGGCGAATAGCCTCCAAGAAGGGCTGACTTTCAATATCGCCAATAGTGCCGCCGATTTCGGTGATGACGAAGTCGAAATGCTCTTTTGTGGCATTCAGCAGGATGCGGCGTTTGATCTCATCGGTGATATGCGGCACCACCTGGATGGTTTTGCCGAGATAATCGCCCCGGCGCTCGCGTTCAATGACGCTCATATAGATACGTCCGGTAGTCACGCTGTTGTCGCGGGTGGTTTGGATACCGGTAAATCGTTCATAGTGGCCGAGATCGAGGTCGGTTTCCATGCCGTCCATAGTCACATAGCACTCGCCATGTTCGTAGGGGTTTAGTGTTCCTGGGTCGATGTTAATGTAGGGATCAAATTTTTGAATCGTGATCTTGTAGCCGCGGGCTTGAAGCAGTTTGCCTAATGAGGCTGAAATAATGCCTTTTCCCAATGAGGAAGCTACTCCTCCTGTGATGAAGATATACTTGGTATCCATAGCGATGGGAATTAAAAAGCGGCGAAAATAAAAAAAAATCACAATAAAATCTCCTATTTTTTTCTAAAAAAAATGAAGAATTTGTCTGAAAAAGTGTGGATAGTACTCTATTGCTTCATCTAGATAAATAATGGAAGCAAGAAGACTAATTAAATCCAGATAGAGAGATATGAGTCTCCCCCTATTCTTCCTTTGTAGGTGTCTCAACTTTTTTCTTACTCTTTGTCTTCACCTTATCATTAGGATTCTTATCCGTTTTCTCTGTAGTTTCTCCAGTATAGCCTGTATTCTTCTTTACAAATTTGCGGATCACGAACAGTAAAGCGCCAAAGACGATAACCAACAGGGCAGCCCAGAATTTCTTGAGCTGTTTCCAGAACTCAGACCCCATTTCCCGAAAGTGACTCTTGACATTTCCAGCCCTGTCTACTGTCACCATTACACTCACTTCGCCTGATGCCTTGGGAATGCCGATTCCTGTGCATTCTTCATTATCAAATAGTTCTATGGTAGCACTAACATCGTATGTTCCCTCTTTTAATGGTGTCATGATAAATACTACCTCCGATCCTGTCGGAACTATCGGAACAATCTTAGATTTTGGTTCAAACTTGAAATTTACACTATCTGGTGTGATACGTGCATATGCAGCACTGCTGGATTCAATGGTATCGCTGTCATGAACCATATTAGAGTGCTCCGTTGGGTGATACTGGCCTTCCAATCCAATCCCAACTATAAATTTGCCCTTTTCGTTCAAATTGACTTTCTTGGTAGCATCTAAGTTGACAAGGTATTTTTCAGCTTTAACAGAAGAATTTGGATTCTGGGGATCTACTTCAGGATCCTTGTTTTCCTCGGTGTTTCCAGGTTCCTCCGCACAAGGCAATCCTTGAACGGAAGTATCTTCGCCGTTGTCCTGTACGGGTGTCTTAGGGGTGCAACCGACAACGATGATGCACAACAGGAAAATCAAAGATAACTGTTTGAAGAGTTTGAGGATGACACTGGATTGATTCATAATATTAAGTTTAAAGATCTACTTGTTCGGCTCTCGTTTTCATGCAAAAAACATGCAGTGAGAAAGTGGAGTTTTTGCATTAATATCAGTATTAGGTAGAATCTTGAGATTTCTGGTGCAAAAGTATAAAATATTCGCAATGGATTGTTAAAAGATGCTTGGGAAGTTGTATTTTTGCAGCCGCTGTTATTATTAATCGAAGAGTAATCATAGTCATGAAAAAAGAGGTCAATCCCCAAGAAACAAATAGAGCATTCGCTTTTGAGATGTGGCTAAATGCACCGATGCCGATGGTGACACTGGTGAAAACAATGAATGTGAACCGTTTGGTAAAACATAGTCGAAAGAGCGGAATGAAACTCAATATGCTCCTGTGTTGGTGTGTTGGCAAGGCGGCCATTCAAACTCAAGAACTTTATCTTCTACCCGAAAACGGCAAATTATACCGTTATGACAGTATTGCTGTCAATGTAGTGGTGAAAAACAAAAAGGGCGGCATCAACTCCTGCGACGTTCCTTTTTCGGAAGATATTCAGCAGTTTAACCGCGATTATATAGAACGTACTGAGCAGGTGGCCCGCGAGTGTAAAAGCATTTTTATTGACGGTTATATGATAGTAGGAACGTCAGCTATGATACAAACGGAGCTCGACTGTGTGGTCAACCAGTACACCGACAAGTTCCTCAATCCGATGGTGATGTGGGGAAAATACCGTAAGGGATGGTTCAAAAACACGTTGCCGATATCATTTCAATTCCATCATGTTCAAATGGACGGCGGACAGGGAGCCCAGTATTTGGAAACACTACAACAAACGATTAATCAGATGTAAAGTTATGAATATACGATTAGAGCAACCTCAAGACTACCGTGAGGTGGAAAATCTCACCCGCGAAGCGTTCTGGAACGTATATCGTCCAGGATGCACGGAACATTACGTTCTCAATCAGTATAGAGACAATCCCAACTTTATCCCTGAGCTCGATTTTGTGATGGAAGATGACGGCAGGATTATCGGGCACGTGATGTTCTCAAAGGCAGAACTTCTCCTCGACAATGGCACCCGCATTCCTTCGTGGACTTTCGGTCCCATCAGCATACATCCAGACTACAAACGTAAAGGTTACGGTTTGGAACTGCTTAACTGTTCGCTGGAGAAAGCCCGTGAGATGGGCGTCGGTTTCCTCTGCATGGAGGGCAATATCGACTTCTATAGTAAAGCTGGCTTTGGACTTGCCAGCAAGTTATGTATACATTATCATACAGAACCTAAAGAGGCCGAAGTTCCTTACTTCCTTGCGCAGGAACTTATCCCAGGTTGGCTGAAAAAACATGGTGTTACGGAGGCAACTTATTGTCCACCGAAAGGATATTTTGTGGCCGAGGAGAATCCTGAGGCTTTCGAGGCATACGAGGCAACATTTCCGAAAAAAGAGAAGGCATTTCAGGAGGGCCAGCTTCCGCAATTTTGTCAGAGTTGCGGAATGAAGATGGCGCATATAGAGGATTTTGGCACCAATGCTGACGGCAGCACTAACTTCGACTATTGCAAGTATTGCTATGCTGATGGAAAATTTTTGCAGGAATGCACCATGGAGGGGATGATTGAGCATTGCGCCCATTTCATTGAAGAGATGAACAAACTGATGCCCAAACCGATGACAAAGGATGAGTATGTCGAAATGGCCAAGGGCTTTTTCCCAATTCTGAAACGATGGAGGAAATAATTGACACAAAATAATAACACATTATTATGAAAAAAGGTTTGTTTTTAATGCTGATGGTAGTTGCTGTCGTTATGGTGCAGCACACCTCCGTACAAGCACAGAATTTGCCCCATTACAAGCATATTGTCAAGAAGCTGAGTTCGGCAAAATACCAAGGTCGTGGATATGCCAAAAACGGGGCCAATAAGGCTGGAGAATATCTTGTAAGAGAGTATCAGAAGGCAGGAGTAGATTGGATTGCCTTCCAGCCCTTCAACCTTGATATCAACACTTTTCCTGGCAAGATGAGTATGTCTGTAGATGGCAAAAAACAGATTCCTGGTGTTGATTTTACCATGCGCGAGTTCGCTCCCGGCATTAAAGGCGAGTTCGGATTGTATTATATTGACACTGCTAATTATGATTCAGAAAAAATATTCAGTGATTTGGCAAAACCCGAAAACAAAAATGTTTTTGTGGTGTGCGACTTTCTGTTCAGCTATAAACATCCCAATGATTTCCATCGTATGCAAAGCAAGGACGGTTGTGCAAATGCCGGATTAATCTACACATGGGAAGAACCATTGAAATTCTACAAGGCATACGGCGAAAAAGTAATTGACAAACCTATCATCTGGGTGCCATACAGATTCCCGAAGGATGCCAAGCGCGTGAAACTCAACATTGAAAACAAATTTCTGAAGGACTACCAATGTTTTAATGTGATTGCTAATATTTCGGGTCAAAGACACGACAGCTGTTATGTGTTCACTGCGCATTACGACCATCTCGGGAACCTCGGCAAGAAGGTCTTCTATGCCGGTGCCAACGACAACGCCTCGGGTTCGGCTGCCATCGTCACGCTTGCTGAATATTATGCCAAGAACCGTCCGGAATACGACATGTATTTCCTCTCCTTTTCAGGAGAAGACGCCAATCTTCGCGGTTCGGAGTTCTTTGTCGACAACCCTGGTGTCACGGCCAAATATACAATTCCTTTGAGTCAAATCAAATATCTCTTCAATATTGATATGATTGGAGACAACAATCCGGTGCAGTACTGTGAGGTCAGTGATGAGGGCATGCGCGGTTACACTTTGCTCGAGAGAATTAATGACGAAAAACAATATTTCAAGGCGTTGAACAGGGGTGAATTGGCAGGCAACAGCGATCATTACCCATTTGCAATGCGCCATGTGCCCTGTATCCTTTTCGAAAATGAGGAAGGCGATGCTTTCAAGTACTATCATACCATTTACGACAACTACAAGGGTGCTATCTTCGACAGTTACGAGCCCATTTTCCGTTTGGTCCGCGATTTTATAGAACAATATTAAGGTGATTCCAGTAATTAAATATTCAATTAAAAATTATTATAACAATGCGACTTTTTCGAGAAATTCTCGCCTATCTTATTGGAGGCGTGTTATTTGTAGGACTCATCCCATTCCTCATGTGGCTCTGCTCCATGAAACCTGAATTGTGGCCGTTGTCTATTTGGCGGATAATTCTGAGCGTTATCCTGATTGTCATCGGATTGGCTCTGAGCATCTGGGCCATTGTCTATATGCGTCGCAAGGGTGACGGCAACCCATTGGACGCTTTTGGACATGAAGTAGCCCCTCGCACCAAACATCTCATGACGGATGGTCCTTACCGTTTAAGCCGCAATCCAATGCTGTCGGGCATTTTCCTATACCTTATCGGCATCTGCCTTTGGCTGTGGACTTGGCAGTCGGTACTGTTTTTTGTTCTGTTTGTCATCGTGATGTCAGTACAAGTTTATACGGAGGAGAAACGTCTACGCCGCGACTTTGGCGAAGAGTACGAGGAGTATTGCCGCAGTACGGGACGCTTTTTCCCGAAATTAAAATAATGAAAATGGAAAACGAAAGAATACGTTTACGTCCATGGCGTGAGAGTGATGCTGAGACATTGTTCAAATATGCTTCTGATCCGGATGTAGGCCCTCGCGCCGGATGGGCACCGCATCAAAATATGGAAGAGAGTTTGGAGATCATCCGCACAGTGTTTCACAACGATACCACATGGGCTATCGAACTGAAAACGACGGGAGAGCCGATAGGTTGTATGGGCTATATACCTAAATTTGAACTCCCCATTCCAGCCCGTAGAGGGGATGCGCTGGTGGGCTATTGGATAGCCAAGCCCTATTGGAATCAAGGAATCTGCACAGAGGCGCTGCAACTGATGCTGGACCACATTCGGGAGACTAGGGCGGCACCTTCGCTTATCAGTGGACACTTTGTAGAGAACCCCGCATCAGGCCGCGTGATGGAAAAGTGCGGCTTCATTGCTACCGGTGAAACATACATCGATGAAAGTCAGTATGAAGGTAAGGACAAGCCCATAAGAGTGTTGAGGTTTTTATTCTAAAAGTAAGATGAGATGAAACGTATAAGACAATATATTGGCATAATTGTGGCATTGTTGGCCTATTATCTCATCCATGAGGGCGCTCACTGGCTATATGCTTTGACACATGGAGTATTCAAAAAGGTAAACTTCATGGCGTTGGGCGTGCAAATCGACATTTACCGCGACCAACTGACCGACGCCCAATTGGGATGGTTCTGCTTGGCGGGGCCCATAGCTACATTTATAGCAGCATGGATAATGGTGCTTCTCAGCAAGCGTATCTGTATGGCATTTGGGGTTAATTCAACTAGTCACAAACCTATCCTCTTGGCTTGCAGTTGGTATGTCTCTATTATACTTTTGCTGCTTGACCCGCTGTATTTATCTGTTATCTATCGCTTTGTAGGCGGTGGCGATATGAACGGCATCAAATTGATAGTGCCAGAAATGGTTGCCGCCATCGTTTTCGGTGTGATTTTTGTCCTTCACATGGTAGTGCTCTGGATGTGGCTGTTGCCTAGATATAAAAAAGCATTCAATAATTAAACGTATGATAAGGTTTTTGAAAATCCTGACTCTTTTCATTGGCATTGGCGCTGTTGCCGGTGCCGTAATGATGTGGCTCGACCCCACGGGGGCAATGTGGGGCGGAGAGCCGTTGCTGGAGATGCTGCGGGCTAAAATGCCCTGGCCGGATCTCTTTTTCCGGAACTTCGTGCCATCAGGTTTCGTGCTGTTGGTACTGAACGGACTCACCCAATTCGTGGCTGCTTTACTGCTATTCAAAAAGCATCCACTGGCACACTGGGCAGTCCTCGTCTGTGGCATCATTTTGATGCTCTGGATCGTGCTCGAATGGTGGGTATGGGGCTTCAATGCGATGAGCAACATCTTCTTTGGGTTAGGTCTGGCAGAAACTGTGGTGGCGGGAATATGCATGAAATCCAAAACGCAGACTCTAAAATGAAAAGAATGTTTTTTCTTTGGATATTAATTTTTTTTACGACTATTGCCTCCGCGCAAGAGGTACCGGGCCACTACACCTACCAGCACGCCTTTGAGTATGATTTGGACGGCAACCACTTCGATGTGCACGAGACCGGCACGATGGACTTTTACCCCGATGGCACCGCCCTCGACTCCGCTCGGCAGGTATATGCGGTTACGCTGAAAAATGGCGACAAGACAACCTATGTGTTCAACTATGTCAGCCCCAGCCGCTGGCGACTGGAGGGCGAGGACTTCTACTTCTCGGGCATTAAGGAGAATTTCCGCATGGAGGTGATGGTAGGCGGCGACAAGGAGCCCAAAGTGGCACAAAGGATTATCGATGTCATAGGCGGGAGCATCGACTACGAGTACAAATTTCACCTCGACATGCTGACAGACCAGAAGCTGCAATGGAGCTTCACCTACCGCGACGGTCACAGCGACACGTGGGAGTTCTATCGGGAATTAAAACGCTAAGCAATCTTATTTGTTTGCTGCGCTCACAGATGTTTTTGATTTTCAGATCAACAACTCAACAGTTCAACAATTCAACAATAAATTTTATTTTTGCAACCTCATTTCATAGACTAAAATCATCTTATATGAACGGTTACGACAATTTACTAGGAACCCGCCACAGCGAATCACTGATAGTTGAACACAAGGACACTGCCGCCGTGTATGGCTCTGGCGCGTTAGAGGTGTTTGCCACCCCTGCCATGATTGCCCTGATGGAGAAGACCTGCCTGATGAGCGTGTGCGACAAAATCGGTGAAGGCAACACCACTGTCGGCATTGCCGTCAACATTAAACATCTGAAAGCCAGTCCGGTGGGCGCAGCCATCCGCTGCGAGGCCGAACTTATCGAGGTGGACCGCCGCCGTCTGGTATTTGCAGTGAAATGCCTTGAAGGAGAAACGCTCGTCGGTGAGGGCATCCACGAACGCTTTGTCGTAGAGAGCGAGAAGTTTATGCAAAAGTTGGGATAAAATCATGAACTGGACCGTCATTATTCTTGAAACCGTCATCGCAACCATCGCCTTCACGCTGATGGTGATGATACCGCTTGTGAAGAATCCTGTATGGTGGATTCACGATTATCCTGAAGATATACAGGAGGAGTACTTCAAGACTCACGAGCGAATCCCATCCAAATTCTTTACTAAAACGGTGTTGATCAAGAAGGGTTTGGCAACTCTTTTCATATTGGTTTTGATGCTTGGTCTGATGAAGTTGGCCGGTGCATATAACTTCTGGTCTGCATTGGGTTTGAGTTACGGCATCTGGACCTTTATTGATTGGTACGACTGCTTCTTTCTTGACTGGATACTCTTTGCCAATATGAAGGCTGTGCGCCTGCCTGGAACGGAACACATGGATAAGGCTTATCACAATAAAAAATATCATTTTGTCCAATCCCTATGGGGCATGCTCATCGGTCTTATCCCTTGCCTCATCGGCTCGGGTATTTATGCGTGGCTGTGCTGCTGAACTTTGAATCATTGTCGCTGATAAATCTAATTCACATGAATATTCTGATCCTTTCAGGAAGTCCGCGCAAGGGTGGTAACACTGACTTGCTGGTGGAAGCGTTTGTCAAAGGTGCCTCACAAAAACACAATGTGGAAATTGTCTCCGTTCACGATGTAAAAGTTGCCCCGTGCATGGGCTGTAACGCTTGTTTTTCAAGCGAAAGTCATACATGCGTTCAAAATGATGACATGCAGGCCATTTACAATAAGATGTCCGAAGCCGACGTGCTCGTGGTTGCATCGCCAGTCTATTTCTTCGGACTCAGCGCACAACTGAAGGCAATCATAGACCGCTTCCACAATCCAATTCGCGACACTTTTTATATCCAAAAGATGGCTCTCATCCTCGTAGGTGGCGCCTCGTCCCCTACTCTTTTTGATGCTATCCTAACTGAATATCAGCTCTGCCTCAACTTTTTCAAGATAGAAGATGCGGGCCGGGTACTGGTACGTGGCGCACGGGAAAAGGGAGATGTGGGGAGCGAAGACTTGAAGAGAGCGTTTGAATTGGGATGTTCGCTATAGGTGGTTTGCAAAATTCTGAGAAAATGGTCGATAAACCGACTTCAATGCTTCAAATGGTCGATAAAAGAGTATCAAATGGTCGACAACCCTATTTGTCACATTGCTTATGTGACAACTGATGCAATGCAATCGCCAAATCTTCGTCGTATGCTAAGGCTTTACCCTGCAATTGCAACGGGATGGTGGGGCGCTTGCCACCACCGTGAGCACAACAAGTGGGCGATGCCTGACAAAGTTCGGTAAGCGCAGACTTATTTTCCACTCCCTTTGTATTGATGATGACATATCGAGCATCAGGTAACTCCGCAGTCATTTTCCAGAATGGCAATTTGATGATATTCGGCGTCATATCACCAACTCCCATTTCTAAGAATAGGATTTTATTATCATGATAGGTCTCCAAAAAACTTCGGTAACGTGCTATCTGTTGCTGCCAATGACTGCCTTCCAGAAAATGATCATCCCGTACCCACAAAGTCATTACACGGCCACAGTCTGGGCAACGGGGAACCATGTCCGAAGGCAATTTAGTGGGATCATCCAATTCGTCAATCATTTTCACGATGTTATCATTTGAATAGACCTCATCGTTGCATGGTTGCTGACATTGCCGATATCGCATGTCACCCTGGAAGTGACAGATATTGTTTTCTGGAAATAACTTGTCAAGTTGCATGTCGACATTAGTAGTCAGAATAAAATAGGGCTTGCCATTTAATATTTTAAACAAATCTCGATATGGTTTTCCAATGGGAGTATCATACATAAGTTTAATATAATGAGCAAGATACGCCCACTCCTCCTCAGGAGTTGAATAGAGATAGGTAAGACCTTGAAACAGAGACTTGAAGCCATATTTTTCAATGAATGGCTTCATATTATCACTGAAAAATGGCACCGTATTGTAATGGTTATAGCCGCAGGCAGAAGAGAGCCCAGAACCGATGCCCACAACGATAGCGTCGGCTTCTTGTAACCATTGTGATATTTGCAAAATCGTGTTTTCCATAATTAAAGGGCGGCAAAAATAATGAAAATCCTCGTTATGAAAAAGATGTTCACATTGAAAATTGTTGTATTTTTGTAATCCGTTTTTGAATTAAATATTAATATATAATTTACTGGTTATGAATAAGATAGTTATGATAACGGGCGCTACGAGCGGTATTGGCCTCGGCTGCGCAAGAAAATTCGCCGAGAATGGCGACAAACTGATCCTGACTGGACGTAATGAGCAAAAGTTGGAGGAGATTCGCAAAGAATTGGCCGATAAAGGCACAAAAGTAACCACATTGCTCTTCGATGTGCGCGATCGTGAAGCAGCTACCCGCTGTGTGAACAGTCTGCCCGCTGAGTGGCAAGAGATTGACGTGCTGGTGAACAACGCTGGTCTGGCTCTCGGTTTGGAGCCCGAATATGAAGGCAGCTTTGGGGATTGGGAGACGATGATTGACACCAACATCAAGGGTCTCCTTACTATGACTCGTCTCATTGTGCCGGGCATGGTGAAACGTGACCGCGGACATATCATCAATGTTGGTTCTGTGGCTGGTGACGCCGCCTATGCCAACGGTAATGTTTATTGCGCTACCAAGTCCGCTGTCAAAGCTCTCACCGATGGACTTCGCCTCGATGTGGCCAGCAGTGCCGTGCGCGTGACGAATCTTAAGCCAGGTCTTGTGGAGACTAACTTCAGCAATACCCGTTTCCATGGCGACACCGAGCGTGCCGCTAACGTCTACAAGGGCATCAAGCCTCTGACTGGTGACGACATCGCCGATGTGGCTGTTTATGCTGCTAATGCCCCCGCACATGTGCAGATAGCTGAGGTTTTGATTCTCGCCACCCATCAAGGCAGCGGTAGCGTTATCGTACGTAAATAAGAGAAACAGAATTATTGCAGTTTTTCCACACGACTTCTCGTTTTGCTCCACGTCTGCAGCATCACCGATGCGATGATCAGCACGACGCCAAGACAGAACGAGAAGTTTAGTTCTTTGTACTCGCTGAAAATCAACATTGCCAGCAAGATACTGTAAACAGGCTCCAAATTGTAGGTCAGATTGACAGTAAATGCGTCAATTTTCTGTAATACGATAATTTGGAGCAAGCACAATCCAATAGTACAGACAACGACCATAAAGGCCATATAGAGATAGTCCGTCCCCGCAGGCATCAGTCGCCCGACGGGGATGATTATATTATACAATGGCATCAAGCAGGTGAGCACAATGAGCCCGCCAAGCATTTCCCACAGGAGCATATTCTTTGCCTCGTAATGTTTGCCCACATGCTGGTTGGCAATAGCAAACAGAGCATAGAGCGCAGAAGAGACGATACCCAAGGCAATGCCCAATCGATAACGGGTGTCAAATTGGAAAATAAGATAGACACCTAGTAAAGTGAGTATACTGAAAAGAAACTCACGTGCTGAGAAACGATGTTTATTGATAATCGGCTCAAACAAGGCGGTAAAGAAGCCTACCGACGAGAAACAGACAACGCCGATGGAGACGTTGGAGGTTTTGATGCTGGCGTAAAAGAAGACCCAGTGCAGGGCAAGCAGAACCCCTACTCCACCCATTTTCAAAAGGTCTTGGAAATGATAACGCACCAACTCTTTGCGGATTATAAGAAACAAGACCATCAAGACGGCAGCCCAAGCCATACGGTGCCACACGAGCACGGCAGAATCCAATGAAATGAGTCTGCCTAAAACACCAGTGAATCCAGCAATGAAAACAGAGAGGTGCAACAATAGAAAATCCTTCTTGTTGGAGGAAAATCCTGATTTCCCAATCTGCGAGGACGCAGATTGCTCCTCTATTGTTTGTCTCTGCCCAGTTATATCTTTCATCTGCTATTTACGAAAATGTTATTCACTTTGGGCAAACTGTTTCAGCGTCTGTTCGTTCATTCGTTGAATTGTCCATTCGTCCATTGGTATGGCGCCGATTGAGCGGTAGACAGACAAAGCGGGTTCATTCCAGTCAATGCAGATCCACTCCATGCGTCCACAGTTGCGCTCCACAGCTATTTGGGCCAGATGGTGTAACATAGCGGTGCCGTAGCCTTTGCCCCGTTTCTCGGGCACAATGTAGAGCTCCTCTATGTAGAGACCACGCCGGCCGACGAAGGTAGAGAAGTTATGGAAGAAGATGGCAAAACCAACAACAGAATCGCAACCATCTTCACGTATCAAGAGACATTCAGCCGCATGTTGCTCAAAGAGAGATGTGTAAAGTGTCTTTTCGTCAGTGACAAAGTCCTCTTCACATTTTTCGTAGATGGCCATTTCGTGGATGAAATCATATATAGTGTGAATGTCATTGGGTGTTGCCGGTGTGATAGTTATTTTCGGTTTTACCATTGTTTTGTAGATTAATTGTCTATTACTGAATTATTTACTTTCTTGTTTTAGGCTTAGGCCTATTGTATTTTTCCTTAACAATTTTGTAGGAGTCAAGTGTAAGTTCACGAAGAAGTTCGTCGGGAGCGCTCATCACATCCACACCAATCCAATATTTGGAAGGCAGATTGAACGGTTTACCAATGCAGTCGTGATAGGCCTTTAGTTCGTCTATTCGATCAGGTTGGCATTTGAGTGTGACGACCCGGAAATCGTTGCAGTCGAAGAATGAGAACATGTGGCCACAGACATAGAATGCCAATACGCCTTCCGCGGCCTTGAACGCCCCGAATGGCATGCGTTCTTCCACGTCATCGCCCAGTGAGAGACAGTAGTTCCGATAATCTTCGATGTTCATTGGAAAATGATAATGTCGGTGCAAAAATAATTAATTTCTAATATGTTCTGTCACCCCTTCGGGGTTCGGAAACACCCGCGGCGTCACTGTCACAGGGGTTCACACCCCTGCTTGTATTCTGTCACCCCTTCGGGGTTAGTGCGTGTGGATAACATTTAGATTTGCATCATTTTGATATTTGTGTCACCCATTAGGAGTTAATGGTTTAAAATGCAATTTGAGTTGTTTGGCATGTGTTTATTGATTGATATTTGATTATTAATATAAATATTCAGCAAAATATTTTTATTTTTTTAAATAATTTTAAATATTATTTTTATTTTTGCAATTCGATTTGATTCTAAATATAAAATTGATTTATTTAATGTAAAAACAATAAATATGATGCTATGACACCCTTAAGGACACGGCGGAACAATACGACCGAGAAAGGAATATACATACAACAAGAGCCCTGAAAGGGCGGCAGATTACAGGCAGGGGTGTAAACCCCTGTGGCAGATGACAGCGGAGACAACAAAGCCCCGAAGGGGCGAAAGATCAAGACATTAATACAAAACAAAATAATTCAACTATGGCAAGCACATTGGTGAAAAACGACATTCATCTGATATTTCACATCAAAACTACCAGTAAGGAGATGTTAGAAAAAGACCTCTCACGAATCTTCGCATATATCGGTGGCATAATTTCAAAGGCTGGAGGCATACCTATGGGAATAGGCGGTCGTCCTGACCATGTTCATATCCTGACATCTTTACCAAAAACAATATCAATGGCAGAATTTGTCCGCCTTATTAAATCAAATAGCAGCAAATGGATAAAAACACTAGGAAATTATTATGATGAATTTTCGTGGCAAGATGGCTATGGGGCGTTTTCCGTAAGCCCTTATTTGACTGATAAAACTGTTTTATACATTAACGGTCAAAAAGAACATCATCAAAAACGTTCATTTCAGGAAGAATACAAAATGTTTTTGGATGCATACGGCATCAAATATGATGATCGATTTGTGTGTTCTAATTAACAGGATAAAATTCTGTCACCCCTCCGGGGTTCGGAAACACCCGTGGCGCCACATTCACAGGGGTTCACACCCCTGCCTGTATTCTGTCACCCCTTCGGGGTTATTATGTGTGGAAAACAACCAGTTTGGCAATATTGTGATTTTATTCTCACCCCTTCGTGGTTACTAATCTTTTACCCATCTCGTAAGCTTTTTCCAAATCTTTCGGAAATTGCGTACGCTTCATCTCTGCTTTTCGTTCTTCATCGAGCATGGCGGCATCGTAACGACTGTAATCATTAAATTGATAAGTATCAAAGGAATAGAGAATCTCCGTAGGACCGAACATGCCCAACTGATTTGCGTTGACATTCATCAGAATATCATAGTTGTTGGCTTTGTAAATCTCCATATTAGGACAGTTCATCGTGAAAATGGTGGCTGAGCGTTTCGGTTTGTTTATAATTGGATGAGCAAAGTCGGAGTAGTTGACCGCTGGGAAAATGAGACGCTCCATGAAAGCGCGCAGAGCTGCAGAAGGGTAACCACAATAGACGGGAGCTCCACACACCAGCACGTCGGCTTCGATGGCTTTCTCCATGATGGGTTGAAGGTCATCTTTGAATGTGCAGACTCCTTTACGACCTCCTTTAATCTTGCAGGCAAAACAGCTCATGCAACCCTTGTAGTTCAAACTGCGGTCATACAAGTTGACCAGTTCCACTTCTGCGCCAGCTTCGTTTGCGCCTTCCATAGCCCGCTTCAACAGTTGTGCAGTGTTGCCGTTCTTGCGCGGACTTCCATTGATAAATAGTGCTTTTGTCATTATTTCAAAATTTTCTTAATCTGTTTTTCTGTAGCATGTGGCAACATGTTCGTAAGATGCTCAAACATACGTTGATATGACTCTTCAGGAGTTCTGTTGCATAAACATGCTTCACGGCCCAACAGTCGCTCTGGAGTTGTCAGCAACGACCACCCGAAACCATACTTGTTCCCATGTTTGTCAGTTGGATAGACAAAGTCCTCCGTCACGATGTAACAGGCCATTTGCATACGATTGATGTAGGCATCAAACTTACCGCGCATGTTGTGTCCTGTAAGTCCGCAGGCGGCACGCAAGTCGCGAGCAATCATACTGCCATGCTCCCGCAGAGTATCTAAGATGGCAGCCTCCACGCTATACTCTTCTGGCAAAGGGTGTTGATCGCGGCGCCAATTGTAGAAATCGGGCCACCACTCACGACTGATGAAACCAGCTTTGCCAGCGAAGAACTTGCCATAAACGCAGTTGCCTTCGGTGACAACAGCGCTTTTCCATTGCCAGAGCGGCCACTCCCAGGTGCCGTCTTCGAATTGTGTAAAACGACACTCTTCAGCCAACAGACCTTCGGCACAAAAGCCCTGTATCCCACTCTCCAACAGCGGCAAAAAGCCGGTCTGCTGAATACAGTCAATCAATTCAGGACATGAATGGATCTCCTTAAGGCGTCCTAGTGAGTCAATATTCTTATGATTGCTGAAAAAATAATCTACAAATGAACTCATTTTAATTTCAAAAAACGTGTAGGCAAAAATACATAAATTTCGCCTGCATTACTGCCGAAATATTTATCGTATGAAATTGGTAAACACACCCTCTTCCTGTTCTGGTAGACCATTGCGCTCCTTCTCGGCAGCGATAGCCTTCATAAGAAATGCCATATTTCGGCCCAAGACACGCATAATCTGCACACCCTCCTCATCTTTCAACACATCCTCGGCAGTATGTCCGTGTACCATATTCCAATAGCGACTTGAAGCAACGGGCATTTCGCTGATAGTAAAGTATTTATTGAGACGATCTAAAGCGGCTGTCGTGCCTCCACGACGGGCAGAAACGACAGCTGCTCCCACTTTCATGCGCATTTTTTGTGAGGCACTGAAGAAAAGTCTGTCCAGCAAGTTGGTGAGGGTCCCGTTAGGGCCAGCATAATAAACCGGGGAACCAACGACTAATCCATCAGCCTGTTCCATCTTACGGGCAATCTCATTAACAGGGTCGTCTTTGAAAACACATCGGCCTAATTCAGCACATTTGCCACATGCAATGCACCCCCGAATATCCTTATGGCCAACATGGATGATTTCCGTTTCAATGCCGTTTTTGTTCAGCTCTTCTGCCACAATGCTGAGGGCCGTGAAGGTGCAGCCGTCAGCATGTGGACTGCCATTTAACAGTATGGTTTTCATATTCTTTGTAATTTCTAAAAAGGAAAGGCAAAAATAGGATTTTTATGGGTAAAAAAAAGTGTACTTTTGCAAAAAAAAGAACCTTTATGAACGCCTCAGACTATATCCAACAACTTTCGCTCTTACCGCATCCCGAAGGCGGTTACTATCGTCAACTGTTTGGTAATGATGAAAATGGTAAGAAAGAAATCTCCACAATCTATTACATGTTGACCGCTAATGATATGTCGGCATTTCACCGTCTGCATGGCATGATTGAAATATGGTACTACCATGCTGGCGAGCCGCTCAATATTTACGTTATAGACAATGCCGGCAATCTCACGGTTTATCCACTTTCTATAGACAATGAGATGCAAGTCGTCATACATCCCGAAGAGTGGTTTGCCGCTGAGATTCCTTCTAAAAAGGGTTTTTGTCTGGTGGGCTGTGCGGTGGCTCCAGCATTTACATTTGAGAATTTCGAATTGGGTAAAAAAGAGGAACTGTTGAAGCACTTTCCTCAGCACGCCGAACTTATCAATCGAATGTGCAAAGAATAATTACAGGTACCTATTCTCATCCTAAAGGTCTTCAATCCTTTTAGCGAACAATCAATGTCGCACTCTGTCCAACTGCCGTGCTTAGCAGATAAACACCCGCAGGACACAAAGAGACATCAATGACATTACATCCTTCCACAAGAGGCTTAGAGCTTATTATGCGACCGTTGGCATTGTAGATAAACAACTGTGTCTTGCAGGGCGATTCAACGATAATGGTATCCCTTGCCGGATTAGGATAGAAGGTCAGTTGATTACGTTGGAAATAGTCGTTAATGCCCGTAAATGAATAGGATTGACTCCCTGTGAAGAAGTCGTGGATTGCCGTGAGATACTGCACGTCATACCCCTCTTCGTACCATTTGTGCTTTCCGCCTTCCATGCTGAGCAGTGCCACACGCGTGTCATCGGCATTGCTCCCATAGGTGTAGAGCGTAAAGAGCATTCCGTCATCTTCCGTGTCGGCATAGGTGTTGGCTATGGCTGCCAAATTGCACTGGTTGACGCGACGCCAATAGGCGATGGTGCTGTCCACGCTGAGTCCTAAGGTCATCTGCCCCATACCTGGAATAGGCGAAGCGGTACCGTCAAGATGAATCATGTTGTCTTCAGTGCCATGGATATGGAGAACGTTGATGTGACTCGATGGTGTGCTGTCGGCAAAGCACAAGGGTATCAGACCGCTGGCAGCAGCCACACCATTGATACGGTCAGCGTGCTCGATAGCCATGCGGTGCGTCATGAAAGCGCCCATGGAGAAACCGGTGAAGAAAAGGCTGTCGGGGTCTAGACTATAGGCCAAGCCGAGTGAATCCACCAAAGCCAGCAGAAATCCTGCATCGTCAACATTGCTGTTCGGTGTGAACGAGTTTCCCATGACAGTCATCACGATTCCTGAGTTCCATGCACTCCCGACGGGGATATTCATTCCTAATACTTGAGCATGTGCAGACAAAGCCTGTGGCAAGAGGATCAGCCAATGGAACTGGTCGGCAGCCTGTTGGAAGTCGATGCTGTTGTTGTACGAGTCGATACCGCCGTCAAAACCGTGCAGGAAAACCATGACTGGCAATATGTCACTATCGTTATTGTACGTCGCGGGCACGTAAGCATAGTACTCCCTCTCCTGCCCCTGCCATAAAAAAGTCTGTTTCGTTGGTTGGGCTTGTGAAAAGACGGAACATAAAAGAATAGATGCCGTAATGCAAAATGAGAGGGTCAGGTTTGCTATTCTAGCCATAAGGAGTTATTTGAGATGATGTATTTAGTTTCTAATAATAAACCGATGGCAAAAATACGCAATTTCTATTTATCGGGGAACTCTTGCACTTGTGAAGACCTATCTTGATGGCCTCTGAGATCACATTCGTGTTTCCATGTTATTTATATTTTCTCCTGAATTCAGACGGGGAGATGCCTTCCTGACGTTTGAAAAATTGTCCGAAGGCTGATTGGTCCGGAAAATGGTATCGGTCAGCTAATTGCTGTAGCGTCATCTCGGTGATCAACAAAGAATTCTTGATTTGACTGATGAGTATTTGATGAATGAGTTCTTTGGGAGTTTTTCCCGTTTCCTTTTTACAAACTTTGAATAGATAACGTTCTGAAATACACAGTTTTTCAGCATAAAAACGGTTGTCTCGGTGTCCTATGTGCGTATTGGTCGTAATCAGCTCATAGAATCGGTTCAATAGCTGACGGGAGCGCTTACTATTGTCGCTCTGGAATGGCTTTTTGGGAGTTCCCATTGCATTGTAGACAACGAGCAATAAATGCGTCAATGACGCTATTATCATTTTGTTTCGGGCGATAAGATCTGGTAATTCAATGACAAAACGAAGCAATTCATATTCTCTGGACAGAATATATCCATATGGCTTGCCTAACCTTTGATCATCCCAAAACGTCATATCCAATTCTCCGAAATCAGCTTCAGCACCAAGCAAGGGATACACGATATTCATCACTGAGTCATAAAACACAAAACACTCCATCTTCATATCACGTGAAGAAGAGAGCATTTTGAAACGAGCCCCTTCCTGTACAATAAAAACCGTATCTGTCGGTAATTTATATTTCTTTTCTTCAAATAGTATTGTAGCACTCCCCTTTTCCACATGACAAAACCAAAACTCATTGATATCGGCTTTGACGATTTCGCTGGAGTGATCGTATTGATGGATTTCATAATTCATACGGCAAAAATATAAAAAGTTCCGAAAATATACAATATTGGCTCACTTTAATAATAGGTTAAAAATATTTCTCAATTTATTTTTGCTTTATAAATAAATACCGAAATGAGTTGTCATAAATATTTTATAATCAATCAATTGTTTCTATTGGTGACTGTCGTATTATTACTTCTGTCGTGTCAAAACAGAAATTATGTAGAGCATGATGAACCTGAAACTCACGAATTGCTTACTGTGACGGCCCAGGATTACATCATAAATGCAGAATATCCCGCCTCTATACAAGGTGACCAGGACATCAAAATCATTCCACGTGTAGAGGGCTATCTTCAAGGTGTCTACGTGAAAGAAGGCGCAACCGTTAAAGCTGGCCAATTGCTTTTCCGTATTGACGATGCAACCTACCGGGCTGCTGTAGAATCAGCCAATGCCAACGTTCAGATGATGACGGCTGCGTTGAACAAATCGCAACTGGAATACGAAGGGAAAAAGGAGCTTCACGGCAAATCCATCATTTCCGACTTCGAGTTGTCGCTATCCGAAAGTGACCTCGGCATGGCAAAAGCCAACCTCGCAGCTGCGAAAGCAGCTCTCTCATCTGCCCGCAACGATCTTAGTTATACTGAGATACGTAGCCCATCGAATGGTGTCGTCGGCCGCATCCCATACCGGAAAGGTGACTTGGTGGGGCCATCCATGCAGGATGGGTTGACCGTAGTGGCCGACAATCGGCAGATGCGCGTCTATTTTTCTATGACAGAAAACCAAGTAATGCGCTACATATCTGATTACCAAACTCTTTCGGAAACGATCGAGCATTTTCCAAAAATTCAACTCAAACTGCCCAATGGAAAACTTTACAACCAACCCGGCCATATAGAAAGTATCAGTGGCGTTATTGATGAACAGACTGGAGCTGTCTCCGTGTGCGCCCGTTTTGACAATCCTAACGGAATGCTGCTGAGCGGTGGCACCGGCAAAATTGTCTTGCCGACTGAAATTTCTGATGCGATCGTTATTCCGCAAGAGTCTACCTACGACATCCAAGACAAAGTTTATGTTGTGAAGGTCGTGGATGGAAAGGCCGTTTCGACCATTATACAAGTGGAAAACCAAAATGACGGAAAGAACTATGTGATCACTTCCGGACTGAAGGTTGGAGATTTGATTGTGGCAAAGGGAAGTAGCTATATTAAAGAGGGGACACTGATTAAAACAAAATGATTATGACCGTCAAAACATTTATAGACAGACCGTTATTTTCTATCGTCATCAGTGTGTTCATTGTGGCTTTGGGCATAATTGCGCTCACGACGCTGCCGGTAGAAAAATATCCTGACATTGCGCCACCAGCCATCAACGTATGGGCCAGTTATCCAGGTGCCAGTGCGGAAACCGTACAAAAGAGCGTGGTGACTCCGTTGGAAGAGGCCATCAACGGTGTGGAGGGCATGACTTATATGACCTCTTCGGCGAGTAATGGCTCAGGCAGCATTACTGTCTTTTTCGAGCAGGGTTCCAATGCCGACATGGCAGCCGTGAACGTGCAGAACCGTGTCATCCAAGCACAGGCGCAACTACCAGCCGAGGTGCTGCAAATCGGCGTTTCCACGGAGAAACAGCAACCCGGGCAACTTCGCATTATCGCTTTGGAAAGCCCCAATGGCACATACGACGAGAACTTCTTGAGCAACTATTTCTACAACAACTTGCGTCCAGCCATCCTGCGCATCAATGGCGTAGGCAAGGTAGAAGTGTGGGGCGCACAATATGCTTTGCGCATCTGGCTCAAGCCCGACGTGATGGCACGGCATAGCCTTATGCCCAGTGATATCAGTGCGGTGCTGGCAGAACAGAACATTGAGACTTCTGTGGGCGCATTAGGCGAAAACTCCGATAATGCGTTCCAGTACGCCTTGCGCTACACAGGCCGCAAAACGGAGATTTCCGAGTTTGAAAACCTAATCATCGCTTCGCTTCCCAGTGGTGAGGAACTGCGGTTAAAAGATGTGGCTGACATCGAATTGGGACAGTCGGACTACGCTTTCACAAATCGCATCAACGGACACCCGGGCGTGATGGGCGCCGTGCACCAGGTGGCCGGTTCCAACGCCACTAAGATTAATCTCGCCATAGATGATCTTCTTATGGAAGTGGAGAAAAACCTCCCGAAAGACATCAAGATCGTCACCTTCGACAATACCAATGATTTTCTTTTTGCCTCCATTCGAGAAGTGATTTTCACTCTCGTCATCGCCATCATTTTGGTCCTGATTGTCGTCTTTTTCTTTTTGCAAGACATTCGTGCTACCCTTATTCCAGCCATCGGCATTGTCGTTTCGCTCATTGGCACTTTCGCTTTTATGAAAGTCGCGGGATTTTCTGTTAACCTTTTGACACTCTTTGCGTTGGTGTTGGTTATAGGTACGGTTGTAGATGACTCCATTGTGGTGGTAGAGGCCGTAAAGGCCCGTTTTGACGCTGGTTGTAAAACTGCTTACGAGGCCTCTGTTCAAGCCATGCAAGGACTATCGGTCACCCTGTTCACCACCACATTGGTATTCATGGTTATTTTCATCCCAGTATCGTTTATGGGCGGCACCACCGGCATCTTCTTCAAGCAGTTCGGCCTGACGATGGCGGTCGCCGTCGGCATCTCTTTACTCAATGCGTTGACACTGTCACCAGCATTGTGTGCTCTCATTTTGAAACCATCGGAATCATCATTCGCCACTACGAGGTCAATAACCGTTCGAATAAAGAAGGCCTATGAGGTAACTTTCAGTGCTTTGCAGAAACATTATCGCGAGATGGTCCGTTGGCTTATTAATCGTAAAGGGATTGTGTCTATCAGCGTTGCCGTTGCTTTTGCGTTGATGGTAGTGTTATTCAAGATTGTCCCGACAGGATTTGTGCCTTCAGAGGATATGGGCAATCTTTTTGTGGAAATCAACACGCCTGCAGGCTATACAATGGAGAAGACACGTACGGTAATGAACCATCTCTGTGACCAGATTCAAGAACTGCCCGCGGTTGATGCGGTGGGTGGCGTGGTCGGTGTCGGCTCTGGCAGCAACGGTGCATTTATCTATTTACAACTGAAACCTTGGAAACAACGTAAGGGTTATAAGAACTCTTCGGCTGGTTTGTTAGAGCAAATCAATGAGATCCTGGCGAAAGAACATGAGGCTCAGGCATTTGCCATGGAACCGGGTATGATTGAAGGTTATGGCGGTGGCGGTGGTTTTGAGTTTTCCATACAGGATCGCAACGGCACGGATATTCGCGCCCTGAAAGTTGTGACCGATCGTTTTGTTGAAAAATTGATGCTGCGGCCCGAAATTGGCGACATCTATTCCAATTACGACATCAACTATCCTCAATATCGGGTGGATGTGGACGCATCCCGATGCAAAAAGATGAATGTTTCTCCCGCCACAGTCCTTAGTGAATTGGGATCATATCTAGGTGGCGACTACGTCTCAAATTTCAACAAGTACAATCAAGTATATCAGGTAACGCTACAGTTACGTCCTGCGGATCGTATACGTCCCGAGTCGTTAGACCAGTTGTTTGTTCGTTCTGAATCCGGAGCGATGCTTCCCATCAGTCAGTTCGTCACGCTCACAAAAGAGTATATGCCGCAGTCATTGAGCGGGTTAAATATGCTCCGCTCCATCGATGTGTCGGGCAATGTGGCACAAGGCAGCAGCACGGGCAGTGCCATCAAAGCCATCCAAGAGGTGGCGGCCAAAGAGTTGCCAGTCGGATACAGTGTGGAGTTCAGCGGTATCACCCGAGAGGAGAGCCGCACGGGGAATCGCATCGTCATCATATTCATTGTCAGCACCCTATTTGTATATCTGGTAATGGTTGCCCTCTACGAGAGCCTCTTCATCCCGCTGGCAGTAATTCTGTCGGTGCCCTTTGGTCTAGCAGGCAGCCTGCTTTTCGCCAAACTGTTCGGGGTCGAGAACAACATCTATATGCAAATTGGTCTAATTATGCTCGTTGGATTATTGTCGAAAACAGCAATATTGATTACCGAATACGCCTCTGAAGGGCGAAGAGCAGGTCTTTCCTTCAAACGGGCAGCTCTGTTCAGCGCGAAGATGCGTCTGCGCCCTATTCTGATGACTTCCCTGACCATGATTATCGGTATGCTACCGCTGCTGTTCGCCACAGGCGCCGGAGCTAATGGCAGCCGCACTATCGGTGTCTGTGTGGTCGGCGGTATGATCTTTGGGACCCTCGGACTCCTCATTTCTGTTCCCGCTTTGTTTGTCATTTTCCAAAGATGTCAGGAACGATTCAAGCCGATAAAATATCAAGAAAGTGAAGATACTATGATTATCCAAGAAATCAAAAACTATGGAAAAGAGGAGGATGCGCAATGAAAAAGGTAATCTTAATATCATTATTGGCCTTAACAGTTGGAGTGTTGAACGCACAAAGCTGGCAAGAAATTTTTCCGGATACGTTACTTCAAAACTACATCTGCGAGGCTTTGGAAAACAATAGCGATGTAAGAATAGCTCAGCTCTCTTTAGAGCAGTCGGAAGCCATGCTGAAAGCAGCGAAATTGGGGTATCTGCCTAGCTTGTCCGTTTCCCCGTCTGCTACCGTCTCAAAAGCGCAAAGTTCTTCCACCACATTTACTTATGATCTTCCTATCACTATGACTTGGGAACTGAATCTCGGTGGAAAACAGCACTTCCAGAAAGAGATAGTCAAAGCGCAAATGTTTCAAGAGATGGAACTGCTGAAATACACTCAGATACAGCTAATTGCGGATGTGGCCAACACCTATTACACGTTGGTGATGCTCGACCGGCAATATGCGGTCACTCAACAGGGCATACAGGTTCAAGAGGAAAATCTCCGGGCGCTCCAGGCCTTGAAGGAGGTAGGCCAGCAGAATGAGGCCGCTGTCAACCAAGCAGATGCTAACCTTCAAAACATCCGAGCTTCTTTGCCTATGCTTAAGGCGCAGATTCAAAAGACAGAAAGTGCCCTCTGCTTGTTGCTTAACCGTCAACCCGACTCTATCGCGCGTGCTTCGTGGGATGATGTCCAAAGTGTCATCATGGATGCGGAGCAGTCGGTTCCTTTGGAGACACTCTCCTCACGTCCCGATGTACTAGCCGCAGAATATGGGCTTAGAGCTTCCTTCAACAACGTCAAGGTGGCCCGTTCGGAGTTCTATCCTACTTTTACCATTAGTGGTAGCGCCGGTTGGACTAACAATTTAGGTGAAGTGATAAATCCAGCAAAGCTGCTGCTCAACGTCATTGGGACATTGGTACAGCCGTTGTTCTCCATGGGAAAATTGAAAGCCAACCTGAAGGTGGCGCAAGCGCAGCAGGAGCAGGCTAAGATTACGTTTGAGAAAGCATTGCTTACAGCTGGTGGCGAAGTTCGTGACGCCTTGGCCGAATGTTTGGCTTGCCAGCAACGGGAAGAGGCACGATCACTTCAGGTTGAAGCCAGCAAGAAAGCTTACGAGAACAGCAAGATAAATATGCATTATGCCAACACTACCTATCTCGAGGTGCTTATCGCACAAAGCGCATGGCTGGATGCCCAACTGCTGCAAACAACAGACTGGCTTGAAAAACAACAAAGTTTCATCAATTTGTATAAATCAATTTGTCCAGAATAAAAATGAATAAACAACCCCTTAACATCAGTCTTGTTCATTTGCAGTCCGACGACCGCGAACAGTTCATCACTGACAACCAAAGGGCCTTTTTGTATGGTGCAACGCAAGAATTTGGGATGCGTGACGACCATTTCGAGGCCGATGACGAAATCATATCACGTGACACCATTGAGGCTTCTATTGACGGTGAAAACGCCATAGCCTATCGGATTCTATTGGACGGGGAGAAAGTTGGTGGTGCGGTTATTGCCATTGATGAGGAAAACCACAAAGGCGATTTGGAACTGCTATTCGTAAACCCTGAGAGCCATAGCAGAGGCATCGGCTATGCGGCATGGAGCCAGATAGAAAAACTGCACCCTGATGTTAACGTCTGGGAGACCTGTACGCCCTATTTTGAGAAGCGGAACATCCATTTCTATGTCAACCGTTGTGGTTTTCACATTGTGGAGTATTTCAACAGATATCATCGCAACACGAATGATTCAGAATCCGAAGAGGACGACGAGATGTTCCTTTTCCGGAAGGTTATGAACGAGAAGAAGGGTGATTAATGCTATATCCAAACAGCGCAAAATCGCCTTTTAGTGGGTCGTCGGGGAAGATTTTGGCAAGAGTCTCGGTAAGTCTGACAGCGGCACTCATCGTAGTGCTTTTACTCTTGAGAAGGCCCAAGCGTATAGCTTCGGAGACCACGTGCGTATCGAGTGGCATGATGAGTGTCCGACGATCGATAAAGTCTGCCCAGAGGCCTAAGTCCACAGGAGAATTGTCACGCACCATCCAGCGCAGAAACATGCATACGCGCTTGCACGCCGACTGCGCATTCTTGGGCACCACCACACAAATTCCTTTATAGCTAAAATATTGACTGATAGCAATTAACGCGCTCATACCATCCGTGGCGTTTCGACGGATATATTCACCGAGGGTTCCATACTCTTTCAACAATTGCTGGTATGCGACAAGGAAGTTGCACATGGTGCCATAGGTGAAAAGACGATAAAAACAGCTTTTATCATCCGGTTGGAATTGTTTATTAAACCCACTTTCTCTTACCCACTTGTAAACCTCACCTCTCGAATAATCAAGCAGTTGCTGAATTTTGGGCATAAACTGCTTGCGATTGCCATAGCTCAAGCAGGAAGCGAGGAAAGCCATTGTCTCCTGATTCTCCCGACCTTCAACCTGGTGCATAAACCAAGATGGGTCTCCATTGAGGAAATCCGTGGTCTCGTATAGACGAGCATAGCGGATAAGGGTATCTGCTAACGGATATTCACGTTTTTTACCACACATACGGTATCACCTTATATTTCACCTTTTGCTTGTACTCCTTATAACCTTCGAGACCCTCTTCCAAAACGGTCTCCTCATTGCGTATACGTTTGGCTATAAGAGGGATATAGAGGAGCATTATCAAAAATGAATATAATGAGCCCAATACAAGTGGCATCGTCAGAAACAATAAGGTGGTAGCCGTGTACATAGGGTGTCTGACAATTCCGTACAGTCCTGTGTCAATGACTTTCTGATTTTCCTGAACCTCTACAGTCCGTGACAGATAAGTGTTTTCATGTAAGACCTCTGCATACATGAGGTATGAGAGCAGAAATAGTGCCGAAGCCAACCACACAACCCAATTTGGGAGCATTAGCCATTGATAATGCCAGTTCAGACCGGCCATTACGAAAGAAGCGACAAACAGGAGGCCGCTAAAAGCAACTACAAGCTTCTGTTCTTTCTGATCCTCTTTGGCATTCAATCGTTTTTGGAGCAATTCCGGATTTTTAACCATCAATATCAAACCAGCAATAAACATGGGGACAAACAGTATTCCCATCAGCAGCCAGCCTTGCCAATAATGGAAAGAACCTGCAGACACAAAAAGTAGGACTCCTATGACGATTACTCCGAGGAGAAATTTCGATAAGGCTTGTAGGATAAATTTGCTGGTCATATTTCTTTTATTAATAGAACTGTTTCTTCAAGTTGAATATCACTGGTACAAGAATGCAGTTTTAGCATCGACGTGATGCGCGAAGGGCCGATGCTGTAATCTCCTCGTGATAGAAGTAGTTGACCACTACAGGCGGTTCACAATGTTTGGCCCGACGACTGTCATCATTACGAAGATAAGGCAAGTTTTCTTTAGCACAGAAGATCCGAAGGTCAGCATCTAGTTCACTCCAATAGGTACGGTTTTTTTTCGCATAGATATCGCGATACAGACTGTTTAATTCCGGGTGGTTTTCGTCTATCCAGTCGAGGATGCGTCCACGATAGTCTCCGCGCAGGTTGAGGTTTTCCAACCAAACTAGATTACAAAATCCTTTGGCCCTTTGGATAATGGCTTCCACATCCGTGATACCAGGAAAGATGGGCGAGATAAAGCATGTGGTCTGCACACCGGCTTCATAGAACTGACGCATCGCCTCCAATCGACGTTCAATGCTCACGCCACGGTCCATCGCTTTCCGGAACTCCTCATCAAGGGTGTTGATACTCCACGACACGCGGGCGTCGGGAAAAGTCTTGATGAGATCAAGATCACGCAATACCAGATCGCTTTTTGTGGCTATACTGACCTTGATGCCACTGCCAGCCAACTGCTCCAGCAAAGCGCGAGTACGTTTGTATTTGGCCTCACATGGCTGATAACAGTCTGTTACAGATCCGAAAAAGGCCTCTTTGCCGGCATATTTCTTGGGATTCTTGATATCAGGCCAGTGTTTCACGTCAATAAAATCACCCCACGGCTCAGGATGATTCGTGAATCGCTTCATAAACGAAGCGTAACAATACTTGCAGGCATGAGCACATCCCACGTACGGATTGACCGAGAAGTCCGAAACCGGCAGGTTGGACTTTGTCATAACAGACTTTACTTCAATATCTTGTATTTTCATTATGCAATTTTCCTTTCGGCTGTAAAGATAAAATTTTATATCTCAGGGAAGACGATTACCTCTAATGAAACCAATTTTACTTCCTTAAATTTGCAGGCAAAAGCTTCGCCGTTATTATTGTATAACTGCTAGCATTGACAGTAAAGAGCATCCCGTCAGTCTCGCAATACCAATTCTTGCCGCAACGTGAAACAGTACAATCAGGAGACTCTATTTTCCTTTTGCAGAGTTCAACAACATCAATATTGCCCAAAGCTAGATTCCGCTGTATTCTTTCTACACCTAACGACGTGGTATGAAGCTTGTCGAGATTGGAGAGAAGGATCTCTTTTTCGTTTATAGTGT
This sequence comes from Bacteroidales bacterium, assembly GCA_024686335.1. Taxonomy (GTDB): domain Bacteria; phylum Bacteroidota; class Bacteroidia; order Bacteroidales; family WCHB1-69; genus F23-D06. The sequence continues at coordinate 12,332 of JAILCI010000050.1, read as the reverse complement.
TATGACTAGTTTTCATAAACCCTCAATACCTTTTTGTCAAAATCAAAAACGACAGGTGTACTGAAAAACGGTATTCCTAATAGTCCCAATTGATTGATTGTCTCCATCTTGTCGGTCACTCCAATGGGGATGTCGCTGTAATCACGTCCTGCTAAAGAGAGCTTCACAGCATAGATGCCTTGTGCGACCAGTACTCCTTCATTGTTGTAGGCATCTTTAAGCTCGACATCTCCTTTTTTGACAGCCTTCTCCAAGCTCTTGTGCTGTCGCATCATAAAGAGAAACATCGGATTGCCAAAATCCAATATGAAATCCCCTTTCAGTTTAGCTTCTCCACGGGCAGTAGTTAGGAGTAAGACAGTACGAATAGTTGGCATTCCTTTCTCGTTATAAGAAAACTTAAATTTCTGATAATGAGTCGATTCAATACCATCCTCTCCAATTGACATACGTTTCTCTGGAAGATCTATCTCCACGACGGCTTTGTTTGTTTTAGCATCTTTGAGGTATTGGATGGGGAGTCTCAAATCGTTGAAATCCTTCAGAATATAAATGGGCCCTTCATAAACAGACTCCCCGATGTTGATCTTGCCGTTTGCACGGAGTAAGATACTATATGAATCATGGAAGAGATTAATTTTAGCTTGAGAAGGTTCAAACGGGATGTCTGTTTTCTTCAGATGTTGTTCGTAAAATTTCTCTTCGATGAGGAAAGCGGGCAGTCCTGATTCGAGCATAATCTCAACAGGTTCGCCATCAATACTGGCAGTGAAAAAGATGTGACTACCTTTGCTCATCAAAGGAAAGGTAGTCACATTTTGTGCATCCAGGTTATTGCAAATTAATAAAATGCCAACGATAAAAATTCCGAAAAATCTCTTGTTTAAGAAAGATATTTTATGATTGGAACGCTCTAGCATTTTGTCTGATTGAATTATTCAATGAAAAGTGTGGCAATACGTTCTTACTCGTGATGGTGATGTCCGTCGCAAGCGTCGTGATGACAGGTGCTGTCGCCATATTCGAGAGTGCCGTCGAGATACATGGAGAGGACCTTTTCTACGGGCAGTTCAGGAGCTCCGGCATGGAGTTCCATTCCCAGTTGTTTAATCATTTGAATGGCGCCCTGACCAAGACCGCCACAAATCACGTCTGTACAGCCTTCTGCAGCCATAAAACGTGGCATTGCACCATGCTCGTGTTCAGGAGCGTCCTTGACAACGGTTTCCTTCACTACGCTGTTCTCAACGGTGACAAAAGTTACTTGAGGAGCCTTTCCAAAATGAGGCCATAAATTTCCTTCGCAAGTAGGAATAGCAATTTTCTGATTCGGTTTCATATTCATTAAATAGATTATTTAGTTAAAAAGAAAAATAGAAATGATAAACTCCTAACAAACGGCAAAGATACTCTTTTTTCTTCTAATATTAATAATCCAACAACCTCCCGTAATCATTCCACTCTCCGAACATCTTCTCTTTACGAGTCTCTTCTATAAGATGTTTGAGAGCCTTTTCGTATGCTTGGGCATTACGTTTTTTGTAGAAGATGACATTATAAGCCCTGATTCGCTGGTATAGTTCGGGAAATCTTTTGAATTTCGACCATACCCTACTCTCTTTCAAGGCTTTTTCCACATCTGAATCAACTTTAAAACTTCTTTGTCCTAAATCCGGCAAAACAACTCTTCCTGCATCCGTCATGAGCCCCAACTTCTCCAATCGACGCACGCGCTCCTTGTTCAACTCGGTCCACGGACTACCTTTTCTCCTGGGTGAGAAACGTTGTATCAGAGAACCGTCTACAAGAGCTTGAGTACTGTCAATCCAGCCAAAACATAATGCTTCTTCTACAGCGTCCAGATAATAAAACTGACTGTCATCCAATGGATTACCACGTTTTATAGAAACCCAGCATTCGCTTTCATCAGCATGATGAAGCGATAACCATTCGCGAAATTCAGCACGATTTTTAACCGATAAGATATTGTTCCTTGACATTCACCAAATATGATGCAAAGATACGAAAAAACCTGATGATTTAGCGAGGTGTCTGCCCCTAGAGCACGCGGGCGGGCAGGCCGACATGCGGTGCGGACGCGGTGTGAATGGCCGGCCTCCAACAGCGGCGTGCAAAGGCGCTTGCGTTTACCCTGCCATAAAGCCCTTGCCTTCCTCAAAAAACGCTATCAGCAAGTATATGATGCCATCCGGTATATAGACCCTTTAAAAAATGATGCTATAAGTAATAATTCGGTAAAAACTTCGTTATAAAAAGTCTTCTTATTAAAACTGAATAATGGAAAAATTTACTCAACGCTACACTGTGACGGCTAACGAAATGGACAACCAATATCGTATCAGCCAAAATGCTTTTCTTCTCTTCTTCCAAGATACTTTTGCTCGCTATTTTGGCAAAATACACATGGCCGCTTTTGACCTTGTAAAGGAAAATAAACTATTCATAATCAATGAATTGGAGATGAAAATAAATCCTGTAGAGGTCTTCTGGACTGAGGAAATTGATGTCACCATGTGGGTTAGCGAACTGACTCCGTTGAGAATATATTCCGATTTCTGTTTTCACAAAGTTCGCACTGGAGAACTCATCGGTCAGGGCAGCAGCTGTTGGTGCCTCATCAATTCCGAAACCCATCGTCTGGAACGTATCGATCCCTATTTTGACCGTATTACAGTTGTTCCGGAGATGATGACGGAAACCCATAAGAAGATGAGATTCCCCAGCGAGGGCGAACAACTTATGCAGGTCAGCCATAAAGTCAATATGCTGGACCTCGACTTCAACGGACATGTCAACAACCGCAGCTATCTGAGCATCGCCATGCTGACGGCAACTCCGGAATTCTTGGCAACAAACAGAACTAAACACTTTGTTATTCACTGGTTGCGAGAGACTTATCTTGATGACACAATGACTTGCACTCTGAAAAAAATCAGTGATGGTGAGTACGTACACGTACTAACAAACGGAGCTGGAGTAGCAGTCGCTGAGATCTATTCCCGTTGGGAACCATGGGGTGAGCTCTCCGACGTATCGGAGACAATCAGCCGTGACTATTAATAGTCGGCAACCTCTTTTAACACCACATTTTTGCGTTCATACTTGCGGTCAACGATGACTAGCAAGATAGGCTGTATCTCGAAACTGCGTTCTATATCTTCTTGATCCACGCTGTATTCGAAAGTCAAAGTCTGTCCATCGTCGAGCAGTCTCTCATCATCCAATTCAACACCTCCTTTCGTAACCGGATGAACTACGGCAATCACAAATTGACGATTGAAGTCAATAGGTGTAGGTATACCGTCGTCACCCATCACCCTTGCCATACCAAAGAGAGCATCAAATTCTTCCTTGGTATTAATTTTCGGATTAGATGGTATCGTAGCATCATTGCGGAAGAAATAGTTATCTGCTTCAACATACGGAATACTCTTCACCGTTTGCTGTTTTTCTGCGCCAGGTGTAGAAACAGAAGCATTTTCAGTATTTTTTGCTTGCTGGCTGCCACAACTGGACAGTACGAGTGACAACCCGCAAACTGCCATAAATAAGACTCGTTTCATGCTATGGAAATCAATTTTTTAATTAAAAGATCTAGTATGTTTCGCATGGAGATTAGTCAGATCTCCATGCGATTAAAATGATCGGCTATCGTATCACATTCGTGAATACAGGAGTTGCGCCCTCCTCTACGAGAACATACACCTTAATGTCGCCGGCGGGTGGCATATCGGGTTTGTCCTCTCGAGGAAGATCTTCAGCGGTGAAGAGATATTCGACGCCGTTTGGAAGAGTCCGACTGGCCACGGTCACGGCCTTGGCGTGTAACATTGGATATCCATCCACGGCAGCGTCAAAAATGGCCGTTTCCTCTTCGCTTACAGCGTGCTGTTCGGGGAACTCAGGCAGTTGGGTGTATTCACCCTCGAGGAAACCGTTGGCTTTCAGAAACTGGTCAACCTCTTTAGGCATTGCTCGCAAGCGTGCGGCACGGACACCGTAGCCAGGTAGGATCTCTGCATTAGGCTCTGCCGCAGCCAAATCTTTGGTACTGGATTCCAAACCACCACTGCCGAATGTGCAGAAGGGGACGATCTTCTTACCGCTCAGATCCATTTTGTCAAGAAATGTGATGACTGGCGGTGCATAGGTGCCAAACCATACAGGATAACCTAAAAAGATAACATCGTACTGAGAAAGATCAGCTTTCAGTGGCTGAATTTCAGGGAGAATGCCCTGTTCACGCTCCTCTTTACAACGATCTATTGTTGCTTGGAAGTCTTTGTCATAGGGCTTCGTGGCAACAATCTCCTCTATATCAGCACCGAGTTTTGTTGCAATCTCTTGTGCCACTGTTTTGGTGTTGGAGGTCTGTGAATAATAGAGCACAAGAATCTTGGGGGTTTCCTCTTTAGGAGTCTCTTTCTTTGAACCGCAAGAAACTGCAGTTAATGATGCGGCCACTAGGACCAATATAATTTGAATGTTTTTCATTTCAATAGATTTTATGTGTTAAGGATCTTAATATTTCGGTTCTACGCCCATGTTGAAGAAGATGAATGAGAAGATATCCCCTACCTCATCGATTGTCTTATCCAGGGGCTTGCCGCCGCCGTGGCCAGCATTACTCTCGATGCGGATAAGGTGCGGACGGTCTCCAATGTCGCTGTTTTGGAGTGTGGCAGCATATTTGAAGGAGTGAGCCGGCACTACACGGTCATCATGATCGGCGGTAGTGACCAAGATTGCGGGATACTCTACCCCATTCTGAATAGAGTGCAGCGGAGAGTATTTGTAGATATATTCGAACATCTCTTTGCTGTCCTCACTGGTTCCATAATCCACGGCCCAGTAACGACCAATGGTGAACTTGTGATAACGGAGCATGTCCATGACGCCCACTTGCGGAATAGCTACAGCGAAGAGATCTGGACGCTGATTGATGACGGCACCGACGAGGAGTCCGCCGTTAGAACCGCCTTGAAGAGCCAGTTTGTCTTTGTTTGTATAGCCTTCTTTAATCAGGAATTCAGCTGCCGCAATGCAGTCGTCAAATACGTTCTGTTTCTTCATCTTCGTTCCGGCCTCATGCCAGGTTTTGCCATATTCGCCACCACCGCGCAGATTGGCAACTGCCAGTACGCCACCCTGCTCCAGCCATACGATGCGAGTTACGCTGAAACCAGGAGTGAGTGAGATGTTGAAACCACCGTAACCGTACAATAATGTCGGATTGCTGCCGTCCATCTTTATGCCCTTCTTGTGGGTGATGAACATCGGAACTTTCGTGCCATCTTTGGACGTGAAGAACTTCTGCTCAGTAACATATTCGTCTGAGTTGAATTTAATCTCAGATTTTTTGTATAGCGTAGATTTATTATTGGTGATGTCGTAACGGTAGATGGTAGCGGGTGTAATGTAGGAGGTAACTGTGTAGAAAGTCTCAGTCTCCTTTGATTCACCACCAAAGCCGCTAATAGTTCCAATCACCTTGTTGTCGAGATTGCCGAGCAATTTTCCGTTCTCGTCAAAGAGTTTCACAAGAGAGCGGGCATCCTTGGAGTAGTTGGCAATCAGGCGTTTGCCGATATGACTGACACCTGTAAGCACTTCTGACTTGGAGGTGGGGATAATGTCTGTCCAGTTGGCAGCAGCAGGGTTATCCAACGGGATGCCGATCACTTTATATTCCGGTGCATCGTGGTTCGTCATCACAATAAGCTTGCCATCCAATTCATCAATTACTGAATAGTCGTCGTTATAGTTGTCCACCACCTTTACAAACTTGGCATTTTTGTTTTCCAAATCTTTGAAATATAATGAATTGCCTGATGTTGACTCGCTACCGTATATCACAAGATAGCGTTTGTTGACCACCTGTGCCGAGAAGCTGAGATTAGGATTAGAGGGATCTTCGTAAGCAAGTTTGTCCTCTTTTTGATCTGTTCCGACCTTGTGATAATAGAGTTTTCCGTTTTCGTTTACACCTGAGAGTTCATTTTTAGGCTCCGGGAAACGGCTGTAGAAGAAGCCGTCGTCTTTCCAGGCAATGCCCGAGAACTTCACCCAAACCAGATGATCTTTAAGTTCTTCGCCAGTTGAAATATTCTTTACAAAGATCTCCTGCCAGTCGCTGCCATTACGGGAGATTGCATAGCCAAGATAGTTGCCGTCGTCGGAGATGCCGAGTGTAGAGAGCGCCACAGTGCCGTCTTTGGAGAGCTTGTTGGGATCTAAGAGCTCAACAGCCTCTCCGTCGAGAGTATTCTTATAATAAAGCACACTCTGGTTCTGTAAACCATCATTACGATAGAAGAAATAGCGGTCGCCCTTTTTCCACGGAGCACCCTCCTTCGGGTAGTTCATAATATCCTTCAGATGGTTTTTCATCTGGTCGCGGTACGGGATTTGCGACAGGAAATCCTGTGTTACCTTATTTTGCGCTTTCACCCAATTGGCTGTTTCCTCGGAGTAGTCGTCCTCAAGCCAGCGATATGGATCGGGCACTGCCGTACCGAAATAATGGTCCACAGTGTCGCATTTTGTGGTTTCCGGATACTGAACCGGCTCGATTTTCTTTTTCTGATGACAAGAATTCAACATAATAACAGCACTAAGAGTGAGAATGCCTAAACAGATCTTTTTCATTGAAGAATTGATTTTAATTTATAATTATCGGAGTGCAAAGATAGTAAAAAAGCGCACCCTTTCAAGATGCGCGTTTTAATATTGTCAGATGCGAAAATTATATTCCAAACAGTTTCATATCCTCCTCTACTGTGGTGATGCCGCCTATACCAAAGTTGTTGACCAGCACACTGGCGACATTTGGCGAGAGGAAGCTTGGCAATGTGGGGCCGAGGTGGATATTCTTCACGCCCAGACTGAGCAATGCCAGCAGTACGATGACGGCTTTCTGCTCGTACCAAGCAATATTATAGACGATCGGCAAATCGTTGACATCTTCCAAACCAAACACCTCTTTGAGTTTCAGCGCAATAAGTGCCAAAGAGTAACTATCGTTGCACTGGCCCGCGTCGAGCACGCGTGGGATGCCGCCGATATCGCCAAGATCCAACTTGTTGTATTTGTATTTAGCGCAACCAGCAGTAAGAATGACACAGTCCTTGGGCAACGCCTTGGCAAAGTCTGTGTAATACTGACGGCTCTTCATACGACCATCGCAGCCAGCCATCACCACAAACTTGCGGATGGCTCCACACTTGACAGCTTCCACCACCTTGTCGGCCAAGGCAAACACCTGCTCATGCGCAAAGCCGCCAACAATTTTGCCCGACTCGATCTCAACAGGCGCCTTGCAGGTCTTGGCCAAAGCGATAATCTCACTGAAATCCTTATGGCCATTTTCGTCTGAAGGGATATGCTTCCAGCCAGGAAAACCTGTGCTATTGGTGGTGAAGACTCGGTCTTTGTAAGTAGCATTGGCAATAGGCGGTACAATGCAGTTGGTTGTGAAGAGGATGGGACCATTGAAGCGCTCGAACTCCTCGCGCTGTTTCCACCAAGCGTTGCCATAGTTGCCCTTCAGATGGCTGTATTTCTTGAATTTAGGATAATAATGTGCGGGAAGCATCTCACTGTGGGTATAAATGTCAACACCTGTATCTTTGCTCTGCTCAAGCAATTGTTCGATATCTTTAAGATCATGGCCACTGATGAGAATGCCTGGGCGATTACCTACACCAAGGTTCACCTCCGTTATTTCGGGATTGCCGTAAGCAGTGGTGTTAGCCTTGTCGAGCAACGCCATGGCCTTGACGCCCCACTCACCCGTCTTCAGCACCAACGCAGTTAGTTCCTCAGCATTTTGGCAGGTCATCAACAGGCCAAGAGCCTGCAAGATAGATTCATCGATATCGCTGTCAACCTGTCCCAAACGGGCTGCATGCTCCAAATAGGCCGCCATACCTTTGAGGCCGTACATCGTCAACTCCTTCAAAGATCGAATATCCTCATTAGGTTCGGCAAGGATACCCACCGACTTGGCTTTCTCATCATATTCTTCGCGCGCACCGTTCCACTCCAAAACATCTATCTTGGGAAGGTCTATGCCTTTGGAAGAGACCTTGCTTTTAAACCAGTCGCGCAGTTCAATGGCGCGATCTATGCGAGCATAAAGAGATTCGAGATCAAAGTTGGCATTGGTGATAGTGGAGAAAAGTGCATCATTGGTAAAGGAGTGAATACGCTTGCGATTCTCGCAGTAGTCATGACCACAGCCATGCGGATGTAGATTGGCGATTACGCCTATACCTTTCAGAATATAGACCAGAAGATCTTGTGCATGAGCCACTTGTGGATTCTTGCCACATACACCCGATAATTTACAACCGGTACCACCGGCGGTTTCCTGACATTGGAAACAGAACATTTTTTCTTCCATATTTTTGCGTTTTTTGATAATTAATTACTTGAAGAATTACGCCGCAAAAATAGAAGTCGTTCCCCAGCAAAAGCGTAACATTTGTTACCAGGGCAACTTTTCTTTATTGTTTTTAGAAAAGAGCTTTTGCATTTTTTCTATTTTTGCAACCTATTAACATTTTGTATTCTATGAGCTTTAGACATCTTATAATAAGATTCTTCGCAGTTGTCTCTTTGGTCTTATTTTCCGTTGTTCCTTCCACTGCACAGCGGTATAAATCCATCACGCTGTCGCGACACGATTTTGTGGACACGGTGAAAATCAAGATATGGAATGGTGCGGCGATCATTCCAGTGGAGATTGAAGGAAAGGTCAAAAATCTGATGTTCGACTCGGGCGCGCCCATGGGATTCTGGATTGCCGGGGAAGAGGAGTGGATGGAACATCATGATACGATGAAGATTTGGGATTCAAACAAACAAGCCCGTGAAACCGCCATCGTCAACTTCCCGCAAATTAAGATGGGCTCCACCATTATCGGTAACTATGAGATGTGTGTGGATGATGGCCTGAAAGATTACGTTTGTGACAAAATAGACGGCGCTTTCGGCTTCAACCTTGTCGCCAGGGGACTCTCGTTCAAGTTCGACACGAAAGACAGTCTTATGATTGTCACTGACCGCAAAGGGTTCTTCTCTAAAGAATCGAAAGGACAACCTGCCTTGAAATACGATGGCATTACCAATCCGCGAATTTGGGTGAATTTCCCATACTCGCGAGTGAGAATGGGTTTTGATATGGGCTACATTGGCGGATGGGTTAACTTACCCCAACTTCTGTTGGACCGCTGGTCGGCTTCTGATAAGAAAATGAAGAAGGAAGTTGAGGAATATACGGTACAAATCGATACAACGATTAATACCCATGCCGGACTTTTCGGCACCGCATACGATACTGTAGCAAGCAGATTACTCCATTTCCCTGCAGTTGGGTTGGGGAAAATGCGAATCAAGGATCTATGGATCTCAACAGGTCATAGCAGCTTGATTGTAGGTTCCGCATTGTTGAAACAGACCTCCCTAATTATTGATGCATCCAAGAAACGCTTTGTCTTTCTTCCCCACGACGGAAAACTGGAAATAACTGCAGATAACGAAGGGGATGGAGTATCGTTTGTGGTTGATGATGCAAAGGACAGTCTTGGGGCGCTGATGGTGGTAGTTCGCAAGAATTCAAAGGGTTACCAACATGGGTTCCGCACAGGCGACTACCTGATTAGTGTCAATGGCACTCCCATTCCCGATTATTGCACTTATGTCAATTTGAAGCTTCGTAAAGATTCGAACCAGTGGGTTCTTCGTACGCCTGAGGGTGTAGAGAAGGTGATAGAATGGTAATTATTTTCATATTTTTGCAAAAAATCAAACATGAAAAAAATAGTCATCAGCATCATCCTAATCTTAACAGGTCTTTTCTGCATCGTCGCCTTTGGGGCTTCCGAACAGAAATCTCCGATAAAATCGCCTATTAAAGGACCAGAAGGCGCCATATACTATAAAATCACTTTGCCGAAAGATTTCAATCCAAATACGGACAAATGTCCGATGGTTATCTTAATGCACGGAATCTTTGCAAACCAGGGCATTAATCCGATGCCTGCACTTGCAAAACAATTGGCCAAGGCCGGCATTGCCTCCATTCGTTTCGACTTTAATGGACACGGCAAGAGTCAGGGACGCATGCAGGACATGACCATTGAGAAAGAATTGGCCGACGCGCAAGCTGTTTGGAACTATGTTAAAAGTTTACCCTATGTTGATGGAGTCGGCCTGTTAGGACACTCGCAAGGCGGTGTAATCGCCTCGATGACAGCAGGAAGACTATCCGAGGCTAATACCGTGCCAGAGGGAGTGGTACTGATTGCTCCGGGTTCGGTAGTCAAGGACGCATGTCAGAACGGCAAATTCTTCAATGCCAGATTCAATCCCGCTGACCCTCCAGAGTTCGTCCGTTGCTTAGTCTTCATGAAACTGGGTCGAGAGTACCTCTTGACCACTCAGCAGTTGGACATCTACGGCACAGCAGCCGCTTATAAAGGTCCAGTGCTCATATTGCACGGTAGTCGCGACGGTACTGTGCCGTTGCGGTGCAGCGAGGAGTTTCTGGACACCTATGGCAATAGCGCAACCCTTCAGGTGATAAAAGGTGAAAACCACACCATTTCACGGCACCGGAAGGAGGTGGTGGACCGTACTGTTACATTTTTTAAAAATGTGTTTGGACTATAGAAGCAATCGCATTATTTCACAACATTTTTCTTGATCGGTCGTATTACCCGCGCTGGACTACCTGCCACCACCATATCCGCAGGCACATCTGCCGTCACAACACTCCCAGCAGCTACGATGGCGTTCTCACCTATCGTCACACCTGCCAACACCTTCACGTCCGCACCCAACCAGGCGTTGCGACCGATGACAATGGGTTTTGTGAGCAGTGAGTGACGTATGGCGGGATCTTCAGGATGGTACTCTGTAGCTAAGACACAGTGCGGTCCGATGAAGGCACCATCCTCAATGTTAATGCCGCCGAGGGCTAAAAAGGTACAACCGAAGTTGACAAAGCAGTCGTGACCGAAACGAGTGGTTCGTCCATAATTGATGTTGAACGGCGGAAAAACGCGCACAGTGTCGTCAATTTCGCCACCAGTAATTTCACGCAAATAATCACGCACCTCTGCCTCAGTGTGATAACCAGTGTTCATCTCCGCACAAAGTTTCATTGTGCGCTTCACGTCAGCATAGAGTTCATCACTGCCAACGTACTCTTTACCAGTAGGTTTATTGTCGCTCATTGTCAAATACCTTTTCCAAGTTCAAATGCTTCCTGTAGTTTAGCGTTTCCAGCGATGGCACGTGGACCATCAACACCGCCACAGAATATATGACCCTTGAGAGTGGATTTCCCATAACAATCGATCCAACCTTGCAAACCACTTTCAGCACGCTTAGGGGTAAGCTCCTCACTTTCGGCGGCTGTGGTCAACAAGTAGATATCGCGAAAATGGTAATCCTTGGGATACATGGCGTTCATACGGTCGATGAGGGTCTTCATTTGACCGGCCATCTCGTAATAGTAAATTGGCGTAGCCCAGCAGACGACATCGGCATTCAGCACACTCTCCATGATGTCAGGAACATCGTCTTTGAAAACACATGCACCTGTATTTTGGCATGAAAGACATCCAACGCAGAATTTGATTTCCTTACCACGCAATGAGATGAGTTCCACTTGATGGCCGGCGGCTTTAGCACCTTCGGCAAATTGCTCTGCCATAACATGGCTGTTAGAGCCAGGACGGAGACTTGTAGATATTACGACAACTTTTTTCATTAGAATAGATTTAGAATGCAAAAATAGACAAAATAGCCAAAAAACATGTCAATAACTTCTAAGCAAAGTAAAAATGACCTCACGGCAAAGCGTATGTTGTTGAATTGTTTAATCGTTGAATTGTTGTTGTGAGTATTGTGAAAAGTAATGAGACGAAGAAGTTAAAATGTTGAATATCATTATATTGTATAAAATGCAAGAAAAATAATCAAACAAATTAAACCTTTTAACATATTTTTGAGTCTTTACATTTATATATTGAATATATTTGCAGTGTTATATTTTCAGATTTTGTTTTCGGACCTCGCATGGTTTGGAAGTGTGACACGAAAAAGAAAATAAAAGAGGTCCCCTAAAAACTACAATTATGAAAAAGTTTTTCCTTCTTAGCTTCATGTGCCTAATGGCATTTGCGTTAAACGCACAAGAGTATGTCGATTTAGGCTTACCTAGCGGCACTATGTGGAAAGACAGAAATGAGGTCGAATTGTACACATACGATGCTGCGATGGCCGAATTTGGTAACAGTCTC
>JAILCI010000022.1 GCA_024686335.1 Bacteroidales bacterium | reverse complement strand
ACTTCGGCAGAAACGCCCGTGTCGCTGATATTGGCGGCGAGGATGTCGTAACCCTTCCAGATGGCCAACCGTATGAGGGCGAACCGCGCCATATTGATGAGTTTGCTGTCGGCGGTTTCGGCCATCAGGGCGGGGTTGGCTTCCACGTATGCGGCAAGCCGGTCGAAAAGTGCGGAACCCAGCAGCGGACGCAGGTACGTCTCTTCGCACAGTGCAAGGTGCGATGCCACGGTCTCAAACCGCAGGTTGATGTTCACGGGCAGGCATTTCTTGAAAGCCTCCGCGTTTTCGCTGAATTGGGGTGTGAAGAGCTTTGGTTCCATAGTTTATGTCAATGATTCCTGTGTGTTTCTGCCGCTGTCGAGGGTGGTCAGGGTGATATTGCGGTATTTGAGGTCGATGTCGTGGATTCCGTTGTACTCGAACATTAGCTCTACCGGATCCAACACCGCCTGTTTTTCAATGTGGCTCAAAATCAGGGAAACCAGCAGCCCTTCACGAATGTCGGAGCCGCTGCCGGCGGTTCCGGATTACGGGCCGCCCGGCATTCCGGCCCCCAGCACGCTGGGATTCACCATCAGCGAGAACAAGATCTCACTGTTGGCCGCCGCCGACATACTCAAACGGTCATCGGCTTTGATCTCCCCATCGAGGCGCGTCACCTTCCAGTCGCCGTTGGTGCGTCCGCTTTCGTCGATGTAGTATTGGGTAAAGAGCGATTTGTTAGCATTCTTGGTGTCGGTCAACTCTTTCTCGAATTTGTCCATAAAATCCTGAATGAGCTGTTTGCGTTGCTCCACATTTTTGTATTCGGATTTGGGGAACTGTTTCTCCCAGTAGGTGGCGGGGATCTGCACGTGCCACATTAGGTGCATCGCGTTCTGGTAGGCGCGGTTCAGGAACTCCGGAATCTTATGGGCAATGTCGATCCAGCCGCTTTCCTGTGCCGACTGCCAGTCGGGGGCAGCATAGTAGTCGTTGTTGCTGAAGTAGTTGCGGATGCGTGGGAAGGCAATGGCTTTCACGCCTTTGAGTTTGCCCGTATCGCGCCGCCATTGGAGGTCGTAGAACGGATCATCCTCGTTGAGCATATCATAAACCACGGTTTCATCCTCGGCAGGATAGGTGCTTTTGAAGTCGCCATACACCAGCAGCTTGGTCTTGTCAACACTGATGCGGCAGTGACGTGCGTTGAGGATCTGCACACGCACAATCTTATCGCCCGCGTTGTTGAATACCAGCAGCGGGAAGGCGTTGCCGAACTTGATCAGGTCACGGAAAGCGGCGGTGTGGTAGTTGCGGAAAGCAAGCCCACGCAGGTAGTTGAGGATGTCGCGGTCGCGCACCGGCTCAAAAATCTCGTTGTTGTTGTCATCGAAGCCGCTCACCTTCACCGGCACCACTCCCTGTCCATAACAGCAGCGTGCCTTGTAGTTCAAACCCGTCTGCAACACGCTGGTGGCGCGTATGGTGCGCTCCGCATCGTCGGGGAAGCAGTTGGAGTCGCCCCACGTGGCATAGTCGCGTTTGTCGAACGAGAAGTATTCGTCAAGCCGCTCCTTCACGGGTTTTACCGTCGTGGTGCCGCCGAAGACGGTTTTGCCCCGGAACACTTTTGGCTCGCCTTTTTTGTCGAATAGGATCTCCATTTTTTAATTGATAATTGAGAATTGAAAATTGAGAATTAAGTGAGATTATATTTTTACACGTAGTCCGTTGAATGAGCGTATGTTGTCGATAGATACGGGGTAGATATGGCCGATGGCGTTGCCGTGGTCGTCCACCTGCTGCACGCCACGTGTGCGGTTGTCGGTCATGTTCATCCGAAGACCACAACAACGGGCGCGGTTGAGCGTCACCAGTTCGCCGTCCTTTTTGTAGAACTGGATGGCGAAGTAGCGGCGGCGACCGTCGGCGGTTTCACGTGTCTCCATCTCTGCCAGCACATCGGCACGGGTGATTATCTGCTCCATATCCTTTCGATTTTTCGCAAAGATAAAGCAGCCTTTTGAAATGCGCTGGGACAAAAAAATTACGAAATGAAAATTTGTGCAAATTCTTAATTTTTAGCATTTTAACCCTCTCTAAAAATATTTCGCACGTTGTCAAGCGTTTCGAGAGCCGCCGCTCGCCCTACTCTGCGTGGAAATTTCCAACGCCGCCGGCAAGGAAATATGACAAGGTGGTATGGCTACAGCGACCGCCCGCCAAACCGCGCCGGCACGAAGTCGCCGCCATCGCGCTTGACGATGGTGCCGTACTTGGTCCACAGGATCTTATCGACGGCATCGGAGAAGTGGGTGGCTTCCTCTGGGAGCACGCCGCTGCCGCGCCGCTCGCTGCTCTTGTCTTTTCCCAGCTTGCCGTCGTACTCCTTCACCATCGCGTTGTTCATCGAGATGAGCGTGTAGCGGCAGCGGGTGCCGTTGATGCGGAAGAGCGGCAACTCCGGATTGTCTTCCTTCAGGATGCTGTTGATGAGCAAGTATTTGTCGGATTGCGGCGGTTCCATACCAGGATGCTCGTGCTCGATTACCGTCCACCCCGCAGCGGTCAGATACTCCACGGCCAACTGGTTGTAGGTCTTGGATTTCACAATGTTGGGATTGCGGCTGTCGCCGTACTTATCCTTGTAGAAATGCAGATCCCGGTTGGCGTGCTGGCGGTAGTGGTCGCTAAACTTGGCGCACAGCTCCTTGATGAGCACGTTGCTGTTGCCGTCGGGTTTAACAAAGAACTCGTTGATGATGTTGTGCACTTCCTGCTGGGTGGTGATGCCGCTCACAAAGTCGTAGTTCCTGGTTTGGCTCACACTGAAGAGGCAGATGGCCGAGCCCCAGTCCGGTACAATCTCCAAGGGGATGGACGGATTGCAGTCACGGTCATAGACGGATGATCCGAGGATGTCTTCCGGTTTGTAGTCGAAGTTAGTCTCCTTGGCCATGGCCATAATCATCTGGCTTTGGTCGGAGGCGTAATAGATCTGTTTTTCCTCGTTGATGCTGTAGAAACAATCTTCCACCTTATCGAACAGGAAGTTCATCACCTCGATGAGGAAGGTGAGATACGGCTGCTTCTGGTACTCCCGCCGGATGTAGGAGAGACCGAGATTTTCCAAGTTATCGAAAGCGTTGCTACAGGAGAACAACAAACCTTCTTTGCTCAGGAATGGTTCTATCTTGTGCTTGAGGCGGACAATCTCATTCCACGCATCGGCGAACTGGCGTGGATCCGTCAGCTTCAGCAGCTCGATCTGCATCTTCACGATGCGGTTCCACACGCTGAACAGGTTCACCCCTTTCTCCTCCTCGTAGTATTTGACATATTCCAGGATCCACCTGCCCGCCTTGGTGGGCGGCATAGAGGTGGAGTACTTGAAACCATGATGGAAACTCACCGGGTTCTCGCTGCGGGGACCGAAATACTCGTTGTTGCCACGGTTTGCGGGCGACACCTCGTAGTCGTACTGCTCCTTGTTGATGGTAAGTGCCTCATCCATAATCTCAAAGTCTATGTTCTTACCACGCCCGCTGCCTTTCTCGGTCTGGCTGATGAGGGCGAAGCACGCCCCATTGCTGAAGCTGATGATGTTGTCGTAGCGGTTGATCTGCTCGTAGGGTGTCTTGAACCAGGAGGGCGGACGTTTGCACACCACGAAATTGCCGTCCTTCACGTAGCCCATCTTGCCGAGCAGCTTGAGCGACGACGGCAGCGTGTTGGTGAGCAGCTGGCCGTAGGTCTTGCCGGTGATGGCGGTGATGGAGCGTGGCATCGCACGAACGATCTTATCCATCGTAAAGCCGATGTCGAAGCTCTTGCCGGTACCGCGCCCCTCGACGGAGACGTGGTACTTGGGGCAGAGCATCAGCCCAAGAATTTGGGATTTGGTGGCGGAAACTTGCAGATTCATATTTGAGAATTGAAAATTAGGAGTTTCGGAGGCGGTTGAGAATGGCGTTGTCGTAGTGTACTACTTTAATGTTTCCGAAATTGAAGTCAATTGGAGTGCCATACAACAATATTGTTGTCGGCTGGAGTATGTCGATAGCCTTTTGCATTCCGGCAATCCAGTATCCTCTTGATGTAGGATTCTGTGCCGATCCGAGTGTGCTGACGGCGACTGTTCCGCCCGGTTCTATGCCAGTGAAACAGAAATCGAAGGTGCGGAAGTCAGCCCATTGCAAAGAGGGTATCACGCTTATTCCATTCTTTTGCCAGTAATGGCCAATCACCCTGCTGCGATACACGTTGTATATCTTGAGTGTGAGCGGCATGTTCACATATAAGCTGAAATCAGGAGTGAACACGCATTCGTATTCTCGGAGTAATGGAACATATCGGTCGGGAAATCGCCATAGCCGTTCAAACTGGTAATCATCAATAAAGAAATGCACTCCGACTTTCCTATCCGGATATGACCTTGCGTAATTGAACGGAATCAGTTCTGAAGGAAGAGCACCAGTGTATCGAGCAACGATAGGGAAATCGTATTTGCCAGTATGATTTTTGGGTAGAAGCCGCACATTCAAAGGGTCTCTTGTCATATTTGTTTTGGTGTAGCAACGCGGCAAAGTTACCACACGCAAAACAAATAAGCTGGGACAAAGTTAATCCATCTCCAATATGGCAGAATTGGGGAGGATTTCAGACAAGTGCTTGCCGTTAATGGTCAATTCGTCCCATATCTTTGAATCATCTTCAAATTCACACAAAACCTCACCAGCACCGTATGTGGCACCACTACCTATAAACTTATGCAGTTCGTGCACGCCGTCCCAATCTGGGTCATGAAAACATCTGATAACGGGTGTCGGATATTCTTCTGTTCTGATGATATACAACTCGTGGTCTTCCATCCAATAAAAAGACATATTAAAGCCCACTTCTTCAATATAATACCTAAAAATTGTTTCAGGATCATCAGAGCGTGCATCCCATTTGGCAGATTCATGCCAAAAAAGGTCTGACTTTCTCAAATGGTGGTCGCCTGTATATTTCCAAAAATTTTCGATTAAAATTTCATCATCTTCCATGTCCACTATTCCATTTTATTGCACTTTGGTATAACCGCATATCTTTTTCATTCATAGTAAAAGTGTTTTTGGGATCATGTTTTTTCCTTCCAACGGGACCATTCTTTCCCCAATAATGTGTGTGTGGAGCCAAATTATTTTGTTTGTCATAAAAATCAACACTCTTTACTAATCTATGGTTTCTGTAATAATAGATGTGTTCAATTCTTTTATGTTCTTTAGAGTAAGAGTAATATGTCGTATTTTTTGTGTTTGAATAAGTTATTGTTGAGTTGTTTTTCCCTTTATTCCACTGCACTATTTTTATGTGGTTTAGATACCCAATAGTTGAGTATTCTCTAAATTTTTCTTTAATTCCTGTACTGCCAGATTTTTCAAAAGCTCCTCGTCCTCCCATAGTCGTTTGTTGTTTTTCCGGCAAAGATAGGGAAAGGGAAATTTCCAGTTAGGGACAAAAAAACGCCCTCGGGAGGGAGGTCTGATTATTCAGGATTGGAATAGGATTCGTCCTTTAATCTTGGAAGAAAATACCCTTTGATACAATTCGGATTCCGTACGCAAATTTGGATGTGATTCTTATCTTTAATTCCGCTACCTGGATATAAACTCTCTCCTTCTACAAAAACACCTCTCACAGAATCGAAGGACTTTACTTTAGCCGTTTCGTTGATTGCATGTTCGCATTCTATTACAGCACAATCAAGATTTCTAAGCAACATATCACTATTATTACCAATGTTTTTATTAACAGGTAATGTTGCAAGAGCTTTTTTTAAGGTTTCATACGCTTGCTTCAATTCGGACAAACAACTCATATCTGTCAAATCAAGACAGTATCCCAAATCAATTACAGCACCTATTACAAATGGTTCTTTGGTTTTTGAATCTCGCAATGCCTTTTCTTTTGCAAATTGCAAAGCCCTTTGTTCGTTGTTTTCCCAAAAATATATCCCATGCCCCAACCAATCATACTCATTTTGGCTTTGTGGAAGATTCCTATTGCCTCTAAGCACTTCTTCCGCAAGAGATTTGTCACATCCGTGAAATCCTATATAAAGGTTGGATCTTGATGAATAGAGAGTCGGTTTCATTTTCCCATAAGTGAATATTTAGGGGAAATATTTCCAGACCTTGTGACAATGCCAGCAGCACGAAGAAGTTTTATAGATTCCTCTTTGCTTGAAAGGGATTTTCTGATGGTTTCCCTCCTTTTTTCGGCTCTATTTTTGTCAATAAAAACTTTCATTATAGAATAAATAAAATCCGTATATTCAACGCGGCAAAATTACAAAATATTGCACTACAAAAAGTGGAAATTTCCAAATTTTATCAACAGGCATAAATGGAAATTTCCATTACCCGATTTTCACTTCTATTGGACCGTCTGTTGAGACTGCCGTTGCTATGCTGTTCCATGGTTCACAGTTCGGCAAAGGCATTGTTCCGTCCCAAGATTGAGTGGCTATCTTGTGAGCAAATCCTTCACAGGCGATATTATTTTCCTTAGTGCCTTTCCACGGGCAGTTGTCGGTTCGATGATGCCGGCACTCATTGCATTTGAAAACGTGTAAGTACATATCTTATCCCTCCATAATCTCCTTGGCCTGCGCCTCGGTGATTTCTTGATCCAAGGCGGCGGCGATGAGTTTGTTTTCCTTGATTTTCGCCCACTGGTCGGCGGGGATGTTGATGGTGTTGCCGTTGATGTTGAGCTGGATGTTGATGGTGTGTTTCTCCATCATAGTGGGGTCCATCGGGTCTTGCGGCATCTCGGACAGGTAGCGTTGCAGGGTGGCAAGGTTCTTGGCGCGGGTGGCCGCGTCGCTGTCTTCACTGTAGATCTCCTTGATGAGGGCTTGGAGGAACACGGTGTTGAGGAAGTCGCGCTCGAGGCGGTCGCCGGGGTTCCAGATGCGGATGCCCTGGTTGACGTATGTGAGAGCGGTGCGTTCGCTCAGCTCCGGGTGTAGGGCGCACATTTCCTTCACGGCCACGCTCTTGTTGGGATAGCCGCACACAATGCGGTAAGCATCGCGGGTAAGGTCGAGTTTGTGCCGCTGGTCGTCATTCAGGTCGCCGCTGCGCCCTTGCATCACCGCCAAGGCAATGGTCTCGAAGTCGCTCTCCATGGAACTGCCGTATGGTTTCCGGACGGATGGAAGGTTCCCGCTCATTTTGACCTCCTTTCAAGCTCAGCAACTACAGCATTGTATTCCTTCTGCAGCGTCTTCAGTTTCTTTTGGTATTCGTCACGCTTCGGCCCGGGTGGCATCGGGGCGGGTAATTCTCCCTTGCGGATGGTCTGGTATTGCAGCATATTCTGGGTCTTGGTGATAGAAGAGCGCAACGCCGAGCGGCGTTTGGAGAGGTCAAGGTCGGACAATCCGGACACGGCCGTTTGTAGAGACACACGGCCGTATGTCTCTACAGGTGCGACCATTGTGGGTTGTTTCTCCGGCGGTGCCGCCAGCATTTCCCGGATATCATTGGCCACACGGTTCCGGGCTGGGCCGTCCTCCAGTGCAAACCATTCCTCCTTCAGCCTATAGAGACGGTCGGCACGCTCGATGACGGGCTTGCGTTCTTCGAGGATCTTCTTCCGTATGCGCACCACATCATCGGCGTTGGAGGTTCCAAGGTCAAACAGCTCCAGGTGCCGTTTATCGATGAGTGCGTAGAGGGAGGAGATCTCTTTCTTGGCGGCAAGGATAAAGCCGGGGACGGAGACTTTTATACGCCCTTTCTTATCACCTGTAATACAGGGTGTTTGTGGCGTCTGACGAGCGACGGAAGGTTGTTCATCCGCCCATTTATCCGCCCTTACAGTTGTCACTGCAGTCTTTGCCAGTTTCCCCATCTCATACACCAGCTTTCCCATCCGGAACCTTGCGGTGCCTGTTTGGAAATAACGCACCAGCGCCTTGTTTTTGCTATACTGGGCAAACAGTGCCACGCCTTCGGCGTAGTCGCGGTCGGGGTTGTCGAGCCACTTTTGAAGGCAGTTATTATCGTTTTTCATGGATGATTCTTTTGGTTCGAACGAATTGCAAGTTCGGAGCATATGGTTTGCCACAAATGATTCCCCATATAATTTTGCTCAATTTCTTGATGCGTCCATTTCTATCTTTGAAAATCGGTATGATTTGCACATACTCCCAAGGGCTGACACGTTTCCGAATCTTCCTCCTGTGATGTTTGGGATAAACCAAATAAGGGGAACCTTTGGTAATGGGATTTAACAGAGTGCCGTTTCGGTCATACTCTTTGACATAAGGTGTTGAATGTATCATAATTTATTGGGTTTAGGTGTGTATATTGTTTTTTTTGTATTTTTGCCACGATTTCGTTTCACGGAAGGTTCAATACAACTCGCTTTGAGCGGGGGAAGGACACCACCTAAGCCCTGACAATCGTCAGGGCTTTTGTATTAAAATTTCGACAATCCTCCATCTCCATTTTTGTAATAATAACCGTGTATCCCTTTCTTTGCTAAAATGTTTAATTGCTTGTGAACATTAGACTGTCGGCTACAGGCACGGCATCAGCACGCAACACCGGCAGCGTAGTCGCGGTCTGGATTGTTAATCCAATTTTGCAGTTCGTTCATAAAATTTCAAGTGTTAATATTTTCCGACATATTTCGCCATGGCGTATCTTACCATCAATTTCCCAATTTCCCTTTCTGTAATTCTGATAGACATTTTTAAAGCGGTTAAATATTCTGTCACAGAGGAAACACTTGAACCATCAATCATACCAGTTACAAATTTCACCATACGATCTGTCCTGTTTCCTCCATATTGATAATCGGAAAAAATAGAATATAACCCTTTCTGGTTTTTCAGAATTCGTTTTTCTTTAGCGATTTCAGCTAAAAGTTTCTCCATTACTGCTTTCTGTTTAGTCATATTTGTATTTTTTGTATTTTTGCAGTGTCGTTTTCGGACGATATTATAGGAGCATTTGAAAGGAGGCAGGACCTCCTGTGAGAATGCTCCTATAATGTTTTTGTAATAGCATATAACCTATAATATTTTGCCCCACTTTTGCTAACACCTTCACCAACGTGAAAGTAAATATTTCTTCTTTGCGCCTTGAAGTAATAAAAATGCTCATAATTGTCGTCTCTTTCGTGTTTTAATGGTGAATCATTGACAAAAGATGAATTTTTGAACAGAGAACGCAGTTTTGAAGATTCTTCATGGCTCATTGCTTTTCTATCAACAATGTTGTATGCAAGATGAGTTCGACTATCACTGTTTGTCCCGATTTCTATTTTCTGTTTTTTGCCATCAGCATTCACTATCGTTTTATTAACAGGTTCTTTGAATTGTTCTCTAATATCAGAAAGAACTTTATCTCGCCTATCACCTATTTCCGTTTTTATAATCCCCGCCAAAATAATCAATCCCGAACTCTTTGCCGAATTGTAGTTCCGGAACGCCCCTCTACCGCCCATAGCTTTTTCTCCTTTCTATCACTTCGTTGGCATATTGCACCACCGTGATATTTCCAAAATCAAAGTCGATCGGGGTGCCGTATAATATGATGGTAGTGGGATGCAGCTGCCGGATGGCTTCGCTCATGCCTACAATCCACATTTCGCGCGATACGCGATGCTTTGCCGCACCCAATGTGCTTACCGCCACTGTGCCGCACATCTCGATGCCACGAAAGCAAAAATCGTGGGTGCCGGGCTCCGCCCACTGCAATGTGGGCACCACCTTCACGCCTTGCTTCTGCCAGTAGGCGGTGATCAGGCGGCTGCGATAGACGTTCCAGATCTTGGCGGCCATCGGCATATCGAGGTAGAGACTGAAATCCGGGGCGCACACGAAACGGTATTTGTGCAGCATTTCCACATACAACTGCGGCGACTTCCATACCCGCTCGAACTGATAGTCGTCGATAAAGAAGTGTACGCCCACATCTCTCCGAGTGCAGGTCTTTGCCCGGTTGAACGGGATGAGACTGTCGGCTACAGGCACGGCATCAGCACGCACCACCGGCAGGTGATAGCCTTCGGTCATCGCAACCGGCAACAGTCCGAGATTCAGGGCGTCATTTGTCATCTTTGTCGCTTCGTGTAGTGTTTTGGCGGCAAAAGTAGAATAGGGAGAAGGAAACCTTTGGGACAACTTTTTTGCATCAAAAAAACAGGACTTCCCTTGGCAGAAGTCCTGTTTGCAATCAAAACGTATGAAAAAACTACACCTATGCGATGGTGAAAGCGTAGGTTTCGGTGTAAACCTCGTGGCCGTCGACAACCATGTAGGCGTAGTAGAGATAATCGCCTGCAGTGAGTGAGGTGACAGTCTTGGAGAACTCCGTTCCGGAGGTGAAGGAAGAAACATTGGCGTTGGTCCAGTCTGTTGAGCCTTCTGCCTTGTAGCGGAAGCCGACCTTGGAGATCGTGCTGTCGTTGGCAGTGGCAGTAGCCTTGAGAGTTGCGCTCGTTCCGGAGATGGTCTCCGTGCCGATCACGATGGTGGCGGCAGTGCCGTCAACCGTCTTCAGCGAGTCGATGTCGCCGTTATAGACGGTGGCCGCATCGGTGTCGATGGCGAAGGTGACATTTGCACCGCTCGGATCCGTGCCGGCCTTACCGGTCATAGCCTCGGCGGTGTCGTACTCCACGCCCTCGTCGGCATTGCCCAGCAGATGCCATTCGCCGCTGCGGGTCTTGGCCAAGATGACCAGTTCCTTGTTGGCGGTGGCAGCCAGGAATCCAAGGATGGCGGCGCGGAAACCGGGGATGTTGCATTCAAGGGTGGCGCGGAAAGAGCGAGCACCGCTTTCGCCCTGAAGGGCATACTTGAGTTCGGCGGAACCTTTCTTCACCTGGAGGCGGAAGAGACGCTTGCCGGATGCCATCACCAGGTTGGAACCGGCGACGGTCTCCACATAGGCGGACAAACCCGTACGCAAGGCGGCGGCCACTTTTTCGGGCCAGTTTGCCACATCGTCTTTCAGGCCATACAGGAATTCGGTGACCATACCGCCCACCGTCTTCTGACAGCTTTCCGGGCGGACGAGGTCTTCAAATGAATCGGGACAAATATTAGACATATTCTTATGATTTTTATGGTTTAACGATTTGAAAATTATAGAGACGCGGCACGCCGCGTCTCTATCGTACAATTAGTGGATTAAGACTGGCCTCCGGCAGCCGGAGCGGCTTCGGTGGTGAAGTCCTTGGTCTCGGAAACGTACTTGTCGGTGTCGATGGTCACCTCCAGACGGTAGTAGTACTTCGTCGATGCGCTCAGGGAACCGAGCGTGGCGGAATACACACCTTTGGTAGGAGTGAGAGAGGAAGAAAGGGTTCCGAGGGTGGTGGCGGTGCCGTAGTTCACCTTCACAGTGGCATCGTCAGGCAGGTCGCCCAAAACATCTCCGGACACCTTGGCGCTTTCGTGATCAACATCGGTGGCGGCTTTCACTCTCGGGAAGATGCTGCGGGCGATGATGCCGTCAACGGGGCTGGCGGTGTCGATGGCGGAAGGCGCGCCGACAGTCTCGGCGGTGGCCCATACCATCTGGTTGCAGGCAAAGCCGATGCCCTCCCACCAGTCAAGCATCACATCCACATCGTAGTGGATTGCCTGCATGTCGGCGGAGGCGGTGCTCATGTCGCGGATGGTGAGCCACAACAGGTTGTCGGGTACCGTTGCCCAGAGGTCGTTGGTGCCTTCCATGGAAGGAAGAGCAACAAGACGGTGGCGGCCGCCGGTGAAGTCGATGGCGGTGTCCAGGTCGTTCTCGTTGCGCAACTGATAGAAGGTCTGCGCACGGCGGTCCTTCATGAAGGCGCGGAACCACTTCGGTGAAACGAAGATGATGACGGGCTGCGTGCGGTACAGGGACGGAAGGGACTCGTCAAACTTCTCAATCTGGTCGAAGATGCTGTCTTCGTCCAGGGCACCGATGCCTTGAATGACATTGATGGGGTACGCGCTCTTGTTGGCGCCGTCAATGAGCTGCTTCCGGATACCGTCCATACAGGCGGACGGGGTGGAACCGGCATCGTTGCGGACGCCCTTATAGACCATCAGTTCCTCACGGTCAACACCGATCTGCTTGGCGAGGTACTCTTCCATCAGGAAACGCACGATGGGCCAGTCCTTCTTGTTGCGGGTGGTGTTTCCGCTCATGAATCCGAGCCAGGAGTCCTCAATCTCGTCCGGAGTGAAGCGGGCGTTGACCTTGATCTTCTGCAGTTTGATCTCGTTCGGGATGAACTCGATCTCGCTGACAGGATTGAAGGTGGTGGTGAAGGGTTGAAGCACGCTGCCGTGACGGTAGTTTGCCATACGGTAAGCCGTCTCGGTAGTGCGGATGTGACGGGCGTATTTCTCCAGCGTCTCGGGCATCTGCTGCAGGGAGCGGATGAGACGGCTGCGGTTTTGCCCCTCTTTGATATAATACTGGCCGAATTCGGCCACGATTTGGGTGGTGGTTAAAACACTTGCCATGATTAATGTTTTTAATGGTTAGAGAAATTTTTCAAGCTCGTCATAGACCGGGTTGTCGGTCACGTCAACGGGTTCAGGGTTCACATCCTTTCCGTTCACGCCCGGCACGGTGGCGGGGGCGTTCTCGTACTTGGCCTTGTAGTCGTCGCGCTCGGCGGTGAGGGTGGCAATGAGGGCGTCCTTGTCTGCGATAGTAGCCTCGGCCGTTGCCAATGCGTCTTTCGCGCCTTGAAGGTCGCTCTCGGTGGAAGAGGCTTTCGTCTTCAGGTCATCGTATGCCTTCAGGGTGTCCTCCAGGGTCCGCAGCTGGTCAGGGTTGAGCTGCAGGCCCTCTTTCTCGTCATACTCGGCGTCGTCCTTAAAAGCAAGGAGAGCGCCCAGCAGAGCGAAGCTGAGTAGTACTTTTTTCATTTGAGTGGGGTTTGGTTTGTATTTGTTTTGATCCGGGAACACGGCGCGGGCGTGGTTCAGGAACCGCGCCATCGCTGTTGCCGGTTTTTTGCTGTCGTTGTCAAACTCTTGGATCTTGGTGGCGAAGCCAAAATCAAGCGCATCCTCGGCGGTGATCCACTTGCCGGATCCATTGTTCGCTTCAAAAAGAGAGCGAAGATCCGCCTCGTCTTTCTTCAACACACTTTTGTAGATGTTCAGAATGGTTCCGTTGATGGTGCGCTGATCATCAAGTTCCGCTTCCAGGGCATTCTCGTTGGCGTCCCACACACTGCTCTTACACTTGTGAATCAGATAAAAAGCATTAGGAGAGATGATGCGCTCGTCGCCGGCGCAGGCAATGACGGTGGCCGCACTGGCGCAGAAGCCCTGCACGATGGTAGTGACCTTGGCCGGATGGCTCTTCAGGGCATCGTGGATCTGCAGCGCATCATCCACATAGCCGCCCAAAGAGGTGATGAGCACCTCAATCTCGTCCACATCCAGCTTGGATATTTCCTTGAGCTGTTTGCGAATGTCGGAACCGGTGTTCTTATACTCCCAGGTGTCCCAGTCGAAGCCGCCGATGGTGCCGTCGATCTCGATGCGGGCCTTGTTTGCCGTCGGTTTTGTAATGTTCAAATATTGCTTTGCCATATCCTATCAGGTTTTCGGCGGCAAAAATATGGAGAGCCGGAAAAATGTTTTGGGACAATGCAAGGAAACCCTATTCAACCAGCTTTAGAAAACCGAATTCACTGTCGCAAGAGAATGTCAAATCTACACCCTGGTATTCGGCAGGTGTGCTCGGAGCCGTCTTGGACAGACTGAGATGGAGTGGTGTCCCGTAACCGGCAAGCCAAGTATCGCCAGCTTTGTCTGTGAACTTCACAAGATAGCGACCGGTGGCCAGACGGGTATATCCCGTCACTTCGGTCATTGTCCATCCGGGCAGGGTAGCGTTGACCTTCTGAGACCAGTTCTTTCCTTGATGTCCTGCGCTTGCCGTCATCCTCTTCCCGTTGATGACTCCCCAGTTGCCCGAGGACTTCAGCGTGACAGTCACAGAGTCCACTCCAACGACAGTTATGGATTCAACCTCGGAGACGTGGCAAAAACTTATCGACTTGATTCCGGGCATTGATCCGGAATAGCAGCTTCTTTTCAGATCATTCATATCATATATGTGTTAAAGGTTAGAAGTCAAGTGTCATCTGAGAAGGGTCTCCTCTACGGTCATGGAGGCGAAGGTCCTTGTGCGTGGGAGTGTAGTCCTTGAAACCGAAGTCCGTCATCGCCGCCATGTCCAGATTCCTGTACTCCTTCTCTATGTCCTGGTACTTCCGCTGGTATGTCTTGCGGAGCGTGTCGAACTTGATGTCGTCGTCATCCAGACGGTAGTACACGGTATAGAAATTGATGGCCTGGGATAGAGGCATGTCGTAACGCGCCCGCATGATCGCCACCGAGCGGAGACACTCGTCTACGAGCATGGACCTTACCAGTCTGGAGAATCGCAGTTCCTGTGTGATGCTCACCTCCCATCCGTAGTGGTAGAAGTCAAACTCGGTGATGCATACCCTGACAGAAACGAAACGCTCGTACTTGTCGGGAATCACGGTAGGTGTCCCCACCCTGCCGGACTGGCAGAGCATGGCGCTGACAAGACCGTAGTAGAAACTGTCCCCAAGCCAGTAGCGGCCATGGTCGATCTTGAAACTGCGATCCATCCACCTTTTTACCAGAGGGTCAACCCGCATATTGATACTATAGCACTCGGCCATTCACTAAAATTTGACGGCAAATATACTAAATTCCAATGAATTACGGGACATAATTAAAGCAATACTTTAGAAAAAATTGCAGCAATCACGAAAAAAAATATTTTTTCAGGAACCCCCTATTTTTTGCCCTCAAAATTTGTAACTTTTGTAACCAAAACCCGCCAGTCTGAGTATCAGTAAGTTAGCATTTTTTTAGACCCCAAAAAACGGTTACAAACGGTTACAAATGGTTACAACTTTGTAACCAGAGGCCCAAAATCGCCTCCGGTTACAAAAAGTTACAAAAAGTTACAAGGGTTTTTGATACTTAACTATCTATCTTATTGGTGGTTACAAAAGTTACAAAAGTTACAAGAAAAAAACGTCAAGTAGGAATGAAAAAAATTTTTTTAGAAAAACATAATTTGCTCATCCATAGGCATATAACAAAAAAGGCCGCTTTTGAGCGGTCTTTTTGTCATAATTATTGGCGTTTTTTCTCTACGGTCTAGAACTCCTCCAGATCACTGTACTCGTTCTCGATGTCGATGCCGAGAGCATCATAGTTGAAGCAGTCTGCTCTAGTGCTGATGACGCGGTATTGAACCGTCGGGTTCATGTAGTCCGTAGCATCCTCCCTCTGTGTCTGCTTGTCCTGCAGGCGCTCAATCCTCCTCTTCATCTTGAAGACTTTCTCTCCCAGGTAGTCGGGACTGTTCTGGAGGTAGAACTTGAGTGTGGACAAAGGTATTGCCTTAATGCCGGATATCTTGCAGTGCTTGTTGTACAGCTGCAGAACGCGCGTCTTGTCGATCACCAGCACTCTCATGGTCCTCTCCATGTCTACTTTGTTGGTTCTGAAGCTTGTGACGTGGAGAATCTTGTAGTCGTAGTCCTCCTCGATGGATCCGTCCTTGGCAAGGAAGGAGAAGATTTCCCAGAAGGTGTTGACCTCGTTGTCCTTCAGAGTCTCGGTGTTTTGGTTGCTGATCATAGATGCCATCTTCTCCACTGCCTTCTCGTACGAGAACGGGAGCTCGATGAACTCGCGTATGGTCCTCAGAGCCGCGATGACCACCATCCAGTTGCGCCAGATACGGTCCTCTATTCCGTTCTTCTCAACCCATTTCTCCAGCTCGCTGCCTGCCGCCTCGAAGTTCTCCCGGTATTTGGCGGCGAACTCCTTCCGATGACCGAGTATCTCGTTGGTGATGTGCGTGAGTCCTTCCTTCTCCACTTCCTTCAATTCGTTGAACAGCTTCTTCTCTCCATCGGTGAAGATGGACTTCGCAAATGCCGTGAAGATCACACGGCTGAAGAGGGCGATATCCGCCTTAGGCATCTCCTGCCCGGTGAGGATTATTCCAGCGTCCACGGCCGTCATCTCCTTCTTCTTGTCCTTGTCCATGTTCATCCTGTTGCGTCCGGTTCCGTCCCACAGTCCCTTCAGGAATTCAACCTTGTCATATTCGATGGAGTTCTTGTACTCGTCTATATGGCAAAGGGCGTTGCGTGTCTGGGCGACATGATCCGCCATTGCGGCGATGGTAGCGTTGGTCATGTTGAGTCCGACGGGCAGGTCTCCGAAGAGATTCGTGAGAGACACGGCCATCTCTGACTTACCGCTTCCCTTCACGCCGAAGATGTTCAGGATGGGAAAGAACCGGAACTGGCTTACTATGATGTCACGGAACAGTGTGGCCACATAGAAGGAGAACCCGACAATGGCGTTGTCCTTGTATACCCTGGTGAAGAGGTCCAGCCACTGGTATAGGGTTATCTTTCCCGGCTTGTGGGCGAACTTCCGCTCGAACTTATACAGGGTGTCGTCGGATCTGTAGAAGGAAGACAGTGCCGGGATGTAGAAGTTCTCGCCGTTGAACTTGCAGATGCCGTCATCCGTGATGGGAAGGTACTGCTGCCCGTCGAAGATGCCGTTGGCCCATGCCCAGAATCCCTGCTTCTGCCATCCCATCTGGGTGACCTCCTTGCAGGTCTGAGTCTGCTCATAGAGATAGCTCTTGATCTTGGCGAGACCGTACTCGCCTCCGTTGAATAGGAAGTTGCCCAGAGACTCGCATCTGAGCTTGAATGCCGCCAGGGATATGAGGTCCTTCTGGGGAAATTCTACCACGCGGGTGACGTTGTATGTGTTCGTCATCCTGTAGAGTCGCTTGGCGTTGATGGTGCTCTCGATGTGGAAAAGCGGCTCCATCACGAAATTCGAGCCTTCGAACATTCCCTCTCCTTTCGGATTGTGGAACCAGTAGCAGTGGTCCTTCTCGTAGAATCCGTACTTGGTGTACATCTCGTTCTGTCTGGCGCTTCGCTCGCTGGCGGCCTGTTCCCGCTCCACCTCCTTGTCGTTCTCCTTCATGTCCTTTATGGCCTTGTTCCATAAGGCTTTTGTCGGGATGATCTCCGACAGCTCGTCGATGATGGCGGCCGTCTCGCTCGGTCTCCGGAGATAGAAGAGCTTGGCGATCTCGCGGATGGTCTTGGACTTGTACAGTGCGTCGTTCTCGCAGTTGTCGGCCTTCATCTCTGCCAACTGCACCCAGTAAGACTTCTTGAAGGAGTTGTAGAATGTCTTGAACTGCTCCTTGTTCTGGAAGTATGTGTCCGGGTCCTGCTTCTGCCCGTCCTCTGTGTTCGGGATGGTGAGGATCACGGCGTTGAGTCCCGCCTTTGTGATCATCTCCGCGCTTCTCATGGCCGCTGCCTGTCCGGCGTTGTCGCTGTCGTACAGCAGCGCCACGTTCCTGGTGAACTTTCCTATGATGGAGAGATGGTCCTCTGTAAGTGCGGTGCCGCACGCGGCCACCGTATTGTTGATGCCTATCTGGTGCATCTTCACGACATCCGCGTTGCCTTCAACCAGTATGCAGACATCATATTTGCGGATGCCCTGGAGCGCGGTGTCGAGACCCATCAGGGTCCTGCTCTTCTTGTATACAGGAGTCTCCGGGCTGTTGAGGTATTTGGCGGCGCCCTCCTCGCCGGTGATGTCGCGTCCGGAGAATGCGACCACACGTCCCCTGATGTCGCGGATGGGGAATACCACGCGGCCGCGGAAGACGTCGTACACATTGCCCTTATCACCCTTCTTGAGCAGTCCTGCCTCGATGCCAGTCTCCCAGCTTATGCCCTGCTGCTTCAGGTGGTCCCTGAGTGCGTGCCACTCCTTGGGAGCGTATCCGATGCCCCACATCTTGACAGTCTCTTCCTCGAACCTGGACAGTGTGTATTCCAGTGCGCTGCCGTCAAGCTTGGAAATGAAGAATTCGGATGCGATCCTGTTGGCCTCTAGGAGTTCCTTCTCCTTGCGGACCTCGCTCTCGTCGCGCGGATGATCCTCTTTGATCTCCACTCCGCACGACTTCGCCAGCATCTTGGCAGCCTCTATGAAATCGCAGTGTCTGATCTCCTGGACAAGGTCAAACACATCACCATGCTTGTCACACACATAACAGTGGAAAGTGCCTGTCTGCTGGTTGATGTTAAGTGACGGTGTGTGGTCGTCATGGAACGGGCATACGGTAAGCCACAGGCGGCCTTTCTTTTTCGGATTAAGTCCAAGACTCTGCGCTACGGAGACAATGTCCGAGCGATATTTTATTTCGCCTAAAGTATCTCTATCAATCATGTGTTAATGGTCTAATGGTTAAAAGGTATCTCCCTCCCCTATCACTTTTCCGAGTGAGATCACATAATAGATTTTTCCTGGCACAGCGCCCCATTCCTCTTTTCCGAACCCGATGTCAATGCCGTTGCATTCAACCTCCATTGTGGGCCCGTTATATCCTCTGTGGAACACTATTGTTCTGATTATTTCCCTGACATTCCATATCCTCTTTTCCCAATACTCTTTCCCTTCCCTGTATTCCTCCTTCTTTTCTCCGGATGCGATCATGTCGTACCAGGTTCCTTTCAGTATCAGGTGTATCCTGGTTGTTTCCTTCATGGGCTTTTTCATACGTCTCATATTTTTCTCTCGTCCAGTTGGTTCTCGTGGAAGTAGAACTCCCTGCCGTGGATGTCGACGCATTTGTAGTTTAAGGACTGGGAAACTATCTTTGCCGGATTCTGGGTCAGATCCGCCATAAGCAGCGTCATTCCCCTTACCTGGCCCTTCTCTTTGCCTCCCTTGCCGTCTGGCATCCACACGCGGTCTCCCACATTGAACCTGTTGTCGATGGTGATTATCATATTCTATTCTTTTTCGGTTTCGCCAGTTTTGACCGGACGGGATGTTGATGTGTATGTCACTGTCGGGCTGTACGGATTGTAAGGATAAAACGGATTGGCAGGATCTAACGGACTGTACGGTCTGTTCGGAGTTTCCGGATTGCATGTGTCCGGGAATTCCTTGATGATGCAGTCAAGATAGTAGCTCTTGCCGCTGTGCTCAGCCATGCACATGAGGGCGTCATCCGGATCGTTGGTGCAATATACGAATTCCTGTGGCGCGTTTTGGTCGTGTGTTCTCTCTCTCACAATGATGTAAACTTTCATTCTTGGTCTCCTTTCTTTTGGTTATATAAATCTATATTAATGTCT
Organism: Bacteroidales bacterium; assembly: GCA_024686335.1. Lineage (GTDB taxonomy): Bacteria > Bacteroidota > Bacteroidia > Bacteroidales > WCHB1-69 > F23-D06. The sequence continues at coordinate 86,010 of JAILCI010000022.1, read as the reverse complement.
ATGTTGCACAGCTTCAGGAAGTGCTGAAGCTCGTGGACGTATGACAGCTCAACGCCGCCGATAGTACGGAAGTCTTCCGTGTCTACGTGGACGTGCCACTTCGAGAAGGTGTTGAGATAGTCTGTACGGTCTGTCATCTCTATCCTCTTGTCCGGACTGTACCAGATGCCGAAACCAGGGAAGCCGTCGTCGGAGTTGAAGCCGATAAGCTGTAGGATCTCTATCGTTATCGGGATGGGATCTATGGTTTCCTGGTATCCGACCATGTGCATGAGGTCGAGGCCGTAGAATCTGAAGCTTACGGTGACGAAGTCCTCCCGGATCTTCTCCACTCGGCGGGCGCGTTCCCGGCGATATTCTTCAGATATACATAGTCTCCTATCATCAAGTCTCTAGGCCTCATCGTCGCCTCCTTCCTCCGTGTCGGTATTCTTGATTATTTCGGCAAACCTCTTTGCCATCTCTTCAGGTCCCATCCCGTTGAAAGATCCGTTTTTGACCATGCCGGCTATCGCCAGGCACCCATCCTCGATTTGCCTGTTCTTAGCCAGCGTGGTGGCGAAAGAAACGACCTGCAGATCCGTCCTGTCCAGTGCGCCGGATTTCCATGGGTAAGTCCGGGCCAGTCTCTTGGCTAGTTTCCCGTCCGCATTCATTTCTCTCCTCCTTTCTGTGTTTTAAGTCCAAGTTCAAAGAATTTCCTTGCTGTATATTCAACATCTTTCTTGATTAGCTCAATGTCTGTTGTTGGAAATTTGATATCAAGACATTCCCTGATATGATTTTGTAACTCTTTCTCCAAGTCCACTTCTTTCATTTCAAGGGTGTACGCTTCTGGGGATACAACAAACATTTTCGCTGATATTGTGACTCCATCGACGGTATCTTCCTCTTCGATATGGATTAATCCTTTCTTTTTCATTTCGATTGCCATATCCATGACAATATGGTTAATGTACGCATCTTTTCTCTTCTCATCAATACAATCGAATACATGATTGGGTATTATTTGCTTCCCTGAAACACGTTGTAATAATGATGGCTTCTCTATTATTTTTTGAATTATTTCCATTCCTCGCCTCCTTTCTAAATTAGATTTTCAAGTACATATTTTATCGCTATTTCAACAGCCTCTTCATACGTGTCATAGAAAACCTCATCAACTACGTCACTTAACATTCTTTCATAATCTGAATCGGTTTTCTGTATTAGCACAAAATATCCTGTATGTCCTCCATAAGCCCAACCATTCAACATAACTTGGATATAGTAGTGCTTTTCTTCCCTCAACCACTTCATAGCCATTTGGAGAGTTGGAGCAGGATAATGTTTTTTTCTTCTAACAATGCATGTTGGAAACATGTTACCATTTTCTAAAAAAGAGGTTCCGCAATCATCAAAACCCTTTTCCTTTAAAAGTTTGGCGGTTTCAAAACTAACATAATCTTCCTTAATCATAGCACTTAAATTAAATTTTCCAAACAATATTTAATAGCTGCTTCACATGCTTCTTCACGATTTTTAGAAATAACTGCTGAATCATATAAAAGTCTATGTGGTTCAAGTTGATGAATTTCGTAATAATACCCTGTGAATTCTGACGCTTCAGGATATTCAATTTCAATTTTAGTCATTGTTATTGGGTCTCTTGCCCATTCCCAATCCGTAATAATGTCTATTGAAATACCCTTTATCTCCCTCAGCCACTTCATAGCCATTTGGAGAGTTGGGGCAGGATAATCATATTCTGGATTAAAAGAACCTTCTGTCAAAAATTCTTTACCATGTTCATATCCCCAATAATGTTTATGGAACTCGCCACTAAATCCCTTTTCTTTCAAGAGTTTTGCTATTTCAAAAGAAACGTAATCTTCTGTTATCATTTTTCACCTCCTTCTTTGCAATCCTTTCCAGTGTTTTCATTATTGGAAAGTTCTTCTAGGATGTCGTTTACTTCCATCCTGAGAGCATGCAGCTTATTTCTAAGTCTCTCGTTTTCCTTATTTCGGTTCAATGAGCATTACATGTCGCCTCATCCGTGCCGATGTCCCCTCGCAGTAGTAATCATGAAGAAACTCTTTGTTGGTATAAATTGGGTTGCGAGGGGTGTGAAAGAACGCTCCCATCCTTTTCTATGGGCGATGGTGATTCCTTGTTAAGTCCTAAATTAGCCTTGAAGGGAAACTGTAGATCGCTTGGGTGACGGCCTTGTGGAATCCGACATTCGTCATGCAGAGGCTCTTCACCATCTTCGCACAAGTATCACCGGGGACGTTGATGTTGCCTACCATCCCTCCATGTCCGTCAGCGACTATAAGGAATCCCTGTGCTTTATTGTCATGCTTGAGCATGCGCCAGATGTTCTTGATTACTCTGATTCTCTTGATCAGACTGAGTTTTTTCGGTTTGTTGATGTCGTTCTTTTTCATATTGGTGAATTTTTAATTGTTATCTCTCCTTCATTATGGTAAGTCCGAGCTGGTCGGCGAGATACTTCTCGAGGCGGGCTCCCTTGCTCTGCTTCCAGTCGTTGAGAAGGTAGATGGCATCGCACTCCATCAGCCTGGCTATGCATCGTCTCATGCAGTCTGCCCACGGCCATTCTGATGCACAAAATCTGATCGGGTTGACCACTTCGTGCCCGTCCATCTTGAGTCTGTTCTCGGCGGCCATGAACTTAATGAAGACCGTCTGGTACTTTTCTCCGGTTACTTTCCCGGCTATGTATACTTTTTTCATACTGATGTGTTTTTGATTGGTGGCGGAATCGGGAGTCGAACCCTGTGTTTGCTGCGAAAAAATCAAATTAATAATGTGATGCGGCCGTCCAGCATCATGTTTCCGCCGAAACCCCTCCCGAGCTAAAGGATTTGAAAACGTAGCTGTCAGGTTCTACATGGGAGGGGGAAAAAGAACGCTCTCCCCTTTACGGCGGGAGTTCTCCGTTTTGTCAGTCAGTCCACTTGTGCCAGGAGGTGTCGGGTTCCTTCTTCTGCCCGGTGATCACCGATGACGGTTTTACTCTCATCACAGATCCTGGTGGGCGGTTATTGGGTCCGTATCCCTTCAGGACTATGGTAGTTGAATTGCCGTTGCTGCTCAGGATCTCGCAGCGTACTTCCCTGTATTGCCCGCACCAGTAGTCGAGCCATCTGTATAGCGCGTTCATAGGGCGATGAGTTTTGCCGACAGCACGGCGTATCTGGCCCCGCTAACGGTAAGTTTATACTTTTTGGCAAGCGCTTTATAGGCCTCCATCTTAGGAGTACCTTGGGAAACCATCTCATTAAACTGGGATAGTATTTTCAAATTTCTCTTTTCTTTATTAGAATACACTCTCATTTTTTATATATTTTTGTTCTGCATTTATGCAGTATCTTTGCAGTATTGACGCTGCAAAAATAATAAAAATATGAGAATATCGCATATAAAATATTCTTTTTTCTCATTTTTTTATGTGAAAAACTCCTATGCCATTAATAATCAATAATTTATATTTGTAGTCATGGATATTATAGAAAACATTAAGAAGATTCGGCAGGAAAAAGGTCTAACACAGTTAGATATAGCTGCCGCGCTGGATTTCGACCAATCGAATTGGAACAAAATTGAAAAAGGAGTTCAGCAACTCAAAGTCAATCAACTTGAGAAAATCGCAAACGTATTAGGAGTTCAAGTCATAGATTTGTTCACTTATCCGAAAAAATATGTCGATTCCTCAACAATCAAGAATTATGAGCGAATCTCAGTAACATTCGAGATATCTCCGGACAAGCGAGACGTCTTGTTGAAACTAGTACGAGGTAGTTAACAAATTAATACAAACAAACTATGGAAAATTATCTATTTAGGGCATCCCTCCCGTATTGTGTACGATTCGAAGGGAAAAAGGTTTATGTGTTGAACAGGACGAAAGCACACTGAACATAAAATAAATGCAGCAATACGGGGTTTTGCGTGCCGTGGAAAGAGGTTTCAACATGCTCAAGCACACACTTTTGCAGCGACATTCACCGGGACAGAAACGGGACAAAAACGGTGCGAATCCGCCATTTTTGATTTTATAACTAATTGATAATCAACGCCCATGTTTAGGAGGAAGGACGTTCATAAAGTCTCCTACTCGCTACCGAGAGTTGCTGAAAAGCAACTCTTTTTTTTGCACAAAAAAGACGGAGAAACCAAAATGGTTCTCCGTCTTTAAGTCTTAAGATTACAGACAAGAGACTACTTTCTCACCTTCTTTACGAATTCTTCCACTTCGGGCACACCACCTTGGTAGACCAAGTAGCCGTCGTAGGGTTCGCGTCTGGTAATTTCGTCGTTAATAGGAGTAAGCATCAATTTCTTGACATCCTCGCGCTTTTGGCCGCTGTCCTTAGTAAGACCAAGGGCCCAGCCGAGTTTGATGTAAGAGCTCTCTGCCAGCATATTGTCGGCGGGGATGATGCCACGGGCCATCATGTCACGACCAGTGTCATAGACGAACATGTGTGTGTAGCCCCAGATAGTCTGAACGCTCATATACTGATGAATGCCAGCATCGGTAGCGCGTTGGATAGCGTCGAACATGCCTTTGTTGACGTGTCCGAGTCCAGTACCATCCCAAACAATGCCCTTGTAACCATTGTCGATGAGAGCTTCCAGAACATCGGGTTTCATGCCCGGATAGTAGTAGAGGATAGCCACGCGGTCATCGAAGGTAGGCACGATTCGGGTAACGTTGGGATCATTTTTGGCAACACTACGCATATAGTCCTCGTAGTTGGTGATGACCTCCACCTCACGATGTCCTTTGCGGCGGTGGTTGTAGGTCTCCTTAATAGGCTGGACGCCATCTCTGCGGCTCACGGTAGCCAGCGGCGTATCGCCTATGGTACGGAAGGTGGAGCGGTAGGAGGAGTGCATCTTACGCACGCGGGTGCCGCGATGCAGGAAACCATAGTCATCGGAAGTCGGACCAAACATGCAGACCATAACCTCAGCGATGTCGCCATGGCCAGCAGCGGTCATGGCATGCATCAGGTTTAGAGCAGCATCAGAGCTTGGACGGTCAGAAGAACGTTGCGAACCGACCAAGACCACAGGCATAGGCAGGTTCTGACACATGTAGGTCAATGCAGTAGCTGTATGTGCAAGAGTATCGGTACCGTGACCAATCACGATGCCTTCGATACCTGCTTTGATTTCGTCACCAATCTTACGAGCCAGAGCCATATACTCCTTCGGAGACATGTTCTCGGAAAAGACTGCGAAAACCTTCTCGGTATCGAGGTTACAGATGTCGGCCAGTTCCGGCACAGCGCCATAGAGTTCGCCCGGTGAGAATGCAGGGATCACAGCACCGGTACGATAGTCAAGGCGCGATGCGATAGTACCTCCAGTACCTAGCAATTTCACATGAGGCAGACCTGGTGTGTAAGGGAATTCTTTCTCGGGAATTTTGAACACGGGCTGCGGGTCGCGCTCGCCCTTCATGTCAGTTACCGTCTCGATGTCGATACCGATGTTATAACCGGTAGCGACCTTCATCACGATGTGGATGTCGTCGGTATTCTCGGCACGAGGCAGAATCTTGCCGGAGAAGTGTCCGCGTGTGGTCTCCACTTCTGCTTTGTCCCATACGTGAACGTCATATTTTTTGAGCATTTCCAATGCCCGTCCTTTATATCCTTGGAATGTAACTTTATCGTCGTTCATATTATCAATTAAAAATTGAAAGTTGAAAATTGAAAATTAAAAATTGGCGCTTTCGTTGGCTAACTCATTCAATGACAGGTTACCTAGAGCAATAGAGCGAACCTTGCCGAGAAGAGCATTGCATTTGTCTTGCTCGCTGGTGCGCTTGCGCATAGGTTTGAATCCGCTGGCTGCTTCCTTCAAGCTAGCTTTAATCTCTTCCTTAGATGCTTTCTTGAAACCAGAACATTGCAAAAGTTCATCCATCGTAGCTGTCGGATTCTCAAACATCAGTTTCAGCAGATCAGCGGCGATAGCCTTGTCGAGTCCTTCTTTCTTAACAAACCCAAACAGTTCGTAAAGACGTTCTGTAGAGAATGGAATCTTGCCATTTTGACCATGCCAGTGTTTGAGTTTATGACCGAAGAAGGTCCCCAAATATTTTGGACAGTAACCGAGTTCGTCGGTAATCTTCTTGATGAGCGGGAAGAAATTGTGGGTAAAGATATATTTGAAGCAATCTTCAGGCACGCCCCACTCTACCATCTTCGCATAGCGGTCGGAGACGGCATCGGGTACATTCTTCTGCAGATTCTCAATATACTCTGCGCTCAACGGGATAGGAGCTGAATCGGTATCAGGATACATACGGTCTGCGCCAGGCAGCACGCGCTCGAAGATTGTCGTGCCGTCGGTCAGGGCCTTGCGGGTCTCAAAAGGCACGCCGTCGAAGGTCATCAAAGCGCGCTCCTCGATAGTTTCAAGGGCTGTCTTCACGTCATCCTCTGGAGCCCAGAAGATGATCTGAGCATCATTGTCGCCAGCGTTCATAGCCTTGGCAGCCTTCTCAAAGACGCTGCGGCTAACCACATCCTCAAGATCCTCACTAGTAGCCATATTGGGTCGCTCGAGGCAAGCAATCACCTTCAATCTGTCAGCAAATTCGCAGTAAAAAGGATGACCGGGTTGTGTAAAGTGAGACAACAGACCGGCAAATTGCGGCAAGTTGACAGCATAGACCTTCTCACCACGTTTGATAGCATCAGTGATAGGATCAAAGTAGAAGTGGAAGTCTTTAGGATCTAGTTCAATACAGGACATTTTCCAATCTTCTTTCTTGATGCGGGCTTTCAGTTGTTCGCGAATGGCGAGCAGGGCCCACTGACGGAAGCACTCCACATGAGTCACTTCCGGAATCCATTTGGTATGGGCAACACCTTTGACCTCGATACGGGTACCGCCGGTGCAGCTCACATTCACGTCCTCACGTCCTGCACCGATACCGGTACGTACGCGTCCAGTGCTGCGGTTCAGGAAGCGGATATAGTTACAAGCCTCTTCGACTTCGTCGGGGTTGACCATTTCAGGATAGGTCACTGTTTCGATGAGCGGCATGCCCAGACGGTCGGTGCGATAGATTCGGGTATGACCGATATCGGAGACCTCACGGCAAGCATCCTCTTCCACGCTAAGTTGGATAAGGCGTACCTTTTTATTTTTGAGTTGAATCTCGCCATCGATACCGAGAATAGCGGTACGCTGGAAGCCGGTAGGGATTGAGCCATCGAGGTACTGCTTACGGGTAATGTGGACCTCGCCAACGATCTTGAGTTTGGAAGCGAGGGCTATCTCGAGGGCATACTGCAGAGCCTCCGGGTTGATAGGGAACGGCGGGGTGTCGTCCACCTCATAGGTGCAGGCGGTGCGGTGTGCGATACGATAGATAATGTTTTTACGTGTCTTGAACTCCATGAGTGCGGTACCGTCGTATTCTCCCATCTCTGAAAGTGTGGGACGCATGTGACGGAGCAGCTCCGCATCATACTCATCGGGTTTTTGGAAGATGCCGGCAGGGCAACGGCAGAAGAGTTTCTCCTTGGTGGCCAATTGTTGGTGCACCTCCAGACCAGACTTGAAACCGATACGGTCATAGTCGGCCTGAGTGGCCTCCTTGCGATCCACGTAACCGATTTCCTTGCGGCTTTTCTCGTAATTTTCCTGTGGGTTGATAGTTTGCATATAAGGTTTTGTATTTTAGTTAGAATTTCTTACAACTCAAAAGGTGGGGTACCTTAAAAAATGAAGGCACAAAAATAAAAAAAAATCCAGATGTGTTGTTCAAAAAAACATCACATTTTTACAGAAATCCAATTGAAAAATATAAGATGTAGGAAACAAAAAAAAAGGGCCTCCGTGATGGAAGCCCTTTCGTAATGTATATTAATTCTAGTAAACGTTCAGGTTGTGGATGACAATCTTTCTGTCCTTAGCAGCAGCCAGACCATAGACGGTCACGCTTACGGCGTCGGAAGATTCGGTACGTTTAACCTCGCCAGTCGGGTTCTTAGTGATGGTAAGACCAGGTTTAGAACCATCGATGTAAGGAGCGAGGGCACCACCCTTAGCCTGCTTCATATAGTTCAGGACGCTCTCGATACGACGAGAAGAGAGGTGTTGGTTATAGGTACTGTTGCTCAGAGGGCTAGCGAAGCCGCTGATGGTGAAGGAGACAGACTGACCATCTTCGAGAAGTTCCACGATAGCGTCAGTGAATTTCACAAGACGATCGTAACCAGTCTCGATAGAGTCATTGAAGAATCCAGTCATTTGGCCTTCAGCATTGGATTTGTCTGCGCCAGAGAGGTTCTTACCGGAAGATTGTACATATTCAGTCTTCTTGCCCATATAAGCATCATAGAGAGTCTTATAGTCGGTAGAAGTGACATCTTGCGTAGTTCTAGGATCCGGACGGTCATTCTCAAAGTAGAGGGTGATCGGTCCTATGTTCTTGACGAGTTTCTTCTGTTCGGCCAGTTTCTCTTTAGCCTCTTCCTCTTCAGGAGAGAAGGTCACAGGAATTTGGACGATGAAGTCAATTGGCTCGCAGCTTTGTGTAGCGGGGCAAATCTTGGGGAAGGATTTAACAACGCGCAAAGCCTCGTCGTCAAACTCCTGATAGCCAGAAGTGCTCACCACATGGATGTCTTCAAGGGTGCTATCGGCTTTTACAAGGGCTTGAACAACCGTTGTACCGGAGGCTTTCTGGCTTTTCAAATTAACCGGATAAACCTTTGTTTTGTTGATGTAACGGCACATTGCCTTGTTGCCACCTTTGAAGTGAGGCAAGGAAAGCGCGGATGTCGGGGTCACATGTTGACCGTTTGAGTCGGCTTTCACAATGGCAAAGCCATACTTCTGGCAGTCCGTTTTCTTGCCATAGAGAAATCCCATATCCCCATCGCACTGAGCGTAACTAGCAGAATAGCAGCATATTAAAACAAACGCTGCCAGCATTCCGAAAAGAGATGATAAATTTTTCATACTATCTATTGTTATTTTATAATTTTCGAGGCTGCAAATATACAATTTATTTAAAACGAAAATAATTTTTTTATCACCAATAGATTGTTAGAAAGATTTATCGGTTATCTCCTCAATTTTCCAAACAAATGCGCGGAGTCCCTGTTGCTCGGCAGAGGCATCGAGATTGTGGATATCTTGTAAAAGAGGATCCACTTTTTCATCAGGGACAAAAGCGAGAATAGCGGAGTTCAGAGTGGGCCAAGCGTGAGTTCCATAGTGAGGTTCACCGTCATCAGAGCCCCTACCCTGCACCTCATTCCAGAAGGTAAAGCCTCGGATCTCGTTTTTGTCAAGGATTTCCAGCACTTCGTCATAGAAGGCTTGATATAATGATATGAAAACGGCTTTCATTGTTATATTGAATTGTTATATGTTTAACTGTTGAATTATAATTAGACTTCGTTGACGCCGAGGGCCTTGTTACGTTCGCGGCGTTCGCGGCGACGGGCTTTACCCTTTGCGTTCCACTCAGCGAACTTACTGAAGATTACCGGGATAAGAATCAGGGTCACCAAAGTAGAGATAGAAAGACCCCAAGCGACAACCATACCCATGGAGTTCCACATCTCGGCGCCCTCACCATGGTCAATGGCCAATGGAATCATACCAAGCACAGTGGTAAGGGTTGTCATCAAGATAGGACGTAGACGAGAACGGCCACCTGCGACGACAGCGTCTTTAATACTCATACCACGCTCTACGCATAGGCTTGTATAGTCGACAAGCACAATACCGTTCTTGACGACGATACCAATCAGCATCATGATACCGATGAGGGCCATGATACCTAAAGCAGTTTGGGTAACTGCCAGACCTATCAACACACCTGTCAAAGCGTAGAGGATGGAGAACATGATGACGAACGGATAGGTGAAGGACTCAAACTGAGCAGCCATCACCACATAGACGAGAATCACGATAAGGGCCATGAGCATAAACATATCGCCGAAGGCTTCCTGCTGATCTTCCCAAGTACCACCGATTTTGTAATCCAATGTGGTAGGCACATCCATCCGCTTCAGCTCATTTTCAGCAGCTGCTACCAGTTCACTCAATGCAGCACCCTTAGCCACAACGCAGGAGACCTTAACCATACGCTCACGGTCTTTACGAACGATGGTCGGCGGGGTAAATGTTTCAACAACCTTACCCACATCACCTACGCGGATACCTTGGCCACGGCTATTGTAGATCAAGATATTTTCTATAGCATGAATATCGTTACGGAACTCAGGGGCGTATCGAACACGGATATTATACTCATCACCATCCTCACGGAACTGGGAAGCGGTATATCCGTTGAAACGGTTGCGCACATAGCTGGCAGCCGTAGTGGAATTCAATCCATTCTCGGCGAGTTTCTGGCGGTCGAAGACAACCTCCAGTTCAGGCGTATATTCGTCACGGCTGATGAGTACCTCAGAGCAGCCCTCCACCTGGCGCATACGTGCGGCAAGGTCAGCAGCGAACTGGTCAGTGGTATTGAAGTCATAACAGTAAAGCTCAATGTCGACAATAGACTGTCCACCCATACTACCCTGACCTGTGGAGACTGTATAAGTAGCGATTTCTATATGCTGTCGCATAATCTCACGGATACCATCGGCGATCTCTGTAATGAACTTGTCACGCTCGGTCTTCTTCACCAAACGGATGTTGAAGGAGAGCAAGTGGGTACCGTTATCACGCATCAAGCTGAAGGTATTGTCCTCATCAGGCATACCCACAGAGTAGTTGATTGTCTTGACCTCATCAGGATATTTCTCACGGATCTCATCGACAATCTGATCACCCAGCGCTTTGGTTGTCTCCACGCGAGTACCTTGCGGCAGTTTGACGGTAAGGCTCAAACGGGCATTATCTTGAGCAGGGAAGAACTCTGTCGGGATAATTAGAAGCAGGGAGAGGCTGGCGAGGAATATTGCTGTAGCTGTGATGACAACGGTCTTACGATGGTTAACACACCAACGGAGTACACGTGCATAAGCCTCATCTAACCAGGCGAGGAATCGCTCAATGGGGGCATAAACCTTAGCGAACCATTTGCTCTTCTTAGGATTCTTCTTTAGGAGCAGGGAGCTCAGCATAGGCGTCAGCGTCATAGCGGCTGCCAGGGAGACAGTGATCACAATGGTGACAATCCAGCCCAACTGTTTGAAGAGCACACCAGCCATACCGGTGAGGAATGTCAACGGCAAGAACACGGCAATGATCACCAATGTGGAAGCGATAATAGAGAGGGAGACCTCGCTGGTAGCGAAGACTGCTGCCGCCTTCGGTTTAGACCCTCGTTCAATATGGGTAGTGATATTCTCCAAGACCACAATGGAGTCGTCGACAACCAGACCGATGGCGATGGAGATAGAGGAGAGTGAGATGATGTTCAGCGTATTGCCCGTGGCCAGCAAGTAGATAAATGCCGCTATCAAGGAGACAGGCACCACGATGGCAATGATGATGGTGGCACGCCAACGGCCCAAGAAGAAGAGCACGACGACAACCACGAGGAGCAAGATGATAAGAATCGTCTCCTCCAAGCTATCGATAGTATTGGTGATGTTCTCGGAGTTATCCACCAGGACATTCAACTCGACATCGGCGGGCAAAGACTTACGAATATCAGGAAGCTGTTCCAACACACTCTGACAGATTTTAACGGTATTGGCGCCGGTCTGCTTCTGAATGATAACCATTGCACCGCGTTGACCGTCGGTGTATGACTCCTGCATACGCTCCTGCAGGGTGTCTTTCACCATGGCGACATCCTTCAGGTATACATTCTTATTATTAAAGCTACCAACGACAACATTTTCCATCTCGTCAGCACTATCAAACTCGCCATCCACACGCATTGAGTAGGTCTTGGAACCCACATCAACGATACCCAGGGAGACGTTACGGTTTTCTGCGCCCAGGATAGAAGCAATGCTCTCTATTGTCAGGTTATAGCTCTCAAGTTTATAGGGGTCGCAATAGACCTGGATCTCACGTTGCGGAGCACCGGAGATAGAGACGGCACCGACGCCGCTGATACGGCTCAGAGGTGAAGCCACCTTATCGTCCAAGATCTTGTAGAGGGCCTGGGTGCTCTGTCCAGACTTGACGGAGAGCATCATAATAGGCATATCATCTGCACTGAACTTGAACAGGTAGGGGGAATTGGCGCCGTCAGGCAGTGCCGACTTCACCATATCCAATTTATCACGCACATCATTGGTCTTCTGGTCGATATCGACACCATACTCAAATTCGAGATATACAATCGAATAATTCTCTTTGGAGTTAGAGGTGATATGTTTAAGGTCACTGAGCGTGTTGAGCACATTCTCAATAGGCTTAGAGACGTTATCCTCAATATCCTGGGCGCTGGCACCGCCATAGACTGTCATCACCATGATGGTATTGCCGTCCATGTGAGGAAACATATCCACTGGCAGTTTCGTCAGGGAGAAGATACCGATAATGATTACCGCGATATATATCAACCCCGTCATGATGGGTCTTGCGACCGCTTTCTGATATAAACTCATCTATATTGTTATTAAGATATGAAACTATTAAATTATTAAGATATGGGTTGATTATTTGGCGACATTGACTTCGAGACCGTCTTTCAGACGTGCGAGGCCAGTAGTGGCAACCACATCACCGTCTTGGACATCACCGCTGAGCAATTCGTAGTTTGTGTCTACATGGCGACCGACCTCCACTTGTACGAAGGAGACCTTACCATTTTCATATACGTAGACATAGCGATTACCGGAACCCTGCTGACGGAAGATAGCCTCGTCAGGGACGACTACATGGCTCTGAGTGCCAAAGTTGATGGTCACACGGGCGTACATACCCGGGCGCACGCGGCTGTCGGAGTTAGCCAACTGCACCTCGACAGGGAATGTATGGGTAGCGCCGTCCATCGTCGGATAGATAAGGCTCACCTTGCCCTTGAACTCTTCATCACCGTATGCATCCACCTTGACGGTCACCGGAGTGCCGACCTTAACCTTTTTGAAGAGAGTCTCGGAGATGTTGATATTCATCTTCACAGGCGTAATCTGCTGCACTTGAACCACTGGAAGGCCACCATAGAGGTCGCCACTGTCATAGTTACGCTGGGTAACGACGCCAGAGATAGGGCTAATCAGACGAGTATTCTCAAGCAAGTTATCATAGGTAGTCTGGGCCACATCGAGTTGGGTTTTAATGGCATCCCAGTCGGACTTGGAGGTACCGCCCACCTTATAAAGCTCATCAATACGGTTAAAACTAGCCTTAAGGTTATCGAGCTGAGCCTTAGACTGTTTGAGGCTGTTCTCATTCATCTGAACGAGCACTTTGCCCTTGCTGACACGGTCACCGACCTCAACATAAATCTTGTCGATACGGCCGCCGGTGAGGGGTGCAATGTTGTTAACGGCATTAGCTTCCACGATTGCAGTATATTCATATGTCTGCTCGATCTCTTGCAGATGAACCTGTTGGGTACGGATGGTCATTTTCTGGCTGCCAGCTGATGTTGTGGCATCCTTTTTGTTACAGCCGACGAGCATCAGCGTGCCTACGGCTAAAATAGCGAATAAATAGGTTAATTTTTTCATATGTTTATTTATTATTTTTCGTCATTGAATGATGATTAATTCTCCACACCAAGTGTCGCATCAAGATTCGCCTTAGCAGTGAGATAGTTAAATATGGACTGACAATAGGTCAGGCGCGTATTGGTAAGGGTAAGCTCTGCCGTGTTAAGGTCGAGCCAAGTGTTCATACCCACCTCATATTGTTTTTGCGCAATCTCATAGGCTTTCTGAGCCTGTTGTAGTGTCTCGCGGTCAGCAGCGATATCCTCAATAGCCTGCTGCATATCGTTGAGATAACTTTGGACACCGATACGTAGGTTACGCTCCGCGTCGAGACGTTGGTCACGCATGTTCTCAATATTCAAGTCTGACTGTTTCAGTTTGAAAGAGGTGGAAACCCAGGAGATGATGGGCACCTGTAAAGAGAGGGCTACGTATGAGTAGGGATAGTTGTTGAATTTCTGTCCGTCGTCGCCCATGCCGGAATACTGGAAGGCTCCTGCAAGAGCAACCATCGGAAGAGCAGAACCTGTTATAATCTTCTTAGACTGTTCCAGTTCCTGAATGCCAAGGTCTAACTGACGCAAAGCGGAATTATGGGCCAATTGGATTTCCTGTTCGGTAGGCATTGTAGCAGAGAGGACACTCTGCTCATAGTCGTCCAGCTGACCATCAAAGATAACTGGTTCATCTATATTCATACCGAGAAGAACCTTGAGGCGCATATTGGCCAAACGGACACTCTTGGCTGCTGAGCTAACTGCGGGACGTTGGTTCTGGAGGGCCACGTCAGAACGCAATTTTTCAAACTCAGAGACCAAGCCCTGATTATAGGAATTGGTAACTAACTGATTGCTGGCCTCAATGTTTGCGTAGCTCTTTTGCAGCACGTCGTAGGACTGTTTAGCCAACAAATACATGTAATAGGCTTGTTTCACTTGATTTACAAGCTCCAGTTTTGAAGAGCGGGCTGCCTCTTGAGCAAGCTCAATATCCATAGAGCTGAGCTTAAGATTGGACCATAACGCAGGAGCAATAAGCGGGAGCGAAACATTGACACCGGCAGAGTACGTATTGTCACGACCAACCTTGATGTTCATCGTCTGGCCGCCCATATCCATAGACATCTGTTGTTTGAGCAGGGTGCGGTTATAGTTGGCAGCGATTGATGCATCCGGGAAAAGGGCAGCGATCTGCTCCTTCTTATACCATTGTTTAACTTGAATATCACGATCTGCGATACGAATTGTAGGAGTCTCTGACAATGCGATTTCAATTGCTTTCTGAAGATCTACATGAACAGAATCCTGAGTCTGGGCAAACAATCCTTGAGGCAAAATCATAGAGATGACAAGCAGCAAGGAAACAGCCAGAACAGGCATCTTCGCAGTTTTCCTCATATTTTTTACATTTTTTGTGTTTGACATTCCTTTGAAAATCAGCATAATATATTGAAAATCAATTAATTAATATTCTTATTTAATATATATACAAAAGCGGCAAAGATAGAAAAAATCATTTATAATAATGTGTGGAAAACACACATTGTTCTTATTAGAGAATCGAGAACTTCTGATGAGATAAAAAAAGTGTGCTGACACTTAAAAAAAATAAAAGTTTAATCTGCAGAAATTGAGAATCTTTCTATCTATTATTTATTGTAGATAAAAAGGGAGGAGTTCAATCAATTATGGGTCGCAATTATAAGTTTTTTTTTATTGAATAAGGTCATAAATAATTTAAAATCAAGCTGTTAATATTTTGAAGGATTATTTCCTTAGCGGCGGCAAAGATATAAAATAATTTGAATTATGTGTACTTTTTACACAAAAAAAATTAATACTATTTATATTATCTAGATTGAATGGTAATTAATTATTAATTTTGTGATAGTTTATAATAAATTACATATTTAAGAAAATATTTTTTTAAAAATAGATATATATTATTGTTATACAATTATTTATAATTAATATCAAAAAAATAGTTTCTTAAAAGAATATTTCATAAAAAATCATGTGTAATTTTCACACAATACTCTTTTCATCATATTTTTTTTAGTTTTGCAATCTTATTTGGTATAGAAAAAGGATGAAAATGAGTGATGTCTTAGCGAATGACAAATGGCTGCATGGCAGGGTAATTCACGGTTATCACAACGGGACCTCCATGGGATTTCCCACAGCGAACATCGAATTGGTTGAGAAGGAAGGGTTGGAAAAAGGGGTTTATGCCGTTCAGGTTCTCATTGCTGAGCAATATTATGGCGGCATGATGTACATCGGCACACGTCCCACCTTGGATCTGGAGCAATTATCCATAGAGATTAACCTTTTCGATTTTTCAGAAGACATCTACGGTCAGGAGATAGAGTTCCGCATCATCAACCGCATCCGTGGAGAGCAGCGATTCAAGGACTTGTCGGAGTTGGTCATGCAATTGAAGAATGATCGGGAGGAGGCCATTGCCATTTTGAAAAGGGTTGAGGAAGATTAATTTCGAAAGTCACAATAAAGGGCGACAACATTCAGAAAAAATATGTATTTTTGCCCGCTACATATTTAAAGGTACATATATCAAATTTAAGAATTAATAGTAATCATATCATAAACTTATCACAATGAGTAAAATTATCACAGTTGAAGAAGCAGTTTCTCACATTAAAGATGGCATGACCATCATGTTTGGCGGTTTTTTAGGCAATGGTTCCGCCGTTAAGATTATTGAAGGTATCGCCAAGAAGGGCGTTAAAGACCTTATCCTTATCGGTAATGACACCGCCTATCCGAACCAAGCTATTGGCATGTTGATCGCCAACAAGCAGGTCAAGAAACTGATCGCATCCCATATCGGCACCAATGCCGACACAATCCAGCAGTTCAATGACAAGGAGCTTGAGATCGAGTTTGTACCTCAAGGCACCTTGGCAGAGCGTATCCGTTGCGGTGGCGCAGGTCTGGGCGGCGTGCTCACACAGACTGGTCTCGGCACCATCGTGGCTGACGGCAAACGCATCATCGAAATCGACGGAAAAGAGTATCTCTTGGAAATGCCGCTGCACGCTGACGTAGCTCTCATCGGCGCAAGCATCTGCGATGAGATGGGTAACTGCATCTACAAAGGCACATCTCAAAACTTCAACCCCACCATGGCCACCGCTGCTGACTTGGTTATTGTTGAAACCAAAGAACTGGTTCCGACAGGTTCTATCCCTATGGAGCAGATCCACACCCCTGGCGTCTACGTAGACTATATCGTAAAATAAAAAATAATGTCTTCTAATAATGGTCAGACTGCCAAAGGTAGTCTGACCTATTTTTTAATTCCTATCCTCCTATTTCTCCTGTGCGGCAAGTCTATTAGCCCAATTTTCGCACAGAAAGGTAGGCCTTTGGTGTTAGAATTTCCACTGACAATATATGGTAGTAACATCCAATATATTGCTTGCGACACCTTAGGCTTATGTGTTTATTATACCATCACGAAAGAGGACATCTGCGAGTTTCATCTACTTCACTATGACCGAAACTTACAGCAAAGCGACCATATCAAACAAACATATCCCGCCGAAATATCGATAGAGGCAGCTTGCTATGGGGACGAAGAGGCTGTATTTATCCTGCAAAACAAAATCAAGAAGAAGAAATCGAGTTCCGGAATCATCCTCCGATACAACTGTCGACATCAGAAGGCTGACACCCTCACGGTTGACGGGCTGCCTGCCGGTGATATCTCACAGATGAAGTCAACGCAAGAATTGACCATTTACAGTGCGCTTTCCTCCAACGAAAAAAAGAGCAATCTCTATTACCTCGCCCGAGGCAGTCGTCGTGCTGAGGCTTTACAAATTCCTGACGCCACTGATTATTTAGTAGAGGACTTTGCTATAGACACCATCTATCGCCATATTTTTGTAGGGCTCAAATCGACTCTCAATAATCAAGCGGTGATATGGCTATGTGAAACCGACTACCAAAGCAAACCACTTTTTACCTCTTTTTTGCCTGACACATTAAGTTATCGCTGCGAAAGTCTGCGCATGACACAGTTAGATACAGGCCGTTGGTTCCTGGCAGGCACCTATGCTTCACGCAACCAGGACATCACAATGGGCGTCTATACCCTACCCTTCTTTGAAACCGACAACCGGAGCCCTCGTTTCGATTCGCTTCGCTTCCATCCCTATTCCGCCGTCAGCGTTGTAGCTCCAAATAACAGTCACTATTTCCACACTAACGGCAGAATCGTACAGGACAGTTCACACGTAGCATTCATCACAGAGACACTAACTCCTGAGTACCACGACAGGCCGGTTTACAACTATGGAATCATGACCTACGAATATACCTTTTATGGTTATCGGTATTCCAGTGCCGATGTGTACGTCTTCAACCACGACGGTACCGAGAGATGGTATTACAACTTCGCATACGACAACATCTTGAGTCAGAAAATCAGTTCCTATTTGAACATCTCGCTGCGGCCGGATCAATATCTGTTATACTACACTCGGGGAAACTCGATGGTGACAATGCTGACCAACGCTCAGGATGAGATTCTGGACTCAAAGGAGACGTCAAACCTCTTTCCTCAGAGTACATACTCAACCTACGACTATGATGGAACTCGTCTCAAAGAGTGGTATGGCGGTTATTACCTGCTTTCAGGGTACAAGAGAAGCACTAAGAGCAGCCAGGGCGGCTCTACTTTCTTCATTCATAAATTATGGTATAGATAAGCTTATTTCGGCAGGACTGTTTCAATGGTCTGCCACAACTTATCGGCTGTCTGTTGCCAGCTGAAAAGTTCCCTTTGTTCGCGTCCACGGGCGATAAGGTCCGTACGGTAATCGTCCTCATTCCAGATTCGGGACATAGCTTCCGTTATCTCCTCTACAGAGAGCGGATCCACGAGCGCCGCAGCATCACCAGCGACTTCCGGCATGGAGGTAACGTTAGAAGTGATGACAGCTGTTTCAGCATGAAAAGCTTCAATAATGGGAATTCCAAAACCCTCAAAGAGAGACGCATAGACCAGAGCACGGGCAGAACCATAGAGTTTGCCCAGCACATCCGTCTGCTGACGACCCATCATGATGACCTCATCCTTATACTTCATAGCATTGTAGGTATCCTCGATCTCGCCCTGCCACCATTTCTTATCGCCAACAACAACCAATTTCGCATTGGAATCCTGACGTTGACGGAATGCTTCGAATGCCTTAAAGATGTTAGCTAAGTTTTTGCGCTTATGTATTAATCCCACAAACAGGAAGAAATCACAACCTCTAGCATATTCGTCCTTAACCGACTTCTGCTCATCTGCGGTCAGCGGTTTGAAAATTGCATTGGAACCATTATAGACCACATCAATATTGTCTAATGGAACTCCGTATTGCTGATGGATATCCTGTCGGGTGAACTCGGAAACAGTAGCAATACGGTTGGCACGGCAGGCAAATTTCGGGAAGAATCGCTTATAATAGGCGCTGACGAGTTTATCGTCAATAAATTCAGGATGATGTACGAAGTTAAGGTCGTGAATCACATCGACAAACGGAATAGATTCCACACCTGTCGGAATCCATCCATCGGTAGAAAGGAATAAATCTGGCTGGATGCGACGCAGTTGGCGCGGCACACCAAACTCAAAAAAGAGGTACCATAGGAAAGGATGGCGGGCGGGCGGTGCCACCACAACGGGCGTCACATTGGAGGCATACAGAAAAGAAGGGTCATAGGCCCTGTCGAAGAGAAAATAGAACTGATGCTCTGGATGCTGCCGCACGATACGGGACAGGCACTCATGGGAAAACCAGCCTATACCCTCCAAACGATCTTTCAGCAGAAGTCTCGTATTGACGGCTATCTTCATAAAGGAAAGTTATTTTTTAGGTTCGCTAGCTCTGACGTCCTTCACGTTCAACTGAAGAGAGGTGATATTGTTCCAGACATTCTCCTCCACATGATAAAGCAAGTCAAACTCTTTACCGTTTTGCAATAATGGAAGTTTATCCTTGCAATTAAAAGCAATCATATCAATTGGCTGAACGACTTTGTCGGGATAGAGGACACGTCCTTTAAGGTGCTTATCGCCTACGATACGTGCATTACCTTCATCGACCACATTATTAGATTGGAAGACCGGTTCCATATTGCCAGGTCCGAATGGAGCGAATCGCTTCAGATTATGCAAGAACTTCGGAGTGATGTCGCCCAAATCAATTGGAAGATCGACGATGATTTCCGGAAGTGCTGAAGACTCCTGAATATTGTCTATCACGTACTGTTCAAAACGTTCGGTGAACTCCTCAAGATTTTCCTCTTTCATGGAAAGACCGGCAGCGAACTTATGTCCGCCGAAGTGCTCCAACAAATCAGAGCAGAAGTCTATACCATCGTAAATATTGAACTCCTTGACAGAGCGAGCCGAGCCAGTGATAAGGCCATCTGAGGATTTAGTAAGGACAATAGTAGGTTTGTAGAAGACCTCTACAAGACGAGATGCCACGATACCGATGATACCTTTGAACCATGTAGGGTTATAGATAACGATACTCTTACGGTTAGCGTACTCGTGAGAAGTCTTGATAGTGTGGATAGCCTCTTCCGTGGCATTTCTATCCTGTTCCTTACGTTTCTCGTTCTGGGCGTTGATGCTCTTGGCGATATTAGCGGACTTATTTTCATCCTCATCGATGAAGAGGCGGACAGACTCGCGGCCACTCTTCATTCTGCCTGCTGCATTGATACGCGGTCCGACATAAAAAACGAGGTCGGAGATAGAGATAACGCGGGAGAAGATTGTCTCCTCTTTGAAAGGATAGTGCAGTTTAATGCCGGCCTGGTCGAGGATAGACTTAATACCTACACGTGGGAACTTATTGATAATCTCGAGACCGAAATAGGCCAAAATACGGTTTTCGCCAGTGATGGCCACGATGTCGGAGGCAATACTGATAGCGACCAGATCGATACGGGAGAGCCAAAGTTGGTCGGGCAGTTCCCAGCGCTGACAATAGCCCTGGATCAGTTTAAAGCCGACGCCACATCCGGAGAGTTCTTTATAGGGATAAGGACAATCCTTACGCTTAGGATCCAGGATAGCCACTGCCTTGGGCAGTTCATCGCCTTCCAGGTGATGGTCACAGATAATGACATCTATTCCGTATTCATTGGCCTTGTCAACCTTCTCATTAGCTTTGATGCCGCAGTCGAGGGATATCAGCAGATTGATATTGTTATTGCGACAATACTCGATGCCTTGGTCGGAGATACCATAGCCTTCGGTATATCTATCGGGGATGTAATATTCAACTAAATTTTTGCTTTCTGAACCAATAATTTCGCAGATAAAAGAGTATAGGAGAGCCACAGCGGAGGTGCCGTCAACGTCATAGTCGCCATAAACGAGAATACGCTCGTTGTGAGTAATAGCTTGTGACAATCTATTGACAGCCTTATCCATATCTTTCATCAAGAAAGGATTATGGATCTTCGATATGTCGGGGGTGAAAAACTCCTGGGCCTTCTCCGGAGTGTCGATGCCGCGTTGAATCAGGATTGCGGCAAGCGGCTTCTCGATTGAGATTTTCTCAGCGAGAGCCGTCACTTTGGCCTCATCGGGGAGCTCTTTAAATATCCACTTTTTCTCCATAATACTAGTTCAAAAAAAACACCCGCAAACGTACACAAAAAAAATTATAAAAACAAGTGTTTATAATTTCATTTTTTTATCAATATCGTCAATACTTGCGCGCATCTTTTTGTCAGTATCATAAAGATTGGCGATGGTCTTGCAGGCGTGAAGCACGGTAGCATGATCCTTGTTGCCGCAGTAGGTACCTATGGTTGAGAGGGGTAGTTTGGTATATTTCTTGGCGAAATACATGCAGAGCTGACGGGCCAGCACAATCTCGCTCTTACGTGTCTTGGCATTGATAGTCTCCACGGAGATATTGTAGTAATCACCGACAATCTTCTGGATGTATTCGATGGAAATCTCCTTGGCGTTAGACTTGACATACTTATCCACCATCTCCTTGGCAAGATCCATGGTAATTTCGCGGTGATTGAGAGAAGCCTGGGCAAGAATTGCAATTATAGCGCCCTCGAGTTCACGAGTGTTGGAGGTGATACGCAGAGCTAAGTAGTCCACGATCTCGTCCGGAAATTCGATGCCGTCATTCTCCAGTTTCTTACGGATGATGGCATGGCGGGTCTCAAGATCCGGCACTTGCAAGTCGATTGTCAGACCCCATTTGAAACGGCTGAGCAGACGCGGTTCGAAGCCTGAGATATCAACGGGTGATTTATCAGAGGTGATGATGATCTGCTTATTCTCGCGATGCAGAGAGTTGAAAATCTGGAAGAAGGTATCCTGTGTTTTAGCCTTACCGCCACTCATGAACTGAATATCATCCATGATCAGCATATCCAGAGACTGATAGAAATAGATGAAGTCTTGGATATTATTGTTTTTAACAGCCTGAACATATTGAGAACAGAAGGTATCAGCGGTCACATAGACCACAATCTTCTCAGGGTAGTTGATTTTCGTCTGAATACCAATAGCATTGGCGAGGTGCGTCTTACCGAGGCCGACATCAGAGTATACAAAGAGAGGGTTAAATGAAGTTGTGCCAGGGTCTTTGGAGATGGCCCAACCCGCTGCGCGTGCCATACGGTTACAGTCTCCCTCCACATAATTATCGAACGTCATGCTGTCAATGAGGTTGGATGGGATCTTCATTCGTTGGATGCCTGGCAATACGAACGGATCTGGAATCTCATTATTGGACTTATTATAGACGTCCACGGGCGGCAATGTAGATGGATTAGAGATTGCCGGTCGGTAGGATGAAGGTTCTGTAAGGTATTTAGACTTTTTGGGATCCGAATTCAACTCGACGGGATAACGATATCTCAGACGACCTTTGGGGCCGAGGGTCTTGTGGATAACTTCCTTAAGAACGTCAACATAAAGTTGCTCAAGCACCTCATTATGGAAAGCACTTGGAGTAACAAGCGTAAGGACATTGTCCTCGAGAGAATATGGTATCAACGGGGCGAACCAACTGTCAAAAGCCTGAACGCCGACAATGCCGGCTATCATTTTCAAACAATCAGACCACACTTTTCCTGCTTCTGCACTGGTATTATTCATCTTCTATAGGCTAAAAAACTAAAATATAAACAATTAAAATGACTCGTTTTCGAATCAAAATCACGCTGCAAAAATAAACACAAAAAAGTTAATAAAAAAAATAAAATGATATTGCTTTTTAAAAAAATTCATATATAGAATCTTCGCCTAAAATAGGCAAAACAATATCTAAATATCTTTAACTCAGATGGTTAATATACTGATCATACTTGCCCACATCTTGCCAAAAATCGCTATTATGCTCATAACCAATAATTTTGAAATTTTGGCAGATTTGTAGATAAAAATCGGTAATGGATGATTTCTCAACGGATGGTATAGATTCCACAATTTTGCGGTCAATAATATGGATACCGCTGAATGCTCGTTCGACAGAATCGGAAGTCGCAGGGGCTCCGCGACGCGCATCGGTCCGACGGTCGTGCCACCCGATAAGCCGCATATCTTTGCTGTCAAAAACCAGATATCTCGAGGTCTCCCGCTGTTTCACTGCAAGAGTGACATCAGCGCCCGAACGGAGGTGCTCTTCCACAAAATTCTCAATAGAGAGATCTGACAGTATATCGACATTATGCAGAAGGAGGCGATCACAATCTTTCAGAAATGGCGCAGCGAATTTGAGTCCACCGGCAGTATCACGGAGATAAGCACGTTCATCGGATACAATAATGTCCGCAGGAAAATGAAGCTTCTTCAGGAAATCGATGATCTGATCAGGAAAATGATGCACATTGACGACAATACGTTCTATTCCAGCATCAGTAAGACGGCGCAACACTCTTTCCAGCAATGTGGTACCATCATACTTCACCAAAGCCTTTGGACGGTCGGCAGTCAACGGATAGAGACGTGTGCCGAGTCCTGCCGCAAAGACGAATCCCATAGTCTTTCGCATGTCAGATTTCATAGTGCAAATATACGATTTTTTTTAGTATTTTTGCCGCTCAAATCATTACCTATTTTCAAATGAAGAAATTATCCGTTATCTTATTATTCTTCAGTGCTATCCTATTACTGGGATGCGGTGACAAAACTGTCACAAACCACTACTCTATTGGTTGTTTAGCATATACAGGTCTCATGCAGTACAGCGACTGGGACGGTTTTGAAGAATGCATATCCTCACAAGTCACCTATAATGAACAATTGTCATTCACTAGTGAAAGTAAAGAGGAAAATGACGCGAAGGCTGTTGCCTATTTTAACGAACAGGCCGAAAAACTAGAAACTGATACGCTTTGCACTTTCATCGCTCCTGGCGACCAGATCATATACGGTGTAGGCTATTCTGTCAGCGACAGTAGTTTCTATATCTTAAAAGGAATTGTTTTTTCTTCTACAGGCACTTTCGAATTCGACGAGCAGTTTGCAATTATGCACTAAAAAGTGTTGAACTGATTAAAAAGTTACTCTACTTTTCAGCATAGGAACGAAGAGAAAATCGCCGTAGGTCTCCTCCTCGAATGTGCCATCTTCAAGTTTTTTCAGTCTTGTCATCGTCTGTGAAGGTTCACCGACGGGCACTACCATAAGACCGTTGACAGCCAACTGTCCCAATAGTGTTTGCGGTATCTCAGAGGCACCACAAGTGACGATAATACGGTCATAAGGAGCAAATCTAGGTATTCCATGGAAACCGTCACCAAATGCGGTATAGATTCGGTTATCCATTTGTTCCAGCAACTTAGATGTCTTTTGATACAGTACCATCTGACGTTCGATGGTGAAGACTTTTGCTCCCATGGCACTTAAGATAGCCGCCTGAAATCCGGAACCCGTGCCTATCTCCAGCACCTTGAGACCTTTAGTGATTTGGAGAAGCTGTGACTGGAATGCAACGGTATAAGGATGTGAAATGGTCTGACCCATAGGCAGTTTCAGGGCCGTCTCCTCGTATGCTTTATTCCAAAGGAAGGAATCCATAAAGCGATGACGCTCCACCTTATCAAAGGCAGAGAGGACATTCTCATCGGTAATTCCCTTGGTTCTCAGAGACTCAATCATCCTCTGTTTAGCGCCGAGCAAGACATAATCTGACATCATGGTTTTGTTAAGTTAATGGTTATATATAATATTGTATAAAAATAAAAAGCGGGCGGTGGCTTCTGGGAAGCACGGATCGCCCGCTTTAGTCATTAAGAACCTACTACCAAGCGAAGAGAGGACGTTCGCACATCATCTCATTGACCTGTTTGCGGGTCTTAGCGATGAGTTCTTCATTCTCAACATCGCAGAGGATAGCGTCGATCATGCCGACAATGCCGTCCATGTCGTTCTCTTTAAGACCACGAGTGGTGATAGCGGGAGTACCCACGCGGATACCAGAGGTCTGGAATGCTGAACGAGTGTCAAACGGAACCATGTTCTTGTTGATGGTGATGTCAGCCTTCACGAGAGTGTTCTCAGCCACCTTACCAGTCAGTTCAGGGAACTTGGTACGGAGGTCGATGAGCATCAAGTGGTTGTCGGTACCGTTAGAGATGACCTTGTAGCCTCTCTTCACGAAAGCGTCAGCCATAGCAGCTGCGTTGAGTTTCACCTGTTTAACATATTGTGCATACTCGTCGGTGAGTGCCTCGCCGAAAGCGACAGCCTTAGCTGCGATCACGTGCTCCAGAGGACCGCCCTGGCAACCCGGGAATACGGCAGAATCCAACAGTTGGGACATCATCTTCACAACGCCCTTCGGAGTGGTCTTGCCCCACGGATTCTCAAAGTCTTTGCCTAACATGATCAGACCGCCACGAGGTCCACGGAGGGTCTTGTGAGTGGTCGTGGTAACGATATGACAATGAGCCACAGCGTTGTTAAGGAGACCCTTAGCGATAAGTCCGGCAGGGTGAGAGATGTCGGCCATCAGGATAGCACCGATCTTGTCAGCGATTTGACGCATACGTGCCCAATCCCAGTCACGGCTATAGGCGGAAGCACCACCGATGATCAACTTCGGTTTCTCGCGGAGTGCAACTTCCTCCATAGTGTCATAGTTAATACAACCAGTCTCCTCATCAACCTGATATGCTACAGGACGATAGAGGATACCGGAAGAGTTAACTGGGGAACCGTGGGAAAGGTGACCACCGTGGTTGAGGTCGAGGCCCATGAAGGTATCGCCTGGTTTAAGGCATGCCAGCAAAACAGCCATGTTGGCCTGTGCACCGGAGTGAGGTTGAACGTTAGCCCATTCGCAACCGAAAAGTTGTTTCACTCTGTCGATAGCCAGTTGTTCTGACTGGTCAACGATTTGGCAACCACCATAGTAACGCTTGCCAGGAAGGCCTTCAGCATACTTATTAGTCATCACAGAGCCCATGGCTTCCATTACCTGGTCACTGACAAAATTCTCAGAGGCGATCAACTCAATACCGTTTGTCTGACGTTGACGCTCTTGTTGGATAAGATTGAAAATCTGTTCGTCTCTTTTCATACTTAATTTTTATGTATTTATTTGATTTATAATGAATTAAAAATTCAAGGTTTAAAACCCAAAAATACAATAATTTTAATATCTTTGCGCCTCATTTTATAAACAATCTTTATTCTAATTTTTTATTCTAAAATTTTTTAAAAAGTTATGGAACAACAAGAACTTCTTCACCAAGAAAATTCTGAGAATCAGAATGCAGAGGTGAACTCTGGAGCTTCTGTAGAGGAAGCCACCGTCATTACGTCATCAGAAACTTCCGCACCTGCAGAGGAAACTGAAACCGCAAAGGTTGAAGAGCCGGCACAAGAGCCAGTTGCTGAAGCCCCCGTTCAGGAAGAAACTGCCGCTGAGGCTCCCGCACAGGAAGAGCCTGCTGCTGAGACTCCTGCGAATGAGGAGCCTGCTGCTACCACCGAGGCACCCGCTGAGGAGCCCGCTCCCGTTGAGGAGACTATGGAGCAGATTGAAGGCGAATACGCAAATCTCGACCTCGACCAGTCGGTCACCGAGATGGAGCGTCTCGTCGAAGAGCCCAACTTCAACATTATCAAGACACGTATGAGCGTGTTGAGAGCAAAGATTATTGAATTCTTACGTGAAAAGAAGCGTGCTGCTGAAGCAGCCTACGCCGAAGCGCTCAAGAACAGTGAAACTGCTACCGAGGAGAACCCCGAAGCTGCCACTGAGGCTGAGACTCCCGCACCGGCTCCCGAAGCTGATCCGCTGGAGGTTCGCTTCAACAACGCAATGCAAAAATATAAAGACTCCAAGGCTAAATTCATCGCTGCCTTGGAAGCACAGAAGGTGAAAAACCTTGAAGCTAAAAACCAAATACTTGAAAGTCTCAAGAATCTCATCGAGACAGAATCTCACCTTAAAACTCTGAACGACAAGTTCAAAGAGTTGCAAGAGCAATGGAAAAACATCGGACCGGTTCCGCAAACCGAATCCTCCACTCTCTGGCAAAACTATCATTTCTATGTTGAAAAATTCTTCGACATCCTCCGTATCAACAAAGAGATGCGCACTTTGGATCTGAAGAAGAACCTCGAAAGCAAGGTGGAACTCTGCGAAAAGGCTGAGACATTGTTGCTGAATGATTCTATCAATCAGTCATTCCGCGACTTACAGGCCCTTCACGAGCAATGGAAAGAGATCGGACCGGTTCCCGAGGAGAAGAAAGAGGAGATCTGGGAGCGCTTCAAAGCTGCTTCTGACCAAATCAACCAGCGCAGAAAAGACCATTATGACAAGTTGTTTGCCGAAGAGCAGAACAACTACAATGCCAAAGTCGTTTTGTGCGAACAGGCTGAAGAGATCGTCGCCAAGAACGCCAACTCTGTGAAAGAGTACAACGAGACCAGCGACAAGCTCACCGAGCTGTTGAACATGTGGAAGACTTTAGGACCGGCTCCGGCCAAGTTAAACGACGAGATTTGGGATCGTTTCAAATCCACTTTGGACAAGTTCTTCGGTCAGAAGAAAGAGTATTTCCAGCAGATCAAGGATTCTCAAATGCAGAATTACAACCAGAAGTTGAATCTTGCAATCCAGGCTGAAGGCATCGCCGATCGTACCGACTGGAAAGAGGCCACCAATGACATCTTGAAACTTCAAACAGAATGGAAGGCTATCGGTGCCACCCCGCGCAAATACTCCGATCAGATTTGGAAACGTTTCCGCGCCGCATGCGACAAGTTCTTCGAGGCCAAGGCTAATTACTTCAACAACATCCAAGACATTGAAGCTGAAAACCTGAAGAAAAAAGAAGAGTTGATTCAGAAGATTCTCACCCACGAGTTCACTGATGACAGAAATGCAAACATGGAAGCCATCAAACAATATCAGAACGAATGGTTAGAGATCGGATTCGTACCTAAAAAAGAGAAGGACAGAATCTACACTGAGTATCGTGCTGCTCTCGACAAACGTTTCGCCGAGTTGAAGATTAGTGCCAGCGACTTGAGAAACAATCGTTATAGAAACAAAATCGACAATATTCTCAACAATCCTAACGCTGACAAGATCATCGACAAGGAGAAAAACTTCCTCAAAAACAAGTTGCAGAAACTGAGAGAGGATATCATCCTTTGGGAGAATAACCTCGGATTCTTCTCCAACTCCAAGAATGCTGAAATCATCACGGCTGAGTTCCGCAAAAAGATCGAGTCCGCCAAGGAGGAGATCAAAGATCTGGAATACAAAATCCGTATGATGGATGCTCCGAAGAAAGAGGAGACCAGCGAAGAGGCTTCTGAAGCTCCAACTGAGACAACTGAGAACACACAAGAATAATTATGTATAAACACATTCTCATATTGGGAATATTCTGCCTTACGGTTTTATCAGCGGTTGGACAATCAGCCGCTGATAAAATTATCGGCACCTATTATATCTCCGATGACACGTCTGACGAAGACTGCAAGGTGAAGATTTACAAGACCTCCGCAGGCACTTACGAAGGACGCATCATTTGGGTCAAGAATCCTGTTTTCAAAGATGGATCGCCCAAGCGTGACATCATGAATCCGGACGCCTCCAAACGCAACACACCCGGCGACAAGATTCAGTTGCTGTTCCATTTCAAATACAACAGCAAAGACGACAAATGGGAAGACGGTGAAATTTACGATCCCGTTCACGGCAAATATTACAAGAGTAAGATGTGGTTTGAGAGTGCAACCAAGTTGAGAGTACGCGGATATATCGGCGTACCGGCTTTTGGGCGCACAATGGTTTGGAAAAAGTTATAAATCGTCATGGAAAATCTGCATATCAGAATTGACAAATGGTTATGGATGGTGCGACTATTTAAGACGCGCTCCGCTGCCACCGAGGCTTGCAACGCTGGCAAGGTGAAGTGCAATGGTGTCAATGTAAAACCATCCAAAGATGTCAAAACCGAGGAGATTTATGACGTGCACATCGGACAACTCAACAAACAAGTTCAGGTGCTCGGCACACCGAAAAGTCGCGTGGGAGCGCCTTTGGTTCCCGACTTCTACACTGACCTCACCCCGCAGGAGGAGTATGACCGCATGAAGACGCTGCACACCTACGAATACCGTCCCCATGGTCTCGGCCGCCCCACCAAACGCGACCGTCGACAACTGGAATATATCAAAGCGCAGATGGGAGAGGGGGAGTGAGTTGATAGTTGACAGTTGACAGTTGATAGTTGACAGTTAATAGTAAATAGTAAATAGAACTGTCTATATCGAATAACGAATATCGTATATCAAACAACTGACAACTAATGACTAATAACTAAAAACTGATAACTGATAACTGATAACTGATAACTTATAAAGTCTATGACAAAAGAGCAATACATTGAAGGAATCGAACGGATGCGTAAGCAGAAAAACGCAATCATTTTAGCGCACTATTACACCCTACCCGAGGTGCAGGAGATAGCAGATTTTGTGGGTGACAGTTTGGCTTTAGCTCGCAAGGCTGCCAGCACCGACGCCAGCATCATCCTGTTTGCCGGCGTGCACTTCATGGCTGAGACGGCCAAAATTCTGAATCCCGACAAGAAAGTGCTCGTGCCCGACATGAGCGCCGGTTGCTGTCTTGCCGACGGCTGTCGCGCTGCCGACCTGGCTCGTTTCAAGGAAGAGCATCCCGACTATCTCGTTTTGTCATATGTCAACTGCACGGCTGCCGTCAAGGCATTGTCCGACCTGATCGTGACCTCCGGAAACGCATTGCGACTCGTCAACACGTTGCCCGCCGACGCGAAGATTCTCTTCACCCCTGACCAGAACCTGGGCGACTACATCAACCGCCAGACCGGTCGTCAGATGCTCTTGTGGGACGGTATGTGCCGCATCCATGACCACTACACCATCGAAGATCTGGAGTTGCTGAAAGAGTCCTATCCCGGTGTCAAAATCGTGGCACATCCAGAATGTCGTCGTGAGTTCCTCGAGCATGCCGACTTTGTTGGGTCTACCGCAGCCATGATCAAGTTCATCAGCGAAAGCGAGGACCAAGCCTTCATCGTGGCCACCGAGAGCGGCATCCTGCACGAGTTGAAGAAACGCAATCCCAACAAGACCTTCTACACCCTCTACAATGGTGATCTGGCCCACGATTGCGGCAGTATGAAGAAAAACAATTTGGAAAACATCTACCAGGCGCTCCTAAATGAGGAACCCGAGTTGCTTATCGAACCCGAGTTGATGAAGAAGGCTCTCGCACCCATTCAAAAGATGCTGGACCTCTCCTAATCCCTTTTTAAAAACATCAGAGAGCGTTCGTAGAAAGGCTCGAAATCATTAATACGCAATAATGTCTTCAATTCGTCAGCAGTAATACCGGCGAAGGTGGCGTAATAGTGCCATAACTCTTTCAAGATAAAGAGCGTGCTCTTCTCTTTGCGCGTTTCCAGCAGTTCATCGGCATAACGCTGGTAATAGCGCAGAAACCGCTCCTTCTCGTCACCAGTATCCAATCCTTTAATCTCTTCTGCAAGAAACGGATTGCAGAGTATAGGACGTCCCAGCATCCAGTCTTGGATGGTTGGAAACCGCTCCTGAAGACGGTCATAATCATCTTTCGTCCAGACGTCACCGCTGTAGATAAGACGGTGAGATGTATGTAGGAGGCACTCCTCTAAAGCGTTCCAGTCGGGAATCCCTTCATACATCTGCTCGCCTAAGCGAGGATGTATGACCACATATTCCAAGGGATAGTTCTGGACTCTATCGAGAATCTCAAGGCTTTCGGACTTGTTGTGCAGTCCCAGGCGCATCTTCAGAGAAAATTGGAAAGGAGTCTGCTCAGTGACGGCCTTTACGACTGCCTCGACAATCTCCGGATGAGGCATCACCCCACACCCACGCGTACGACGGACCACTTGCGCCACAGGACAACCTATATTCCAATTGAACGAGGTATAACCATATTCACGATGCAACTCGTTGAGTGTATCCACAAAATGGGCGGGATTATTGCCCATCAACTGTGGCGTCATAGGACGAATTGTATTGTTTGCTGGCCAAAGGTCTTTCCACTTCTTCACATTAAGTTTAGAAAGCTCCTGGACCGGCAAAAAAGGGGCAATAAAAATGTCTATGCCGTTCACATGACGACATAGACAATTTCTAAATTGAAAATTTGTTATTCCGTCTAGCGGAGCAAGCCAGATGCGCATATTATCTGACGACAACCTTACGGGTCACAACTTGATCGTTGGACTGCAGATGCAGCAAATAGACGCCAGTAGGAAGTGCAGAGACATTGACTGTCGTCCGCGTATCGCCGTTGCCGGAGAGCAGCAAACGGCCAGTCAGATCATAGAGCTGATAGCTGAACTGGTCAGTCATGCCCGTAATGTTCAACATGTCAGTCGTAGGGTTAGGATAGATATCGATGACATCGTCAATATGATCAGAGACTGCTGTATTGTCATAGTTCAGCGTGATATCATCCACCTTGAGGATTGTACCCTCATGAGCATTGAAGCCAGAGGTGAGAATTCCGATAAAGATGCTGTCACAAGCGGCAAGCGGATCATCAAACTGGAGTTCGATTTGGGTATAGTCGCTGTATGGGGTACTAGACATATAGTACGCGTAGGAAGCAGGAACGCCATTACTCTTGGTGAAAGCAATCACGGTAAGAGTATCGCCCTCAGCGGGTTGATATTTCACCCACATCTTAACGCCATAAGGAGTTGAAGTGCAGGGCAAACCTTTAGCCAGCAACTGTGTCAGGGTAGCCAATGCAGAGAGATCCATAGAATCCAGATTTGAAATATTACCTTGTGCAATATCCATAATCAGAGACAAAGGGATATTAAACTGATCTGCGGAACCCAGCTGGGCGATGCCAGGCATAAGGTAGCTGTATTCAGTACCAGGAATGCCAAAGGTGGAAGGTGCGAGCTGAAGAGCAGCGGTACCACCGTGAGCATCTGTTGTGGATGAGCCGAAGGAAACGGATACCGGAACAGGGACTTCCATTCCAAAAAGTTCAGTAATGATATTACCGTTCAGGGAGGTAGTCCATGAATCCGGAGTATTTCCATTCCAGCTTTCAAAGTCGCCATTCGGGACCGTCTGGGCGGAGATAAAACCGAAGGTAAATGCGATTAACAGGGTAAAAATTGATTTTTTCATATGCTAATTATTAGATTGTATTTTAAAATGCAAAGATAGTTGATTTTAATGAATCATGTGCTGAAATCGGTGAAAAAAATATCAACATCAAATAGCTACAAAGCACCCAGAAGAGCGGCGATGGCAACACCGAGGTAGTTACCTATGGCGTAACCGGCCAAACCAATGACGATACCGCTGAGGAGCACCTTCTTATTGCCGAGGGCTTCAACGATAGGCGGGACGAATGGCGGAGAACAGAGAAGGCTAATGTGACCAACCGTAAAGAGGTCGCCGTTCACTTTGAAAATACGACATATGATAAGGTGTAATACTATAGAAATCACCATCACGAAGAGAATGTACCACATAATGGTTAATGTAGACTTGTTGATAGCATAGATATTGAACTGTGAGGCAACCACCACGCTGAAGATCAGGATGAAGAACATACCCAGTTCAAATGTTTTAGGCAGTTCACGAATCTTCTTGCTGAAGGAGGCGATAATAGAAAGTGTAGTGATGGTTAAAATCACAACCAATTCATTTAACTTATGAGTGATAAGCAGAGAAAGACCCGCGCCTATAGCAAGGAAAAGAACTGAGAGCAGAAAACCTAGCATCATCTTTCCAAAGGTCTTGGGTTTGAGCATGCCGCTATAACTCTCGAAGGATTCCTCATCGGTTTTGATTTCGAGAGCATCAGTCTCTTCGACAGTTGTATCGGGGAAAGGCAAGAACTTGCGGAAGAGCTTGTAACCACCCGCAACGATAAAAAGGATGAATGGGAAAGTCACAATCTCCTCAAAGGTCAAGGTAAGAACTATCAGGCTTGGATCGACGTTAAGAGCAAGTCCAAGGGAGTTGAAGTTCATAGTGCCACCGGTGTAGATACCGGTCATCATGGCCGCTACCTTTTCGAATTGGGGAACATCCTGGTTGCGGAAGACGAAGTATCCAGCCACCAAAGCCACAACCACTGAGAAGATACCGCCCAAGAGCACCGCCATTGTTTTGGGCAGCGACTTGGTCCACAATTTGAAATCGGAGTTGAAAAGCATCAACGGAATGGCAAGAGGAACGGCGACATTCATAAGCAGTTTCTGCCAAGAAGCCAGTTGTTCGGCACCAGGCTCAGCGCCAGTCGGGAGAATTCCTGTGAGTGCGATAATGATACCCACAGCATATGCCATCATAACAGTGCCAATCTTCCGTGTCCATTTAACCTTTGTAAAAAGTAGAATGATGAGAATAGGAAATAGAAAATAACCTATAAGCATCGCGATTGATATACCCATATAAATCTATTTTTAGTTCTACAAATAAAAAAGAAGGTGCAAACATACAAAAAAATCTATACTTTTGCACCGTAAATCTTTTCCAAGAATTATTCACATTAAACAATATAAGCTTATGAAACTGTTACTTATCAGCAATTCCACCAATTACAAAGAGCCTTATCTCTCCTGGTGCATGCCTCTTATAGAGGAGTTTTTACAGAACACAGCCAAAAAAATCGTCTTCATTCCTTATGCAGGAGTAGACATCGCCGGCAAGGTATATCCAGAGAGCTATGATGCTTATACTGAGCGTGTTCAAAACGTATTTAAGACTTTTGGCAAGACCATCGTCTCTGTCCACAAAGCCAAAGATCCAGTAGAGGCCATCAACAAGGCTGACCTTATCATGGTGGGTGGTGGCAACACGTTCCATTTGGTAGCTGAGTTGCATCGTCACAAACTCATCGAGCCCATACGCCGCAAAGTTATGGAAGGCACACCGTACATCGGTTGGAGTGCCGGTTCTAACGTTGCCTGCCCTACCCTCTGCACCACCAACGACATGCCCATCGTGATGCCGGAGAGTTTCCAGTGCCTTGACTTAGTTCCGTTCCAGATCAACCCGCACTACATCGATCCATATCCAGAGAAAATCAACGATAGCATCCGTCATGGCGGCGAAACACGTCAGGTTCGTCTGAACGAATATCTTGCAGTAAATCAGTATCGTACTGTCGCTGGTCTTCGCGAAGGCACCGCTTTGTGGGTTGAAAACGAGCGCATCACCTTGCGTGGCACACGCAATATGATCGTCCTTCGCTACGGCAAAAAGCCGGTTGAGAAGAAACCGGGAGCCGAATTCGGATTTGACCTGAAATAGGACAGACAGTTGATAGTTGATAGTTGATAGTTGATAGTTGACAGTTATCAGTTATCAGTTGACAGTTTTAGATTTCCCGAAACTCAAGATTCAACTTCAACTAAAACAATTTTGATATAAGAATGGTGGATTTCTCCGCCATTCTTTTTTATTGGAGTTGCTTCAGGGTTTTCTTGAGTTTCTTAACCATGATTTCATGATCCCAGAATTCAATGTCCATATATTGTGCAATCTTTTTGAGAGAACCATCCGGATCATTTTTTAGGGAAGCAATATAGCTATAGCACGAAACACCTAGCAATGCCTCACGCAGAGCTGTAGCTTTATAAACTACCTCATTAAACATACGCTCCGTATCTACTCCACTCTTGCATTCAATAACAAATAATCTGTTGTTTTTCATAAAAACCACATCCAACTCATTATCGCGCTTAATCCCTTTTCTGAAAATATGGACACCTATCTTGGCATCGTCAGGTTTCACACAGTTCATCACCATATAATAGACATACTCCTCAAACCAACCGCCTGTTATCCATTCTATCTGGTCCTTTGTCAATTTGTCATCCTTATAGCTAAAGGAAATAAGAGATAGGAATCGGCGAATATCTGGAATCGGAGAGCGTTTTTTCGATTTAGGATTTTCTATTTCAGCGATGGGTATTACTTTTCGGTGGCCTCGATAATCATCACGCAACATCTTAATAATCAATTTGTCCCTCTCAGAAAAAAGATTTTTCGAACAGTACTTGAACATTATATCAGCCATTTCAAAAGACAACAATGGACAATGGTCTGGTTTCTCTAGATCATGGTCTAATGCATGAGCATGCATATACTCCGCTACTGTCATCTTATATTTGATTGGATAAACGTAATCGTCATCATCATATATGCTGTCATCAAAGATAGATTGAATGATAGTGTTATCCTCCACATTGACATAGAAGAACTGAGCATTGAAACCTTTGAAGACATTCTGCACTGCCAAAGCCATGTAACGCGTTCCTCCGGCCAAATTCACGCAGTATTGGACACCTTTTTGCAAATGAGCTAAAATATTACGACAAATCTGCTCATACTTAAATTCATCGCCATCTTTTTTCAAGATTATTTTCTCAACAAGATCAGCGCTCACTCCATCAATTTCGTCAAGCCAATCCAAATCATCCTCCGTATCTTTCGCAGATATGTATATAATGCGATCTCCTAATTCAAATTTCTCTTTAACAAAAAGAAATGCAGGGATAGGATTGTCCTCAGTAATGACATTAACAAGAGTTTTAGACATAACAATAGAATTTGACGCAAAAATACAAAAAAAGGATTGTAGGGGCGAATAATTATTCGTCCCAAAGAGAAACAAGGGCGAATAATCATTCGCCCCAACAATCGAAAATTGTATATTTGCAACGTCAAATTAGACATCATTCAAAATGGCAAATAACAACGATATTTTTGACCGATCGAAGCTATTACTAGGGGATAAAATCTTTGAAGTATTACAACGTACAAAGGTAATTCTCTTTGGTGTAGGTGGCGTGGGTAGTTGGTGCGCCGAGACCCTTGTACGCAGCGGCATTGGGCACCTAACGATAGTTGACAGCGACTGCGTAAGCGTCACCAATATTAACCGCCAACTTATGGCCACCACCAAGACAGTCGGAGAGGTCAAGGTAGAAGCTCTTAAAAAGCGTCTGTTGGAAATCAATCCGTCTGCGGATATCACCGCCTTGACCACCGCCTACACTCCTGAGACTGCCGAGGAGTTCCATATCCAAGAGTACGACTATGTTATCGATGCCATTGACAGTCTGAGCAACAAGGTACAACTTATTCTCCACGCCACCCGTTCAGGATGCCGATTCTACTCCGCCATGGGCGCCGCATTGAAGGTTGATGCATCAAAGATTCGCACAGGCGAATTCTGGGAGATTCGCTACTGTCCTCTTGCACGGATGATACGCAAACGATTCAAGAATCTCAACGAATTTCCGACACAAAAATTCCAGTGCGTCTATTCCACCGAGGTACTACCCAACCTTGGGGCCACAACAGACAATGAATCAACAGAATGCGAGTTAGATGAAAACAATTCTGTGGAGGAAAATTCCTCCACGTGGGACCTCCGCAAAGCACAGACCAACGGGTCTCTCGCGCACATCACAGCCATCTTCGGCTGCATGCTGTCCGGATTGGTCATTCAAGACATATATAAAACTTATAATCAATAAGTTAATCCGATTAAAAAAACAATTTGACAGGCTCGAAAAAATTTCATATTTTTGCGACCTATGGTTTTTTATGCACAATAAATTATAAAATATTAATAATCAATAATTTAACAACTACTATTATGTCTAAAACACTATTTTTGGGTGATGAAGCGTTGGCACAGGCTGCATTAGACGCCGGTTTATCCGGAGTGTACGCATATCCGGGCACCCCATCGACAGAAATCACAGAGTTTATCCAGAATTCGAAGCAAGGCCGAGAGGGCCAGGTCCACAGCATCTGGGCTGGCAACGAGAAAACCGCCATGGAGTCCGCCATCGGTATGTCTTACGCTGGCAAACGTGCTATGGTATGTATGAAGCACGTAGGTCTGAACGTGGCTGCCGACCCGTTCATGAACTCTTCTATCACGGGCGCTAACGGCGGTCTGGTGGTTGTGGTTGCTGACGACCCCTCCATGCACTCCTCACAGGACGAGCAAGACTCCCGTTACTACGGCAAGTTCGCTTTGATTCCGTTCTTCGAGCCGTCCAACCAACAAGAGGCTTATGACATCACATATCATGCCTTCGATTACTCAGAAAAATATCATACACCGGTCCTCATCCGTCTGACCACGCGTCTTTCCCACTCTCGTGCAGGTGTGGAGCGCAGAGAAGCTCGTCCTCAAAACGAGTTGCACATCGAAGAGAACCCGAAACAATTCATCCTGTTACCTGCCAATGCACGTGTTCATTACCGCACACTGTTAGGCAAACAAGAGGCATTTGAGAACGAATCTCTCAATTCTCCGTTCAACAAATACATTGACGGTGCCGACAAGAAGATGGGTATCATCGCTTCTGGTATCGCTTACAACTACCTGATGGAGAACTTTGAGAATCATCAGTGCCCATATCCTGTGCTGAAGATTTCCCAATACCCGCTTCCTTCCAAACTCATCGCCAAGATTGTTGACGAATGCGAAACCGTTTTAGTAGCTGAAGAGGGCTATCCATTCATTGAAGAGCAGGTACGTGGCATCTTGAACCGTACTGGCAACATTATCGGTCGTTTGAGCGGTGCGCTGCCTCGTGACGGCGAATTGAATCCGAACTTGTTGGCAAAAGCTTTAGGCATGCCTGACACCTACGGTGCTCCTGTTCCTGAGTTAGTTGTTCCGCGCCCACCGGCCTTGTGTGTCGGCTGTCCGCACATCGACTCCTACCTGGCCATCAACGAGGCTATGGCAGAGCACGGCAAGGGCAAAGTGTTCGCAGATATCGGTTGCTACACCTTAGGCGCACTTCCTCCATACAACGCCATTTACACTACCGTTGATATGGGTGCATCCATCACCATGGCCAAGGGTGCTGCTGACGCTGGTCTGCGTCCTGTACTCGCTGTCATTGGCGACTCCACCTTCACCCACAGTGGTATGACTTCTCTCTTAGACTGCATCTACGAGAACACTCCTGTCACGGTTATGATTCTCGACAACAGCACTACAGGTATGACGGGTGGTCAAGATTCCCACGCATTGGGTGTTTTGGGCGAGATCTGCAAGGGTCTTGGCGTCAAGGAGGAGCACATCCACCGCATCACCCCGCTGAAGAAAGACCACGAGGCTAACGTCAAGCTCATCAAGGAAGAGCTGGCATACGAAGGTGTCTCCGTCATCATCCCGACACGTGAGTGCATCCAGACTCTGAGCCGTCGTATGAAAAAACAGCAGGCCGCCAAGAAAAAATAAAGATAAGGGCGTATGCGATACGCCCATATCACCAGGGCGTATTCGATACGCCCCAACCGTAAGGGTGAATCGCATTCACCCAGTATAAATCAAAAAAGGCGTATTCGATACGCCCCAACTATAAAAACCGAAAGGGCGTATCGCATACGCCCCAAAAGAAAAAAAGATAAAATGAAAATAGACATCATATTAGCAGGCGTAGGCGGACAAGGCATCCTCTCCATCGCCACCATCGTAGGCTACGCAGCCGTCAAAAGAGGAATGTATATGAAACAAGCAGAGGTTCATGGAATGAGCCAGCGTGGAGGTGATGTGCAGTCCCACTTCCGTCTTTCCGACCACGAGATTGCTTCTGACCTTATCCCGATGGGCAAGGCCGACATGATCATCTCTGTAGAACCTATGGAGTCATTGCGTTATCTGCCTTGGCTCAACCCGGAAACTGGCTGGTTGATTACCAACAGCAAGCCATTTATCAACATCCCCAACTACCCGGACGTTGACAAATTGAATGCCACTTTGGACGGATTAAAGAACAAGGTTGTCATTGATGCTGACAAGATCGCTACGGACCTTGGTTCTGCACGTTCAGCCAACATGGTCATTCTTGGTGCTGCTTCTCCGTATCTGCAACTGCCGTTCGAAGAGATCGAGGCTGCCGTTCGTGAGAACTTTGCTCGTAAAGGTGAGGATGTGGTCAACACCAACATCGCCTGCCTCCGTGCCGGCAGAGAGTTCGCCGAGAAGCTGAAATAATACGGGAATCTGATTATGAACAACTTAATAGAGTTCATAAAAAATTACTTCCACCATTTTCTCGCCGCAGTACTGTTGGTGATTTGTTTCGTGTTGATAGGCAACTCTATGTCATACAACCGCTATAAGATCGCCCGCATCTGCCAGAGTATTACTATGCCCATAGAGAAGAGCTGGGGCAAGCTGATTCATCATTTCAGCCTGAACAAGGAAAATGAGCAGTTGCTCCAGCAGAACCTCGAATTGCTGCGTGAGCAGGAAAACATGTATCTCGTCAAGGAGGACACCACGCTGACGCAAATGAGCGAGACCGACTCTATACATACAGAACGCATCCGCATGTATGACTACACCTACGCGCATGTCACCTATTCCACAACAGACAAACCATTCAACTACATCGTCATCGACAAAGGTTCGAAAGATGGGTTGGAGCGAGATATGGCAGTTTTGTCCCCAGTTGGCATCGTAGGTGTGGTCAGCGATGTGTCCAAGAACTTCTCCTCCATCATCCCGATTCCCCATCTTGACACCCGAATCAGCGCTCTAGTACCTACCATCAATCAAGTAGGCACTGTTGTCTGGGACGGCAAAGATCCGGGTATCGCCTATCTCAACGACGTGCCCCAGCATTTGGAAATCAACATCGGGGATTCTATTCTTACTAGCGGTTTTTCTACCATCTACCCGAAAGGGATTTTGATTGGTACAGTCAAAGAGGTTTCCAGTGAACAGAATGCCACGTTTCTAACCATCAAGGTGAAACTGGCCACGGACTTTAAGAACCTGGATCTCGTCTATGTAGTGAAAAACCTATATCGTTCTGAAATTGATTCTTTAAAAGCCAACTTCAAGGATGAATAACGTATTGTCTAATATTATCCGCTGTGTGGTGGCTTTGTTATTGCAAATATTTATTTGCAACTATATTCATTTATTCGGTTACCTTACACCCGCTCTCTACCTATTCGCACTATTCTTACTCCCAACGGATTCAGGTTCAGGTCCCACGGTATTGCGTCTGCCTGCACAATATCTCATCGGCTTTACTATGGGTTTCATAGTGGATATGTTTACCCATACATTAGGTGTCAACGCTGCCGCCTGTATCATCATGCTCATTTTCAGACCATACGTCATCAACTGGTTAAATGGACGGAAGACAGTCGAAGGTAACGATCGGCCTGTGCCCGCAAATAAGGACTTCAGATGGATGTTCTGGTTCACACTTGTTCTCACCCTAATACATCAAACTGTTATGGTGATGTTAGAGACCTTCACATTCCATCATTTTGGTAAGACGCTGTTAGTCATTCTTGGAAACACCGTACTCACCGTCATTGTCATCCTCTGTATCGACTATCTCTTTTATTCAGACACCAAAAGAGCCTAGTCATGAAGCGATTGCCTCCATATTTATTTCTGTTAGTCTTAGTGGCCATGTTCCTCACATCCTGCCGCTCTACTAAAGTGTTGTCAGATGGGGAGTACATGCTAATTAAGAACAACGTCGTAGTCAATGATGCGAAGAATCCCGACTTTGACAATCTTAGTTCATACACAAGGCCTGTGACAAACAAGAAATTCATGAACCTCATCAACCTCAAGACGATGAGCTATGCAGGAGGCCAACCGCGTACTGACCGAAAGGGAGTGGTTCACGACACCAAATTTCGCAGATGGATGCGCAACAAGATTGGAGAACCGCCTGTGTTGTTAGACAGCACCGAGATTGACAATTCAATATCACAGCTTGACATCGTGATGAATCAGCTCGGTTATTTCGACAACGAAATCTCATACAATGTGACCCACAAGCGCTCAAACTACAAGAAGGTAAGGGTCAACTACAACATAACGGCCAACGAGCCGTATTACATTAGCGACATTGACTACAACATTGACATTCCTCAGTACAGAAGAATCATCGTGCTTAACCAAAAAGGCACGCTTCTGGCTCCAGGAATGCAGTACAACGAAAACATTATCAACGATGAGTTAACCCGCATCATTAACCTTATCCGCAATGAAGGTTACTTTTATGTGGAAAAGTCCAATATTCGCTGCGTGGTTTCCTATGATGAACCTATTGACTCAACGGCAGAAGACCCGAGAACTGTCTCTTTAGAGATTTTGATGAAGACTCCCGATGACGCCAATACCAGCCGATATTTGTACAAATATTATTTCAACGACGTATATATCCATACAAACTACAATGCAGCAGCTGGACCAGAGCAGAAGTATGACACCATACTCTACCAGCCAAAATTCAAATTCGACAGCACACGATATTATTTCATCACCCCACATCAGGAAGATGGATACGTCATTAAGGACTTCAGCTATCCTGTCATCGCATCCGTCATCCATAGCCGTACCGGCATCTGCTATTCTCAAAATATCAAGATGCAGAGTAGTCGAGCGCTAAACCTGTTGGACAATTTTATTTATACCAGCATTGCATACCGTGAGCGGGAAGACATGCTAGACACTATCAACAAGATTGGACATATTGATTCTTACTATATGCTCACCCGTCAGAAAGTGCATAGCATTGGTGGACAGATAGACCTCCGCAATGACAAGTCTGCCATCTCCTTCACCTATACCAACCGAAACCTCTTTAAAGGAGCTGAGCATCTGACACTCAATATGTCGGGAGGTTACTTCTATTACTCCCTTTCCAACCTTTTCAGGAATGACCGAGCCTCTTCCTATCCGGAGTTTAACATCTCCCTCGCCCTCGACTTCCCCAAGCTTTTCCTTTTCAAGAACTATCAGCGACGTGATGGTATCAAGTACAACACTTCTGTTGACTTTGGTGTCAATTATTCTGGTCTGTTCCGCAGATTGATGTATTTTTCAACACTGACTTACAACTGGAGTCCTACCTATTACTCAAACCATAGTTTCTCCCCTATCAATCTAACGACTATCAACAACAACGACAGGCGTTACCTTAACACCCTGAGCCTAGACGCATATCCGGAGAGTTATCTGAATCGTTTTGGCAAGTTCATGTTACTGTCAATGAAATACAGTTACAGCTATCTCGTTCCATTTTCGTTTTCCAAGCGGAAACACAACATGCGCTTTTCGTTCAGTGCCGAGTCTACGGGATTGTTGTTAAAAGGATTAAATGCACTTTTCACCCCAGACCACCGGTGGGTCATCAGTCGTAACTCACTAGACAGCACGGGCTACAACTACAGTACAATTGAGTGGTTGGAGTTCAACTGGAACTACACCTACAAGATCAACAACAACAATGCGTGGGCCATGCGTTTCAACGTAGGTGCCATCATTCCACTAGACAAGGAATCTTATGTGCCGTACGAGCGCGGATTTTTCATGGGCACAAGCAACAGCATGCGTGGATGGGGATACCGTGGTCTCGGACCTGGTTCGTACAACCGCGGACGCGACAGTTTATACACTGGTGACATCAAGATAGAGTTAAACCTCGAATACAGAGGAACCTTGTATCACTCTTTCAAATATGGCATTTTCACCGACATTGGCAACATCTGGCTAGCCCGCAAAAACGATGATATGCCCAATGCTGAATTCAACATCAAGAGATTCTACAAAGAATTGGCTGTCGATGTGGGTGTCGGTTTACGACTTGACTTTGATTTCTTTGTCATCCGTGTAGACTATGCAGTACCCATCTATGATCCCACACGAAGTCTTTACGGTGGTGGTTTTATTAACAAGGAGTGGTTTAATGGACCACGCAAACTGCGTTTTGGCAATGGTTTGAAGGTAGCCATTGGATATGCATTCTAGTCTCTCTTTCATTCTTTTTATCATCAAAAAGAGAGGAATAACTATTCGCTGAATCTCACCCCACAATTCAACTATTTTTAGTATATTTGCACGCTTTTCTAGAAGCGTCTAAAATAATACTCTATCTATCTAAAACAAAGCAAATTAAAAATAATATGAGCAAAAAAATTAGATTCTGTTTGGTATATCGCGACATGTGGCAATCCTCAGGTAAATACCAGCCGCGTGTTGATCAATTAACTGAGATAGCTCCCGTCATCGTCAAGATGGGTTGTTTCGCCCGTGTGGAGACAAACGGCGGTGCTTTCGAACAGGTGAACCTGATGTACGGTGAGAACCCCAACAAAGCTGTTCGTGAGTGGACGAAACCGTTACGTGAGGCTGGCATCCAGACTCAGATGTTGGAGCGTGCGCTGAACGGTCTGCGTATGTACCCCGTCCCTGCCGATGTTCGTCGACTGATGTTCAAGGTCAAAAAGGCGCAAGGCGTTGACGTAGTTCGTTCCTTCTGCGGTCTTAACGACCATAGAAACTTGGAGCTCTCCATAAAATATGCCAACGAATTCGGTCTCATCAGCCAAGCTGCCCTGAGTATCACCCACTCTCCTGTGCACACTATTGAGCACTATTTGGCCATCGTGGACAAATATGTGGAGTACGGTGCCAAGGAGATCGGTCTGAAAGATATGGCTGGCATCGGTCGTCCGACCATGCTAGGCAAGTTGGTAAAGGCCATCAAAGAGAAATATCCGCAATTGGTAATCCAATATCACGGTCATACTGGTCCCGGTCTCTCCATGGCATCCGTTCTGGAGGTTTGCCGTAACGGTGCCGACATCATTGATGTAGCTATGGAACCGCTCTCCTGGGGTATGGTTCATCCCGACGTAATCGCTGTTCAGGCCATGCTGAAAGCCGACGGCTTTGACGTGCCCGAGATCAATATGAACGCCTATATGGAGGCTCGTGCTTTAACGCAGAAGTTTATGGACGACTTCCTAGGATATTTCATTGAGCCGAAGAACAAGATTTCCACCTCCCTCCTCATCGGATGCGGTCTTCCCGGCGGCATGATGGGTTCCATGATGGCCGACCTCAAGGGTGTCAAGGATGCTATCAACCTGGCACTGCGCAAGAGCGGCAAGAAAGAGCTTTCCGAAGACGAACTGCTTGTA
Organism: Bacteroidales bacterium; assembly: GCA_024686335.1. Classification (GTDB taxonomy): domain Bacteria; phylum Bacteroidota; class Bacteroidia; order Bacteroidales; family WCHB1-69; genus F23-D06. Next base: position 41,842 of record JAILCI010000022.1, on the reverse strand, counting down.
AAGCTGTTTGACGAGGTTCAATATGTATGGCCGCGCGTCGGCACGCCCGGTTTGGTGACCCCATTCAGCCAATATGTGAAGAATATCGCTTTGATGAATATCCTCGCTCAAGCTCAAGGTGCTCCTCGTTATTCCAAGATGGATGATAAGATGTGGGATATGATCTTAGGTCGCTGCGGTCGTCTGCCTGGCCCTCTCGCTCCCGAAATCATTGAACTGGCTAAAGAGCACAACTACGAGTTCTTTGACGGCGTTCCGCAAGACAACTATCCGGACGAACTGCCCAAGTATCGCAAGATAATGGAAGAACGTGGCTGGGATGTAGGTCCCGATGAGGAAGAGCTCTTCGAGTTTGCTATGCATGAGCGTCAATATCTCGACTATAAAGAGGGACGCGCTAAGCAAAACTTCGAAAAAGAGCTTTCTATTGCTAAACAAAAATCCAACGTGCGCGAGGTTGTTAAGGTTGTGAAATTACCCGAGGTAATCCAAGAAGAGATTATCGAAAAGATGAAAGCTGAAGAGCCCGATGCTAAACCAATCATCGCACCTGTCAGCGGACAACTGTTCTGGGAGTTCGCCGTTGAGGAGAAATCCATACCTAAACCTATCGGAAGCCATTTGAAAGAGAACGATATCGTATGCTTCATCCAAACCTACTACGGTCATGAAGAGGTTCGCTCCAACTACGAAGGCCACCTTATCAAAGCGGTGGTTCCTCAAGGTAAAAAGGTAGACCGTGGCGACGTGGTAGCATTTGTCAAATAACACCTGACGATGGAGCCTTTTTTCGCCAATAAGAGTCACGGAGTTCAGCTTGCCTACCTAGCGCTGTTCTTCCTCGCTGGACTCATCTTCTCCAATGGTCTGGCCATGCTTTTGACATGGCTGTTTTTCGGGTCGATGAATGTCACGGAGGCCAGCCATCCTTTGGTTGCATTGCAACTACAGACGGCAGTCACCTCCATCGGCACCTTCTTGGCACCGGCTCTGCTTTTCGCCTACTGTCAAGACCGACAATGGTGGCACTACAATCAGGCAGACCGTAAACCTGCCTACCATCTTGTCAACGTCACTCTGATACTCTCCATCATCATCTTGCCACTAGTTGCATTATTAGGGCAATGGAATGAAGCCATCCCCCTGCCAGATGCCCTACAAGAGATGGAGAACAGCGCCAATGACATATTGGAGAAACTAATGCAAGGTCACTCCTACTCTACACTTATTCTGAACATCATCGTCTTAGGTTTGATACCTGCAGTCTGTGAAGAGTTTCTGTTCCAAGGTTCACTGCAACCGTTACTAACGAAATGGACCAAAAGACCTCATGCCGGCATATGGATTACAGCGTTTATCTTCAGTGCGATACATCTTCAGTTTGCAGGATTCATCCCACGTTTTCTGTTAGGAGCTTATCTCGGATATCTCTTCTATTGGAGCCGATCCCTGTGGCTGCCTATCTTGGCACACTTCCTCCACAACGCGTTGACCATTATGATTTCCTTCACGCTGTCAGGACGTGGCATCGACCTGGAGAATATTAAATTCACTCAGATTCACGGTGCAATCCCGATGATTATCACATGCGTGATAGGTACTCTCATCAGTTTAGTGTTTATGTATAAAACGAAAGACGAAGGCATAAAATCCTAATCTACAAAGATTTCAAAAAGGTAGATTTTCAACAAAAAAATGAAATATCCGCGAACTGAAAAACGAAGCAGGTATTTCATTTTTTTTTATCTTTGCGTTTTTATTTTTTAGAATTGGACAAATAGAAACTTTGACAAAATGATTAAAAGATTCTCAACCATTGCCATCACACTTATCGCTTTGGTAACACTGTTTACCGCTCGCGTTTCCGCACAATCACAATACGTAAACCCGCTGGTAGGCACCGCTGAGCATGGTCACACCTTCCCAGGAGCCATCGTACCCTTTGGCGGTGTGCAAGTCAGTCCTGACACTCGTCTGGAAGGATGGGACGGTTGTTCCGGCTATCACTACACAGACAACCGCATCTATGGCTTCAGTCATACTCACCTTAGTGGAACCGGTTGTAGCGACTATGGCGATATTCTTATCATGCCCTTCTACAAGACCGCTTCCGTCAACAACCAAGAGTACTCCTGTACCTTTTCTCATGACAACGAGATAGCAGCTGCCGGATACTATCAGGTGACTTTGGACAATGGTGTCAAAGTAGAGTTGACCGCTAGTGAGCGCGGTGCCATGCATCGTTATACCTTCCCGAAAAAGGGCGAAAGAGGTATAGTCATTGATCTTACTCATCGCGACAAGGTATTGGCTTCCGGCATCACACACCGTGACAACGAATTCTTCGGTTTCCGCCGCTCTGATGCCTGGAACCCCAACCAATACTGCGCCTTTTCCATCATCCCATCCGAGCCAGTTCAACGTATCGAGTACTATATCAACGACAAACTGGTCAGCGACCATGATGTCCGCGGCGAGAACTGCAAGGCCATCCTCTATTTTGACAAGAGAGTCAAGAGTGTAACTCTGCATGTCGGCATCTCCGCTGTTGACATTGAGGGTGCCATGAAGAACCGCGAGGAGATCATGAGCTACAGTTTCGACCAACTCAAAGAAAAGGCTATCAAAGCATGGGACAAAGAGCTTGGCAAGATTGAAGTCTCCAGCACCAACCCCGAGTATTTGAAAGTTTTCTACACAGCATTATACCACTGTTTTACATCACCCTATCTCTACACAGATGCGGACGGCCGCTATCGTGGCATGGACCAAGAGATTCATCAGGTGGATGCTGGCAAAAACATTTACACAGTATTCTCATTATGGGACACCTACCGTGCCCTTCATCCGCTTTTGAACATCATCGACCAAAAGCGCTCTTCCGACTTTTTATACACGTTCTTGAAACAATATGAACAAGGAGGAATGTTGCCTATCTGGGAGCTCTCTTCTCACGAGACCTGGTGTATGATTGGTTACCACTCTATTCCCGTCATCTTGGATGCTTACAAAAAAGGCATAATACCCGAGTCGGATAAGAAAGAGTTCCTTGAGGCTATGGTCAAGAGCGCCCGAATGAATGTCCATGGCCGTGCACCATTTGCCAAGTATGGGTTTATCTCTGGTGTGGACGACAACGAATCTGTCTCCAAGAATTTGGAATACGCATACGACGACTGGTGTATTGCCCAATATGCCAAAGCTGTCGGCGATGAAAGTATTTACAATGAGTTCATCAAGAGAGCTCAGGCTTACAAAAACATCATTGACGAGAACCACTTCATGCGTGGTCGACTCAACGGAGGTCGATATACCCCATTTGACCCAACGGAGGTCAACAACTACTTCACTGAGGCCAACAGCTGGCAGTATTCCACCTACGTTCCGCAAGATATTCCGGAGTATGTCAAGATGTTAGGTGGAGCCACGGAAGCTTTCATGTTTTGGAACGCACTCTTCACAGCGCCTTCCGGCATCAGTGGCCGCCAGCAGTCAGACATCACGGGCATGATTGGCCAATATGCACACGGCAACGAACCTAGTCACCACGCCGCCTATCTTTTCGATTATATAGGCCAATACAATCTCACACAAAAATACACCAAGCAGATTATGACCGAGCTCTACACTTCCAAACCTGATGGTTTGTGTGGCAACGAGGACTGCGGACAGATGTCTGCATGGTACATATTCAGCGCCATGGGGTTCTACCCTGTTTGCCCGGGCAGCAATGAGTATGCACTAGGATTCCCGTTGCTTGACAAAGCCACTATTCGTTTGGAGAACGGCAAGACTTTCAACATATCCAAAGACAGCGACAAAGCCTATGTCAAGGAAATACGTTACAATGGCAAACGTCTTGCCAGCCCGTTCATCAAATATGATTTAATCCGTGATGGAGGCACTCTGGAATTCTTAATGACGGACAATGAGTCTGAGAGTCTAAGGTTCAACGATGCCGTGACATTACAAAAATGTCCGACCATCCCAGCCAAGGACCAGTTAACTCCGGCTCCTTATATGTCCACTACCAAGACCACCTTTGCGGAGCCTTTCCAAGTTGAGATTAAAAACTATGTGCCTAACGAGTATCCCAATTATGCTGACAGCACCCGCATCTATTACACCACAGACGGCAGTACTCCGAGCAATGAGAAAGGCAAGTTATACACGGAGCCCATCACCATCTCAGATAAAACAATCCTTAAGGCTGTCGCTTATAACAATAAGACTGGCTACAGCCACGTCGTAACCGCAGTATATAAAGTCTACCATAAAGATAAAACTGTCCAGTACATTACCGAGCCGAATCCACAGTATTACTATGGCGGTGCCGATGGTCTCATCAACAACGAGCGCGGTCCTATCAATTACCGTATCGGTGGTTGGCAAGGCTTTACCGGCAACTGCGAGGTAGTCATTGATTTGCATGGCAGCAAGCACATCTCTACTGTAGGTGCCGGGTGTCTTGAAGAGCAGCGTGCCTGGGTTTTCTTCCCAACAGGCATGGAGGTTTTCGTCTCTGACGACGGCGTTAACTACCGTCACTTTGGTCGCATGAATAACACCGTCACCAGAAGTGAAAAGGCCCAACTCAAAGATATCGAAGTAACCGGTGATGATACTGCCCGCTATGTCAAAGTCAAGATTCTGAACTACGGCAAGTTGCCCTCATGGCACATCAGCGCCGGCGAGCAGGCTTGGCTCTTCGTTGACGAGATTTGGGTTAAATAACGACAATTAAATTTCTATAAACAATAAAAAGCTATGACATTACAAGAGTTTCAAGAAGACATTAGAAGAGGTATCCCAACTGTCATACCCCAAGCGAAACCTTACGACACAACCGTCAATCACGCGCCTAAGCGTAAAGATATCTTAACCAAGAAAGAGAAACAACTGGCGTTGCGCAATGCGCTCCGTTATTTTGACCCGTCCCAGCACGCACAGCTGGCGCCGGAGTTTGCCAAGGAACTTCACGACTACGGTCGTATATATATGTACCGCTATCGTCCTGACTACGAGATGTATGCACGTCCTATCGACGAATATCCAGCCAAATGCCGTCAGGCTCAAGCCATTATGGTGATGATTCAGAACAACTTGGATCCCGCAGTGGCTCAGCATCCGCACGAATTGATCACCTACGGTGGCAATGGCGCCGTCTTCCAGAACTGGGCTCAGTATCGTCTAGTCATGAAATATCTCTCCGAGATGACCGACGAACAGACTCTGGTCATGTACAGTGGTCATCCGCTAGGACTTTTCCCGTCTCATAAAGATGCTCCGCGCGTGGTCGTCACCAACGGTATGGTCATTCCTAACTATTCGAAGCCTGACGACTGGGAGCGCATGAACGCTCTCGGAGTCTCCCAATATGGACAGATGACCGCTGGTTCCTACATGTACATCGGACCTCAAGGCATCGTCCACGGCACTACTATCACCGTTTTGAACGCTTCCCGTAAAATTGGTGGCGAGATTGGTGGCAAACTGTTCGTGACCGCTGGTTTGGGCGGCATGTCGGGCGCTCAACCCAAAGCTGGCAACATCGCCGGTGTCGTCTCCATTACAGCAGAAATCAACCCATCTGCTACGCAGAAACGTTTTGACCAAGGTTGGGTAGACGAGGTACATGATAATCTCGACGAGTTGTTCGTCAAGGTGAACGAGGCTCGTGCACAGAAGATTGCCAAATCCTTCGCATACCAAGGTAACATCGTAGACCTCTGGGAATACTGTGCAGACCACAACATCCAAGTGGACTTAGGCAGTGACCAGACCTCCCTGCACAATCCGTGGGCTGGCGGTTACTACCCTGTCGGCATCTCCTTTGAGGACGCCAAGATCATGATGGCCGAAGAACCTGAGAAGTTCAAAGCTGCCGTGGAGGAGAGCTTACGTCGCCAGGTCAACGCTATCAACAAGCTGACCGCTCGCGGCATGTACTTCTTCGACTATGGTAATGCATTCCTCTTGCAGTCATCACGCGCTGGCGCTGACATTCTTAAAGAGGATGGCACCTTCAGATATCCTTCCTATGTGCAAGACATCATGGGACCGATGTGTTTCGACTATGGTTTCGGTCCGTTCCGTTGGGTCTGCACCTCCGGCAAACCGGAAGATCTGGACATGAGCGACCATCTTGCTATGGACGTGTTGCGTAAGATAAGCGAGACAGCTCCTGCTGAGATTTCACAGCAGATGAAAGATAATATCACATGGATTCAGGGAGCCAAGGCCAACCATCTTGTTGTCGGCTCTCAAGCCCGTATCCTCTATGCTGATGCTGAGGGTCGTACCAAGATTGCGGCAGCCTTCAACGAGGCTATCAAGGAAGGCAAAATCAGTGCGCCCATCGTGCTCGGCCGTGACCATCACGATGTATCAGGTACTGACTCTCCGTTCCGTGAGACCTCTAATATCTACGATGGTTCCAGCTTCTGCGCCGACATGGCAATTCAGAATGTCATCGGCGACAGTTTCCGCGGTGCTACGTGGGTTAGCATCCACAACGGCGGTGGCGTAGGCTGGGGCGAAGTCATCAACGGTGGCTTCGGTATGGTACTCGACGGCTCCGAAGACAGCGACAGACGTCTGCGCAACATGCTCTTCTGGGACGTCAACAACGGCATCTCCCGCCGCGCATGGGCACGCAACGACGGCGCTCTCTTCGCCATCAAACGCGCTATGCAAGCCAACCCGAACTTGAAAGTCACGCTGCCTAACCTCGCAGATGATGACCTTATCAATAGTCAATTCTAATTAGAGGCAATGTCTTCGAAAGGTTTATCTTATATATTTATAATAATGATCTTGATGGGTGCTGCTTGTCATCGCAAGCCGGCGCCCATTGAGATTATACCTGACGTAGACAAGAACCATCTGCAAAGAAACCATATCTTCGGAAATGTCAAGGAGATAGAAACCTCAATTTTCGGGCTGCAAGAAGATTCACTAACAATCAAAGATTCGGCTCAAGCGCTACAATGGACGCTGGAGCGTCAACCCGATCGCATTTTTGTGCATCACTACTCCTATGACGGCTACATGCTTGACTTCTACAATATTACAGCTGCCAATGATACGCAATTGTACCGTAAATACATTTACAACGACCGCGCCCAGATATCCGAATGGTCCGAGACAAAAAATGATTTCATCAGTTCTAAAGGTAAATATTCCTATGACCGCAACCATTTCATTTCTGGCGAAAAGATATATGACGGAGATTCTTTGGTCATGTCTTTCGCATACAAAACCGACGGCGTAGGCAACATCATCTCTAGTACACAAGATAATCAGCAGTTTGTCACCACCACCAAATATCACTATAACGAACATGGTCTGGTAGACAGAATTGAGGAGTATGAGCCCAGTGGCAAAGTCTTCAAAAGCGCTACCATCGAGTACGATAATTACGGAGACGAGGTTAATCGCTGTGTATATAAGTCTGGCAAACAACTCATTGAATATACCTACAATAAGTACGAGCAGGATGGTCGAAAGATTAAAACCATTTACGAAGATAAATTACACCGAAATAAAGAGGTGAAATACTACACCAGTTTTGACAGCCATAAAAACTGGATTATAGAATATGGCGTATCAAACAATCAATTAGTATCAATAAGAAAACGTAACATTAATTACTATCAATAACATGGATTTAAGTAACATTTTATCAATTACAGGAAAAAGCGGATTATTCAAATTAATCTCAAGAAACCAGACCAATTTTGTTGTGGAATCGCTGGAAGATCAGCATCGCTTCCCGGCTTTTTCTCATGATGGCATTGCCACACTTGACAACATCGCTATCTTTACAGAGGAAGGAGAGGTCTCATTGCAATCCGTTTTTCAAGCCATCTTCCGTAAATATGACGGTAAGAAGGTAGATATGCCCAAAGACAACAAAGCATTCAAAACATTCTTTGAAGAAGTACTTCCCGAATATGATCACGAGAGAGTTTATGTATCCAATATCAAGAAAGTGATTCTTTGGTACAACATCTTAGTAGACCATCAACTCGTTGATTTAGAAGAGGAGAAAAACAACGAGGAGGAAACTCCCAAAACAAACGAATAGGATAATTCAACAAACAACATAATTATTAACCGTAAAAATTGTAGCTTATGAAAGTATATTCCCGTGAAATCAGTCCCTGGCTAATTTGGTTGAGTCTATTGGCCGTACTGCTCTTATGTGTCGGTATCTTTTTCTTCTACACATTTTTACGGCAAGGGGCTTCCGAATTGATTGATGTCGTGCCTAATGACGCAGCATTTCTAATTGAAATCAACGAGCATGAAGATTTCGAGAAAGATTGTGCTAAAATGCAACCCATCTTCAGCGAAATACTGGTTATGGATGCTTATCCCGCATTTGAGGACGTCTATCACAACCTTCCAAAAGGCAATTACACAGCCACATTGTCAGCACATCCTGGCAAGGAGTCTATTCATCTTCTCTACAATGTGCAGATAGACAAAGCTTCGTTCCGGAAACTCCTGAAAAAGCTCAATCTGGACCCCAACAACAATATTATCTTTGAAAAACACAAGATCTATACATTCGGGACAAGCTACAAGAGCCTGAAGTTTGTCTATTTCAACCACGTCTTATCGATTTCTGACGATCTTGAAGTTCTCAAAAAGGCTATCGTTCAACATCGCCACCCTAAAAATCTTCTTTCCGACAAAGAGTTCAAGACTTTATATACCGTTTCTCAGAAAAATCAGAAACAAAGCTGGATAATCTTTAACAACAAGGCTTATCTAACCTATTTGAATAAATATTTCAATCCCGAAGGACTGAACTCATTGCGCAAATTGGAATCACTTTCCACTTGGTCGGCATTCCAATTACGGACTACCGAGAGTGAGTTATTCCTGTCGGGGTATATCCCATGTGAGCTAAAAGAACCTACAACTCCAAAATATGAGTTGCCAGAGAGTGTGATGCCGCAGCATGTCATCCGTTACGCCAAGAGTGAGGGTACCGACTACGCGGCCACCTATATGCTGGTCCATGCAGAAGGAGAAAACTACCCATTCCTCATCCTAACTGAAGACACTATTCATCCTGTTCTCAACAAACTCACTGTAGAAAAGTTTGATTCATTGAAGATCAACCATCCTGATGGAATCTACCCAGCAGACAGTATATTCAACAATCTTGAAAAAGTATTCCAACCTATGTTTGTCACCATCAAGCAACCGACTTGGAAATATTGTATTGTCCGTGATTATCAATACATTCTCGCTGCTGAGAAAGAAGATTTACAATACCTGTCACGCAACTACATTAACGAAAGTGCATTCAAGAACAATCAATACTATAAATTCTGTAAGAGTTGCCTGCCATCCAAGAATGTTGAAGAATACACCATCATAAATGAAGACAAAGGCCATTTATTAGAAGACCTGCTCTCCTCTCAGGGAGATGACACGCATTTCGGCAAACAGTTGCGAGCATTCTCCATTTATAGTACTGAATCCACACCAAATCAAGTTAATGGTACTAACTTGAGAGGTGTCAACTTGTATTTCTTGTTCGAAAGATAGTGCTAATCTAAATATCCTCCCTCATGATATGTTTCTGCATCGCATCAGATTCAATCATGAGGGTATCTGATGAGAGTGTGTTAGGAGTCTCCTGATTCAGAATATGAAGTAGATTTTTGAATTTGCGAGCATAGTTGACATCTGGGATCTGTTTTTGCTCTCCTAAAAAACGACCATATCTCCTATAAATGGCGTCATCATGGGAACGAGTTAACTCCATACAACAACTTTTCAAGAAAAGGTCAAGTGGTTGTTTTTCAACCGCTTTATTTTTTGACTTACCCTTCTTCTTTCCCTTTTCAGAAGCGGGCATTTCCTGAGGAGTAAGGAAAGATGTGATATCTTGTGTCCGTAATTCCTTGTGAAGATCAAGAAACTGGAGAACTTGCTCAATGGAAGAATCCTTATCCACAGAGATCATGAGGACAAAGTCATAACCGTTATAAGGACATTCATAGCGGTAGAAACCTTCACTATTGAGAAAATAATAAACATCGTCAAACATCGGAATACTGAGGGTAAATGAATCGGCATCATTCTGCAACTGAGTCGGGACCTTGTTCGGAACGATTGCCACCATAAGATTATCCTGCGGACGTATTGACGCTGAAAAAACGGGCACAGAAACATCTGGACCTGAAGTGTCGAAAGTATAGTTTTGAATAAAAGAGAAATCAGTCTGAAGCCATTGTCCCAATTTGCGTGCAAAAGCCATAGGAGGCAACTCCGACTTAACCATATAAAGATAGTAGTCGGTTGCACATCCAAAGGTATCGTTCACATCCAGAACGATTTCCACGGGCTGACTGGGTAAAAAAGGTTTCCGCATTTTAGACCGCAAAAATACAAAATTAAGTCTATAAACTATCAATAAAACTGCTTTGTTATTCGATTCTTTTTTGGTACTTTTGCAGCGATTTTAAAAAGGTTGCTAAAAGATGCAATCTTCAAGTCTATCAGTTTGATTTTTAGGAAATTAACAAACTTAAACTAAACATATAATATGTCAACAGAAGACCAAATCAAGAAAATTGACGACATCGTCGTCCGTTTTGCCGGAGACAGCGGCGATGGTATGCAGTTGTCGGGAACATTATTCTCCGATGCTTCCGCTCTCACCGGCAATGACATTGCCACATTTCCGGATTATCCTGCCGAGATTCGTGCTCCGCACAACACTGTAGCTGGTGTTTCAGGTTACCAGGTACACGTGGGCAACCACATCTACAGTTCTGGCGACAAGTGCGACATCCTCGTAGCTATGAACCCCGCCTCCCTCAAGTCCAACCTCAAGTGGGCCAAGAAGGGTGCCACCATCATTGTCGACATCGACACTTTCACTGATGAGGCTTTAACAAAGGCTGGTTACACGGAAAATGACAATCCATTCACTGATGAGATGGAGCGTGCCTACACCATCATCAAGGCTCCCGTCACCTCTTTCACACAACGTATCGGCGCTGAGCAAGGTGCTGACAAAAAGACGGCTGACAGATGTCGTAATATGTTTGCGTTAGGTATCATTTTCTACGCAACCCACAAGAAACTGGATCATACATTCGCATATCTGGAGCGTAAATTCGCCAAGAAACCGGATGTAGTCAAATTAAATAAGGCCGTTCTCACCGAAGGTTACGAGTACGCTGACAAATTGGAAGTAATGCACTCCCATATTTTCGAGGTTGCTCACGCTGATCAAATGCCGAAAGGCCGTTATCGTAACATTACAGGTAACGTTGCAACCGCTTGGGGTCTTTTAGCAGCTTCTGAGCGTTCTGGCCGTCAGCTCTTCCTGGGTTCCTACCCTATCACCCCGGCTACCGATGTGATGGTTGAGTTGGCAAAACATAAATCCTTAGGCGCACGTGTATTCCAAGCTGAAGATGAGATCGCTGGCGTTTGTTCCGCTATCGGTGCATCTTACGCTGGTGCTTTAGCTTGTACCTCCACCTCTGGTCCTGGTCTCTCCCTTAAGAGTGAGGCTCTCGGTCTAGCCGTGATGGTTGAGCTGCCCCTCGTCGTTGTAGACGTACAGCGTGGTGGTCCTTCCACAGGTCTTCCTACCAAGACGGAGCAATCCGACCTCAACCAGGCACTCTATGGCCGTAACGGTGAGGCTCCCCTCGTAGTTGTAGCTGCTTCTTCAAGTGCAAACTGCTTCTACTGGGCTTACAATGCTGCCAAGATTGCTCTCGAGCACATGACTCCTGTCATCCTGCTCACCGACGGTTATCTGGGCAATGGTTCTCAGCTCTTCCGCATCCCCAAGGTTGCTGACCTGCCGAGCATCACCCCTCGTTTGGCTACCCCTAACGATCCTAACTATCGTCCGTTCCGTCGTGACGAAGAGACATACGCTCGCTGGTGGGCACTTCCTGGCATGGAAGGTCTGCGTCACCGTGTCGGCGGTCTCGAGAAATGCCCCGATGGTCCTCTGAGCACCGATCCTGAAAACCACGCCCTGATGGTGCACAACCGTCAAGAAAAGGTCAACCGCGTAGCCAACTACATCCCCGACCAAGAGGTGACCGGCAATCCTGACGGCGACCTCCTCGTTATCGGATGGGGTGGCACCTCTGGCGCCCTCACCCTCGCCGTGGAAGAGATGAACAACGAAGGCAAGAAAGTGGCCTATACCCACTTCAACTATATTTGTCCGCTGCCAAAGAACACTGGCGACATCCTCAAAAAGTACAAGAAGATCGTCGTCTGCGAGCTCAACAACGGCCAGTTCGCCGGATACCTCCGCACACAATTCCCCGAATGCCCGATGACTCAATACAACAAGGTCATGGGTCTGCCTTTCGAGGTGGGTGAATTGAAAGCCGAGTTCGAAAGACTGCTTGCCAAATAATTTAAAGTAAAACCATTAAAAATATCAATATTATGGCAGAAAGACATTTTGTTCCCAGAGCGGATCGCGAATATACAAAAGCTGACTTCACTAGCGACCAGATGGTAAAATGGTGTCCCGGTTGTGGTGACCACGCCATCCTCGCTGCATTGTTGAACACATTCCCCAAGACCAACCACAAGAAAGAGAATATCTGTATGGTGTCCGGTATCGGATGTTCATCTCGTATTCCTTACTATGTGGATACATACGGATTCCACAGCATCCACGGCCGTGCCTGCGCTATCGCTACGGGCGTGAAACTGGCTAACCCGTCTCTCTCTGTTTGGGTAAGCATGGGCGACGGTGACTCCATGGCTATCGGTGGCAACCACCTTATCCATGCCGTACGTCGTAACCAAGACCTCAACATCACCATTTTCAATAATGAGATCTACGGTCTTACCAAAGGCCAATACAGTCCTACCACCAAGTTCGGACAGATCACCAAGACCTCTCCTTACGGCACCATCGACTACCCCTTCAACCCGGGTGAGTTGGTAATGGGTGCACAGGGCACATTCTATGCCCGCGCTTTGGACTGTGTTCCGCAACTGACCACTGAGATCATGACCCGCGCCGCACAACATGACGGCACCAGCGTGGTAGAAGTGCTGCAGAACTGTATGATCTTCAACGACAAGGCTCACGCCGCCATCACTGACCGTGCCGTACGCGACGACCGTACCATCATCCTCGAACATGGCAAACCCATGATCTTCGGCAAGGAGAAAAACAAAGGTCTGCGTTTCAACGGCCGTTGCCTCGAAGCCGTCACCATCGGCGAGAACGGCATCACAATGGACGACATCATGATCCACGACGAGACCACTGAGGATACCGGCATCCACATGATGCTGGCCCGTATGAAAGGCGACCTGCCCGTGGCTCTCGGCGTCATCCGTAACGTCAAGAAGACCTCCTACACCCAGCTGTACGAAGAGCAGATGGAAGAACAAAAGGAAGTTGGCAAATACAAATGCGTCGACGACCTGCTCAACAGTGGCGACACTTGGGAGGTTTAAGAGTATGAAGTTATTAAATTATGAAACTATGAAAATATGAAGCAATGTGCTTCATCATAGCTTAATAGCTTAATAGCTTAATAAAAAAATGAAGGGGAAAATCGTAGAATTGCGGTTTTCCCTTTTTTCATTTATGAAATTATGAAATTATGAAACTACGAAATTATGAAACTATGAAATTATGAAACTATGAAATTATAATATAGGGAAGGGTATTCATAGCTTAATAAAGAAACTAAGATGAACAAGACACAACCATGAGTTACCAAAACGTGTGAGGAGTTTTTCAAAAATATTCTTTCCGCTAAATGGTTTGCAATAATTAACAATTAAATAATAAAAAAAATCAATAAACATATTATTGCTTTGATATTCAGGCATATATAAAATGTGAAATTATTGATAATATTAAATAAATACATTGTATATTTGCAAACAAAATTTGCGCCTCATGATAAAGAAAAAAGGAAATCATTCTGGTAAACCAATCTCACATGACAATCAATTCTCGGAAATGGTTTCAAGTTATGACCAGATAGAAAATATGGATATTAACACGCTAATTCATAACATTCGAGGGCAGCAAATAATACTTGATCGAGATCTGGCAATGCTTTATGGTGTTGAAACTCGTAAGCTTAACCAATCTGTAAAACGAAATATAAATCGATTCCCTATTGATTTCATGTTCCAACTGAACACAATGGAATGGAACTATATAAAATCACACGATATTGCATCAAAAAAACTGACAATCAAGAACATACCCTTTTAACATCACAAAATGTGATGTTAAAGGGTGGTCGCGGGCAACACTCAAAACATCTTCCTTATGCCTTCACTCGCAATGGAATAGCAATGCTTAGCAGCGTCTTACGTTCAGAGACTGCTGTTGGTGTTAACATTAGAATCATGCGCGCATTTACGGCGATTCCTCAAATTGCAAATCATAGTATTCAGATGATTGAGAGGATTGTCAACCTAGAGAATCAGCAGGAAGAAACCAAGGAGAAAATCAAAATCATTATTGAGAAAATTGAAAAAATAGCTCCAAACGAGTTCAGCGAGCAAATTTTCCCTACTGGCTGCGTGTGGGACGCATGGGCTCACATTTCCGAGCTAGTTCGTAGCGCAAGAAAAAGAATCATCCTGATTGACAACTTTGTTGACGACCGCGTTCTCTCAATACTCACAAAGCGTGCTGACGGCATTTCAGCCACCATTCACACTCGTTATACAAAGCAATTCCTTGCCGACTTAAAGAAACACAATGAACAATATCCCGAAATCCAGTTCATACAACTACCCCACCATAACCATGACCGATTCCTCATCATTGACGATAAAGTTTATCTCCTTGGTGCCAGCCTCAAAGACATGGGAACGGGCCTTTGCGCCATTACCGGAATGACTATTTCACCCGAAATTATTCTAAAATTGATAAAATAGATATAGCGTAATCGATCTAATATATCCAGATATAGCACAAAACTCCTTACAACAAACACTTTGTTAGCTTCAACATCTGAAAAAAGTGTATTTTTGCGCTGCGAAATACAAGTGCACAAAATATGGAAAGACCCAGAATATTAGTCATATACACGGGTGGTACCATCGGCATGATGATGGACCCGGAAGACAAGGCGCTGAAACCTTTCGAGTTTAAAAATATACATCAACAACTGCCCATGCTGGAGCTTCTGGAGTGCGACATCACCTTCCAGAGCCTTCTGCCCCTCATCGACTCGTCAGACACCAACCCTGAGTTCTGGCTCCGACTGGTGGATGTAATTGAGACGGAGTACGCCAACTACGACGGATTCGTAGTGCTGCACGGCACTGACACCATGGCTTACACCTCCTCAGCGCTCAGTTTCTTGCTTGAGAACCTCGACAAGCCCGTCATCATCACTGGTTCACAGTTGCCATTGGGTGTATTGCGCACCGACGGTCGTCGTAACATTCTCAACGCCATCGGTTTCGCCGCCGACCAGAGAAATGGACGTCCTGTCCTTAACGAGGTCTGCCTCTTCTTCCAGACAGCGCTCTTCCGTGGCAACCGTATCTACAAGGATGACGCCGCCAGCTTCAATGCTTTCCATTCGCCCAACTATCCGCACCTGGCTAACGTGGGCACAGATATATCCTATAATGAGCAGTACCTTCTTCCTAAGAGTGTCCCCGATACTTTCATTGCACACCACAAGATGGACAACAACGTGGGACTCATCAAACTCTTCCCAGGCATCAACCTCGCCACAATGGAGGCCATGTTGAATACGGAAGGACTTCATGCTGTAGTTATGGAGACCTTCGGCGTGGGTAATGCGCCCACTTCGCCTGACTTTCTCAAGATTCTCAAAGATGCCATCGACCGTGATATTATCATTGTCAACATTTCCCAATGCAAGGGCGGTGGCGGCGTGGAGATGCAACGCTATGCCACGGGTAAGCACCTCGCTGACATCGGCGTAACTTCTGGCAGCGACATGACCACTGAGGCTGCCCTCACCAAGTTGATGTACCTCTTCGGCGAAGGATATCCCCTCAAGACCATCCGTAAATTGTTGAAAATGTCCCTGCGTGGAGAGTTAACTGAGATTCGCTAATGGAGATAGAAATCTGTTGTAACAGCATACAGTCAGCTGCTAACGCCAAGGCGGGCGGCGCCAACCGCATAGAATTGTGCCAGAACCTTAACGAAGGCGGCACTACCCCATCCTATGCAACCATTTGTCAATGTGTGAAAGAACTAGGTCTTAAGGTCTTCGTACTTGTTCGTCCCCGACCAGGCGACTTCGTCTATAACGATTTGGAAATTGAGAACATGTTGGAAGATGTTCGAGTTTGCAAAGAGCTAGGAGTCGCAGGCATTGTGGTTGGATTTCTACATCCTGACGGCAGCATTGACACAACTTTGACTCGTCGCTTTGTAGAGGCTGCTGCACCCATCCCTGTTACATTCCACCGCGCGTTTGACTGTTGCACCGATTGGTCCAAATCTCTGGAAGAGGTCGTCGCATGTGGATGCAAGAGAATTTTGACCTCCGGTTGTCACGAAACCGCCATAGAGGGCAAAGAGGTACTCCGCAGTCTGGTTCAGCAGGCCAACGGACGCATCACCATCCTCGCCGGGAGCGGCGTGCGTCCCGACAATGTGAATGAACTTATCCAGTTCACCGGAGTGAGCGAAGTGCATGGCTCCTGCAAGATGATCACACCAGGCGGCTACAACGAGACAAGTGCAGAAGAGGTGGCTGCACTACTGCAGAATGCTCAAAAAGCATAAGATATCTAAAAAACCATGCTTTTCTCCCTGCCACGAGATTCATTTGTTGATTTTTAACAACAAAAAAGTCATCCCCCTGAACTGATAAGCAGACCTTTAGTCACTAGAGCTTCTCAAGAGAATGACGCTGCAAAAATAAAAAATATAATTGAAAATGCTAAAAAAAATTTACAGAATTTAGCAGAAGCATATCTAGATATCAACAACCCAAAGGGATTCATTACAGATTTGAAGATTGCATTAGGGATGAACCATGAAAACGCAAGCAGTTATATTGTTTTTAAAATAGGCGAACAGCAAAAAAATGTTTCTATCCGCATCAGCAACCATCATGCAAATGCCAAAATGTATCTAACACACGAACCGAATGATTTCAACTTAAGTCGCCATAGCCAATAATATCACGTTACCTCCAATTCAGCAAAAAAATGTATTTTCGCACATTAAACACCAAAGCGACACCAATATGAAGAGAACCTTACTTTTGCTGCTAATATGCGCATTCAGCCTCAATATCTTAACCGCACAGTCCTTCACAAAAAAGCAGGCATTGGATTTCCTTTACACCTACATGCCGCAGAGTGACCGTGCCGATTATGACACCGCTTTCTTCAAGATGCAAGTGGACTACGCATTCCTGGCGAGAGAGACATTCTCTTGGGGAAAGACCATCCCAGATGATATCTTCAAACATTTCGTATTGGTTTATCGTGTCAACAATGAGGACTTGGACACCGCGCGTGCCTTCATCTTTCATCAGTTACGCGACAGGGTCAAGAACATGAGCATGTATGACGCCGCTTTGGAGGTCAACCACTGGTGTCACGAGTATGTGGACTACCAGCCTGCTGACGTGCGCACCTCAGCCCCATTGGCTACGATTCGAACCTCTCACGGACGTTGTGGCGAGGAGAGCACGTTGACCGTCACGGCCATGCGCGCCGTCGGCATACCGGCCCGTCAGTGCTACACACCCCGCTGGGCACACTGCGATGATAACCACGCGTGGGTAGAAGTATGGGTCAACGGCAAATGGTGGTTCCTCGGTGCCTGCGAGCCCTCTCCGGATCTTGACATGGGCTGGTTCGCCTACCCATCCACCCGTACCATGATGGTACATACCAACGTCTTCGGCGACTACAAAGGACCCGAAGAGGTCAACAAGAAGACCCAATACTACTCCTGCATCAACGTACTGTCCAACTATGCCGATACGGTCCGAATGACCATTACCGTGGTGGATGAGAACCAGAAACCAATCAAGGATGCTTTGGTGCGCTTCAAACTGTACAACTATGCCGAATACTACACCCTCGCCGCCAAACGGACCGATGAAAACGGAAAGGCTTCACTCATCACTGGAAAAGGCGACCTTTTGATATGGGTCAGCAAAGAGAATTTGTTCAATTATTCCAAGATGGACGGACGAATTGAGCATGAAAAAACCATCGTACTAAGTCCGAATAAAAAATATGATGCCTCGGACCTCGATATTGTGGAGGTGAATGACTTCACCATCGTGCCTCCCTACGGCGACCCCACCCTTCCCGAGCCCGACTCCATGCGCAATGCTCGCTGCGAGGAGAGAAAAGCTAAGGAAGATGCAATGCGCGAACGCTATCGCAGCACCTACCCGACAAAGGAGTCTCTCAAAGATATTCACAACGAATATTTCAGCGACGAGGAGTTTTACGACGTCATCAAACGGAGTGAGGGCAACCATGCCGAGATTCTGGCATTCCTCCAGAAGCATTCAACAAAAGAGCCTGGCCTCTATCTCAAAGAGTTTGTGGCAGCCTTGGCCGACAAAGACCTGCGCGACACCAAAGCAGAGACATTAGAGAAACAGCTCACCTTCTTCCGCGAAGGTAAATACCCGCTGGACGTATATTTTAAAGGTATCCTTCCCGCCCGCATCTCCAATGAATTGATTCGCGACTGGCGAAGAGTGATGAGCCACGGTTTTGGTCTCTTCCATGATGACCGCTCCGTCAAGGCCATCCACGACTTCGTCAAAAAAAGCATCAAAGTGGATAACGATTGCAACTACTACAACTGTCCTATCAGTCCCATTGGAGTCCTTAGATACAACAAAGCTGACGCACACTCCCGCGACATCTTTTTCGTTGCTCTGTGCCGTGCGTTGGATGTGCCTGCCTACATGGACAACTCCAACGGCGATCTTTGGGCTTGGGAAAACGGGCAATGGCATCTGGTCACCTTCGACGAAGTTGAGCAACCCGCAGTGGAGTACAAGACACTCATCCTGAAAAATGACGAACACAGAGGCTACTACACACAATATACATTACAACGTTTCGAAAATGGAGAGTATGTCAGCTTCGACTTCGAGAATGACCCGCGTGTGGAGACCAATCCTATTGTCTTGTCCGTGCCCGCGGGCCACTACTGCCTCTCCCTTGGCGACCGCAACAGCGACGGTAGCGTCAAGTCACAATTCCAGTTCTTTGATGTCTACCGAGACACCACCATCATGCCCATTTTTCGCTTAAAGAGTGTCAGAGGACAATCCCAGTATGAACTTGACGAAGTCTACGGCAAAGTAGACCTCAAGAAGACCAAGATCTCTGGCGAATCTCTCGCCTCCATCTTAAAGGAGAGTGGCAAAGAGCATGTCATCATCTGTCTTGGCACTCCGGGCACTGAGCCTGTCAACCATCTGATGAAAGAGATGGCCGCACAACAATCTGAATTTGAATCTTGGAATGGGCCTATCTACTTCATCGTAAAAGAAGGCATCTGGAAAAGCGAGAAGGGACAACCGCGCAATCTGCATGTTCTAAAAGATGGATACGACTCCTTGTCAAGTCAGTTGAAAACCACAATGGATAAAGAGATTAACGGGCTAAACCCCATGTGCTATGTGATTGACAAAAAGGGTGCAATCATATTTTTCTCGGAGGGATACAATATAGGTACCCCTAACATGATGCTTAAACTCATCAAGCGGTAGTCATTTTTATAACTGGTGTGGCTCAAACGGTAAAAATTATTTTTTAAAGAATGATTATGCCAGTGTTTCTTTGCATGGACAAAATATTTTATTATTTTTGCCCAACTATTCTACAGTTAAAAAAATGATTACAAAGATTGTGCTCACCGGCGGTCCTTGTGCCGGCAAAACAACTACAAATGAACGCATTGAGGAGTTCTTCTCAAAATTGGGTTATGCCGTTTTCTCTCTACCCGAAGCCGCCACACTATTCATCAAAGCTGGAGCCAACTTTCTGACTGAAGACAAACATCTCTATTTTGAGATTCATAGGAGCATGTTGCTTTTCCTGTTACAAATGGAAGAATCCTTTGAAGAGATAGCTAAAGCAACTGGCAAACCAGCACTTATCGTAAATGACCGCGGCGCTATGGACCTCTCCGCCTATATGGATCCGGAAGACTGGCAGAATCTGGTGAAATCTGTAGGCAAAACAGAAGAAGAGCTTCTGTCACGCTACAAAGCCGTCTTCCACCTCTGCACCAGTGCCAAAGGCGCTCCGCATAGTTATACGCTAAGCAACAACTCAGCCCGCATGGAGGAGTCATTGGATGAGGCTATTCAAGTAGATGACAACCTTATGCGTGTCTGGAAAAAGCACCCTAACCTGCACATCATCAAGTCAGAAGAGTTTGTAAAAGATAAAATCGATAACGTTCTTAGAGGCATAGCCATGGAACTAGGCATCACAGAACCTATTGAGACAGGCCTTTCAGAAGATTGAAAAGACACTAAAAATCAAGATTTTCAACATTTAATAAAAACAACTTTAATCTATCAGACAATGAAAAAATTCGTATGTAAAGTTTGTGGTTACGTCCACTATGGTGACACTCCTCCAGAGAGATGTCCTCAATGCAAACAACCTGCCGATAAATTCGAAGAGGTAACTGACGATTCCCTTTCATTTGCCACAGAGCATGTGATTGGCGTCGCCAAAGACTCCGACGAAGAGATGATTAAAGACCTCAACGCTCACTTCATGGGTGAGGCTACTGAAGTTGGCATGTACCTGGCCATGAGCCGTCAAGCTGACCGCGAGGGCTATCCTGAGATCGCAGAAGCTTTCAAACGCTATGCTTTCGAAGAGGCTGAACACTGCGCTAAGTTTGCAGAATTGTTAGGTGAAGTCGTTTGGGATACCCAGACCAACCTGGAGAAACGTATGTTGGCTGAAAGCGGTGCATGCGCTGACAAGTTCCGTATTGCCAAACGTGCTAAAGAGATGGGCTGGGACGCTATCCACGATACTGTTCACGAGATGGCCAAAGACGAAGCTCGTCACGGCCAAGGCTTTGAAGGCCTGTTCAACCGTTATTTCAAGAAATAACATCGAACGAACCCATTGAAAAACGGCGGAAGATCATCTCTTCCGCCGTTTTTACAGATATGCAGGTCCTACGGACCTTTAGATTCTAAGATTAAAACGTATATCTGATACCAAGATTTACGCCCCAGTCGAAATAACTCCAGTCCCAGCTATCATCAAAAAGCAATCCGTAACCCGGACGGAAGTCGAGTTGCAACGTAAGTGGAATGCTGAATTTGTACTCCAAACCGGCTATAGCATTGACGCCAAATTTTCCATTATCTTGTCTATAGGAAATACCATAATCCCACATACTGGCAGATCCCCAATAGTTCCATCTGTAACCCAAACTCACACCACCTCCAATAAAGCCATAAAGACCTTTGGTAAAATGGCCTTCGTACATCAGATTCGGATTAAGTTCTAATGAACTAATATGAACTCCAGAAAGATTCTCACCATCAGTGTAGATATACTTATAACCCAGATCCAACTGTAGGCCCAGATGGCTGCCAAAGAAGGTTTTGTAGGAAAGGGCATTCAAATTACCAGCAGTAACACCAATACTGTGTTTGTACGGAGCCTGTGCCCACGCACTGCCTAAAACACTCATTAAGAGCAACACAACGATTAATGATTTTCTACTTTTCATAACAATAAAATTTAGAGTTAAACTATCTGCAAAGGTAGAAATAAAAACATAATAGTGTACTGGAAAAAAGTCTGTTTAAATGAACATATTTATGTTCAGACTTATCCCAATCTTAAAAACAGTCGTCCCCAACCTAAAAAATCGTATTTTTGCCGCCCTAAAACAAAACTACTATGATGTTCTTCTATCTTGCCGGTTGGTATTTTCAAACACGTATACTAGGTAAGGAAAAACCTTTGCAAACTGTTCTGTTCATTACAGACCAATGCAACCTTTCCTGCAAGCACTGCAGTGTATATAACCACCAGAATCCCACATCCAAGAGTTACGAACAGATCAAAGAGGAGTTGCAGTATTCCTACAATTTGGGGTCACGCTTTGTAGATTTCGAAGGTGGAGAACCAACACTCTGGCGCGATGGTGAACGCAATTTGAATGACCTCATAGACTTAGCCAAGGAGATTGGTTTCTTCACGAGCACAGTGACCACCAATGCTCAACGACCTTTCGACTGGTTGAAGGCCAACTCCATCTGGGTGAGTATGGATGGCATCTACGAATATCACGAGGCAGTTCGCGGGCAAGGAACCTTCGCCAAATTGGTGGAGAACGTCCATGCCTCCGGGCATAAGGCCCTCAGCGCCAACATGGTCATCGATGCCAACAACTACGTAAATGTTGCTGATACTTTAGAGTTTGTGAAGAAAACTCCTGCCTTCAAGAGCATCGCCTTTAATTTCTATACACCTGCCTTCCAAAAGAAAGATGACCCTTTGATTCTCGACTGGAAGAAGCGTTGTGAGGTGATTGACTATCTCATCGAACAGAAAAAAGCCGGAGCGCCCATCATGAACAGCCGCTCTGGTCTAAAAAAGATGAAAGACCTGAGTTTCAAGAAGGTGTGCTGGATGTGCAACTACATCCTGCCCGATGGAACCAGATTGAAAGAGTGCGTGGGCAAAACCTATAATGTATGTGAACAATGCGGTTTCTGCATGGCAGGCGAAATGCGCAGTGTCATGAATTTCTGTCCTGACACCCTTCTGGCAGGAGTCAACCTTAGAGATAAAAACTAAATCATGCGCATCCTCTGGCTAGATACTCAAAGTCCCTATTTCAACCTCGCTGCCGAGGAGTATCTCCTCCATAATTCGGGAGAAGAGATCTTTATGCTTTGGCAGAACAAGGACTCCGTAATCGTGGGACGATATCAGAACACTCTAGCGGAAGTCAACATGGAGTATATTGAAAACAACGATATCACCGTGGCGCGGCGAAGCACCGGCGGCGGGGCTGTATTTCACGACCTGGGAAATCTCAACTTCACATTCATCCGCAATGTCACACCTGATGAGAAGAAGATCGACTTTCGCAGATACCTCTCTCCTATCGTTGAAGCCCTGAATGCTTTGGGAGTGCCCGCTGAGTTCTCCGGACGCAATGACCTGACCATTGAGGGACGCAAAATTTCCGGAAACGCCATGACCTTCTATCAAAACAGAGTTCTGGAGCATGGCACACTGCTCTTCTCCACCATCCCAGAACGACTGGTCAATGCCCTGAAGGTCGACCCAGCCAAGTTCACCGACAAGGCAGTGCAGTCTGTTCGCAGCCGCGTGACCAACATCTCTGAACACCTTCCTAAGCCAATGAGTGTCATGGAGTTTCGAGACCATATATTCAAACATATTTTGAAGAACGAACAAATGGACGCCATCGACCATTTAACTGATGAGGAAAAAAACGCCATCGAAGAAATCGCCAAACAAAAATCCTCTTGGGAGTGGAACTTTGGCAAGTCACCACGTTATGAGTACCATCAAAAGACTCGCACAAAAGGTGGAATCATCGAAGTTTTGATGGACGTCAAAGAAGGCATTATTCAGGACGTGAGGTTCTATGGCGACTTCTTTTCAAAAAACAACCCTGAAGAGTTTGCACAACTATTAAACGGACAAAAGCACCAGAAGTCCGTAATTAGTTCCCTTTTGCAACAAATAGACATATCACAATATTTCAACAACACTACATCGGAAGAGATTCTAAACTTATTGACAAAATGAAAAAAGAAAACTTCTTAACCAACGCAATATTACTCATTCTCTCCTTTTTGATCACAGAATTAACGACAAATGCCCAAACGCAATTGCCGAACTCCAACTTCGAACAATGGAAAGTAACTACAGCTGGCAAGGCAGTGCCGACGGGTTGGCATACCTTCAGCGACGGAGATTGTCAACTTAAAGGCATCGTATCCATTGGCTGCAGCACTGGCAAAAAGAATCATAGCAGTCGTGTGGCAGGACATAACGGATATGCCTGTGAGATCACTGCAACTTCCATCTTAGGAGTTGTCGCCAATGGTGCCATGACAACTGGCCAGATGGTTTTGGCTTCAACGACGCCAAAAGACACCATCAACATCATCTATTCAGACATTCATAACAAGGTAGGTCATAACGGTTTCGCTCGTTTCACTGGTCGCCCCGACTCTGTTTACATGTGGTGTAAAGTCTCAGTCAAGAAGAGCACGAGCATCCCGTCTTGCAAGATTCATCTGCACGGAGCGGTACCCTATATCGACGTACCCAAGCACACCCCAGGAGTCCCGCAAAAGGGCAAGATAGCCAACGCTTTTTGCGTATTCGCCGGACATAATGACGGACAATGGCACAAATACCGCTTCCCGTTCGTCTATTACAACAGCAATGGAAAGGTCACCACTTCAAGAAGTCAGCAGCCGAGTTATGCACTGGCCTCCTTCAGCACCAACAAAGTGCCCGGCGCTGGCAACTCGGGCGACAAATTGGCCTTCGACGATATTGTGATGATCTACAACAAACGGCTCTCGCAGATCCTCATCGACGGCCAGCCCATGGAATTCTTCAACCCTGACTGCACCCAATATGAGTTATACGCCTCAGCTGACGGCATTCCCTTCATCAGTGCTGAAACTGCTTCACCCAACGCCACAGTCAGTGTGGAGCAAGCTCGTCCCGATAATAACTATACAGCTACTATCACGGTAACCCATGACGATGGAGAGAAGAGCTATACTGTTTCCTTCACTCCAGAACACAAGAAATTGTTGGTGACACATCCTTAATTATGCTTTACGTCTTCAATCCCGAGCATGACTATGCACTGGCCAACAACGGTCCGCACTTCGTACCGCCAGAGTCGGCGATCCGCTTCGCTCGCGATTGTGCACCTTTTCTGCTGCAGCTGATGGGACCGGAAGACATCCTTTTTCAACCTTATCAAAACGAGAACCGCTTTATATCAATTAAGGGAGATACTGTTGACAAACCAGACTCTAAGATATCGGTTTGTCCGTGGGGTTGGGACGCACTTGTGCTAAAACAGCTGCAGTCGGAAGGCTTTTGCCAGGATGAAACATGGGTAAGTAAAGTACAGAAATATCGGGAGATTGCCCACCGACGGACCGCAAGCGCTGCCATGGAGTTCCTTCGCAAACACTTGCCAACAGATTTCGTTCTGCCACTATCGGCCCAAGAACTACTCACAATTTCTGAAGCTGAGAATTTCATTGACCAACACCACAACGTCATCTTCAAGTCGCCCTATTCCGGCAATGGGCGCGGACACCTCTATGCCCACGGAGAGTGCTCCCCTACCCTTGCCAGACAAATTACTGGCGTCATCAGACGACAAGGCTCCATTATGGCTGAGCCCATGTATCAGATTCAACAAGATTTCGCCATGGAGTTCATCTGTCACGAACAGAAAACCTCATTTGCAGGATATTCTCTTTTTGAAACACGACACTATGGTTATGCTGCCAATGTTCTCTGCTCCGATTCTCATATTGAAAACTATTTAAGTAGCTATATTTCAATTGATAAACTTCATCAAATACGAGGTCTGATTATCGATTTTCTAAATGATGAGATTGCACCCTATTATGACGGCATTGTTGGAATCGACATGTGTCTTTACGAACAAGACGGAATACAACTAAATCCTATGATTGAGATCAATCTACGGATGACAATGGGCATGGCAGCACACCAACTCTTTGAAAGAAAGGTTCATCCTGAAGCAAAGGGCAGAATGGAGTTAGTCTATAGGTCAAAAAATGGTGAGCTTAAATCATTTATTCAATCTGAACAGGAGACCAATCCAACCATAATAGAAGATAGTCGCTGGCGGTCGGGATTTTTCGTTTTAAATCCAGTAACGGATGAGACACAGTATGCTGTCTGTGTGTGGTTATCGTAGTCGGTTTTTCAGATAGCTACCACGCACATAAGCAAAAAAAGCAATCACACCAATAAGATTTACCACCCAAGCGGTCAGAAAGGCACTTTGATAGTTGAAGTGCTCCACGACGACACCGCCAACCAGAGTACCTAAACCCACACCAATATCCCAACTGATGAGAATGGAGGAGTTTGCTGTTCCGCGTTGCGAATGTGGCGCCAGGTTAATGAACATATTCTGGTATGCCGGCCACATGTGTCCGTTTCCTAAACCAACAATCAATGCCGCAGCATAATAGCCAAAATGATTTTGAAAGATTGCGAAGACCAAATATCCAACCACCGAGATGAGAATACCTACAGAAGCGTTCTGCACCACCTTGCCCTGACGCAACGTGCGACTTCCCACCAGTCGTGATAAAATCAAACCTGCTGAGAGCAACATGAAGAAAAGGGCCGCTCCACCTGATATATCAAGCATCTCCTTACCATAAATGGCCACATAGGTAGACATCACACCGTAAGAAAAAGCAAAGCACATCATTGTGGCACCTTCACTCCAGCCTTTCAACAAGAAGAATCGGTCAAAAGAGAGTTTTTGCTTGTCTTTGATGAGGGGACGTTCCTTCAAATCGAGTGTGGAGTTTATGGCAAAACCAATTCCTGAAGTGATAAGGGAAAGCCAAAATAGGACGTCGTAATTGTTACATTGATGCAGAATATAGATAGCCAGGGCCGGTGCAATGGCGGAGGCCAAGTTGTTACTCAGACCGTAATAACCAATACCCTCTGCCCTTCGGGTAGGATGCAGGACATCAATAGCGACAGTGCTATTGGCAACCGTGGCGGAACCGAAAGGAGCCCCATGCAACGTTCTGACAATGGCAAACAGCAACAATGATCCAGCAACCAGATATCCGGCAAAAAAGAAGCTGAAGAGACCATAGCAAACTAACAAAACCACCTTGCGAGGAAAACTATCTACGAAAAAGCCACTAAAAGGACGTATTAGTAATGCCATGAGAGTATAACCGGACAATACAATACCAATAGTATCCTTGCTGGCTGCGAAGGTGTCCTTGAGATACAATGGCAACAGAGGGGTAAGCAACATGAAGGAGAAGAAAATCATGAAATTTGCCACCCACACTTTGATATAATTCCGATTCCACAGAGGCTCCAAAGGAGCATTTTTGCCTATTGCATTCACCTGTTCCATCTTGTCAATCAAACAGTTATAAAATCAACTTGGAAGAGGCAAAAATAGGAATAAATGTAGTATCTTTGCCACCCAATTCTAAAAAAATGCTCAAGGACTTCTTCTTATCACTATTGATGGTCATTAATGCCATGTCGCCCTACTTACTATTCGGTTTTCTGGTGGCTGGCATCCTACACGTCTTTATCCCTAAAAAATTCTACCGCAACTACTTGACTGAGCCCAATTTCAAATCGGTTCTTTGGGCATCTTTACTAGGAATTCCTCTGCCATTATGCTCTTGCGGCGTAATTCCAACAGCAGTCGGTTTGCGCAACGAAAAGGCATCGCCAGGTGCAGTGGCATCATTCTTGATTGCCACGCCACAGACTGGTATCGACTCTATTTTGGCCACTTTCTCTTTAATGGGCATCGGTTTCGCAGTTGTACGTCCTTGTGCTGCTCTCATCACTGGCATCTGCGGCGGACTACTCGTCAACAGACTCATCAAAAGCAAAACGACTGAAAATCAAGAAGAAACTGTTGTCGCAGAGAAACCCACTGACAATAAGCTATTGGCTGTCTTCAAATATTCTTATATCAATATGATACAGGACATCGGGCCGCGCTTAGTGTTAGGCTTGATCCTAGCTGCAGTCATCCAAGTAGCAGTTCCTGATGCCTTTTTCTTGCAGTTCGGTTCACAACCACTCTTGCAAATGCTGGCCATGTTAATCGTGGCCGTGCCAATGTATATCTGTTCAACTGGTAGTATTCCGATAGCGGCTGCTCTTATTGCCAAAGGGCTCACCCCTGGCGCAGCTTTCGTCCTGCTGATGGCTGGCCCTGCTGTCAACTTCGGCTCCATGCTTGTTATACATAAGACAATGGGCCGCAAGTTTACTGCTATCTACATCGCTACTATCATCACAGGCGCTGTTGTCTTCGGACTGCTGCTCAACCAATTCGACGGTCTCCTTCATTTCACCCACGGATCACATGCAACATGCTGCTCGGTGGAGCCAACTTACAGTTTTCCTCCTTTTAAAACCATCTGCAGCGTACTTTTAATATTGTTCATTTTAAATGCTTTTATCATGAAATTATTCCAACGTTTTCGTAAAACTCCTGAGACCCCCTCCTCTCAGCTCTTCAAAGTGGAGGGCATGCACTGCAATCACTGCAAAGCATCCGTAGAAAATGCTGTCAAACAACTGAAAGGCGTTACTGACGTCCAAGTTAACCTTGAGCAGAAGAGTGTTACCGTAGAGGGCACCGCATCAGCCGAGAAAATCAAAGAGGCCATCGTCAAGAGCGGCTTCGAAGTTGTAGAATAATTCCCAGAGTTTTTATATATTTGCAGCGACTTTTAAAATTAAACAATTATGGGAATATACTGGATTATCTTTGGCGTATTCATGCTGCTTAGCCTTATTGTTAGCAGAACCCTTAACGCCCGAATTGAAAAATACTCAAAAATCCGCATCAGTTGTGGTCTTACAGGGCGTGAGATTGCTGAAAAGATGCTCCACGACCACGGCATCTACGACGTGCAGGTCATCAGTACTCCCGGAACGCTGACAGATCATTATAACCCTGAGACCAAGACAGTCAACTTGAGTGAGAACATCTACTCTGGCAACAGCATTGCCAGTGCCGCTGTAGCCGCGCACGAATGCGGTCACGCTGTACAACATGCCACATCATACCGCTGGCTTACCATGCGAAGCAAGATGGTGCCAATGGTTATGATCGGTTCACGCTGGTCTCAATGGATCCTCCTCGCTGGTCTTGTACTTCTCAGTTTTTCATCCCTAGTAGGCACTTGGGTTCTCTTTATCGGAATCGTCCTTTTTGCACTCACTACAATCTTTTCCATCGTCACCCTGCCCGTAGAGTACAATGCTTCGGAAAGAGCTATCGCATGGCTTGACAAGACAGGTCTCACTAACGGACAAGAGAATGAGCAAGCTAAGGATGCTTTGAAATGGGCTGCCCGAACATATTTGATCGCTGCACTCTCCTCTCTGGCTACGCTATTGTACTACATAGCAATTTTAAGAAGGGATTAGAGAACATAAGCTACACGAGATGTAGAGACGTTCCATGGAACGTCTCTACGTGTTTCATAAAATAACAATAGACAAAACCACTAACCACAAATAAAAAATGAGAAGAATCATCGCTTTAGCATTTTGTTTGGGCGTTTTTTGTGCCGCTTGGGCTCAAAACGCTGTATATCCATTACCCCTTGAGAATCAAACCGCCCCAAAAGGTAATTATGTTCATTATGCATTGTCACAAACAGCCTTTGAGGTTAATGTGACTATCACCAAAGTACGTGAAATCAAAGGTTACTATACAGACTATGCCCAGACTTTGCTCGGCCTTACAAATGTCATATCTGAGAACCGAACATTTTACAAAGTGAACAATGTTGAGATAAATCCCGTTATTCTACCCGATCCAAACCACACATACCTTGTTGTATTAGACAAAAATCAGCAAAAGCTAATCGCCAATAAAGCTGCCGAGCCTACTATATGGATGCAAAATGAATTGGAAACATTCTCAACAAAAAGCACCCCGATTCCAGACTTTTTCAAGAACTATTCCGACCCATCTTATGCCGAGATGGAGGACTCATTCACAGAGACAAAAATTATTGATGGAGTAATCACTCAAGTACCTGCCAATCGTACCAAACTGGTCAATGTAACCAACAGCCAGAAAGCTCAGCAGGCCGCCGAAGCCATCAGCAAAAGCCGCCAAGACCAATACAATCTCGTCAAGGGCGAGCAAGAGACGACCTACTCTAAGGAAGCTTTAGAACTGATGCTCAAGGAATTAAAGCAGTGGGAAGAAAACTATCTCAGTTTATTCACTGGATTAGTATTGGAAGATGAAATCCATTATAAATTTTACGTCTGCCCGAATACTCTCACTACGGATCTCTTCTCTTTCAACCAAGACAAGGGTCTGAGTTATGGGTACGATATAAACAAAAACGACAAAGTATATTCTGTGGAGTTGAATCCTGGCCTCACAATGGAGACAGTTATCGACACAACTGCCAAGAATCCCAAGACCTTGGGTTATCGCTATCGTACACCCGTTTCTATGCAAGCAGCCATAGTCACCAAAGATCCTGGCAGTATAGAACGCAACACTTTGTTTGACCTAGGTAACGTCAACATGTATCAATTTGCTCGTATCCAGACGCTCCCATTGCATCAGGATATCGATATTGACAAAATAGGTTTCATCTACTAAACTGTCACCACAATGAAACGCATCCTCACACTGATTGCAGTTATATTGTCCATCTCCTTTGTCTTTTCCTCTTGTAAAAAAACTCCAGAAGAAAAGCTTTTGAAAGCCATGAAACCTCTAGCTGAGGCATATCTTGACAGCTGCAAAGTCACATACGACTCTACCCGCGTGGATTGTGTGGACACTATAACTGAGATGAGCTATGCCAACCTTAACATCGCTTTACTCACCGAGATGGAGAACAACTATCAGATGCAATATGAAGATGCTTTAATAAATGACTCTACCAAAGCAACATACATCAGACTCTATTTAGGCGATATACGGAACTCCATCCAAGACTTCGAAGAACTCATGGGTTCAGGAGAACTCGATGCTAAAAAAGTGCTGCTTTACATGGTCACAGGCACTATGTGCAAAGGCAAGGACAAGGAGAATTACATGTTTTTTGTCAGACCAGATAAGAAGACATTGTACACGATGGATCCTTTTGGCAACAACCTTTTATACGAAGAGGAATAATGCGATACCCATGGGGCGGAGATCTTCCGCTTTACACTTATCATCAATATTTAAATAACACTTTCGGATTCCAAATCAGGAAACTACCGGTAGATGCTGGTTTCACCTGCCCCAACCGTGATGGCAAAGTGGGAATTGGTGGATGTACTTTCTGTTTGAACGAGGCATTTACACCGCAATATTGCAATAATCAGCATGATATAATCCAGCAGATTAATGACGGTTTATCATTTCACGCCAAACGGAGGCGCAAAATAGACTCATTCTTCATCTATTTTCAATCCTTCAGCAACACTTATGCCCCATTAGAAAAATTAAAATTGCTGTTTGAAGAGGCCGCACACATCCCTGATGTTAAAGGACTTATCATTGCCACTAGGCCCGATTGTCTTAACGAAGAAATCCTCGACTATCTCTCCACATTGCAAGAACATATTTATATCAATATAGAAATTGGTATTGAAAGTCTGCATGACGAGACACTCTGCAGGGTTAACCGCGGTCATAATGTGGATTGCACATTACAAGCAATTAGAAGATTAACGCAGCGGAATATTCCAACCTGCGGACACCTCATTTTCGGACTTCCCGGGGAAAAACCAGAAATGTGGTTGAAAGATCTAGCCACGATCAACAACCTGTCTCTCACCACGTTAAAGCTTCATCAATTACAGATTCTACATAATACTGCCATAGAACACGAATATGAAGAACATCCTGAAGATTTTTACATCTTCACGACTCATGGATATATAGATTTTCTAGCAGATTATATTGAAAGACTCACCCCAACAGTAGCTATTGAACGACTCGCAAACGAAGTGCCTCCACGCTACTTGACAACAAAAGCATGGCAAGGAATTCGACATCAGGATATAGTTGACGGTGTAATAGAAACACTGACAACCAGAAAAAGCTGGCAAGGGAAATTCATCACTCCTGACCACGACGATAAGCCGAAGGAGAAACTCCCGTCTCATTCTTAAAATGACGACAGAATGAGGTCTGATCATCATAACCAAGCATAGCACCGACTTGTTGAATATTAAGATCTGACCTATTGCGAAGTATTCGCTTAGCTTCCATAATCAAATAACGGGTAATCCAATATTTAGCGGTATAACCCGTCTCTTGCTTTATCAGATTACTAAAATATTTAGGCGACAAACAGAGTTCTTTTGCATAAAACACTACAGAATGATGCTGATTATAATGCTCAGCCAACAGTAGCGAAAACTGCTCACTGACTCTAGATGGTGCATACTCAGTCTTCTCAACATTTTGATAATAATAATAGTTAGTCATCTTAAAAAGCATATTAAGAAGATCTGCCAATATCACCTTACGAAATGGAGCATCACTTTGGATTATAACCTTTAAGGCATCTATAATGGTCAAAAGAGTGTTGTATTGCTCTGGTTTCAATCCAAACGATGGAATTTTAGCATACTGGAAAAGGCTGTTGTTCTCTATACGAGTATTAAACATCTTATAGGTATCTGCTGAAAGAGCGACAAGAGTAGCGCAATAATCATCCGAAACATATTTTGTTAAAAGAGAATGGTTGGGGAAAACGCATGAAACATCATAGGCTTGGTAACATATCGGGGTCATATCATATAAAGCCTCTACACGTCCACTATGACATATGCCGTAGACATACTCTGTTGTCAAAAGAGCTTCATTGAAAAAAGGTAAGTTTGTCACATTATCCACAACCGCAATACCGTCTTTTTGCATTAAATCTTCATACGGTTTCTTTACATTCATACCATTATCATTTATAATACATAGGCAAAACTAAAAAAATAATAGTCGACTAAGTAGATTTACTTAGAAAAAAAGTCAAAAAAAGTGTTTTAGTATACATTAAGTGTACAATCGCTAAATTTTGATTATTTAAGATAGTTTCCAGGAAAGAAATTCATCATACGGAAAAAATGTTCAACAAAACGGAGCAATTATGAATTGCGCAGTGTATTGACTTTCAGAGAGATTATTTTGGGGTTCCCGCTCGATGCTGAAACGTTGCACATTCATATTAAGGACCGCCATCCTCTTTAATCGCTCAGATGAAACGATAATCTTGGAATAACGATAATCGGGAGAAGGATTTGATGCCATCACGGTGTGATTTGGATATAGAATGGCAACAGAATTGGATTGAAAACGTCTATATTGGGAATCATACTCTACATCAATCGACCCGTTATGACATATAATAATGTAAAAAACAGAAATGGTTGTCGGCTTTTGGTAATCATTGACCACCTCTGGTCCACCTTCAACCACCATTAAATCATTCTTCGCAACGATGCTCTCAAAACTATCGGGAAAAACTGTTTCTTCTTTCATAATGTAACATCAATTAATCTATAAGACAAAGTAGTCCTGTCAGTAAAAAACAATATGCAAAAATATAATATTATTCATTTAAAAAGAAAAAGTAAGTATTATTGTATGAACTGGAAGGCGATTTGTCAAACAAAAAAAGGCGAAGATGGAAACATCTTCGCCTTTGTAACTTAGTTCCTTAACGGATTATTTCTTTGAGAATTGTGATTTGTCAACTCCGCACAAAGGACAAGTCCAGTTGAACGGAAGCTCCTCAAACGGAGTGCCAGGGGCAATACCGTTATCAGGATCACCTACTTCAGGATCATAGACATAACCGCAAACGTCACATACGTATTTTGCATTTTCTTCCATAACAAGTTATTTTTTATAAGTGAATAATAATGTTTATCTTCTTTAAATCCCCTTTCCAAAATAGCGCTAAAAAAAGCACCCTACCTCCATTTGGATTTAGGGTGCAAACATACAAAAAAATCATTTTCCACCAAATAAATAAAAATCACTTCATGCGCCGGCGGAACGCGCTAGGACTCTCTCCTGTCTTATTCTTAAAATAGCGACAAAAGGAGGCTTGGTCTTCAAATCCCAACATAAAGCTGATCTCCTGAATCGTCATACTCGATTGAGATCTCAACAAGAACTTTGCTTCATCAACCAAATAGAGACTAATCCAATGACCGGCCGTATGTCCAGTCTCCTGTTTCACTACTGAACTGAAATATTTTGGAGACAAGTTAAACAAATCTGCATAAAACTTCACATCATGATGCTGATGGCAATTTTGATAGATAACTTCGTACAATCGTGAACTAATGCTCACATTCTTCGCTATCAACTTTCCCATATCAGCCTCATAGAAAGTTGATAGAACGGTCAGCATTATATCCAACATGCTTATCATCATCTCTCCGGACTTGGCGGAATTAAATTTCGTCAAGCATCTCATTGCTTGAATAATATCCATCATATCCTTATACTGCTCATCTGTAAGATGGAAATGGGGATTAAGTTCATGAATAAAACGAGTAGCCTGAACAGAATGCCAACTGCTAAAACTTTCCAACATTTTGTTCGGCACAATTACCAATGTAGCATTATAATCGCTGGAAGAGACTATAGGCAATAGGATATGATGTGGATAGACTATAGCCACATCGTGCGGCTCCAGAACATCTTTTTGATCATCATATTCCACAGTAGCATTACCGGAATGGTTGAAACAAATAATACAATCCTTGGATATGTAAGGCATCCCATATACAGGCATCTCGCGGACATCATCTAGAATAACAATGCGACTATCCGAAATATTGCTAAGTTTTTCTCCTACAATAGTCATTATTAACAAATTTATAGGTCTGTAATTGAATAGATTGCAAATATAGCAAATAAATACTCAAGTATTCAGAATATGAAATAATGGCAAATAAAACATTCCTTTTGCAATAAGGAAGTATAATAGGAAACATTATCTTTGTTCAAAATTTTCAACAATAAATTTATCATTTTTATGAAAAAACAATTCTTACTCATCTTGATGCTTATTGGTATCTCTTTCTGCGCTATCGCCCAACCTCCGAGCGATGATTCCCCCACCTACCCTTCAGGTGCAACATACACGTTATCTGATGGTTCCACAGTAACAAAAACAAATGAGACACTCTCATCTTCTACTCAATATTATAATGTAGTACAAGTGTCTAACGGCACCTTAAACCTCAACAACTGCACAGTTACCAAGACAGGAGATGGATCCTCAGGAGACAACTCCAGTTTCTACGGCAACAACTCTACCATCTACGCCGGTTCTGCTAGCAGTTCTGGATATAGCAGCACATCCAGCGCTACAAATGCTGTCATCAACATAACAGGCGGCACCATCACGACCAGTTCGCAGGGTGCCAATGCCGTATTTGCCACAAACGGTGCCACCATCAATGTGGATGGCATCACCATCGTCAACAACAACAGT
Source organism: Bacteroidales bacterium (assembly GCA_024686335.1). GTDB lineage: Bacteria > Bacteroidota > Bacteroidia > Bacteroidales > WCHB1-69 > F23-D06. Next base: position 6,551 of record JAILCI010000022.1, on the reverse strand, counting down.
GTCTCCCGAGGCTTACATTGCACCTACGGTGGCACCATCATCGCTACTGACGTGGACATCACAACCAACAGTGAGACCAGCAGCACCATCGCTACCGACAGAGGCAGCGGCACAGTAACTGTTACTGGTGGCACGGCAACAGCAAACGGCAACAACTCCGCAGTTCTCTACTCTACTGGTACTATTACCGCCACAAATCTGACGGGCACCTCCGCAGTTGGAGAGATTGCTGTTGTAGAAGGTGACAACAGTGTCATCATCAACAGTTGCAGCATGACCAGCGGATCTTCAAATCGAGGCCTCATGATGCTGCAATCCGGTTCCGGTGACGCTGAAGGCAGCAACGCATATATCACTGTTACTGGTGGCACTCTGACCACCACTGGCAGCAGCACACCTCTTTGCGAGGTACCTACCCTTAACAATGGAACTCTCACCCTTACCGATGTCACTCTCAACGTAGCAAGTGGAACACTCATGTATGTCGATTACAATACCCAATGGAGTACCTATGGTGGCACTGGTAATCTTATCCTGCAAACCACACAGAGCGAATGGAGCTATACCGGCACTGTGAACGCCGACAGCTACAGCAACGTGACTGTCACTGTAGGTGAGAACGTAACCTGGAACGGCACTATGGACAATGACAACAATGCCAGTTCCTCTACGGTCACCGTCAACTCTGGTGGCGTATGGGTATTGACCGCAGACTCTTATGTAGACAACTTAGTAAACAATGGAACAATAGCAACCAACGGACACACACTCAATTACGGTAGTCTCAGCGGCAGCGGAGATATCGTGGAGACCGTTGGCATCACTGACCATACTAAGCCTAGCAACTCTAACAACAGCAACATTTACACTCTTGATGGAAAACTCATAGGCAAGACACTGCCCTCTGGTTACAGAGGTGCATACATCCAGAACGGGAAAATCTATTATCAATATAGATAACGCTTATTGGATTGAATCCTCCTAAACCAAAAACGCACCTCCAAATGGGGGTGCGTTTTTTTATTCCATTAAAGAAATTCTGTACATTACTCCCACGATTCTTTTGTAATCTTTCTGAATGGAGAAGCCAGGTCGCGGGCACGTTCCTGTTCAGCGCGCTCATTAAACTCGCGTACAACATCCTCAGCCTCACCTATAAGCATGACCAATTTCTCACGAGTAGGTTTTCCATCACAGAGGAACTTGAGCACAAAGCAGGCCATAGCACGATTGTCCTTCTCATACTGCTCAGCAAGCTGGTCATAACGCTGATGCATCTCGTCCCACGACTTAGAGGGTTGTTCTAGCAATGCACGAACCTCACGTACGGGCATCAACTGACCGCCCAAGTTCGCCCATTGCATCGGGATAGCATCTGCAACCTCTTTGTTAAGAGCACCAACATTCTCCATCTTGGCATCTCCCAAAGTAGATGTCGCATAGTAGAGCAGCATTTCACGATACCAATGGAAACACTCGGAGGTCTTCAGCACCCAGACTTTCCGCTTGGAGTTTTCAATGCCTTTGACAAAATAATCGGAGCCCAGTTGCCACTGATTAAGTGCATAAACAATCTGCTGCACTGTGTCAGGCGCCAACGGCTCTGTATGGATATGTTGTGTTTTGGTTTTACGACAATCCCTCTGCTGAAATTTCTGTGCATTGCGTTTCAGTGCAAAAGCATTATAGCGCCACCAATAAGCAGGCATAATATCCAACTCGTCTTCTTGCAGATTCTGACTAACAAGACAGAACGGATATGGCAAATTGATTTCGTACGGATAATCTCCTTTCACCAAGAGTGTGTATGCGGCAAAGCGGCTTGGAAACTTGACAGAGCTGCACAATCCGGGCCAGAAGCCACGATCAGCCAGCAGTTCGCAGTCGTTTTTGCGACCGTTATGATTCGACCCAATCGTTGCACCGGAAGCCACATTGGACTGTCCTTTCAACGTAGAGGCAATCAAAAACGAACTGTTGTGATGTTGCTCGTGGAAAGGAAAAATGAGTGAAAACAGCACTTCGCAACAGGAGAGGTGACTATTGTCGCCCACCACACAATGTGCAATGCGCAGACCCTCGCTCAAAGAGACTCCCGCGCCTGTCAGCACATTACGTACGATGGTGTGAGTATCAACATTGTTTTGCAGTCCTAAAATTACATTTCTGAGGATGACTCCAGCGCCAATAAAGGTCGGTTCATCCTCACTGGAGTGGACAAAGACATTCTCCAGTTGCGTGGCCTCGGAAATCTGTGCGCACTCCCCTATCCAAACGGATTTGAGAGACGGAACATTCTTCACCAGAGACTTTTTTCCGATGAAATTGGACGTCTCAAATTGCTTGTCCCATTTATTTAATTGATGTAAAGGATGCTCTGATGAGACCGTTGAACAGAGATAAGCATCGGCGATAATCATATCTGGATGAGCCATGACAGTATGGGAACCATCTTCGTTACGGATTTCCATCGGGAAAGCGTGCGGAGGCTCCTCACCTGAAATCTCTCCGATATTAAACAACACACAGTCATCCTCCACATGACAATTTTGCAGGAGATGCACGTCGCGCATGCGCAGACGTTCTCCCAGCATGACTCTGCCCGAGAAATGACAATTGAAAATTTCTCCCACAAAAAAAGTGCTGACAACCGAGATATCATCCCAGTTGTCGGCACTATTTTGTTGTGTTCTCAGCTGCTCGACTTCGGCAGCCGTCAAAGAACGCCAGCCTTCCATGATCAGGCTTTTTCGTTATTCCTCAGGAATACCCAGAGCGGATTTAACCTCTGCCGGCATCTCGTCAAAAGGAACAGCATCTGACGGACGGAAGAAAGCAGACTCCTTGATTTTCTTATCAGCCTTAACGGTAGTAGCTGTTTGAATCAGAGTAAAATTCATCTCTTCTGTCTCAACTATAGTCTCGGTACTCAATGGGAAACCTTTAAGGCCAGGAGCATTGAAGAAGTTGATGTTCTCACCAACATTGAGATCGTTAGTTACCCAATAAACCATAACTGTCTCATCGTCGGACTCGAGATCGGTAACAGTGCAGTTAACTTTGGTACATTTATAACCAGCAATATCTTTAGTCTCCTGGGTGTAGTCATAATCATACTTTCTTTTTGCCAAGCGCTCTTTCAGTTCATCACCTTTCAACTCCATATAATACTTACCCATATTGAAGGCAGAGATATCAATAATGGTATAGGAGATGTTATAATCGCCATTGGTAATTTGAGTAGAGCCAACGCCTTGTTGAGATGTTTCTTGTTTCATATTGTTACCCATCACCAGATACTCGGTGGTCACACCTGCGAAAGCGGCTACGACATTGGGATCATCTGTACCTTCCACAGAGGTTTCAAATTGAATACGACCGGCGAACGGCTTCTGAGCGGAAATTGTCATGACGCCACAAAGGAGGGCGAAAAAGATGAATAAGGAAATACTTTTTTTCATTTTTCTATTGATTAATTGGTTAATTCTAATTGAGGGTGCAAAGATACAAAAAAAGCATAATGCCAAATAGATTCTTCTTTAAGGAAAGAGTTTAAAAAATCATTAAACATATTTTATAAACAACAAAAGCCACATAGGCCATGAAGATAAGACTCCATATGAAGGCGGGAATATGTGACAATTTAGCAAGGGTGGTCGCATCACCGGCAGCCTGTGGCGTTCGAACAGAGAGATAGAAAATGACTAGTACAGAATAAACAGACTCGGTAACCATCATAACCGTATAAAACACAGCCGCATAGCGCAGGTAAAGCGGATTCCCGAGATAAATCAAGCCAACGTTGACTCCAATAAAAAGAATAACCCATATGATGCCATAAAGGTTGCGAATCCAGAGCAACAACATCAGGAAAAAGAGAGCAGAGAGGCCAATTATTAGACCTTGAACTGCACCTTGCTGAATAAGATAGACAGAAAGCCATGCTACTGAGATAGCGCAAGGATATCCTGCCAAAGCACATAAAAAAGAGGCGAACTTACCTTTAAGAGAAGTCGTTGTTGTACCTGAGGCATCATGATTAAGATCTATCTTCTTTACATCACCATCCAGCAGCAAAGCTACAAAGGCGTGTCCAAACTCGTGCAAAGCGGTATTAATGACATTAAAGAACTTGCCCACAACAGGAATTCTGGGCACGATGATGCTGATAATTATAAAAAGAGGCAGCATCCATGGTTGGTCTGGAAAGAGGCTGTTGTTCATCAGCTTCTGCGGAACTTATGGATGTCGGAGGTATCCCACGACTGATACATGAGAATATTTTGGATATTGTTAATCAGTATGATGAAGAGCTTGAGGTCGCGTTCAGCAAACCAGCGACAAGCCTCCACATCCTTCCGGCACGCAGCAGCGAAGCGAGATAAGAAATCACAATGGTACTTCTCGAGCCAAGCAATAGCTTCTGGTTCATCGTCAATGGCATTGCTCAGCACTGCAAACTCAGGATAACCGTTGGCGGCCAGCCACTCTAAAGCCTGTATGTTGGAATGGATAGCCGATGAGAGGGCCTCCAGCTCCGGGAAGCCGTTCTCAACTAAAAACTTGCTGAACTTCTTGTTGCCTAAAAGGCTCTCGTTGAAGGCCAGCAAGAGTTTGGTGTCATAATCGGTAAGACAGTGCAGCTCTCGCATCGTTACTGTTTCAAGCTAACCGTCTTGTTAAAGACAAGTTTCTCTTCAGTAGAATCGGGGTCTGCGTAGAAATAGCCCAGACGCTCAAACTGATAGTATTTGGTATCCATAACCTTCTCCAAAGTGAGACCCGGTTCAACCCAACCTTCTTGAATCTTCAAAGACTCAGGATTGAGATTGTCGAGGAAAGTCTTGCCCTCTTCACAGTTGTCGGGATCCGGCACGGCAAAAAGACGGTCGAAAATACGGATTTCTGCCTTTTTGGCATGTTTCACAGAAGCCCAGTGGATGGTGGCCTTCACCTTGCGGTTGCTGTCAGGCATACCGCTACGGGTGTTGGGATCATACGTACAATGAATCTCTGTGATATTACCGGCATCATCTTTAACAATATGGGTACATTTTATAATATAGGCATATTTCAAACGTACCTCACGGTCGATAGATAGTCTGTAAAACTTCTTGTCAGCGTTCTCTCTGAAGTCAGCGCGCTCGATCCAAAGTTCTTTTGCAAAAGGCACCTTACGGGTACCAGCATTCGGATCTTCCGGATTGTTGACAGCTTCCATCTCCTCAACTTGATCTTCAGGATAGTTGTCAATGATGAGTTTCACAGGATCGAGAACAGTCATAGTACGCGTAGCCACTTTGTTGAGGTGTTCACGAGCGCAGAAGTCCAGCAGGGAGACATCGATGATGTTGTCACGCTTAGCAACGCCAACGGCCTCGGCAAAGTTGCGGATTGACTCAGCCGTATAACCGCGACGGCGCAGACCGCAGATAGTCGGCATTCGAGGATCATCCCAGCCGTTTACATGATGTTCCTTCACGAGCTGTAGCATCTTACGCTTGCTCATGATAGTATAGGTCATGTTAAGACGGGCAAATTCAATTTGCTGCGGATGATGGATACGCAGAGCCTCGCAGAACCAGTCGTAAAGCGGACGGTGCACCTCAAATTCCAACGTACAGATAGAGTGTGTGATGCCCTCTATAGAGTCGCTCTGACCATGGGCGAAGTCATACATCGGATAGATGCACCATTTGTCGCCCGTACGGTGATGGGTAGCATGCAGAATACGATACATGATAGGATCGCGGAAGTGCATGTTCGGAGAGGCCATGTCGATCTTGGCGCGCAGTACACGACTGCCATCAGGAAACTCACCGGCGCGCATACGACGGAAGAGATCCAAATTCTCCTCTACAGAACGATTGCGATACGGACTCTCAATGCCCGGAGCTGTCGGCACTCCCCTATTCTTGCTGATCTCCTCTTGCGTAGAGTCGTCAACATAAGCCAAGCCCTCTTGGATAAGCTGCTCAGCCCAGATATAGAGTTGATCAAAATAGTCGGAGGCATAATACTCCGCTGCCCACTGGAAACCCAGCCACTGGATGTCCTCCTTAATGGAGTCAACATACTCGGTGTCTTCTTTCACAGGGTTGGTATCATCAAAACGGAGATTGCACAAGCCGTTGTACTTCTTTGCCATACCGAAGTTGAGGCAAATGGACTTGGCATGACCGATATGAAGATATCCATTGGGCTCCGGAGGAAAACGGGTATGTACTTTAGCATCATTTTTACCTTGCCGGATGTCCTCTTCAATAATTTGATCAATAAAATTCATTTGTGTAGATTTTTGATTAAAAAACAAGCCGCAAAAATAAAAAAAATTGCGGCTTGTGTGATGAATAATGTATAAAAAATATAAGGAGGGTGATTGATTGTTGCCCCCCTCCTAAAAATTCATTATGTCTCGTCCTAAAATAGCGTTACAACAAAAAAGAGTAACGATATGAAAAGCACAGAGAACAAGTACGTTAAACGTACGCAGAAGGATTATCCTATGTCCTTTAAACTGTCCGTAGTACGCGAGTACGAAGAGACAGAAG
>JAILCI010000019.1 GCA_024686335.1 Bacteroidales bacterium | reverse complement strand
GCTGCCCCCCCTTTTTTTTATCTTCTAAAATATTTGTATATTACTGATAATTAGTGGTTTGATTCTTTGTGCTTTTTTCAATATTAAACACGTTTTGTCCCGTTTCTGTCTCAGTTTAAAAGCAAAAATCAGCAACTTTTTCTCATAAGTTACTGATTTTGATTGCCTTTCGGACTTTTGCGGAGAGGGCGAGATTCGAACTCGCGGATAGGTTTCCCCATCGACAGTTTAGCAAACTGTTGGTTTCAGCCACTCACCCACCTCTCCGGGTTTCGTTTCTGAAATCGGGCGCAAAAATACACTTTTTTTTGATATCTAATCAACCATGTGAAAAAAAACTTTTGACCCGTTTGTTTTGGCCGATGTACACATCGGCCCTACCTAAAAGTGGTATTATGAAATCAGTCCTCCGCCCACAACCAGTTCGTCTTTGTACAAAACCACAGATTGTCCGGGAGTCACTCCCCATACGGGATCGGTAAAATGAATGGAAGCATTATGAGATGTCTCAAAGTCTTCTGGAATCTCAATGTTGGCCGGAGTGGCTGGAGATTTGTGACGTATACGTGCCAATACCGACGGAGATTCTTGTAGCCATGCGATGTCTCTCAACCTCATCTCATTGGCTGACAGTTCGTTTGCATATAAATCGTCATAGTCTCCCAGGGTCACCTGATTGTGTTCGGCATCGATTCTGGTGACATATTTAGGCACTCCGAATGCGATGCCCAAACCTTTGCGCTGTCCGATAGTGTAGTTGTAATAGCCGCTGTGCCTGCCTATTTTCTTTCCCTCTTGGTCTACATAGTTGCCAGGTCGCACCTGGCATCCTTCGTTTGCTAGAAAAGTGCGGTAGTCGTTGTCGGGAATAAAGCAGATTTCCTGAGACTCGCTCTTCTTGGCAAGTCGTTCAAAGTTGTGCTGCAGGGCAATCTCGCGCACTTCTGTCTTGGTAAGACCGCCTAACGGGAAGATGGTCCTCTTTAGGTTCTCCTCAGTGAGCATCCAGAGGAAGTAGGTCTGGTCCTTTTGCCTGTCGGCAGCACACTTCAGATAGTAGTGACCATTGCGTGCCTCAATCTGAGCATAGTGACCCGTTGCGATGAAATCGCAGTGATATTCGTCGGCAGCATCGAGCAGAAGCCCCCATTTGATGTGGGAGTTGCACAGAACACAAGGGTTGGGCGTGCGACCGTGACGGTACTCATCTACGAAGTTGGCAATGACATGCTCTTTGAAGGTCTGTCGGAAATCGAGGATGTGATGCTCCACGCCAAGAGACTCAGCAAAGTGTTTGGCTTCCATTATGCTTTCCACAGAACAGCAACCTTTCTCACGCGCAATGCACGATTCTTGGATATAATCGAACGTGCGGAAGGTGACTCCCACGAGCTCATAACCTTGCTCGAGCAACAGGAGGGCGGAGATACTGCTGTCGATGCCGCCACTCATAGCCATCAATACGCGTTTTGACATGTTCGCAATTTTTATAGAAATCTATATACAAAAAAAGAGAAAGTCATATGCTTTCTCTCTGCTGAGTCGGGGTGAGAAGACTCGAACTTCCGGCCTCTACGTCCCGAACGTAGCGCGCTACCAACTGCGCCACACCCCGTCCGTTTTGCGGGTGCAAAAATACACTTTTTTTCCTTTGTTGTAATCTTTTTCAGATATAATTTTTTTTATGCTGTGTGTTGCATTTTTTTTATTACTTTTGCAACCTATTCCTTTATTGGAAGAAATGTTTTTACAGTATTGATAATTAGTAACATAAATTAAATAAAGTATGAAAAAAATCACCGACAACACCTCTCTTGGTAAACTCACGTTGTTATTGAACGGGATTGTATTGGTATTGTTCATTGTATCAATGATTTTCCTTATGAAGTTTGATAAGATCAACGTGGCAGTTGTGAACGATCGAAACACCTATGAAAAAGCATACGAGGAGTATGTGATGGCACAACATCCTATGAAACAGGATAGTGCAGAGGTTGCTTATTATTCTCACAAGTTGGACTCCCTGCGTACTAAGGCTGTGGCCAAAACCCGCGATGAGAAGGAATCTCTGTCTGAGATGATTAAGGTTACCACAGAGACTCTTAAGGAAAAAACTAAAATCCAAGCTGACAACTTAGCAAAATTGGCTGAGTGTGAAAAGACCTATGGTCCTCTGAAAGAAGCTTGGGATGCTAAGAACGCTGAGCGTGACGCCGCTAAAAAAGGTTTCTGGGTGATCGCTTGTATCACTATCGTTGCTTTCCTTATAAAGACTCTCTTCTTCGCACGCTGGGATAGCAAAAATCTCCAGAACTTACATAATGTTTGTCCTTGGATGAAAGACGGTAACTCCGTTAAATCTCCGTTCTATGGCTGGTTCGTTCCGATTATCAATCTTATCAAACCGCTCTCCATTTTCAAGGAGATCTGGGATGAGACTGATTACGCCCTCGAGAATAAAGGTATTGTGAAGGTTGACAAAGATAATAATGTCGATAATAGCGGTCTTTATATGGGTATTTGGTGGGCTCTGCTTCTTATCAGCTGCTGGATCATGAATATTATCCTTATTTTCACCTTCTTCAGAGAGGGCGCATTCTTCTACAAGACCAATCATTCTACTATCGCTATCATTGCTATTGTTATCATGATTCTGGCTATGTTGTTCGAGACTATGCTGATTCTCAACTACAATAAGAAGAATAAAACTTTAGTTGAAAACGAAGACAAGTTGTAAGACTTGCTCTTATAGATAATGAAAGGGAGGAAACATAGGTTTCCTCCCTTTTTTGTCGGAGCAATCTGCGTCCTCGGAGCAATCTGCGTCCTCGCAGATTGTATCTGATACCCAATCCTTGCATCGGCCCTATTCGTACTGCTTTGCCAACTCAGGTTTACCCATGTCGGTATACAGCAACTTGAGGTTGGTCTTGATGTTGTCGTTGTCAGGGGCAATCTCTAGGGCTCTTTTTAGGCAACGTTCAGCATTGCTGAAGTCGCGCTGGATGGCGTAGATGATACCCATGTTTTCCCAAGCACTGGCGAAGTTGGGATCCATCTCCAAGACTTGTTTGTAGTAGTCCATGGCCTTTGGGAAATTGCCATAGCCACGTCCCATGAGATTGCCCATCAGGTTGAGCGCTACAATATTTTTAGGATTGGATTTCAGTTCCTTTTCAAGGGCGTTTTGTGCTATGGTCAACTTGGTGATGGCATCTTGGGTGCGGCCTGACATACGGTCGGCCTCAGCTTCCGCAATCATCTTATTGTATTTGTCTAATTCGGATCCCTTCAACGCCTGCTCAACCTTGACAATATTGTCTTTGGCCATTTGGTTGCTAGGATCTATAGCCGCTGCATTTTTGTAGAATTGCAAGGAGCCTTCGTAATTGTTGTCCAAGAACATCAGCTCACCAAGTAACAGGTGTGCATTAAGTGCGGTTTTATGAAGTTCTAATGCTTTGTATAGATAATCGTACGCCATCTTCTTGTCACGCTCTTTGTGCGTTTTCTTCCAGATTTGTAGATAGCTACCGCCCGCAGAGATATTGCATTTGATACTGTTATTGGAGGTTTTGACATCTGTAGTGAAAAGGTTAATATCATCGTGCCATACGAAGTTGCGTGTGAAGGTCTTGATACTGTAAAAGAGTGCTACAATGGTAAATAGGCCGATGCCACCCTTCCGAACGATGTCGGTTTTGCTCGTAGCAAGCCAGTAGAAAAAGTAACCCAAAATGAGTGTGAATCCCAATGAGGGAATGAAAACGAAGCGCTCGTTCATAATCGTACCGATATTGAAGAGCAGGTTGGAGGTTATCGAGAATGTAATAACAAAGAATAGAATACCAAATGCGATGGTGTCTTTCTTCTTCAGCTTGAGGATTGCATAGACCAGCAGAGCAATTACTGCGATGACGACAACCCATACCAGCGGATTGGCAAAACTGGTGACCTCTATCTGTTTGGGGTAGTAATCGTGGGTGAGCGGGTGGGGGAAGATGAGCAGTTTAAGATAGATGCCCCAAGTGAGAAGCACAGTGGCAATCTCTTGCGCTTTGCTACTCTCCACAAAGGGATTGTTCAGGATGTTATGGGTCGTGTCTTCCGGCATCATGCCGCCCAAGACTATGTTACGGACAATAACGAAGAATACACTGCCGATGAGAATTGGCAAAAGTGTGATGGCATAGTCGCTTTTGCGTTTGGTGTCCACGTCGTAATACCACAATGCTAACGGGATGACAGCCAGGAAGGTGATAGCATTCTCTTTGGAGAAGAGGGCGAAGGTGATAGCCAGTAGCGAGAGTAGGAGATACCACCATTGATGCTTTTGTACATACTTAAGTGAGCACCAGAGGGCAGCCATAGCGCCTAACATGGCAAAGATTTCATCACGACCTTTGACATTGGCAACAGCCTCAGTATGAATCGGATGGATAACAAAGAGAACCGTGGCGATAAGGGCTAATGACTGATACCATTTTTCTCCAGTGTATTTCCCAAAGAGCATCTCTAAAACCTTGTAGATAAGTAGACACAACAATGTGAAATAGATGATGTTCATCAGGTGGCAAACGATAGGCAGGATGGAGTTGTTGAAGAGCTCCTCATGCTGCGGGTCATGCAGGTTGTTGAAATCGTTGTAGTCGCCGATTTCCTTTTTTATTTTTTGCCCAAACAGTTGGAATTCAATCAGGAAAGTGAGTTGTGACATGGGACGGTAACGGCCGCCCATGACGATGGAGTTTTCATTCCCAAAATAGCCATTGAACGAATCTTGAGTGAAGATATAACGTATTCCTTCCATGCCTCCTTGGATGACGGGTTTGCTCTCCATCAGGACCATGCGGTCGTCGAGGGCGAAGTTAAGGGTTAGCGTATTGCCGTAGCAAAGAGCTACAAGAAGGATGATGATGATTTTGTGGATGCGACTATTTTTCATTGATAGCTTTCCTGATCTTGATTAATTTACAAAGTAAGGGTTTTAACTGGTCAAGCGGGAGCATGTTGGCACCGTCGGAAAGAGCTTGTGCAGGATTAGGATGGGTCTCCATGAAGAGTCCGTCAAAACCGACAGCCACACCAGCTTTTGCTATTGTCTCAATGAGCTCAGGCTGTCCTCCCGTAACGCCTGCTGATTGGTTGGGACGTTGCAACGAGTGGGTGCAGTCGAGGACGACAGGGCACTGGTTTGCCTTGAGGGCGCGGATGCCCCGGAAATCGACGATAAGGTCCTGATAGCCGAAAGTGGTACCACGCTCTGTGACCATCACTTGGTTGTTGCCTGCTGAACGCACCTTTTCAACAGCAAAGGTCATTGCCTCGGGAGACAGGAACTGCCCTTTCTTGATGTTGACATAGCGGCCAGTTTTGGCTGCTGCAACTAAAAGGTCTGTCTGCCGGCACAAGAATGCGGGAATCTGCAACACGTCGGCAACATCAGCTGCCCACGCAGCCTCCTCTTCAGTGTGAATGTCGGTGACGATGGGCACGTCGTAGGTCTCCTTGACTTTGCGGAGAACCTCTAGTGCAGCTTCGTTACCGATACCAGTGAAGGAGTGAAGACTGGAACGATTGGCTTTTTTATAGGAAGCCTTAAACAGAAAAGGAATGTTCAGTTCTAGGCATATACTTTTTATCTCTTGTGCTATGTGCATGGTGATCTCCTCACCCTCGACCACGCAAGGGCCGGCGATAAGGAAGAAGTTGCCGTTGCTATCTGCTGTTATCTTGCTGATGTCTTTAACCATCTTGATTGTTTTAAGCGGCAAAGATACAATTTTTTATAAGTGGCGTTGCGACTCCGTCACATTGTGGCTGCAAAACTATTCATTATTTCCAGAACTCAACCCACTTTCTCTCTTCGTTAGTAAAGACCTCCATATTTCCATTGTAGTCCGGGTTGGGGATGTACCAAGGTGTTGATTCGAAGTAGTTTTGCAACTCCTTGGATTTGAATATGTAACCGCGATAAGCGAAGGGTAGGTTTTTCAGGATTCTCCGTTGCTCGGCCGACAAACCGCTGTAATCATCTGTGGAGTCTGGTAGCCACAAAGACTGATACTGTTCCATGATGGCATCCAACACCCCCGAGCCCCAACCGTAGTCTTCTAGTTCCATACTCCGCATGTACGACATGATACGTCGTTGGCTGATGTTGAGATCCCCTTCGGGGTGGAAGTTGGTTTTTCGGAACGAGATTCCGCCCTGTTGGATATGGAAGACGGGCGTAGCTTTACTGTCTGTCAATCCCCATGTAGTGTCTATAGTGATTTTCCCTCTGCCGATAATCTCCCATTCATCTGCACTTTTGAAGAAATCGGGGAATACATGGAACGATTCGTGGTCGCCAAGGTTGATTTGAAGATGAAAGTCGTCAATTTGATGGTTTGCCCAGCGGTTGGCGGCGGTCAGCACGTAAGGAAAGTAGAACTCCTCTTCTACTGATGATGAGAGATCAAAGTCGTATGTGTGCTGAATGATGTTCAGTCCAGGCCGGAAGTGTGCTTTGAAGTGATAGACATAGTCAACAGGCATATCAGGATAGTACCATGAATTCAGCGTATCCTCAATCTGTTGGCGTGACCAGCATTTGAATTGGCCGTTGACATAATACTTTGAGAAGGAGTATTCTCCGTTGGTATCATGGTGTCCGGTCTCTACATGGGCAATCTCAAAAGGTAATGTTTCCCCGTTCATTATCACTTTGAAGTTGCGAATATGCGGATGATTGGGGAAAGCCTTTATAGGGTCGAGACCATTATATGGTGACATAGCTTCAAAACCGACTAACAGATCCTTCTCGCCTACAGGATTGAAAAACTCGTAATAGACATTTACCTCCAGATGGTTGGCCACACGATTGATGGTCAAAACCTCCTTTTTGACACTGATATCGGTCTCCGTGATGGGAATCAGCTGATTGCCGGAGGCGTAGAATACACCGTCATTGGCAAAAGTGAAAAGTGCGGAAAGACAGCATATTAGTAAAGTTATTATCTTTTTCATATTGAATGATTATTTTGGGCGAAAATACGAAAAATCTAATCTAAAATAGAAACAAAAAAACGGGACCTCCTTATGGAGATCCCGTCATATATTTTTTCGATACGCCCTTACGGGTTATTTTTTATGACGTTTCTTACGGGCCAGCTCGTTGGGCTCCAGTGCCATCTGTTCGCCGTGGAGCAGGGAGGCGACGCCTTCGACGTGCTTCTTGTCTGGCAGAGGAGAGCAGGTGTTCTCCTGATAGTCGGACGGCTCAGTGTAGGTAGTGATTACGCCTTCGTAGTTACGAAGGATGACCTTGTGCGGACTCTGGGAGATGACGTAGTTAGGCATAACGGGAATCTTACCGCCACCGCCAGGAGCGTCAACTACAAAGGTAGGAACGCAATAACCGGAGGTGTGTCCACGCAGGTTCTCGATGATCTCGATACCCTTGGAAACCGGTGTGCGGAAATGCTCCAGACCCATGGAGAGATCGCATTGATAAATGTAGTACGGACGAACACGCATACGGACGAGGTCGTGTACGAGTTGTTTCATAATCTCAGTGTCGTCGTTGACGCCACGCAACAGCACGGTCTGGTTGCCCAAAGGAATACCAGCATCGGCCAAACGAGCACAAGCAGCAGCAGACTCTTCGGTCACCTCATTCGGGTGGTTGAAGTGAGTGTTGAGCCAAATCGGATGATATTTCTTGAGCATGTTGACGAGGTCGTCGGTGATACGCTGCGGGCAAACCACAGGAGTACGTGTGCCTAAGCGGATGATCTCAACGTGAGGAATAGCTCTCAGACGTTGGATGATGGATTCGAGCATCTTGTCGCCAACCATCAGAGCATCACCACCGGAAAGCAATACGTCGCGTACTTCTGGAGTGCGTGCGATGTAGTCGATAGCTGCTTGGATACGGTCTTGTGTGGACTCGCAGTCGTGCTGACCAGCAAATCTACGACGAGTGCAGTGACGACAGTACATGGAGCACATGTCGGTGATGAGGAACAAAACTCTGTCCGGATAACGGTGTGTCAAACCAGGAACGGGAGAATCCTCGTCCTCGTGCAACGGGTCAAGAAGGTCGGCTGGGGACTGGTGTACTTCAGCACCTGTAGGAATAGCTTGTCTACGAATCGGGCAGTGCGGGTTGTTAGGATCAATCAGACTGAGGTAGTACGGTGTGATGGCCATACGCAGAGTCTGCAATGACTTTGCCACGCCCTCTTCCTCGGAGGGAGTAAGTTTGATGTATTTTTTTAATTCTTCTAAGGTCTCAACTCTGTTTCTGACCTGCCATCTCCAATCGTTCCATTCAGCATCGGTGACGTTGGGGAATAATTCTTTTCTCCTACTTGCCATAACTATTTATTTATTAGCGTTTTGATTATGTTATATACGGATATTTTACAAGGCTGCAAATATATAAAAATCAAACGATAAATACAAGGCGATTATGAAAGAGCCCTATTTGCCCGTTTATGCCAACTCACCCAGTAGTTCACCAACAACGAAGCAACTTCCACCAACAAAGATGATATCGTCAGGGGCAGCATCTGAGTTTGCAGCGCGAAATGCCTCAATGACTGAATTGTGAGTCTGGCATTGCAACCCGGCAGCTTTAAATAGGTCGGCCAGTTCTTCTACAGGCTTGGCTCGTTCAATATTGGCTTTACATAGATAATATTGGGCCTTCTTTGGTAGCAGAGGGATGATGTGCTCGATGTCTTTATCGCTGACCATTCCCATGACGATGCGTAACTTACGGCAGGGTAGTTCCTCCAGCTGACGCATGGTCAGCGATAATCCTCCTACATTATGCCCTACGTCACAGATGGTCTTCGGCTCTTGGCGCAGCACCTGCCAGCGTCCCATTAGTCCCGTATTTGTGATCATGTTCTCTATCGCTAGCGGGACGATGTCTTTGTCAAATGGCCTTAACTCTTCCAGTACTCGTATTGCAGTGAGGAATGTTCGCAAGTTAAGTCGTTGATATTCACCTTCCACAGGGCAATGGATATGTTCATATAATGTTGTCCCGTCTGTATCACGTATGGTGCAGTCGGACAAGGCTCCCTCAACGACATAGTTTTCTTCAGCTAAGAACAGAGGCGCCTTTTTCTGATCGGCAAGATCTTTGAAAACAGGGAAGCTTTCCGGATGGAACTCTCCAATGACGACAGGGGTGTCTTGTTTGATGATGCCGCCCTTCTCGAAAGCAATTTTAGCTATTGTATCACCTAGTAACTGCGTGTGTTCCAGTGATATATTTGTGATTATAGAGATTAGCGGATTCAATACATTGGTGGCGTCTAATCGTCCGCCCAGACCGACTTCAACGACGGCTATATCTACCTTCTGTTGGGCGAAATAGTAGAATGCCAATGCAGTCGTTATCTCAAAGAAGGATGGTTCCAGATGATCAAATTGGGGTTTGAATTGACGGAAAAACTCCACCACTTCCTCTTCCGTAATCATCTCACCGTCAATACGGATACGTTCCCGAAAGTCGAATAGGTGAGGGGAGGTGAAAAGACCAGTCTTCCAGCCGCGCTCCATACAGTAAGAGGCCATCATGTTAGCTACAGATCCTTTCCCGTTAGTGCCTGCAATATGAATCGCCTTCAGTTTACGTTCAGGATTGCCGATGATGGCAAGGAGGGCCTCAATGTTTTCCAAGCCCTCTTTATATGCAGAAGTGCCTACCTTGTGATACATGGGGTAGGCATGGAATATTTCTTCTAAAATCTGTTTGTACATGTTTTTGAACGCTAAGTTTTAAACGCAGAGTCGCAAAGGACGCAAAGTAATATGTGTGTTTGGTCAGATAAAGGGCGCTATGCTTCGCTATTTTGTATAATTTATAATAAATTAAAAAATATTTTTCAATTAAACAAATATTTATTATTTTCGCCAAAAAAATATGACTGAAAACGAAATTTCAAAAATTATTGTAGATGCAGCGATTAAGGTGCATAAAACATTGGGTCCTGGATTGTTGGAAAAGGTTTATCAAGAGTGTTTGTATTATGAGTTGCTTGATAGAGGGCTATTTGTGGAGAAGGAGAAATTCCTTCCGATAGCATATGAAGATATTTTTATTGATCATGCATTTAGGGTAGACTTGTTAGTTGAAGAAAAAGTAGTGATTGAGGTAAAAAGCATTTCTGAGCTGCAAGGTATTCATATGGCACAAACTATGACCTATTTAAGATTAGGTGGATATAAATTAGGGCTGCTCTTGAATTTCAACGAGGTGCTGATGAAAAAAGGCATTAAGCGGATTGTAAATGGCTTATAACAACCTTGCGTTCTTTGCGTCTTCGCGTTTAAATAAACTCATCATTGCGTTAGCAATCCCTTTGTGTACTTCGCGTCTTGGCGTTTAAAAAAACTTAATCATTGCGTTAGCAATCCCTGCGTATCTTGTCTTATGACGAGAATATCACGTAACGTATCTCTTTCTTACCAGCTTTATACCGAATTTCCATAGCTTTTTGCTTGCAAACTTGCTGGATTTTCCAGTTGGAGATGCTACTCCTGTCAGGGATAATATTTGCTTTGGAAACACGTCCGTCCTCTTCGATGAATACTTCTATGCAGACAGTGCCAGTTTCGTCGTTGATTTTAACGCTTACGTCGTGTAGTTTTCCTCTTGTACCTGTTCCTATTCCATATCCGCCGCCGCTACCAGAGCCTTCCCCGGGTCCTAAACCAGAACCTGTGCCAGTGCCGATACCGCTGCCGCTGCCACCACCGCTGCCGCTACCGCCTCTTCCACCTTTAAACATGGCATTTTGGTCCACTTTCGGTGTGGTTGCTTCTGTGGTAGTGCTAGTTGTAGTGGAATGTGCAGTTGCAGGAGCGTCTACAGCGTTCTGTGTGGCATAGTTGGGCGCTGCCGGGGTGCGACTGGTAGTCTTAGTGGGTTGTTCAACACCGCCACCGCCGCCACCCCCAGATGTGGACTCCAACTCTACGTAGTAGATCTTTTTTGGCGGAGGAGGAGGCACTTGCGTCTTCAAACTGCATATCAGCAGCAAGACGATGATTAGTGTCATCGCAACCACCGTCACTACGCTAGGTATGATGATGTCTTTACTATTCTCTTTTTCGTCTTTCATTTTCCTTCAGTGGCCAAGACCATTTTATAACGTTGTTCTTCAGGAATAGCCTCATTGAGCTCGTTGAGTACATCCATCAGGGCGACAACATTCTCTACTGGGACGCTCTTATCTGCACGTAAGATGATAGAGTGCATTTCAGAATCATCTTGAGCGACAGCTGCCTGCAATGCGGGCAACAACTCTTCATAGGGAACGGGTTGTGCATTGGAACCTTCTGGATTGACAAAGTATAGCAGGTCTTCATTGATGTAGACTTCCACATTCTTGGACACCAACTGCTTGTCGGCAGTGCTCTTGGGCAATACCAGGTTGATAGCATTTGGTGACACCATGGTGGAAGTCAGCATGAAGAATATCAACAACAGGAACACCAAGTCGGACATGGACGTGGCGCTGAATGTTGTATCGATCTTATTTTGCATTTTAATAGCCATAGCTTAATGCTTTATGCGTTTTCGTGAAGAAGATCCATAAACTCAGTGGTACGAACCTCGAGAAGGTAAACCACGTTGGAGATCTTAGATACGATGAAATTGTGCAGGACCAAGGTAATCACACCAACAATCAAACCGGCAACGGTGGTGATCATAGCGGTGTAGATACCGTTGGAAAGCGTGCCGATATTGAAGTTGTTTGGATCAGCAGCCATAGCGTGGAAAGCGGAAACCATACCCACAACTGTACCCAAGAAACCCAACATAGGAGCGATGGCAGCGATGGTGGCTAATGCGGAGACACCCTTCTCCAGACGCTCAACTTCCAGGTTACCTTCATTCTCAATAGCTGTGCGGATATCCTCCAGCGGATGTCCAATACGTGAAAGACCCTTCTCAATCAGGCGAGCCGTAGGAGTATCATTGCCCTTGCAGAGCGCTACTGCTGAATCCAACTTGCCATCATGGATAAAATCACGGATATTGTTCATGAAGTTGTGTTCCTCCTTGGAAGCACGATTTAAAACTATCAGTTTCTTAACAAAGAGATAGATCGCAAAACCCAGCATTATGAACAATGGTATCATAATCCATAAGCTGTTTTTGGCAAATACTAACTGAAAATAGGAAGTCTCTGTGACTTGGGGCGCTTGTGTTTCGGCAACCTCCATAGCTTCTGCGGCTTGCGCCAATAATAACGGTAATTGCATTGTTCTAATTTTTTAGCAAAAATAATCTCTTCTTCTTTATCTTAACCTATCTTAACCTATAAATTTCTAACAATTAAGTGTTTATAGTGTTATCTCATATCGTTTACCTCTACACCAGGATATTTGCTTTTGTTGAAGGTGAAGGTCTCGTCGGATAACGTGACATTGCTCTTGAATTGTTCGATGTTATAAGTATATAATGTATTGTCCTTTTCGTAGATAACAACCTTTTTGATATTCAAGGTGCTCTTGTTGATGAACAGTCTGATACGGTAGTATGACTGGTTATATTTTGGTGTAAGATCTACTAACGTAACAGATTGACCATTGGCATATTCATCACGGATGTACTTGGCTCTGAATTGTTTCTCCCAGTTTTTGAGCAGCAGTCGCGGATTCATCATGTTTTCGTCATCTTCCGGGTCATATTCGTAAATGGAGACCTCGTTGGTGGCTTTTTGATAGTTCCAGATGGACGTTCCGTCGCAATAGAAATGTTGACCATCATAAGAGGTCTGATATTTGTTGCCCTTAAGATAAAAATCACCTTGGGCCGATCCTAACGTCTTGGAGTCCTTGCTAGTTACGAGTGTATAGTGGAACTGCATGGTCGAGTACGCCTGGTATTTTTGCGACACTTTGTTCAGCAATTCGTTGGCGCCGCCGTCGGTGTTTTGAGCTGTGACTGCGGTGATGAGAAACATCAGTATTGCGATGAAGGATATTCTTTTCATGTTGTAGAATTTGAATAGTGAAAAAACGTAGAAATAGACAGTTTTATTATTCAAAGTTTAAATTAAAGCATTCCTTTTGAGGCCAGCAGGTTGCGCAGCTGTGCGTCGTCTTTAATGAGCACCTCTCTAGGCTTACTGCCGTTAGCCTGTCCGACGATGCCGAACTCGCAGAGCTGGTCCATGATACGGCCTGCACGGTTGTAGCCCAGCTTCATTCTGCGCTGGATGAAGCTGGTAGATCCTTGTTGTGTCTGCACGATGAGGGTGGCAGCATCTACGAAGAGTGGGTCGATAGCGTCGGAAGGACCGTCGTCGCCATCATCGAAGAAGTCGTCTTTGCCCTTCTCTTGAACCTCAGGAAGAACGTAAGGCTCCATAAGCGGGCTCACCTCGCTCTTCTCCCTGATATAGTTTACAATGCGTTCCACTTCTGGAGTGTCCACGAAGGCGCACTGCACGCGGATAAGGTCACTACCGGTGGTGATGAGCATATCACCTTTACCGATGAGCTGGTCGGCACCGCTGGCGTCCAGAATGGTGCGGGAGTCGATCTTGGAGGCAACTCGGAATGCCATTCGGGATGGGAAGTTGGCCTTGATACTACCGGTGATGATGTTGACGGAAGGTCTTTGTGTCGCGATGACGAGGTGGATGCCGATGGCACGGGCCAACTGAGCCAAACGAGCCAGTGGAGTCTCTACTTCACGTCCAGCTGTCATGATCAGGTCGCCAAACTCGTCGATGATCAGGACGATGTAGGGGAGGTAGCGATGTCCCATAGCGGGTGATAACTGGCGGGCACAGAATTTCTCATTGTACTCTTTGATATTACGCATCTTGGCAGCCTTCAGCAAGTCATAACGCTGGTCCATCTCTGCACAGAGAGAATTTAGGGTGTTGACCACCTTCTGCGTGTCGGTGATGATGGGCTCATCTTGGTTTGGAAGTTCTGCCAGATAGTAGTTTTGAATGGCCTCGTAAAGGGTGAACTCTACCTTTTTGGGATCTATCAAGACTAACTTCAACTCTGACGGATGCTTAGTGTAGAGTAGGGAAGTGATGATGGCATTCAAACCTACTGATTTACCTTGTCCGGTAGCACCTGCAACCAAAAGGTGCGGCATCTTGGCGAGATCCACTACAAACGGTTCGTTGCTGATAGTCTTTCCGATACCGACAGGCAGAGCGTACTTGTTATTCTTGAACTTGTCGGATGCAATGATCTCTCTCATGGAAACCACATTGGCGTTTTTGTTCGGTACCTCTATACCGATAGTGCCTCGTCCTGGAATCGGGGCGATGATACGGATACCTAAGGCAGCTAAGCTTAAGGCGATATCATCTTCCAGATTCTTGATTTTGCTGATACGTACACCGTCCTCGGGGACGATTTCATACAAAGTGACGGTAGGACCAACAGTAGCAGTGATACGCTTGATGGGAATACCGAAACTCTTCAGTGTGCTTTCAATACGGTGCTTGTTTTCTAACAACTCCTTCTTGATGCTCTCCTGGTTAATTTCAGTATTTTCGTGTGCATCTAAGAGTTCTATAGACGGGAACTCGTAGGTAGAGAGGTCTTTTCGAGGATCGAAAGGCTCTAAGTCTTTAAGTTGCTCAAAAGAGGTGACAGGCTGCTTCTCTTCACTAACTGTCTCATTCAATCCATTTTCTTCGTCTAATGTAACGTTGGTGGTTTGAGTGGTGACTACCTCGAATGGTACGTCGTTATCTCTCTTGTTAAGCTTTTGGGTGTCTATTGAGACTTCATCATCTTCTTTGTCTAGGCTGTCCTCATTGTGTGTATCAAAAGTATAAGTGTTTTTACCAAGATATTCGTTTGTGAATACATTGTGTTCGCTGATGTATTGGTCGTCAAGGTCTTGATGCTGCGTATCTTCAGTATCATTATCACCATCTTTTTTCTTTTTCTTTTTTTCAGTCTTAGGTTCGGTGGCACGACGTTCTCTCCGTTCTTGGATAGATGTCCTTATATTTTGGATTACCTCGTTAATTTGAACATTGTAGAAAAGGACAATGATAAAGATGAGTAGAACTAGCATGATTAGCGCTGACATTAGTTTGCCGAGTTTTAGAAGGAACGGAGCTAGGTATTTGCCAAAATAGCCGCTAATGAAACAGTTATAGTCTGTGTTGTTGAATATTAATCCAAGGAAAAGGGAAATCCACGCCATTGAGATGATGACGTTTGCGATGGTCTTGCCCAATGGCAGTAGTTCTTTGTTGAATAAAAGTTTAAATCCTATCAGGAATATGATGAAAGCAAAACCGATAGATGATAAGCCAAAAGTATATTCTACTAGCCATACAGAAAGATGTGAACCGACACCACGGGCTATATTTGGAGAAGATCCTGTGCCATTATCAACATAGGAAATATTTTTGCTAGGATTAAAGTAAAACCATATGATAGATACGAAAAGTAATAGCGAGAATAGTAATAGCAGCACACCATAGAACTGAATCATCCTTTCTGATGTGATGAATTTCCAAAATCCAGAAGTGGATGATTTGCTCTTCTTGGTGGTCTTAGATGTTTTGGATGATGTTTTCTTTACGTTTGCTTTGGCAAATTTACGCAAGGACTGAGTGTTATTATGCCTGTTGTTTTTGGTTTTCGCTTTTGGTTGTGTTGTTGGGTGGGTAACTTTCATATATTTTTTGTCTGTTTGGATGGACACTCTTTCAAAAATTACAAAAATAATATATTTATACCTTATATTCTTTTTGAAAAGAAAAAGAATATAAACATTGATTTGTTAGAAACAATAGATCTCTTTTTTGAGATTATGGATAAAAAAAACAGCGTGATGCTTAGCACCACGCTGTTGTAGAATATGGTTGAATGAATTAGTTCTGATAGAATCTGTTGCGGTTGTCGATCAACTTGGTGTTCTGGATTAGGTAATTCATAATAGTACCTTCGTTGCGCTCTCTTCCAACCACGAGGTTGCGGAGGAAGTTCTTTTCGAGGTTGAGCTCGTCGGTAACGGTGGCATCGGAAACCTCTTTCACGTCAACTACGTAAACCATGTTTTTACCGCTAACTGCTGTCGGCTTGTTGGTCGGCAAGGAGAAGATAGTACCGAGGGCTTTGCCGTCTACGCCATAGTTCTGATACATGTCGCCAGCGAAAACGAGGCGTACGCTGTCACGAACCTGGGAGGCATATGTGGTGGCAAGGGCTTGCATGCCAGAAGATGCGAGATCTTTGTTGACCTTCTCAGCGATAGCTTCCACTCTCTTTTCAGCAGAAAGCATGCTTTCGATATCGGTCTTAACATCTTTCAGTTTCTGAACACCTGCTTCACGGATGGTTTTTACAGAAGCAACAGCGAAGAACATCTTTTCCACATTGATGACGTCGGAGATATCATCTTTCTTTACATCATCGGAGAATGCCCAGGAGACGATCTCGTGGCAGTTGGGCAATTGACCGATTGTAGCTGACATTGAAGGAACGCCTGTTCCGTTAACAGTCTGGATACCTTTCTCAGCAGCTTTAGAGATCAGCTCAGCATCGTTGTTGATGGAGGCAGCGAACTCGGTGGCTTGAGATTTGACCTGACGGATAGTAGCTTCAGAAGCGGCAATCGGGTAGTCGTAAAGTACGAACTGACGTTTTGCAATAGGAGTGGTGCGGTTCAACACTTGAAGCACGAGGTAAGCACCTTGACCCTTGTATACGTAAACGCCACCGTTAGGAGTGTTCAACAATCCGTTGTAGAGTTCTACGATAGTACCACGTTCAGGTAACCAAAGAGTGGAGTCTGTACGCTCACCAGCGACAAAATCGCGTTGAAGGGCGAAGATGTTGTTCTGGTTGGTGAGGATGGTGTTTTTCAGACTGTCAGCCAAAGCGGCAGCCTCTTTGCGAGTACGGGTGAGCTCTTTATTCTGGGAGGTCTTGTACGGAAGCTCGATAAGAGCTACTTGCACAGAGTCGGAACGCTCAGCAGAGCCGAACACTTTACCGAAGTACCATCTGGAGTTCTCATACTCGAACGGCTCGATGAAGGAGCCTACAGGAGTAGCCTTGAACAGGATGCTGTCAAGACCGTCAAGAACGATGTCTTCCTCTTTGAAATAGGTGCTGTCCAGAGGCATGTTCTTCTCAGAAGCGTAAGCGGCAAGGTCCATAGTGGAGAACTTTGCATAGTCGCCACGAACACTGTCTTCGATAGCCTTGAGGTCAGCAGCGGAAGGGTTAATCGGGAAGATGGCCACGTCGATGTCGCGGTTTTTCTCACCGAGTTTGAAAAGATCGTTCTTATGCAGGTTGTAGAAGTCCTTAATCTCCTTTTCGGAAGCAGAAGCGGTGATGTCCTTGAAAGCAGGAGCCTCAGGGCTGACAGCCATCATGGAGACCATGGCGGTTTTGTTGTCTGCACCGATTTTCTTTGCTAACGGATTGGAGAAGTAAAGGGTGTTCTGAGCCAATGCATTGTATCTGTTGTACTTCTCGCCGAGAACAGCATAATGAACGATGGCTTGGTAAGCACTGTATAAGTCCTTGCCTTGCTCGTTGTGAGCGTATTCCTCGATGTTGGAGAGTACATTCATGGTGTTCTCAGGTCCGATCTGTTGTGCTAGAGCCTGAGCGAATTGCATCATATATTGGTTGGGCTGTTGAGTGTTCAGACTAGCCAACATGTCAGCTTTGAGCTCTTCTACCATATCGTTGTTGTAGGAGAGTCCTAAAGCGGCAAGCTGCTTGTCAAGAACCTTTTCTTGCATCAGTGATCTCCAAGTGGTTTCATGGATCTGAGCAGTCTCGTTCTCGTCGAAAGAGGACTTGTTCTGGAGGAGTTTGAAGAGAGCAGTGGTCTGCTCATACATTGTACGATACTCCTGATCCACGCTTTTACCGTCAATCTTGGCCATCACATTCTTATTTGAGAAAGTACTTGTAACCTGTGAAAGGTCACCCAAGATAAAAGCGAGAAGTGCTATACCTATGATGATCATCAGGGCTACACCGTGTTTTCTAATTGAGCCAATTGCTGCCATATTAAAAGTGTTTAGAGTTTTTACTTAATGATAAATAAAGGATTGAAGATTATGCTTCTGCTTCAGCAGTAGCCTCTTCGCCTTCGCCCTCGCCCTCAGTCTCAGCGACAGCATTACGTGTCGGGTTAACAGCCACGATTACCTTGTTGGGGTTGTCAACGATGGTGAGGTTGTCGATGGAAAGGTCAGCAACCTTGATGAAATCGTTGATTTCAAGGTTGGAGATGTCAGCGGTGATCTCTTCCGGAACGTTCTCAAGTAGACCACGAACTTTGAGTTTTCTAACTCTCTTCTTCAGAGAACCACCCTTCAAAACACCAGGAGCAGTACCAGTCACCTTGAATGGGATTTCAATGGTGATGGGCTTGCCGTCAACGACTTCGAGGAAGTCGACATGTAATAACTTATCGGTGATGGGATGGAATTGCGTAGCTTGCACAATCGCTTTGGTGACATTGCCGTCCAGGTTCAACTCTACGAAGTTAACCTCAGGAGTGTATAACAATTTGGTGAATTGTTTGTCTTCAACGAGGAAGAGCTTCTGCTCTTTGCCACCGTAAATGACGCAAGGAATCATACCTTGTCTGCGTTGTGATTTTGCATCTTTTTTCCCTACGTTCTCTCTCAGAGAACCGCTAATAGATACTGATTTCATTAGATTTAATTTTTAAATTAGTGAATAAAATTATTTGAGTAAAAAACGGCGGCAAAAGTACAAAAAAATATTTATTTTTGCATCCTAAAAATATAAGATATGAGTCATAAAATTTTAGTGGCCACCGGCGGTGGTGATTGCCCGGGCCTGAACGCTGTAATTCGCGGCATTGTGAAAAGAGCCATGATGGAATCTGAAGAGTGGGAAATCTATGGTTGTATAGAGTCTTTTAACGGTATTTTGCGCGACGAGGTGGAACTGATGCGCCTCACTGAACGTAGAGTGTCAGGTCTGCACGTCAAGGGCGGCACCATCATTAAAACCACTAATAAAGGCGGCCCATTCCGCTTCCCAGTTCGTCAACCCGACGGCACATGGAAGACGGAAGACCGTTCCATGCTGATGAAAAAACGCCTTGAGGAGATGGGCTTTGATGCCGTGATTAACATCGGCGGCGACGGCTCCCAAGGTATCTCCATGCAATTGGCCAATATCGGCATCAACGTGGTTGGTGTGCCTAAGACTATCGATAATGACTTGTCTTCCACAGACTTTACCTTCGGCTTTCAAACCGCTGTGCAGATTGCTACTGAGGCCTTTGATAAACTCGTGACGACAGCAGATAGCCACAACCGAGTCTTCATTATGGAGGTTATGGGTCGTGATGCTGGCTGGATTGCTCTCCATACAGCTCTTGCCGGTGGTGCTGACGTTTGCATCATCCCCGAGATTCCTTACGATCCTGAGATTATTGCCAAGAAGATTGAAACTCGTTACCTCAATGGCATGGGCTTCTGCAATATCGTTATCGCAGAGGGCGCCAAGAAGGCCGACGGCAAGGTTACCGGCTCAGCTCCAACAGCTGTCGGTGACGAACATATCAAGCTTGGTGGAGTAGGAGATGTCCTACGTCAGGAACTTATCGACTTGGGTGTAGAACACGATATTCGCGTCACAGTGTTGGGTCACCTCCAGCGTGGCGGCACTCCCGTGGCATACGACCGTATCCTCGCTACTGAGTTTGGCGTTAAGGCTTTCGAACTCGTCAAGGAAAAGAAGTATGGAAACTTGGTGGTCTACAGACACCCCAACATCTCCTATGTTCCCTTTGAAGAGGCTTTGAAACAACCTCATCTCGTTTCTCCTGACGATTTTCTCGTCCATACTGCACGCGGTATCGGTATGAGCTTTGGTGATTGATCCTATAAAACCTTAATATTATGAGTAAGAAAAAGATAGTCGTCCTCTCGGGCGCTGGTATTAGCGCAGAGAGCGGTATAAGCACCTTCCGCGACAGTGATGGTCTCTGGGAAAATTACAATGTTGAGGAGGTCGCCTCCATCGAAGGATGGTATCGTAACCCGGACTTGATGACCCAGTTCTATAATGAACGCCGTGCCCAACTGGAACACACGGAACCCAATGACGCTCATCGTCTGGTGGCAGCATTGGAAGATTATTACAACGTTACGGTGGTGACACAGAACATCGATGACTTGCATGAACGTGGTGGTTCTCATCATATTATCCATCTTCACGGCGAAGCCACTAAGGCTTGCAGTGAGAATGGAAAGAAGTTTGTGGAAGATATTGGATACCGTCCCATAGCCAATGACGAGAAGGCTCCCGATGGTGGTCGCCTTCGTCCCTTCATCGTATGGTTCGGCGAGGCTGTGCCTATGATGGACGAAGCTGTCCGTGAGATAGAGAATGCCGATATCGTCATTATCGTTGGAACTTCTCTTAACGTCTATCCAGCCGCTGGTTTGCTCTATTATGCTCCTAATAATGCCGATATCTATGTAATTGATCCTAAGGATGTTCAACCGATTTCTCGCAATGTCCATTTTATCAAGGAGAAAGCGACTGTCGGCATGAAAATTCTTTTTGACCAACTGACCCGATAATTCCATTTTATGAAATCTTATAAATCAGCCCTCATAGTGCTCGTCTCCGCTGTCGCTCTCCTTTGCGGCTCTTGCTACCCCGAAGGTGGTGGCGGTCTAGTAGACCCTGACTACAGAATTGTGAACGTATGGAGTCTCTCGCATGCATACTGCGATAATGTAGAGGTCGACTCTACTACTTTTGACATGGATCAGATTTACTATCAAGGCTTTATGCCTGGTGTTCTATACTATATCTATTCCGACCATGTGATGAATGTACTTTGTGTATATCACAATCAAGTGCGCCAATCCACTTTTAGCACATGGGTGATAGATAAGCATGAGAAGACTCTGACGTTGGATTACACCCTTTTGGGACGGCATTATGCTTTCACGGCTGATATTATGAAGCTAACGCGTCGAGAATTGTTTATAGAGTTTGATGAAGATGACCACCATTGGCGTCTTGAAATGTACTCACAAACTGGTTATTAATGAGCGAAGAGATACAGAAAGTTCCCAGGGAGCCTAAAGCCAATGGCTCTTCCCGCCGTCCAACTTCAATTTGGCGTTGGATCATATTGGTTGCATGCATACTACTCCTTGTGGTTGGAATTCTGCATGTGACTCAGCAACGAAAGGAGACTTACGAGTATCATTTTACTGTTCAGAAAGATACGGCAAACCTTGCTGAAGTAGGGATTGAGGAGATCAACATTACTCATCGTTGGACTCCCATGGGCGGTCTTTATCCAAAGATTACAATTCGTGGATTGGCTAAGGTCGATGGTACAGACATTAGATATGCCCAGTTCGTCTATAAGACTGATAAGGAAAGAGAATGGAATGTGGCTGATGCTAACCGACATAATGGTGACCATTACACTTTAATATTGCGTGATATTCCCGAGGGTAGAATCTTAGCCTGTATGTTGATAGCAGTTACAAAGGATGGTCGGAAGATTACCTCCGAGCCCTATGCTTTTCATACCAAACGTACAGAGTAGTCTCTTTTCCCGCAGATAAACGCAGTTTTTTATTCGCTACGCTCATAGATGTTCTTAACGCAAAGACGCAAAGGACACGAAGGTTATTTTCCCGCAGATTACGCAGATCTCGCAGATGGACGCAGATTATTTTAGATCCTTACGGATCTTTGTATTTCGCAGATTTTATTCGCTGCGCTCGTAATTACCTCAGCACATTAACTGCGTGCAGAAGGCACGCTATCCTATTAACCCCGCATTGTGTGGGGTATGATGCTGCGCTGCCATATCGGCGTGCCGAAGGTACGCAACTATCTCTCCAACATTCTGACATCATAGACCGGCACTTTCACCACATCTTGCAGGGCTGCTTGGAGTGCTTGGGAGTCTAGGTGCGCACCCATCGGAGAGGTGGGATTGACACAGATGGCTGTGAGGTTGGGCTTTTGGAGAACCTTTAAAATGCCGCCTTTTTGTATGTAACTATTTAAAACAAACGGAGTTACAAATATTTTAGTGAAATCTTTCACGATGAGGACTGTCTCCTTGATTTCTGGTTGTGACTTTAGATATTCAAGTATAGCGTCCGTGACGATGCCGCTGATGAAGAGGGTAGTTCCATGCTTGAAAAGCACCTCTTTACTTTTTGCAAATAAAAGGGGTGAGGCAATAGGCAGTCGGGTGACGATTTCGTCGTGAAGAGCGTAGATGCCTGAATCGGACTGCAACAACTCTTCGCGGTGTGCCGTCTCGAAGGCTTCTAGCTGTGTCATCTTATAAACAAAGCGAGTCTTGTCCACGATGGTCGGAATGTCGGGAGCGATAGCAGCGCCGGTGGAGAGGATGAGTCCGTCAGTGATGGATGGAGCGGCAGGACTACGGCGGGAGAGAGCGCCGTCTACAATGGTCATGTCGACCCCCATCGTCTTCATTCGGTCGATGAGTGCCTTCATTCGGACGGATGATGCCGGCCCTGCGATGATGGCCTTGCCTGTCTGCAACACCTTGGCGATGACCAAGCGCCCCATGGAGGTCATCTCCTCGGAGATGTCGTAAATTTCCGAAACGAGCCTGCGTTGACGGTAGTGGTACTCTGTGGTCACAAAAAAAGAACCCTCATACAGCGTAACCTCGGGTTTTTCAGTCTGTGTCACCTGGTCTTTTTTCTCCCCGTCGATGCCGATAGAGGTGATAGCCAGCACTTTGTCCGTTTTCCGCAGTTGGTCCAAGACATAGTTGAGACACACCGTCTTTCCCGTGTTCTTGGCCATGCCTACGATGGAGAGGCTGTGGAAGGGTAATATGCTGTCAATGAGGTTCATTAATTGTGATTAGCGGTTTTGCATGATACGTTCTATCTCGTCGACTTCCACAGGGGTGCCTGCGAAGAGGTCCACGGGTTGCTCGCCCACGACTACGTCGGTTTCGATACGAACACCGATGCCTTCTTCGGCGATGTAGATGCCGGGCTCGCAGCTCAGCACGTTGCCGGCCTCAAAGACCCAGTCGCGCTGGCCTACATCGTGTACGTCCAAACCGATGAAGTGGCTGGTGTTATGCATGTAGTATTTCTTGAAACAGGGCATGGCAGGATCTTGGTTGCGAACGTCTTCTTCGGTGTAAAGACCTAGTTTAATTAACTCTTCGTCCATTCTCTTGAAAACGAAATCGTTAATCTTGTGGATGGTCATGCCGGGTTTGAATTTTGGGATAGTCTCTTTGTAGATGGAGAGCACGGCTTCATAGACTTGACGCTGACGCTCGGTAAATTTGCCATTGACGGGCACAGTGCGGGAACAGTCGCCAGCGTAGTTGGCATATTCTGCACCGAAGTCCATCAGCAGCAGATCACCGTCCTGCATCTTTTTGTCATTTTTGATGTAGTGAAGAATGCAAGTGTCGGGGCCAGCGGCAATGATGGGGGCAAAAGAGTGTCCGGAGGCACCGTTACGGATCATCTCGTAGGTCATCTCTGCCTCAATTTCGTATTCGTATTTGCCTGGAGCAATGGCTGTCAGCGCGCGTTCGAATGCCTTGCGGGTAATTTGACATGCGCGATACAATGTTTTCAACTCTTCGGGTTGCTTGCGACAGCGCAGAGGGTAGAGTATCGGTGCCAGACGGCGGAAGTCATGCAACGGATAGTCTTTTTTCAGTTGCTTGGCGAAACGAACCTCTTGGGTGGGGTAGGTGGGTTTGATGCGCGGATCCTCAGGGATGTGCAGATAAACATGCTGAGCGTGCATCATCAAATCATTAAGCACACCTTCGAAGGAATCCAGGAACATCACTGTCTTGACACCTGAGAGTGTTGTTGCCTGCTCTTTGCTCAACCTATGACCAAACCAGACAATCTTCTCTGGCGACGGGTTCTTGATGAACAAAATTTCCCGATAGTCGGGGTTAGGATGCCACGGCGCCAATGTCAGGAAAGTCTCCTCTTGATCTATACCGCAGAGGTACAGCAGGTCGGAGTTCTGACGGAATGGGTGTGTGGTGTCTCCGCAACGGGGATATTCGTCGTGAGAGGTCAGAATGGCGATGGAGCCCTGCTCCAAAGCTGCCACTACATTGCGGCGGTTCTGACAATAGAAATCGGCTGATAATGGTTCGTAACGCATACGTGTGATTTTTGAAGGCGCAAAGATAATAAAATCTTGTTTTCAATATCTCATACGCAGGCCGCTAGGCCCGCAAGACTGGTAGAAGAAAAGCGATTTCAAAAAAAGACATGTATATTTTTTATATTTTTGCCGCCCGAAAAAATCACACGTTTTCAATTGTGTGACAGCAATCTGAAAAAGGTTATTACTCATTAAAAACAATAGTAAGATGAAAAGATTATTCTCAGTATTGATGGTGCTTGCTTTGTTCGGAAGCGCTATGGCTCAAACAGTTACCTATCAGGATCTTCTGGATCACAAATCTGCTAAAGAGTTGACTGGCAGAAAAGGTGGTGATAATATCCGCGAGTATGTGGCTTCCAATGGACAGTCTTTCGTGGTGGGTTCCACTATTACCTACGGTTATCCTACCAATGGCAAATATTATCTCTATTTCCGTGATGTGACCTCTGGCGTGTTAGGTGCTTTGGCAGAAGATCCATATGAGTCTACATCCGTTAGTGCTGCTAATCAAGAGGTCTATGAACGCATCGAGAACCGCAGTGGCGGTACGGCTACCATCAAGAAGATTCAGTGCGTGCCCATTGATCCTTATAATAAGATTAATAGCGGCTGCAAAATCTATCTGGTCCTGAACCGTGGCGGTGTTGCCTGCACCAATTTTGAGGAGGCTATTGCTACTCGTGAAATCTTGGTTAAGGCCGATGAATCCGAATCAGCTCTTGAGGAACTCAAACGCTGGAAAGAGAAACTCGATCTCCAAATCATCACCCAAGAGGAATACGACGCCAAAAAGGCTGAACTGATGAAGAAAATCAAATAGAGTTGATAGTTATCAGTTTTCAGTTATCAGTTAGAATTCAACACACCATGTAGAGACGCGATATTATCACGTCTCTATTTTTTTAAGGGAGAATTATCATTTTTCAGTTGAATTATGGGAATCCCCTGCATGCCTATAGGTCTGCTGGTATTGGTAATGTCGTCTCCCTAAAGTGACTCCGCACTAACTATTAACTGTTAACTATCAACTATTAACTAGTTTCGTATGTCCATCGCGTTCCTCAGCGCGTTGCCGACGAGCATGAAGGCGAGGACGAGCAACATGATGGCAAGACCCGGGGCAATGGAGAGGTATGCCTTTTGTAACACGATGTAGGCGTAGTTCTCTTTCATCATCATACCCCATGAAGGCATGGGCGGTTGCACACCAAGACCGAGGAAACTTAGACCCGCCTCGTTGAGGATGGCAGATGAGAAGTTGGAGGCAGCGATAACGATGATGGTGCCCGTGATATTGGGCAAAATATGCTTGAAGATGATGCGTAAATTGCTGAATCCCAATGCTCGACCTGACTCTACGAAGTCTTGTTCGCGTAGACTGATGACCTGTCCGCGCACTACACGTGCGATGTCGACCCACATGGTCAAACCGATGGCGATGAAGATCTGCCAGAAGCCCTTGCCGAGGGCGAAGCTGATGGCGATGACCAACAGCAGGGTAGGGATTGACCACACCACATTGATGATGAAGGTGAGGACATCGTCGACCTTGCCACGGTAGTAGCCAGCCACAGCTCCAACACCGATGCCGATGATGAGAGCAATGAAAATGGAGAGGAATCCTACGGAGAGACTCACGCGCGAGCCAATCATCAGTTGACTCAGTACGTCGCGACCATAACGGTCTGTGCCCAAGAGAAAACGGCGTGTGATGACGGGCTTGTCGGCTAATTCACTCTTGTCGTAGGTCACTATCTCGCCGTCATGTTCAAAAAGAACCGCCTCTATGGTGTTGCCATTCTCTTTGTAGCTGGAGATGGGAATGCTGCGATATTGGTCGGGCTGACCGAACAGCATGCGCCTGAGGAAGTTATAGTGAGGTACCTCTTGCGGTGATTGAACTTGCAGCATCTCGACTTTGAAGCCAGGGCCGCGCAACGCAATCTCCAACTGCTGTCGATTGCAATAGGGTGTCGGATCAGGCGTGATAAGGTAACCTAAGACGGAGATTATAATTACCAGCAAGATGAATGCCAGAGAGACCATGCCCTCCTTCTCCTTCTTGAAGCGCTTCCATGTCAGCTCACTGATGGAAGTGGCTCGATATTCCTTCGGTTTCCTTTTAAAAATATTCATAATATAAACAGGGTGCAAAAATATGATTTTTTTGTATCTTTGCCGCGCAGTTTTGTGTGTTTTCCAAAAAGGTCTTCGACACAGAACTCAGGTTTTTAAGTTAAACTACTAAATAAGTAAAGTTATACTATGGGAAGAGCTTTTGAATTTCGTAAGGCAAGAATCTTTAAACGTAATGCATATTTGGCCCGTACATTCACACGTATCGGCAAGGAAATCACCATGGCAGCTAAGGCTGGTGGTCCTGATCCCGATCAGAACTCTAAGCTTCGTCTGCTTATCCAGACGGCTAAGAATGAGAACATGCCGAAGGATAACATCGATCGCGCCATAAAGCGTGCTTTCGAAAAGGACCAGTCCGACTATAAGGAGATGGTCTATGAAGGTCGCGGACCTCACGGCATTGCTATCATGATTGAAGCCGCAACAGACAACAACCAGCGTACTGTCGCCAATATTCGTAGCTATTTCAACAAATTTGGCGGTTCTCTTGGTACTTCTGGTATGCTCGATTTCCTTTTTGACCACAAGAGCATTTTTACTGTGGCTCGTACTCCAGAAATTGACCTTGAAGAGTTTGAACTCAACATGATGGATTTCGATGCTGAGATTGATTCAGATGATGAGGAAATTATCGTGATGGCTGAGTTCCAAGCTTTTGGCCCTATCCAAAAATATCTGGAAGAAAATAATTTTGAGATCAAGAGCTTCAAGTTTGAGCGTATACCTAAAGAGATGAAGACACTCAACGATGAAGAACGTGCTGAAGTAAACCTTCTGCTTGATAAGATTAATGAGGATGAGGATGTAACCAACGTATTCCATAATATGGTGGAACCGGAAGAGGCAGAAGAGTAACCTAAAACTGTCAACCCCCAAAAAACCTTACCTATGTATTATTATAAGTTCAAAGTCTATTACGATGAAGTTGATGATTTCGTTAGGGATGTTGAAATCCTGGCTAACGACAACTTCGAGTCGTTCCACCACCTCCTCTACGAATGTATAGGATTGAAAGGTAATGAATTGGCTTGTTTCTCCATTTGCGATCCTAAATGGAACAAGCAGAAAGAGATTACCTTGGTGGATATGAGTGATGATGAGGCCGGCGAGTCTGATGGTCCTGAATATAATGATGAGGACTCATTCAGTACTAAATCAAATCTGCCGAATTTTGTGATGAAGGACGCGCTTCTCAAGGATTTCATCACAGATCCGCATCAGCACATCATTTATGAGTATGACTTCATGGAGCCTAAGGTGTTCTACATCGAATTGCAGAAAGTGCTGAAAACGGATGAGGATGCTTCAAAGTTTCCTCGCTGTACCTTCAAGAGCAAGGAGATGCCAGTGGTGGCCAAGAAGCCGGAACTCACTGAGGATGATGAGTTTGATTTTGAGGATGAGGACATCCATGATGAGTTCAATGATGGCTACGATGAGGATGACTTCAGCGGGTTGAATGAACTTGACCAGCTTGTATAGGACTCTGTTGGTCATATCAGGCCCTACTGCGGTGGGCAAGACTTCCGCAGTGGTCTCTTTGGCTGAGCACTATCAAGTGCCTATCATCTCCGCAGACTCACGGCAGTTCTACCGTGAGATGAAGATTGGTACGGCCTTCCCCTCTGATGAGGAACTGGCACGCGCCCGCCGCTATCTGGCTGGCATGCTTTCCATACACGACTATTATAATGTATACATGTACGAACAGGCAGTCCTGCAGTTGCTGGACCGCCTGTTTGAGCAATATCCCTTTGTGCTGATGGAGGGCGGAAGCCCGCAATACATTGCTGCAGTTTGCAACGGCGTGGACGAAACCCCCGACGCGGACCCGCAGATCCGCAGTTATGTCAACAATCTCTTTGCCCGTAACGGCATAGAGGCCCTGCGCGCTCAACTGCAAATGCATGACCCTGTCTTCTTTGCTACCGTTGACCAGAATAACCACAAGCGCATGATACGTGCTTTGGAGGTCTGTATCCAAACGGGGAAACCCTATTCTTCTCTGATGAGTCATCAGAAAAAACAACGTGATTTTACCATCCTGAAATACTACCTAAATCGTCCTCGCGAAGAACTTTTTGAACGTATTGGTCGTAGGGTTGATAAGATGATGGACGATGGTCTGGAAGAGGAAGCAAGGCAACTCTATCCTTATCGTCATCTCAACGCTCTGAATACTGTCGGATATAAGGAATTGTTTGACTATTTTGAGAACAAATGCTCCTTAGATCAAGCTGTTGAGGATATCAAGACACACACACGTCGCTATGCAAAAAAACAATTGACATGGTTTAAAAAGGACTACCAGGAGATTGACGCTCGACTAGTGGAAAATGGCTGGGAAGAGGTTTTGAAATCTTTTTCCGATCCCCCGAGATTGTAAACTCTTAATGTTGACAATTTATACTTTGTGAAAGTTAAAAACAATGTTATATAATCTATTTTTGCAGTCTGAAATTGTTTTATTCATAAAAATACTAAAGAGATGAAAAAGATTACAGTTTTATTGACAGCATTGCTCTGTCTTAGCTTCGCTTCTTTTGGTCAGAAAGCTGGCCTTTCCTTCCAAATTGGTGGTATCCTCCCTATGGGTGCTTTTGGTGATCAACCGACAGGCGTCGCTGGCGTGATTGTTCCCGGAACAAACTCATTTGTTAAGAATGGTGGTGCTATGTTTGGTGCTTCCCTCGGTCTGAAATACACCTACACTTTCCAAAACACAAAGATGGAAAACAGCGGTTTGGGTATCTTCATCGCAGCCGATGGTATGTGGAATGCTCTGAACAAGGATTTGCGTGACAAGTATGATGCGCTTAGTTGCACTAAACCTATGTATGTCAATGTACCAATCATGTTAGGCGTTAACTACACTACCCAATTCAGTGATGTTTTTGGTATTTGGGCTGAGGCTGGTCTCGGTGCTGACCTTCTCTTCAAGACTCCGGAAGGATATGAGAATCTTCTTACCAGATATAAAATGAGCCCTGAGTTCGCTTTCCAGGCAGGTGCTGGTATCATCCTTGCTCGTACAGTCACATTGGGTGCTCACTACTACTGGTTGGGTAGCCACAATGTTGCCGTAAGTTCTAATAGTGATGTTCCTGGCGGCAGCTATCCGATGAACATCAATGTTTGGGCTTTCAAACTTGGTTTCCATTTCTAAAAAGATTTATTATTTTTGCGGTTTAATATGAACCCTAAAATTATATCATTATGAAAAAAGTATTTTATCTTGCCGTTATGGCTTTAGTTGTGCTCTGTGCCGGTTGTAAAGAAGAGTACACCACCCCTATCAATCCCATGGCATTAAGCCTTTTCGCTCCTGGTGGCGATGGCACTACATACGAGTATGCCGATGCTCGCTCCACAGCTGAACCTAACTTTACGGTAGCAGTGAGTGACTTCAATGAGTATACTAACACCTGTAACGAGCGTAAAGTTTATTCTCAGGCTATCACCTATAAACTCGGTGGCGAGAATTGTACAGTTTATTCAACATCTTGCACAGAAGACAACACGGCTTATGTGAAAGTTGCTGTTCCACACGTTGGAACTCTTGCTCTTGACATTGATTCCGAAGGTAAAACCGACGATTGGTCCAACTACGAAAAACTCTCTTCTTTCGATGTTAATGGTGTTACATTTAACAATGTACACAGATTCGATTATGAGATTGGTACAGATATGTATCACTTCTTCTATGCTGAGAATGTTGGTTTGATCTATGTTTATGACAATCAGCAGAAAGTTTCCATGAAATTGGTCGGTTATAATATTTACTAAAAAAACTGTCAATTGACCTAGAAACTATTTCTTAAGATCATTAGATTAAACAGGCTGTGGCAATCTGCTCATGGCCTGTTTTTTTTGTTTTTGTCATGATGATCATTTCTATTTTTGAAAAGACAAAATAATTCGTATCTTTGCGCCTCTTGAAAAGATCTCAAAAATGCGCATCGTCAAATTTATCATAGGAATCGTCTTCTTGGCAGTGTTAATACCAAGCGCCTTTTCCCAGACTTCTTGTTCTGATTTTCATACGACGGCACAAGACACGTTGATTCTGCCTGGCGACTCTGTGCGTATACAACTCTCAGGTATGGAGGAGTATGAGTGGATTCCCAATGTCCAATGGGGTAACTTCTATACTCGCCCTTGGCAAATAGTAGCCCCGACGGTTTCCACGGATTATACCGTGCTGGGCAAATACTACGAGTCGGATAGCACGATGACCACTAACGGCAATTTTGAGGCCGGTAATACGGGCTTTACATCCTACTACAGCTACAACGCCACTTCTGTCTGGAACGAAGGCGTCTATTCAATCTCTTCCTTGGCACACAATGTCCATAGCTATTTCTGCACCTCATGTTATGACCACACCTATGGCACAGCTGCAGGGCATTATATGATTGTCAATGGTAATCCTACTGCAAATGTCTCAGTATGGCAGCAGACAATTAACATCAATCCAAATACCAAGTATCGTTTTTCATGCTATGTGATGACGGTCAATAACCAGACTATGCCTCTGGCTAAGGTGGCGCACCTGCAATTTTATATCAACAATGTAGTTGGACAGGAGTTCTATGCCGATACTCAACATGGCAACTGGGATTTGGCTAGTTTTGACTGGGAGAGCGGATATAACGACCATACTGCTACCATCAAGATTATCAATCTTAACACTGCAACTGACGGTAATGACTTTGGGTTAGATGATATTTGGTTCTCCCCGATGATTGACTGCCCTATGACCGTTCATGTGGAGGTGGTTCCGCCGGCCACTGCTTATAACGACTTTCAAGAGATTTGCCAAGAGGGTGATTTTTCTTTCAACCCGACTTTCAACGACTCTATCGATCCGCGTCTCTTGAGTGATAACTTCGGCGTTTCCATTGCTTTGGTTGGTCAGCCTCAGCACGGTGAGGCTCAGCTCGCCGGCACTATGGTTTCCTATATCGCAGCTCAAGGTTATAGCGGCATGGATACGGTATGGTATGAGATTCGTACAAGAAACGAATTCCCTGATACGGCCGCGATTGTCGTCAATATTTTCCCGGCCTATGAGACGATCATTCGCGATACCGTCTGTGAAGGTCTAGGTTACGAGAAATACGGATTCTCCATATCGCCAGCTGCCACTCTGGATGCTGAATTGCTTCGACAGACTCAAGAGTTGACCACCCAGAATGGTTGCGATAGTATTGTGGAACTTTATCTGACTGTCTCACCAGTCTATGTTACCATTGTCCAAGTTTCAGAGGATCCATTCTGCGACAATAATGAGGCTGACCTGAAAGCTGAAGGTTCGCTGCCCAACTTCTTGTGGAGCACTGGAGAAACTGATTCCATTATCCACGTCACGAATGCTGGGGTGTATACTGTGAATAACTCAGGTTTCGGTTGTGAGGCAAATGCCTCTTTTAAGATCGACTATTGTGAATATCCCTTACGCTTGCCCAATTCCATTACTCCGAGCAATGGCGATGGTTTGAATGATTATTTCTACATCCCTGAGATCATGTCTGGCGATTGGCAAACCTTTGAGATCGCTATATATGACCGATGGGGCGAGCAGGTGTATGTCTCGAAGGATAAA
Source organism: Bacteroidales bacterium (assembly GCA_024686335.1). Lineage (GTDB taxonomy): Bacteria > Bacteroidota > Bacteroidia > Bacteroidales > WCHB1-69 > F23-D06. The sequence goes on along the minus strand of JAILCI010000019.1, from coordinate 36,907 downwards.
GCTTTCCAATGGAACGGGTATGTGAAAGACAAATTGCCTGTCAATGTGGTCTACATGTGGGTTATTCATTGCACCAACTCTAACGGCAAACCTATCGTCTATAGAGGTGAGTTGGTAGTATTATAGTTTTCCGTATTCTTTGCAAATTTGTGTCAGCGGGCATTCCGAACATTTCGGTTTGCGCGCCACACAGATGTATCTGCCGTGCAGCAGCAGCCAGTGGTGAGCCTTGGAGATGAACTCTTTCGGGAAGTGAGCCACAAGCTGTTTTTCCACTGCTTCTGGCGTAGGAGCGTTCTTGACCAGTCCGAGGCGCGTCGCCACACGGAAGACGTGCGTGTCGACGGGCATAGCTGCCTGGTTGAAAGCAAATGCCAGGACTACGTTGGCAGTCTTGCGTCCCACTCCAGCCAGCTGGGTGAGTTCTTCCATCGTGGAAGGCACCTCGCCACCGAAGCGCTCCACCAAGGTGCGGCTCATCTTGGCCAGATGATCAGCCTTGCTGTTAGGGTAGGAGACGGAAGAGATGTAGCTCAGGATATCAGATGCCTCCGCCTTGGCCATCGCAGCAGGGGTGGGGTAGGCGGCAAATAAAGCCGGTGTCACCATGTTGACTCTCTTGTCAGTACATTGTGCCGCCAATATGGTCGAAACCAATAACTGGTAGGCATTCTCGTAGTTCAACTCGGAAGCCACATTCGGTTGCTTCTCTTCAAAATAGTCAACGATGAATTTGTACTTCTCTTTTAATGTCATGATTTCCTTCCTTTGATGAAAGCGCAAAAATACACAATTTTTTAATGGTCGATGCACGCATCGACACTACAGGAAATGAGTCATAATGTGGGGCCTATACCCTCTTTTTCAACCGTTTTTGGCAGAAAAATGGACAATTTGTCTTTTCATGGTGACAATTTGTCTCGGAAAGATAGAAAAATTGATTTGGCACGCAGGTTGCTTATAATATGTCGGCTGCTTGAAACAACAACAGCCAAATCAAAATTGAATGTTTAACAATTTAAAAATGGAGGTGTATTATGTTACCTGTTATGTTTAAAAACAATTGGTTCCCTACAGTGTTTGAAGATTTCTTGAACAATGATTTTATGCCTCGTGCCAATACAACAGCACCGGCAGTCAATGTACGGGAAGATGAAAAATCCTATGTTATGGAAGTGGCTGCGCCTGGCATCCGCAAGGAGTTCTGCCGCATCGCTATCAATGACGAAGGAAATTTGAATGTTGCCATCGAGAACAAGATGGAACACAAGGAAGAGGATAAGAAAAACCACTATCTGCGTCGTGAGTTCTCTTATACCAACTATGAGCAGAGTTATACGCTGCCCGACGATGTGGATAAAGAGAAGATCTCTGCAAAGGTTGAAAACGGTATCCTTACCGTGGTGCTGCCCAAGATGCAGAAACCTGAGACTAAACTGTCCCGTTCCATTGAGATTGGCTAATCTCAAACACCCAAGAGTTAAGGGAGAGTCTGGACATCTGTCCAGGCTCTTTTTTTGTCTCTTTTTACCATCTGAAAATAAGTTGCAACTCATTTTGTATGAATAACATACAGTCTTTCTAAAAACTTTGTTTCGAGAGTGATTTTTTCTGCGGTTTTTGGGTTGAAAAATTCAAAAAAAAATCCTATATTTGCACGTTTTTTTAAGTTTAATAATATAGCTGAAAATGAGTGAGATAGAAAACCAAAAACCTATGGAAGAAACATATAGTGCTAGTAATATTCAGGTGCTCGAAGGACTCGAGGCCGTCCGCAAGCGTCCCGCCATGTACATTGGCGATGTCAGCAAGCGCGGTTTGCATCATCTCGTGAATGAGGTGGTGGATAACTCCATAGACGAAGCCCTCGCAGGTTATTGTAACAAAATTGAAGTCACCATACTTGAAGATAACTCCATCTCCGTGTTGGATAATGGCCGTGGTATCCCCACAGACATGCACGAGAAGGAACACCGCTCCGCATTGGAGGTCGTTATGACTGTTTTGCACGCCGGCGGTAAGTTTAACAAGGACTCCTATAAGGTCTCCGGTGGTCTGCACGGCGTCGGCGTATCCTGCGTGAACGCCCTCTCCAAACACCTCACCGCAGAGGTCTTCCGTGATGGCAAACACTTTATGCAGGAATACGCGTTCGGTAAACCTCTCTATCCTGTCAAAGTGGTTGGTGAAAGCGATTATCGCGGAACTAAAGTGACCTTCACACCCGATGACTCCATATTCTACGAGACTGTCTATGATTTCAATATCCTCTCTGACCGTTTGAAAGAACTGGCTTATTTGAATAAGGGTATCACCTTGACAATCACGGATATGCGTTCCGCGGATGACAAGGGTGAGCATCCTAAGCATGTTTATCATTCTGAAAACGGTCTGCGCGACTATATCGCATATTTGGACGAGAGCAAGACGAAGATCACATCTAAACCCATCTATATTGAGGGTGAAAGACAAGGTGTTCCCGTGGAGGTTGCTATGCAGTATAACAACTCCTTTAACGAGGTAATCCATTCTTACGTCAACAATATCAACACGATAGAAGGTGGTACACACTTGGCAGGTTTCCGTCGTGCGTTGACCCGTACGCTGAAGAAATATGCTGACGATAACAAAATGCTCGACAAACTCGCAAAGGACAAAATTGAGATCTCAGGCGAGGACTTCCGTGAGGGTATCACTGCCATCATCTCTGTTAAGGTTGCAGAACCGCAGTTTGAAGGTCAGACCAAGACCAAATTGGGTAATAATGAGGTCGCCGGTATCGTAGATCAGATGGTGGGTGAGATGCTGACCAACTATCTTGAGGAGAACCCGAGAGATGCTAAGGAGATCGTCAATAAGGTCGTCTTGGCTGCTCAGGCTCGTCATGCTGCCCGCAAGGCTCGTGAGAACGTTCAGCGTAAGACTGCGTTCAGCGGTTCTGGACTGCCAGGCAAACTGTCAGATTGCTCTTCTAAAGACGCCACTCAATGCGAGCTCTTCCTCGTCGAGGGTGATTCCGCAGGTGGTACTGCAAAGCAGGGTCGTGATGCTCATTTCCAGGCTATTCTGCCGCTTCGTGGTAAGATCCTCAATGTGGAGAAAGCCATGCTGCACCGCGTCTTCGAGAGCGAGGAAATCAAGAACATCTACACCGCTTTGGGTGTGACTATCGGTACTGAAGAGGATAGCAAGGCTCTCAACATCTCAAAACTGCGTTACCATAAAGTCATCATCATGACCGATGCCGATGTGGATGGTAGCCACATTGCAGCTTTGATTCTGACCTTCTTCTTCCGCTATATGCGCGAACTCATCGAGCAGGGTCACGTCTATATCGCTACTCCTCCGTTGTATCTCGTCAAGAAAGGAAAAGACCAGAAATATGCATGGTCTGAGGAGCAACGCCTCGAGTTGGTGGCTGCAGCTTCCAAAAACGGCAACGAAAGCGGTGTCTATGTACAACGTTACAAAGGTCTTGGTGAGATGAACGAGGAACAGCTCTGGTCCACGACTATGGATCCTCAGTTCCGTACTTTGCGTCAGATCACTATCGAGAATGCCGCCGAGGCCGACCGCGTCTTCTCTATGCTGATGGGCGATGAGGTGCCTCCGCGCCGCGAGTTCATCGAGCAGAATGCAACCTATGCCAATATTGATGCTTAACATAGTACCAACAGCAAAAACACAACACTATTATGGATCAGAAACCTGATAAAGATCCCGCTCAGCAGACTCCTGCCGCTGAAGAGACTCTTAACGAGACTCCCCAAGTGACTACTGAACCTGCTGTCGAAGTCCAGACTCCAGCCGAGACTGTCGAGCAGCCTCAGGTCAAGGATGCTATGATCTCTTTGAAGAATGTCAACATCTCCTATAAGAAAATCAGAATCCTGACAGATGTCTCTTTTTCAATTCATCAAGGTGAGTTCGTCTACTTGATTGGTAAAACTGGATGTGGTAAGTCTTCAATTCTTAAGACTCTTATCGCAGAACTGAAACCAGAAGGTACCGAGGCAACCATCCTGGGTTATGACCTCTTGCACCTTAAAAATCGCCAGATTCCGGAACTCCGCAAGAAGTTAGGCGTCATTTTCCAAGATTACCAACTGTTAAGCGATAAGACTGTTCTGGAAAACCTGATGTTTGTTCTTCGCGCTACGCAATGGAAGAATAAACAGGCTATGCAAGATCGCTGTGAAGAGGTCCTGGAGATTGTGGGTCTCTCTACCAAAGACTTTAAGTTGCCTTCACAACTGTCTGGTGGTGAACAACAAAGAGTCTGTATTGCCAGAGCTCTGCTCAATAGTCCTGACATGCTTATCGCTGACGAGCCTACGGGCAACCTGGATCCGATCACTGCCGAAGAGGTATTCCAAGTCTTTAACAACATAAATAAGTCAGGTACTACTATTTTGATGGCTACGCATAACTTTCCGTTGATCAACAAGTATCCGTCTCGTACTATCCTCATCGAGAATGGCAAACTGACGGATTCCGGTTTGTAATGCTCTCCATACTCATTCCATCGTATAATGTCGATCTCACGACTTTGGTCACGGGTCTGCTGAATCAGGCGCGTGCGTTGTCTGTGCCATTTGAGATCATTATTATGGATGACGCTTCTACAGATCTGGCTGTCCGTCAACATAATCAGTTGCTGTCACAAGAACAAGAGGTTGAGTACGTACAGAATAGTGAAAACCAAGGACGTTCTAAGATTCGCAATCAACTGGTGAATAGAGCCCAATATCCATACTTGATAATTATGGACTGTGATGCTGCTATAGTCGATGACCAGTATCTTGCTCGCTATCTGACTTATAGGAATAATCATCCAGAACTCTCCAATCGTTTTGTCATTTCAGGAGGATTACGTTATCGAGACGAGAAACCTTCTAAGGATAAAATGCTGCGTTGGAAATATGGTGTGAAGCGCGAGGTCCGTTCCGCCGAAGAACGCAATAAGCATCCTTATCGATCCTTCACTCCTTTCAATATCTTTACTACCAAGGAGACTTTTGTGGATAATGGTTTTGACGAGTCCTTTACGGCTTACGGTTATGAAGACACTCTGTGGGGTTATCAACTTAAAGATAAAGGAATTCCTATGATTCATCTTGACAATCCTCTCTATCATGATGGCTTGAATACTAATGAGGAGTTCCTGCGCAAGACTCGTCAAGCAGTGGATAATCTCTATCGATTGATGAGCGAAAATCGCTTGCCTCAGGAGTTTAGAATGGACAGCCGTCTGCTTAGAACATATGATAACTTCTATCAAAAGGGTTTTATTCCGATCTGCCGAATGTATTACAAGGTATCTCATAAGGCGATGGAGTTATCCCTTTGTAAAACACCAAGTCTTCGAATATTTGACTCTTATAAACTCTTTTATTTAGCATTTATCTCATATAAACCCTCTTTTTAGTACTAAAAATGTCGTCTTATGGTCTTTAAAAATGTTTTCAGTGAAAATTCATCCATGCACTATGTCAATGACCAGTTGCAAGTGACCTCCGGTATCGGACGTTCCTGTCTGATGAATATGCCCTTTATGACAGATGCGGAGGCTTTGCGTCATGAGTTGGATCTGGTTCAGAATATGTTGGACCTTCTAAAGCAAGAGGGTAGTCAGGATTTCTTCAGAGGTATTCATGAGCAGTTTTGCCAACTGAATGATATTCGCCCGACTGTTGCATTGATGAACGGAAATACGGTCTTTGATGATATCCAGCTTTTTGAGATTAAGAAGACGGCTATCATCTCACGTCGTGTGGCCGAAGTTCTGAAGAGTTTTTCCTGCATGGATTTTCCACTGGAGGAGATGTCAGAGTTAATAGAAATATTGGATCCTGAACATACGGGTATTCCTCATTTTTATGTTTATTCCGCTTATAGTGAAAAACTTAGAGACCTCCGTGAACAGATGCGTCAGACAGAAGATGCCGATGAACAGGAGCGTCTTCGTTTCCAAGCTGAAGGAGAAGAGGATATTGTTCGTGCAGAACTCTCTTACAAAATTGGACGCTTCAAAGACTCCTTATCCCGTAATCTGGATACATTAGCACATTTGGATGTTATAGTGGCAAAGGCACAACTGGCTCATCAGTGGCACGCTTGTCGTCCTGTGATTGCTGACGCAACATCCTTCTCACAATTGCGTAATCCACAAGTTGATGAAGTGCTCCATGATCAGGGAAAGCAGTTTCAACCATTAGATATTGCTTTCGGTCGCGAGACTGTCTTGATAACTGGTGCCAATATGGCAGGCAAGTCCGTGTTGCTCAAGACGTTGTCTATGGCCCAATACCTGATGCAGTTCGGATTCTTCATTCCGGCTGAGAAGGCTGAGATGGTAATCGTGGATGAGGTCATCAGCAGTATCGGTGACAACCAGTCGGAGTTGAGTGGACTCTCCTCCTTTGCAGTGGAGATTTTGACAATTGACCGTATTGTCAAGACGGCCAAGAAGGGTGTGCGCGTGTTGGCCTTAGTGGATGAACTTGCGCGTACCACCAATCCCGAGGAGGGCAAGCGTCTTGTGAACGGTTTTATTAAGATGGCCCAGGAGTTGTCCATAACTGCCATTGTAACAACTCACTACAGCGGTATCCATGTTACCTGCCGCCGATTGCGCGTGCGGGGTCTTAAACTGGATGGGAAACCGACGATAACTGCCAGAAACATAGGTAACTATATGGATTATTCTCTCGTTGAGACTACCGATGATGAAGTGCCCAAGGAGGCTTTGACCATCGCGGAGTTGCTTGATGTGGATGCCGATTTCATCAGAAAGGCCAGGGAAAACTAATATTTTCTATTTTATCACTATGTCAGAAACGCGAATATTATTTGTGGTAAATCCTATTTCCGGTCATCGCAATAAAAGTCGATTTCCAGATCAAGTGGCCGCCGTGTTAGGCTCAAAGGATTTCTCGTATGATATTGTCTTTACAGAAGGTGCCGGTCATGCTGCAAAGATATCGACAGAGGCGGTACATAAGTATGATATAGTGGCTGCTGTGGGTGGTGATGGTACTATCAACGAGGTGGCTCGAGGCCTTTTGGGATCTCAAACGGTGTTGGCTGTGATACCGTGCGGATCCGGTAATGGCTTGGCCCGATGCTTGAATATTTCCTTGCAAACAAGTAAAGCTCTGCGTCTGTTATATCAAGGATCTATTCAAACGATCGACACCGGAACTGTCAATGGTCGGCCCTTTTTGAGCGTGGCAGGAATCGGACTTGATGCACAGACGGCGTATCAATTTGCTACCGATCCCCACAGAGGTTTTGTCACCTATGCCCGGTATGCTCTCGAGAACTATTTTCACCTCGAACCCGAAGAGGTGAAGATAACTTTTGATGGTGGTGATACTATGACATGTAAACCGATGCTTATCACCATTGCAAATTCCAATCAGTTTGGTTATCACGCCATAATAGCGCCCCAAGCTTCTCTTCAGGATGGTCTTCTCGATACTTGCATCCTCAATCATCCCTCTTTACTCGAGGCTCCTGATACTGTCGTTAAACTTATGCTTGGACAGATGAATAAATCGCGTTATCACAAGGATTTCCAGGCAGCACATGTCCTTTTGGAACGCCCCAGTCCTGGTGTCGTGAATATTGATGGAGAACCTGTGATAATGCCTGCAACACTTGATGTACGTGTTGTGCCAGCAAGTCTTCGTGTTTTGTGTCCTAAAAAATGATGTAGTAAAAAGTGAGTCAAGTGGTGACTTCTATTTCAAATATAAAAAGATTTATCCGGAATGATTTTACGGTGCTGCTTTTGAGGCTGCTCCTGCTCTATATCTGCATTTTCATCACCCAGATAGCATTTTATTTATATAATAAGTCGCTCCTGGGTTCTTTGACTTGGGCAGAAATACCGATGCTGTTGGCCGGCTCGTTTAAATTTGCCACAACTTCGATTTTTTATCTCAACGCTCCCTTCATCTTTCTATCATTACTTCCATTTAAATTTAGAGAAAATAGTAAATATCAGCGCTTTCTCTTTTGGCTCTATGAGATTACAAATTCTATAGGGATTGTAGTTCTGAACATTGCCGATATCATCTATTATCGCTATGCTTTTAAACGCATTACTGTAGAGGAAATGCATTTCTTCCGAGAAAATGACAATACTTTCGATATTCTCTTTAAGGCAATGGGAGAAAACTGGTATCTCTTTCTGTTGGGTATTGCATTAATTGTTTTTCTTGTAGTTGTTTATAAAAAAATTAAATATCACCCTACGGACATTTCCAATAAATGGGTCTATTTTCTCGTCAGTTTGTGTTTACTCATTTTTTCTGTGTTTTTCTGGGTGATGGGCATAAAGGGTTCCATGGATTTGATGGCTCGTCCTATTGCCATGAACAATGTGGCTTATTATACCCAGTCTCCGCAGAAAGGCTCTTTGGTATTGAGTAACCCGTTTTGTTTGGTTCGAACTATGGGAATAAAGCAGCAGGAGAATCCGGTCTATTTTGAAGAGACGGAGTTGGCAAAGATGTTCACGCCGAATCATTATCCGCATTCGACGAATCCCCCGTTAGCAAAAGGTAAGAATGTTGTGATTTTTGTGTTGGAGAGTTTCAGCCGCGAGCATTCCCAGTATCTTGCTCCTCACTTGAACCCGAATGGAGGTTTTACACCTTTCCTGGACTCCCTGATGCAGGAGGGACTTGTCTTTCCTAACGCTTATGCGAACGGAATGAAATCCATTGAAGCTTTGCCTTCAGTACTCTCTTCCATACCGTCCTATCGCACTCCCTTTGCTTTGATGCCACAGGCGTTGACTGATTTGGATGGTCTTCCGAGAATACTTGCAAACCAAGGTTATGGCACGCACTTCTTCTGCGGTACCCAAGCCAACCAGATGGGGTTTGAAGCTTTTGGCCGATTGTGTGGCATTGAACACTTTTATAACCGGACCCATTTTGAGAAACAACATCCTGGTGAGAAGAATTCCAATGTCTGGGGAATCTGGGATATGCCTTTCCTCCTGTATATGACGGAAGAACTTAACCGTCTGGATACTCCGTTTTTTGCAACGGTTTTCACATTGAGTTCCCATCATCCGTATGATTTGCCCGAAGAATATGCGGATAAAATGCCAAAAGGAACCACTCCTGTGCAACCTTGTGTGGCGTATACTGATCTCTCCTTGCGTAAATTCTTTGAAAACGCTTCCAAGATGCCTTGGTATGAGAATACGCTCTTCATTTTCGTGGCCGACCATGTTTCACCCCAAATGGCGGCAGAGGAGACGCGAACGGCAAGAGGAAATACGGCAATATTATACTTTATGTTCACCCCAGATCATTCTGTGAAAGGACGTTATGAGGATGTAACACAGCAACTCGATATTATGCCCACTACACTCGGCCTAATGGGATACGACAAGCCCTATTTTGCATTTGGACGGGATGTTTTCAATGAGCCTGAGCGAAAACCTCTTGTCGTCAATTGTGTGCAACAAACGTATCAAGCATTGACAGATTCTTTGAGTCTCTATTTTGACGGCAAGAATTCTCTTTATGTCTATTCAGCTTACGATACCCTTCAAAAACATAATATACTAGATCTGAATGATTTAAATCAAAAATCCTTGGAGAACGACGTTAAAGCTATTTTGCAGTCATACTATTCTCATCTGAATAAGAGTGATTTTAAAATTAGCGATTGATAGTGTCGCTGATCACCCATGTGGATAAATTTTCCTAACAAAATTATAACAAACTGATTATAATAGAACTAAATTAAAAAATATCTCTCTAATTCAACTTTTTTTTGTACTTTTGCATGTTTTTTTTGAATTGTATAAAATGCGTAAAGAAGTTGATTTTTTAGTGATAGGTTCTGGTGTTGCCGGACTATGCTTCGCATTGAAGGCTGCCAATTTTGGTAAAGTATGCATGGTCACTAAGTCCAAGATGGACGAGGGTTCTACTCGTTTTGCCCAAGGTGGAATTGCTTCAGTCGTTTATCAACCTGACTCTTACGAGAAACACATCCATGACACTATGGTCGCTGGAGCCGATCTTTCAGACCCGCATATCGTCGAGTTGACCATTCGCGAGGGTACCGCTCGAGTGATGGAATTGGTGGAGTGGGGCGTCGATTTCGATAAGAATCAAGATGGCAAGTTCGCCTTGGCTAAGGAGGGAGGTCACTCTGAATTCCGTGTCTTGCATCATAAGGATATGACGGGTGCGGAAATTGAGGAGAAGTTGATTCTCGCTGCAAAGAAGAATCCCAATATCGAAATTCATGAGAATAGAATCGCTTTGGAGATTATCACTCAACACCATTTGGGCGTTGAAGTGACTCGTCGCTCTAACGATATCACCTGCTATGGCGCCTATATATTCAATCCTGAGACAAATCAGGTTGATACCGTCTTGGCTAAGATTACAATGATGGCCACCGGTGGTCTGGGCATGGTTTATGAGCATACCACCAATCCGTTGGTTGCTACTGGTGATGGTATTGCTATGGTTTACAGAGCTAAGGGTGCTGTGCGCGGTATGGAGTTCGTACAGTTCCATCCCACATCTCTATACAATCCTAAAGAGACGCCCTCATTCCTGATTACCGAGGCCATGCGTGGCGCCGGCGCTATCCTGAAAGATCCCAATGGAGTCTCTTTTATGGAGAAATATGACGAGCGCGGTTCTTTAGCTCCTCGCGATATTGTTGCACGTGCTATCGATAACGAGATGAAACGTCAAGGTGTCGATCATGTTTATCTTGACACTACCGTTATCAAAAAACAGGAGATTTTTGAACATTTTCCCAATATCTATGCTAAATGTCTGAGTATCGGTATTGATATTACCAAGGAGATGATTCCTGTGGTGCCCGTAGCTCACTACTCCTGCGGCGGTATCCAGACAGACGAGTGGGGCGCAACATCTATTCGCAACCTATATGCCTCTGGAGAATGCGCTTCTACAGGTCTGCATGGAGCTAACCGTTTGGCATCCAATTCATTACTTGAAGCTCTTGTCTTCTCTCACCGCGCATGTCTTAAGTCTGTTGAAGATCTTCCAAATCTCACTTATTGTCATGATGTACCCGACTGGAATAGCGATGGTACCGTGCTCAACGAAGAGATGGTGCTCATCACCAAGTCTCGCAAGGAACTCCAGACTATAATGAGCTCATACGTTGGCATCGTGCGTTCTAATCTCCGTCTGCAACGCGCCTTCGACCGTCTGGATATTCTCTATCGCGAGACGGAAGACCTGTATAAGAAGTCAATTCTGAATCCGGAGATCTGCGAACTGCGTAATATGATTAACGTCGGTTACCTGATTATCCGTCATGCTATGGCTCGCAAAGAGAGTCGTGGTCTGCATTATTCATTAGATTATCCACCTTATAACCAATAAGATGAAAAATTTTGAAATTCATACATTAGGATGTAAACTTAATTATAGTGAGTCGTCAGCTATCGCCGCCAAATTGGTGGAGAATGGCTGGACACAGGGCGGAATCCCCGAGGTCATTATTATCAACACGTGTGCTGTGACCTCATCAGCAGAGAAGAAGACCCGCAACTTGGCTTCCAAACTGCATAGGGAGAATCCGTTGGCATCATTGGTGCTCGTAGGCTGCTACAGTGCCCTGAAACCCGAACTGCTGGAACGCTGGTCCGGAGTTATCAAGGTTTTTGGTAGTCATGACAAGATGGGCGTGGTGGATTATATCGTTAACCGTGGCGAACATCAGGCACCCAATTTCTTTGATGCCTATTCACTGACCGATCGTACTCGCTCTTTCTTGAAAATCCAGGATGGTTGTAACAATCATTGCACCTACTGTACGGTTTGGATTGCTCGTGGCAAGAGCCGCAGTGACTCCAAGGAGAATGTCCTTGCCAATATCCAAAAGATTGCCGATTCTGGTCTTCACGAGGTTAACCTCACCGGTGTTAATGTCGGTGACTTTGGTCGCGGCACCAAGGTTGACTTTCTGGCTCTCCTCAAGGCTATCGTCAAGCAAAATGCTATAGAGCGTGTTCGTATCTCCTCTATAGAACCGGATTTGTTATCCGATGATATTATCAAACTGGTCGCCAAGTCGCCTATTTTGATGCCTCATTTCCATATTCCGTTGCAGTCTGGCTGTGACCGCATCCTGAAGGAGATGCATCGTCATTATACGACTGAAGAGTATGCCGCCAAGGTTGCACTCATCAAACAGAAAATGCCTGATGCATGCATTGCTTGTGATGTCATCGTCGGTTTTCCCGGTGAGACGGACGAGGAGTTTGAAGAGACCTACAATTTCTTGAAAGATCTTCCGATAAGCTATATGCATGTTTTCCCGTATTCTCGCCGTCCGCGTACCCATGCTAATATGATGGAGAATCAGATTTCCGACAATGTCAAGCGTGAGCGCACAGACAGACTGTTGGAACTCTCTCATAATAAGAAGATGGAGTTCTACAAACAGTGCGAAGGCCAACAGCATCCTGTCCTTATCGAGTCGGAAGTTGTCGAAGACCAACTTTGTGGCTTCACTGACAACTATATCCGGGTCACCGTTCCTTACGATGAAAAGCTCGTCAATACGATTCAAACTGTCACGATCGAGCAATGCCACACCATATTGTAAGACTGCATAATGGCTTGCGGGTCGTTCATGTGGAGACCAACTCCCCGATATCGCATTTCGGGGTGCTGGTTGATATAGGCACTCGTGACGAACCTCAGCAGACCCCGGGACTGGCTCATTTTCTGGAACATACTATCTTTAAAGGCACGAAGAAACGCAATGCCTACCGCGTCATCAGCCGTATGGAGGCCGTGGGCGGTGATCTGAATGCCAGCACCTCTAAGGAGGAGACTTACTTCCATACCTCTTTTCTCTCACCCGACTATCCTCGGGCGGTAGAACTGTTATCTGATATCCTCTGTCATTCCGTCTTCCCGGAGAAGGAGATTGAAAAGGAGAAGACCGTTGTCATGGAGGAGATCAGTTACTATAAGGATACGCCTTCTGAACTTATCTTTGACGATTTCGAGACGCAAGTCTTCTATCAGCATCCTTTGGGCCGTAATATTCTCGGCACCAAGCAGAGCGTCCGCAAGATGACTCGCAAAGACCTTTTGGGTCTATTGCAACAATACTATAATGTGCATAATATCGTCTTGGCTTCGGTGGGCAACATCTCCCTAAAGCGTCTTCTGCAACTCTGTGAACGCTATTTTGGAGATATGGTACTGGAGCAAGAACCTACTCCCAGAACGCTCTTTACCGACTACCGACCTCAGACTGTCCGGGTGCGCAAGCATGCAGCTCAGACCAATGTTGTGATGGGAATGCCTGCTTACGCTATCACAGAAGACAAGCGTGTGCCTTTCCTCCTTCTAACCAATATGTTGGGAGGCCAGGGACAGAATACAAGGCTGAATATGACCATGCGAGAGAAACGCGGTTTGGCTTATACGGTGGAGGCAAACTATACCTCTTTCTCCGATACAGGACTTTTCTCAGTCTATTTCGGTTGTGCGCACAACAATACCGAGCAATGTATGGATATTGTGTTGCGGGAAACTGAGCGTATGCGTAATCAAAAATTGGGTACGATGCAGCTCTATTATGCTAAGAAACAGTTGATTGGACAGATGGCTCTGGCCAATGAGGCTAAACTTAACGAGATGCTTGCCATTGGTCATACCGCCCTGTTTTTCGATGAGGTAGATACGATGGAGGAGAGCATCAAAGAGATTGAAGAACTTACAGCAGACGATATTCTTGCCGTGGCTAATGAAATTTTCGTCCCTGACCAATTTTCAACGCTAATTTTTGAACATTCTTGATCTTTATAATTTATGCTATCAATATATTCTAAAAATTTGGAGAATGCTGTTACCGAGATTGCCAAGCTGCCCGGTATAGGGAAGCGTACGGCTCTTCGGCTCGCCTTGCATCTGTTAAAGACAGATACAGAGGATGTTATGCGTCTTACTGACCGTATCAACAAGTTGAAGACGGACATTTTCTTTTGTAAGAAGTGTTACAATGTCTCCGATAGTGAGATATGCGATATCTGTGCCAATCCGAAGCGAGACACCTCTGTTATCTGCGTGGTGCAGGATATTCGCGATATTATCGCTTTAGAGAATACCAACCAGTACCAAGGTGTTTATCACGTGTTAGGAGGCGTGATCTCTCCAATGGAGGGTGTTGGTATCCAACAGCTTAACTTGCAGGAGCTCTTTGATAGGGTGGAGCAGGAGAGTATCAAAGAGTTAATTCTCGCTTTGCCTTCAACTGTAGAGGGTGATACTACGAATTTCTTCATTTATAAGAATGTAAAAGATAAAGTTGAAAAAATTACTACCATTGCCCGAGGAATAGGAGTTGGAGAAGAACTGGAATATGCTGATGAGCTTACCCTAGGTCGCTCACTGCTCTCCAGAACAGATTTTGATACAACCTATCGGAAAAATGGTTGATTTTAATGTGTGTTATGATGAAAAAAATAATACTTTTGTTCGCTGCGGTTCTTTTTGTCATGGCGGGCAATGCACAAAAGGAAGAGACTATGGATTCTGTACAATATCTTTCACCCATTGACTTTGGTCTGGCAGAGGCAACGACTGATAGCGCAAGATATGAGGTGCTATATCAGACTCATGTGGCTGCTCTTGCCGAAGGGAAAAATGTTTCCTACGAAGGGATTGATTCCCTTACCATAGAGGTTAAGGCAGGCTTCAAGAGCATTCCTCTGACCCCAATTAATGACTTTCATGGTATGACGCTAACGGTGAGGAATAATGCCCAGAAGTATTTTCTATTTGAAATGATTCAGCCAGCTACACCAATTGAGATTGATAAGAGTCTTGTAGACGAGGGTGATTTTAGAGATGTCGACTCATTGTCAGAAGGCGATTGGCTTTTGATTTTGGAAGATGAGACTCCCTGGGTTGCAAATCGTGCCGGATATGCCTATGGAGCCACCCGTAAGGATATCCTCTTTATCCATGACGGTAAAGCTAAAAATGCTCCAATCGCGTCCTATGCCACGGATACTACTCATCTGAAAGCCTCTTATTGCCCTGCTACCCCAGACATGAAGGTGATCTCCAATCTGAAAATTGTGCGAGACAGTAGTTCCACCTATAAGACAAAAT
This sequence comes from Bacteroidales bacterium, assembly GCA_024686335.1. GTDB lineage: Bacteria > Bacteroidota > Bacteroidia > Bacteroidales > WCHB1-69 > F23-D06. Next base: position 21,749 of record JAILCI010000019.1, on the reverse strand, counting down.
GCATATATGTTGAAGGCTATAACAATCTAAAAATTAGCAATGTCCAGCTCTATACCCCTCAAAATAGCACTATGTATGCCGATGAAGCGTTCACACTAATCAATTGTACCAATGTTACAATGGAAGATGTGACCATAGAAGGTACCTATTCGCAGGAAAAAAAGTACGGCTACGGCATTATGATGAACAATATCTGGAATGCTACATTCCAACGCTTGGTGGGACATGCTCAGTGGGGTATTTTTGGCACTAACAATATGAATAACATTACGTTAAGAGATTGCGATATCAATCGTTTTGACGTTCACTGTTACGGCAAAGATGTCTTTATCTACAATTGTAAGTTTACCAAACTTTATAACCAATTTTCATCTGTCTTTGGGGAGGTGCTCTTCGACGGTTGCCGATTCGTGAACTTTGTGCCAGTTCTTATTGAGACCTCTTATAATGCATACACTCCGTTTGATTTGACATTCAAAGACTGTGTGATGGAGGCTGGTGTATCTCGTAATTTTTTGATTTCTATAGGAAAATTGAATAATCAAGCTGTCTCTCGTCCGGAAATTGCCAGTAAATGTTGGCCCAATGTTCATATTAAGAACCTCATCGTTAATGTTCCTGACAAGGTGTCTGAGATTATCCTCTTCAAACCCACAGGTGAGATTACATACAGTAAATCAGTAGATTATGTTTCTAAGGTGAAGGTCGAAGGACTCACATTTAACTATTCGGGTTCCGGACATGCTGCCAATTTCGTCATTTCCAGTGCTCCTGTTACCTCGGCAAAGACTATCCAATATGACATCCGTAATATGGATCTTTTGCCTGGTTCCGATGCGCAGATTAAGCAAGCCACGAAGAAGTATGTCTATCCAGCTAGCTTGACTATTAATCTCTGTAGAAGCAAGGAAGATGTTATAAAGATTCTCAATTCCCGCCTTAACTTTAACGTCCTCACGAATGGTCAGTACAGCATTCGTTTCACTGGTTGCACCGTTGGCATGGTTCGTTATGCAATGCCGGAGAATAATAGCAAACGATTGTATAAACAGTGTAAGATTTACCTCAATAATGCTGACGACAATCGTTATTATATTGACAATCATGCTGATTATGAGAAATGCACCTTCATCCCTTGTAGCAACAAGATGTTCGTGGATTTCTATGGCACCAAGAACGATGTCTCCATTAAGAGTTGCAAGTCCACACGTAGCACAGCCCTGTTCTATAGGGGCAGTTCCAACAATACGGAGTTGAAGAATTTCCAGGTGAAGGGGGAAAGAAAAATCAGATAAGGGAGGTGGCTATTTCTTGGAAGTTAGCCCCATTAAATAGTTCTTTAGCTATGAATAAACACATCTTCTATTTCATCTTACTCTTTCTGGATATAACCGTTGGGTGCAAGTACAATGGTGTTCTAGGCCAACAGATAAGTTGTCCTGGCATTGTCACTTTTGACATCTGCCCGTTTGGGACATCCGATACTTGTTTGATGGCGAGCATAAAACTTCTCAAACCTTATATAGTTAGTGGAAACACATCACCATATTGGTCTGACGGAGATCATGTTTTTTATTTTCCATCAGATCGCGATACAATCTCCCTACCTAATAACGGTTATTTTCCATCTAACATCTATGTGAATGATTGCTACTTAAATTATGGCAATAACAATGAAAATATCAGAAGTTTTATGACTTATTCTATAGTTCAAGAAAGATTTTCGGAAGACTATTGGAATAGCATGCTGTTAGCGAAATATGATACTTCAATCCGTCTAATAGAACCATCTTATTTGAAATGCCAGGGGACTCATTATGTTTTACAAATGAATAAAAACAATGTTGTCGTCGATTCTGTAATGAAATTCTGGAAAGATGTTCGTTCTGGTTGGTTCTCATATGGGTATTGGGGTGTTGACGAACAGGATGTTCCCTTATTCGATTCCATGCTTAACTCTATTACAATCTATTGCTCTCAAATGAAAGATAGTAGAGATTTCTCTGTTTGTAAAGAATATACAGAATTAGGTTGTAAAACAACTACTTCTTTTTTACAAGTATGTAAATATAAAAATGGTAGATTGCACGGAAGATATTTTGCTTACGACAATCAGGGTGTCTTGCGTGAGAAAGGAAAGTATAAATATGGTAATAAAATAGGAGTATGGTACTTATATGATTGTAATGGTCAAGTATTAGTTGTTCGTAAGTATGATAGAAAAAAGGGGGGAATCCAATCAATGAAACTACTTCATCTTGCATGGTGAGACCTGCTTTCATAATATTTTTTCAATCGGGTCCCCATTCGGGTCCACCAATTTAATAGGGTTATCCGCGCAATACACATACGGTCTACGGGGGCACCTTGTCTACTATCAACTATCAAGGTTATCTGCGTATCAATTTCATGATTTTCTGTTTGTTGATGACGAACAGAATGCCGACATAGACAATCAGCAGCGCTGTGTTGACACACAGGCGTATCCACATCTGTTCAATATGCAACCCTTTGTTGATTAGTAAGCTGATGAAATATACACCCACAGCAATCACCATGTATAACACGATCTTTTTGACTTCGTAGTTGACCGGATAATATTTCTGTCCGAGCAAATAGGAGGCGACCATCATGCTCAGATAGCAGAAGAAGGTGGCCCAGGCGGAACCCATGTAGTCAAAGCGCGGAATCAGAACGATGTTCAGCACCAACGTGATGATGGCGCCGAAGATGGCCAGATAAGCTCCGAACTTGGTCTGGTTGGTAAGCTTGTACCAGATGGACAGGTTGTAGAAGATGCCCAAGAAGAGATTGGCCATCAAGAGTATTGGTACGATGGGGAGACCGACACGATATTCTGGTCCGACGAAGTATTGGATGATATCCATGTAGAGCATAATGCCCACAAAGATAATTGAGCAGACAAATACGAAAACTGTCATAGTTTCTGCGTATGTTTTTTGCGGATCTTTTTCTTTGGACTTATTGAAGAAGAAGGGCTCTGCGGCATATTTGTAGGCTTGTACAAAGATGGTCATCAGGATGGAAATCTTGTAACATGCGCTGTAGATACCTACAGAGGCTTGCGGGTTTTCCTGGACGGAGAAATATTTCAACAGCACACGGTCCATAGTCTCGTTGACGATGCCTGCCAGTCCGAAAACGAGTAGTGGTAGACCATATATGATCATCTTTTTCCAAAGAGAAAAGTCAAACTCATATTTCTGGCGGAAGAAGCTCGGCAACAAAATGATGAGTGTGACGATGGATGCTATGAGGTTGGAGATGAAGATGTATCCAACTCCGATGGAGGGGTTGTATATGGCGGAGACAAAAGAGTCGGGATTGTTTTTGAGCAGGTAGGGGCAGAGCAGCAGGAAGAAGAGGTTGAAGAGCACATTGGTTATGATATTTGTCATCTTGACCAAGGCGAAATTCCACACCTTGTTGAGATGACGAAGGCGGGCGAAGAAGATGGATGTGAGTGCGTCAATGCCGATGATGAAAGCGAACCAGATGATGTACTCCGGATGGTCGGGATAATGCATCCAGTTGGCAATGGGTCCAGAGAAGCATGTACATAGGATGACAAAGATGGTGGAGGTGCACATCAACGAGGTGACGATGGTAGAGTAGACCTTGTTTTGAATCTCTTTGTCGCGGGAGAAATAGAAGAAGGCCGTCTCCATGCCGTAAGTCAGGATGACAAGGAAGAGGCTTGTCCATGCATACAGTTCACCTACCACACCATATTGGCTAGCGTCAGAGAAGATATAGGTGTGCAGAGGTACGAGCAGATAGTTGAGAAGTCGGCTGAGGATCGTGGTGCCACCGTAGATGGCGGTCTGGTTGGCTAATTGTTTGATATCTGAAGACATAGGCTCTGAAGACTACTGTTTCTTATAGGCTCCCACCTTGCGCCCGAAGTCATAGGCTATATAACCGACAAGATAGAATGCCTTGGCTTTGTTTTCGGCCATCTGTTGCACAAACGGGAAGATCATGTCGTAGGAGACACCGACCTCCAGGGCGTGAAGTCGATAGTCGCTCTTGGCGAATTCAAAGTTGACGGCCGCCTTGGCGTAAAAGCCGGGACGGAAGATAGTCTGGGCTATGCCGGTAAACATACCGCCACCGCCCAATATGTTGTTGAGATTGTGTATTTCAGGATTGTACCGCACTATTTCCGAGAAACCTGTGTTATAGTTCAGCACTTCAACGTAGCAGGGAATGCCTAAGCCTAGTGCTGGTCCAGCCGAGAACTTGAGGTTTACTGCCACACCGCCCCAGTAGGGCTTTTGATGCACTGTCCGTTGGTAACCGTATCCTCCCTGCAGGAAGAATAGGGTATATAACTGGCCATAACGACATGGACGGGTCCAGTCGTAGGCAATGTTGACGGAACGGATAGACTTGGGATGCTGGTTGTAGAGAAATTCTACCTCCCAGAAGTGCTTGTTGTGGATGTCGGGCGTTCGGCCATGCTGGAAACCAATACCGAAACCGGAGGTGTTGATGGCTAGCTCGAAGTTCCACTCCTTCACGGTGACGTCGTGATGAAACTCCCCAACCTCTTGCGCCGAAACACAAGCAAACACCCCTGTCAGGATGAATACTAAAAGGGGCGTGCATAGAGATTTGAAATGGAGTCTGCGCAACATAGTGACAGATTACTCAGCCACTTCTGCGGGAGCTTCGTAACATGCATAATGACCGTAAGCGGCGCACTTGTGCTGGGTGTCACATGCGGCGAAAATGGCGATAATGCCTAAAAACAATGCTGCGATAACAATGATCTTTTTCATAATGGTGCAATAATTAAAGCGTGCAAAGATAATAAATTTCTTGATTAACGAGAAAAGCACTGCTTTTAGTATTATAAACGATAATTTGTGGATTCTCGAAGAATTGAAAATGAACGAAAAATAACTGTCAACTATCAATTATCAACTATCAACTCTAACAGGTTAGGATACGATTTCTTCAGACAATCAATATCGTCCAAGTTCTCAGGACTGACGGCCAGCAGGAAGGCCATGGCCAGCCGGTGGTCGTGCCATGTCCGGAAACAGCAGCCTGCCATCCGATCTCGGCTGTCGGGGCGGCCTGCCACCCGAAGATGGTCGTCTCCAACCTCGATGTCGGCAAAGTTGCGAAGCTGCTCCGCCAGATGCTGGATACGGTCCGACTCTTTGTATTGCAGGTTGCGCGTGTGTCGGAAGGTGATGTCGGCGGGGAGCAGCGCGGCTAGAACAGCCATCACCGGCACTGTGTCGGGATGATTGGCCACATCTACGGTGATTTTCGGTTTTGATAGCTGTGGAGTAGGAGTGATGATGACATTTTCTCCATTGGGCATGCTCTTGACGCCAAGTGTCTCAAACCACGTTGCGACGATTTTGTCACTTTGAATGGAGTCGAGGGTGAGATTCTCCAAGACGACTGTTCTCTTATTCAGCAGGGCATATGCGTACCAGAACAGTGCCGCATCCCAATCGCCCTCCCGTAGAGACGCATTGCTGTGCGTTTTATGCGTTTCAATGACATGTCTTGTCATATCAATATACCCTGACGACCGAACGTCATCTGGGGTGATGTGCAGTTTCTTGAGGCCGAGCAGAGGCGCTGCCATCAGTAGTGCAGAGGCATACTGGCTGGTGCGAGAGCAGTCGATGGTGATCTCTTCAAGGTGCAGCCTTCTTCCGATAATATGGAGCCCCTTTTCCTTTTGCGTAATTTGAGCGCTACCTTGTTGCAAAAGCGTCACGAGCTCTTCGATGGGTCGTTGCAATAATCTAGCTGTGCCTGTGAGGATCCAGTCGCCAGGCGTCCCTGCCAATATGGGAAGCAGAAAACGAAAGGCAGCTCCACAGTCTTGCACGTCTACAACTGCCTTACCGTGAGATGCCATGTCACAGTTGATGGTCTCTAAAGCTTGTGCCGTCACTTTTACGTCATTGCATGACTCTTTCTCCACGGGTAGTATCTTCCCCGTAGAGATGAAGTGTATAATTAACTCTCTGATAACTATACTCTTACATGCCGGCAACTCAATTTGAAGATTCATACCCGCAAAAATAGCATTTTTTACTATCTTTGCAGTTTCTGCTGAAAAATGAATTTTAGTTTTTAAAGTGTTGTTTTTCAGATTATTAACTAGAAAAATTCTCGTATGAGTCAAGGACAGATAAGAATGGGTGGTTTTAATATACTGCCCACAGGAGTGAAAAACTTATTGATCATCAACGTGCTGCTTTTTTTGGCCACAGTAGTCTTTAAGCAGACAGGTTTGGTGGATTTGGAGCGATGGTTGGGATTGCACTATTTTTCCTCTCAGCTCTTTATGCCCTGGCAGCCGGTGACCTACATGTTCATGCATGCCAACTTCGGGCATCTTTTCTTCAATATGTTTGCTCTCTGGATGTTTGGCGCTGCCGTGGAGAACACGTGGGGGACCAAGCGTTTTTTGCTATATTATTTCATCACCGGTATGAGTGCGGGCCTTATGCACTATCTGGTCATTTTCTTCCAGATTCATCCCACGATAGCCATGATGGACCAGTTCTTGGCAGATCCTTCTTTAGAGAGTTTCCGCTCTTTTGTTGAGCAGTATCATGGTAAATATCTTCGCGAGGATGCACTTCAACAGACACTCCTCTATCTGGAGCAGTCGCCCAGTGCTATCCAGGATGTAGTTAATAATGTGATAAGCAGTAAAGATGCATTGTTGAATCAGTTTAATCTCGTAGGCGCTTCCGGTGCTGTCTTTGCTCTCCTGTTGGCCTTTGGTATGTTGTTTCCCAATGCTGAAATCTATATCTATTTTCTCTTCCCTATCAAAGCTAAATGGTTCGTCGTCATTTACGGTGCTCTTGAACTGATTTATGGTGTGGCTGGTACTGGGGACGGTGTGGCCCACTTTGCTCACTTGAGCGGTATGCTTGTAGGCCTTGTCCTGATCCTGCTTTGGCGCCGCTATGACAAGAACCAACGTAAAGACAATTTCTATCAATATAATGAGTTTTAATCAACCTTCGTATAGAATGAGACCCCGCGTCTCCATCTGGGATCGTATTAAAAGTTTTGCCCAAAAACCTTCCTGGCTTAATCGTCTGATTGTGCTGAACATCGGTGTTTATCTGTTGACACTCGTCTGCGGTTGGCTTATATCCCTTGTGGGTTTTCTGATGCAGTTTGACGGTTCCGCCAAACAGGAAGTGATTCTGCAGTGGCTCAGTTGTCCCGCATCTTTTGATACTTGGTTGCGTCAACCATGGAGCATCGTGACCAGCCTCTTCATCCATGCTGGTTTCTGGCACATTTTCTTTAACATGTTTATGCTTTATTATGTCGGAAAGTTTTTCCTTTCCCGCATGAGTGAGAAGCATTTCCTCTGGGTCTATTTCCTTGGAGGAATTATAGGTAATGTCACCTATATGGCAGCATACAACCTTTTCCCGGCTTTTGCTCAAACAATGCCTTATAGTTTTGCTGTCGGCGCCTCAGGCTGTGTCATGGCAATCATGGCAGCGATCACTCTGTACGAGCCAAACTATGAGGTCTATTTTCTTCTCATTGGCAAGATGAAGTTATGGTGGCTCACTCTCATTTTCGTTGCTATCGACTTGATGAGCATTCCAAAGGGTAACGCAGGCGGACATATAGCCCATATCGGTGGCGTACTTTTAGGACTTTTATACGTTTTTTTGTATAAACTATATACTAAAAACAACCTTTCTTCAGTTTTTCAAAATGGTTCTCCAAAGAAAAAGAAGAAGTACTATGTCTCAGGCGAGAGCGGTCGTCCTATCAGTGACGAAGATTATAATGAGCGTAAGGAGGCTGACAGGCAACGTATTGATGAGATTCTGGATAAGATTTCAGCTAATGGTTATCCTTCATTGACTGATGAAGAAAAAGATTTTTTATTTCATTACTCCAATAAGTCATGAGTTCAAAACGATTGAGCATATTTAAATGGATTGGTAAGTCATTGCTGATGTTAGTTTCGGTGCTGGCGATGGGAGCGCTATTATTCTCGTTGTTGGCTAAAGTGATTCCTCCATCAGTATCTAATGTGATTGCCTATTGTGGACTCCTATTTCCCTATATTGTCATTTCCAATGCTATTTTGCTTGTCGTGTGGCTTTTTGTGGATTACCGTTGGTCAATAGTCCTTGCCATCCTGATGTTGCTCAATGTGAATAATATAGATCGTCATTTTCAATTGAGAAGCATGGATAAACCTGAAACTTGTGCTAATTGCTTGAAAGTTATGAGTTACAATGTTCATGATTTTAATATCTATGCCGACACATATTCTCAAGATGCCAAGAAAATAATCGAGTTTTTGAAAAAAGAGAAACCTGATATCCTTTGTGTCCAAGAGTATTGTTATGATAAAAATGGGAAGCGTGGTATCAATATTACGCAAGAACTTTTAGAGGCATTAGGTCTTCCGGATAGTCCTCGCAATTATCAAGTCTCTATCGCATCTGAGAATAAATTTGGATATCAGTTTGGACAGGCCATCTTCAGTTCATATAGAATCGTTGGAAATGGTTCTGTGGAGACTGGCGACAGTTCCTCAAACAAGTCTATGTACGTAGATATTCGTTATAATGGTGATACTGTTCGAATCTATAATGTGCATCTTAGCTCATATCATATAAACCAAGAGGACTATGCCGCCAGTGAGGCAATTTTGCATAATAAAAATGATGATGGACAGCTTGATGAGAAGGCTGTAAAACTTTATAAGAAGATTGCCTTTGCCTTCGAGCAACGCCAAGAGCAGGCAAGAAGTGTTCGCGCACATATTGACACTTGCGAAGCTCCTATTATTATTTGTGGGGACTTTAACGATACTCCTGAGTCCTACAGTTATTATAAGATAGCCCATGGCTTCAAGGACTCTTTCCGGGCTAGTGGCAAGGGCACGGGTGTGACATATAAAGGCGGCGTATTCCCATCTTTCCGTATCGACTATATTCTTCATTCTAAATTCTACAATGACTTTGGACATACTGTTTGTACTGAAATGGATCTGTCCGATCACTATCCCGTCTACACTTATGTGTCTTTGTTGAATAAATAACATCAAAAAAATATCATGAAGCTGAATGCCTTTGTAATAATATCGATAACATTTGTCTTGGCAATATCTAGTGTGGGGTGTAAATCTAAAGAAACCCCTCGGGAGGAAAACCCTCAAATCATTATCAATGAGCAGACTGTTCAAAGTTTTGCTACAACGATGGTTAGAAATCTCGAAATCGGAGATGCTTCAGCATTGAATAATGTTATTGATAACGAGCATATTAAGACATTGGTGTGTGAGAACTCCATCGTATACAGCGGTTTTGATGTAGAGGGTGGGCAAGCCTATTTTGATCACTGTCTGCAACTCGGGGACCAGGTGGTCCTAGCATTGGATAATGGTGGGGATTTCTCTTTTGTTCGTTATTATCAGGATGATGCAGGCCATCATGCCGTTTTTAGAATATATAATAACTTTATCATTGATTTTTATGATTGTATCCTTGATACGGTGAGTGGACAGATTATGGTGGAGGATTGCTTTGTGTATAGCTTGGGTACTAATTTGTCCAATAATGTGAAATACAATATGTTGTACAATCTTTTGCTTCAGACTAACCCTGATAGTGAAGCCCGTTGGTTGCGCGAGGCGGAAGAGTTGACTGCTTCTGGCAACCATAAAGGGGCTGTCTCCGTACTTCAGGCGCACGAGGGGGAATTGAAAGATTATCCTCTTTTCTATCAGCTTTATCTAGTAAATCTATATCAAGATAACCCTAAGACATTTCTCTCTAAACTGGATGCTATAAAAAATCGTATAGATCCTCGCTATCTGCTTTTTCATCAATTACATAGCCACTATACGGAAGGAAATGTATCTGGCACTGAAACGACTGCGGGACAGATGATTGCTTATACAGGTGATGACCCCATTTATCTTTTCTTGTTAGGACAGGCCTATCAAAATCATAAACAATACGATAAGGCTGTCGAATGCTATCAGATTCTCGACGAGTCTATGCCTATTTTTTGGGATTTATGGCAGAGTGAGTTGCTCTGTTATAAAAAGTTGAAGAACCAGGAGGCCTACGATCAGTGTCTACGACGTGGTGAGGAGGCCTTCGGCCCTACGGAGTAGTCTCTTTTTTTCACATTTTTATTTGTTGTGGGACGCGTCTTCGGGAAAAAGAAGGCGTGCTGGTCGCGTCGTTCTTGGTCGCTCTTGGCTACATGAACAGGTTCGCCTGTGTAAGGGTCATATTCCAGATAGTACATGGCCGTAGAATAAGTCATCGGAGTCGGAGTGAAGGTTTGCACCTGATCGGTCATCAGATGGTGCTCGCGGGCAATTCTGCTCAGTTCCGACATCTTAGCCAATGTACATCCAGGATGTGCAGAGATGAGGTATGGTATCAGTTGCTGGTTTTTGCCGCAACGCTCGTTTTCTACCCTGAAAAGTCTCATAAAATGCAGGAATTTGCTGAATTCCGGTTTGCGCATTAAGCGAACAACATCGGAGTCCGTGTGCTCTGGAGCTACTTTCAGACGACCGGAGACGTGCTTATCTACCAATTGGTGCAGATATTTCTTTGTGTCTGCACTCTTTTCGTCTAGCAATAATTCATAACGAATACCACTGCCAATGGTGATGTGTTTAACACCTTTCAATTGACTGACTTTTTCGTACAGTTCAATCATCGGCTGGTGATTGCGCTGCAGGTTAGGGCATATCTGCGGATGCAGGCAAGATGGGCGCGCACAGGTGCGGCATAGTTCTAAGTTCTTCCCTTGCATGCGGAACATGTTGGCAGAAGGCCCTCCAAGGTCGGTAATGTGTCCTTTGAAGTAATCACGTTGACTTAAGTCCTTGGCTTCGGCCAAGATGGAGGCGTCGGAACGTGAAGAGACCTGCTTGCCCTGGTGCGCGGCGATGGCGCAAAAACTACAACCCCCGAAACATCCTCTATGGATAGTGATGGAGTTCTTGATCATCTCAAAAGCCGGCACGGGACCTCGCTTCAGATACTTGGGATGCGGTGCATTCATCATTCTGTCGAAGAGTGCAAATTCGTCCATCTCTTTTTCTGTAGCTACAGGGTAGGGCGGACGCATTACTATGTATTTATCACCGTGCGGCTGGATCATTGTGCGCTGCTCCCGCTTGTTGGTTTCCCGCTCAAACTTCACGAAGTCTTCACCATATTTACGCTTGTCTTTCTGCTCAGCCGCTAAAGAGTGCAGCATGATGGGCTCCTCTTCCTGATAAGGCGTGATATCATTAGTTATAAAACCTATCTGTTTTTGCTCCGATAGATGCTCACGCCAGTCTTTGTGACGCAACAACTCTGCAATGGCAAGGATAGGACGCTCTCCCATGCCATAGATCAAGATGTCAGCTCCACTTTCGACAAGGATAGATGGTTTTAGTGTGTCGCTCCAATAGTCGTAGTGCGACAGTCTTCGCATGGAGGCCTCTATGCCGCCAATGACGACAGGCACATCGGGAAACAACTGTTTCAGAATCTTTGTATAGGTGACAGTTGCGTAGTCGGGACGGAAACCCGCTTGGCCGCCAGCAGTGTAGGCATCATCATGGCGGAGACGCTTTTGCGCCGTATAGTGGTTCAGCATGGAGTCGATGTTTCCCGCAGTCACGCCAAAGAACAGGCGCGGAACTCCTAATTTTTTGAAGTCACGGAGATCGTCTTTCCAGTTTGGCTGAGGAAGAATTGCAACCCTAAGTCCTGCTCTCTCCAGGACACGCCCAATGACTGCCGGTCCAAATGAGGGATGATCCACATAGGCATCACCGCTCACCAGGATGACATCCACATAGTCCCACTGCAGATAGTCCAGCTCCTTTTTCGTGATCGGCAGAAAATGCTTCTCCATGATTTAGTGAATAACTTTTATCTCAGAGACTTCCAAGCGAACTTTCAGCCATTTGATGATGGATTCTTCCGCTAATGCATGTCCTGCTTTGTCTTTCCATTTGAAATAAACAGTTGGTGTTTTCTCCTTTGTCCCAGTTTGAGGATTGACATAGTAGAGATTATCTAAAGCAAAAACTTCCAAATTGGGATATTGTACATATAACTCCTTGGCAATCTGGTCAGATAGTGCTTCTGATTGTTCCATCTCACTCATTTTAGATTGTAATGAATGGATGACAGAATCCTTCTCCAAGATAACCTGTTCCTTCTTGTCAAGCATATTTTCGATAATCTCGTTTTGTTTGGCTATGTCAATAGTCTCGCCTGTTTGCTTGACGATAAGTTTGGTGTTCTTAAGACCATAAGTTGTGCGCATATATTCCTGTAACTCTGTAATTTCTACGGAGTTGAGCGGAGTGCCAACGACAGACATGGTGATGGTCTGTTCTTTTCGGTTATATTCTCTATCCACATTGAAAACCTGTCGGTTTTTGAATGTGGGAGTCTCCTGAATCTCAGTAACGAACTTCTTGGCTTGAGTATGGAAGGCGGTCTCTTTAATCATGTTAATAGCGCCGATAACGCTTGGAACGATGACGATAATAGTGAAGACCGTAATGATACGCTTAACAGCGGTAGCACGTTTATTATCCATGTATTTTGTCTGCGGAAAACCGAGATAACGTACAAAGATAAAGGTAGATAGTGCGATGAAGAAAGAGTTGATGAAGAAGAGGTAAAGTGCTCCGAAGAAGTATCGGAACTGGAATGTTGCTAAACCATAACCAGCAGTGCAAAGAGGTGGCATCAAGGCGGTGGCGATGGCCACGCCGGAGATGACGGTCATGGATTGGTTTTTACGAGACATGGCCACGATGCCAGCCGAACCTCCAAAGAACCCGATGAAGACATCGAAAATTGTTGGGTTGGTACGTGCCAGCAACTCTGATTGTGCATCTCCTAGCGGAGAGATTAGAAAGTATAGTGTTGAGGCTAAGAGGCTGATTAGCACCATGATGAGGAGGTTGGTTAATGACTTGCGCATCAGATCTTCATCAAAGATGCCGATGGCCAGACCCAGGCCGTTGATAGGTCCCATCAGCGGTGATATCAACATGGCACCGATGATGACGGCCGTTGAGTTGACGTTCAAACCCACTGATGCCACAATGATGGCGAAAAATAGAATCCAAAGGTTCATGCCACGGAAGGTGACACTTTTCGTAATGTTCTCGATGGTTGCCTCATAGTCGGTATCCTCCCTCAACTGTGTGAGTTGAAGCAGTTTCTTGAACCAGTAGCGTAATTTTTTTGCAAACTGAGAAGACTGTTTGTCCTTAGGCTGTTTTGTATCCATTTTGTTTATAAACAGATGCTTAGCAGGATGTCAGTTTTGCAAGAGCTTCCTCCAATGAAAGTTCTTCCTGAGTTCCGCTAGCCATGTCTTTAATAGTTAGTGTCTTATTGTTTCGCTCGTTTTCACCAGCCATGATGACAAACGGGATGCCTTTATTATTGGCGTAGGTCATCTGTTTGCCAATCTTAGCATTGTCGGGGTAAATTTCAGCAGAGAGTCCTGCTTTGCGCAGCTCGCGCAAGGCAGCTAATGCATAACGCTCATCCTCGCCACCAAAATTGATGAAGAGAGCCTTGACAGGGTTGAGGATATTGTCAGGGAAGAGATTGAGTTCATTGAGCACGTCGTAGACGCGTTCTGCACCATAGGAGATGCCCACGCCAGACATGTTCTTTAGTCCGAAGATACCAGTCAAGTTGTCGTAACGACCGCCACCGGAGATACTACCCATGGCTGCATCTTTGGCTTTAACCTCAAAGATGGCGCCGGTGTAGTAATTCAAACCACGAGCCAGTGTGATATCCAACTCTATTTCGTTCTTGATGTCCATAGATTTGGTGTACTCTAACATTTCACGCACTTCGCGAATACCTTCGAGACCTGTCTCACTATTTGCTAACAGTTTTGACAGCGTGTCGAGTTTCTCTTCTGTGCTCATGCCAGTCATGTTGAAGATGCAATCGAGTTTTGCGATTGCGTCAGCACTAATACCACGCTCTACCATCTCACAGCACACATTCTCACGACCAATCTTGTCCAATTTGTCCATAGCGGTACAGAAATCGACCATCTTCTCGGGCGCTCCTATCATTTCGGCCATACCGCTGAGAATCTTGCGGTTGTTGACCTTGATGATAACGCGAATGCCAAATTTGGTGAAGATCTCGTCCGTGATCTCTATCAACTCAGCTTCATTGAGCAGTGACTTACTGCCGATAATGTCAGCATCACACTGGTAGAACTCACGATAACGGCCTTTTTGTGGACGGTCGGCACGCCATACGGGTTGCATCTGGTAACGCTTGAAGGGGAATGTGAGCTCGTTCTGGTGTTGTACCACAAAACGTGCGAAGGGGACGGTCAGGTCATAGCGCAGACCCTTTTCACAGATTTCTGTGGCTAACTTGTTGACAGACTTCTCGGTATCGTTGAAGTCAACACCTTTTGTGAAGTCACCGGAGTTGAGGACTTTGAAAATGAGTCGGTCGCCCTCCTCACCATATTTACCCATCAAAATGCTGAGGTTCTCCATGGAGGGAGTCTCAATGGGCAAGTACGCATGTCGGTGAAAGACAGTGCGGATGGTGTCAAAAATATAGTTGCGACGCATCATCTCGGTAGGAGTGAAGTCGCGTGTTCCTTTAGGAATGGAGGGTTTTACGATGTTCATAATTCAATATTAGATGTGTTCTATAAAATAGTGTGCAAAAATAGAAAAATATTCTGATATGTGATAGGGTGTGATATGACTAAAGATGTGAGACTAGAGATGGAGAATATGCGGTGTTTTTTGTAGGGTCGATGCGTGCATCGACCATTCTAAAAAAAAACAGGACCCTGTTTCCAGAGTCCTGTTTCTCTCTTGTTTAGTATGACAGATTAGTACATGCCACCCATGCCCGGATTCATGCCGCCGGCCATAGGAGCAGGATTTTCTTCTTTGATTTCAGCGAGTACACACTCGGTCGTCAGCAACATGCCGGCGATGGAAGCAGCGTTCTCCAAAGCAACACGGGAGACCTTCGTCGGGTCGATGACACCGGCGTCAATCATGTTGACAAATTGGTCGAGACGAGCGTTGTAGCCGTAGTCGCCTTTGCCCTTCATGACAGCGTTGACGATGACGGAACCCTCTTTGCCAGCGTTGTTGGCAATCTGACGGAGAGGCTCTTCCAGAGCGCGGCGTACGATGTCGATACCGATCTTCTGGTCTTCATTCTCGCCTTTGAGGTTCTTAAGACTTGCAATGGCGCGGATGTAAGCGACACCACCGCCAGGGATGATACCCTCTTCGATGGCTGCGCGTGTAGCGTGCAATGCGTCATCATAACGGTCTTTAGCTTCTTTCATCTCAACCTCGGAAGCAGCGCCTACGTAGATGACTGCCACACCGCCTGCCAATTTGGCAAGACGCTCTTGCAGCTTCTCGCGGTCATAGTCGGAAGTGGTCTTCTCGATTTGAGCCTTGATCATGGCGATACGGCCTTCGATGGCAGCCTTGTCACCCTTACCACTTACGATGGTGGTGTTCTCTTTGTCAACCGTGATCTTCTCAGCGGTACCCAACATGGTAACATCTGCATCTTCCAATTTGAAGCCTTTCTCCTCGGAAATAACGGTACCACCAGTCAGGATGGCGATGTCTTCCAACATCTCTTTTCTTCTGTCGCCGAAGCCCGGAGCCTTGACAGCCACGATCTTCAAACCACCACGCAGTCTGTTGACTACTAAGGTAGCTAATGCTTCGCTGTCAACATCCTCAGAGATGACCAACATAGGACGACCTGTTTGGACAACCTTTTCAAGGATAGGCAGGAACTCTTTCATGTTGCTGATTTTCTTGTCGTAAATCAGGATGAACGGGTTCTCATATACGGTCTCCATCTTTTCAGTATCAGTTACGAAGTAAGGAGAAATATAGCCTCTGTCAAACTGCATACCTTCAACGATCTTAACGTTGGTCTCAGTGCCTTTGGCTTCCTCGATGGTGATGACACCCTCTTTCTTCACTTTCTGCATAGCTTCAGCGATAACCTTACCGATTTCAGGATCGTTGTTGGCGGAGATGGAAGCGACTTGCTCGATTTTCTCGTGACTGTCGTTGATCTCTACTGACTGACTCTTGAGGTTGTTGATGACAGCTGCAACAGCTTTGTCGATACCGCGTTTGAGCTCCATCGGGTTGGCACCGGCAGTGACATTCTTCAAACCAGTGTTGAAGATAGCTTGTGCTAATACGGTAGCGGTGGTGGTACCATCACCAGCCTGATCGTTGGTTTTGGAAGCTACTTCCTTAACCATCTGAGCACCCATATTCTCAATGGGTTCTTGCAGTTCAATCTCTTTAGCAACCGTTACACCGTCTTTCGTGATTTGCGGTGCACCGAATTTCTTGTCGATGATCACGTTGCGACCTTTAGGTCCTAAGGTTACTTTAACAGCATTTGCTAATGCGTCAACACCTTTTTTCAAGCCTTCGCGGGCTTCCCAGTTGTATTTAATATCTTTTGCCATAATTTCGTGTGTTTTTGGAGTTGTTTGTTATTTAATGATAGCGTAAATGTCGCTTTCTTTCATAATGAGATAGGTCTCACCATCATATTGGATTTCCGTGCCGGAATATTTACCATAGAGAACTTCGTCGTTAACCTTTACGGTCATAGGTTCATCCTTTTTGCCAGCGCCAACTGCGATGACAGTACCTTTTTGAGGTTTCTCTTTTGCGGTGTCGGGGATGATGATGCCGCCAGCTGTTTTGTGCTCAGCTTCTGCAGGTTTTACTAAAACTCTGTCTGCTAAGGGTTTGATGTTACATTTCATAATTTTAGAATTTTTATTGATTATACTTTTATTGATTTTTTTTCAAAGACGTCAATATCTATTACAAAATCTATGCCAAAATTTATCAAGGTCAGAATGTCAGTATTTTTTTAGGGACTATATACCTGATGGCACCTTGTATGCCCAAGTATGTTGCTGATAGACATTTTCTTTAGGGAGACAAGGGCTTCATGGCAGGCAACTCCCATCATTATAATTCTTCAACTTTTCTCTTGATAGAAAAGTTGCCAAAAGATCAAGCCGACATGAATCCCACCCGCTCTGTCCGCCCTCTGACAGCGGCGGCAAACGGGAACAAAAATGCAGCATGTAGCAAAAGGGAAAATAGACGGAAGGCATGCATTTTTGTAAACGCAAGCGCCTTTGCACGCCGCTGTTGGAGGCCGGCCATTCACACCGCGTCCGCACCGCATGTCGGCCCGCCCGCCCGCGTGCTCTATGGGCAAGTACCTAGGTAAATCATTATGGGGAGGGGTAAAATGCAATATTTTAGACTTTGTCCTCATCTCTGTTGTGCCATCATGTATATAACTCCCATTTTTTTTCACCCAAGATTTTTGTCCGCCGTTGATGGTACATCAACCATATATATAAGAATATCGCCCCAAACTGGGGCGATATTCAGGAGTGTTAGAGAAAGTGGATTAGGATTATCGTTTGACAATCTTTTGCGTTGCATTACCGACCTGGATGAAATAGATACCGGCAGGGTAGTCGCTCATGTTGATTTGACAGCTGGTATCCTGGCTGGTCATAACATTGAGTTGCTCACCAAGGATGTTGCTGACAATAATGGTAGCGTCATTGCTGATGTTGCTGACGACTACGATGTCGGTGCAGGGGTTCGGATAGACGGTGAATAGAGCCGTCTCGCTATAGTTGTTCACGCCAGTGCTGGGAGTCCAACCGTTCATGATGCCGACGCCCGTGAGGTCGAAACCACAGGAAGCGAAATTGGTCGGGTAGGGGTCGTTGATGATATGACCGTTCATGTCGGTTGTGCCGTATTCGGGGTTGATAGAGCCAACCACGTCTACGAGGCGCACATGTGTGATATTGTTGATGTCGAGGTTGCTGTATCCGCTGAGTTCTTCCAAATCAAACGGAGTGCCCCAGCCCATGATGTATTTGCCGGCGAGGTTGTTGAGCTTGGTGGCATCTACGCTGCCGCCATTGTCAACCTGGTTGTTGAGGTCGCTGTTGGATACAGACGGGAAGCGATAGAAATGTTCACCGTCGGAGCTGACTTCTACAAAAGCGAGCTCAAGGAAGGTATGGTTGAGAGCGTTCTCAAAGACTGCGAAGTCATAGCCTTCACCATTGGAGATAGGCATGCCGAAGGTTAGGGTGGCCTCACCACCATCACCTAAGCTGACTGCATCAGTGGTAGCAGTGCCAGGGATGCCGGTGCCGGTGCTTTCTGAACCGAAAGAAGCAGGTGTCGGGTTGCTGGCAATGTTCATAGGACCGCGATCGATGGAGCAACCGGTAGCCCAACCTATGATGGCAGCGTCATTATAGGCGATGGCTTTGCATCCGGATGTGCCCACAATGCCGTCAAATACCTCTGTGGAGGCTGCTGGCAGAGCGACAGGTTGGATTGGCGTTGTCCAGGTGTAGTTGTAGTTGGCATCAGCAGTGCCACAGCTTTCGTCACCCCATTTGATGATGTCGTCGTCCACAACCTTCTGGGCGTCATAACCCAACATGGCAGTTGCGCCGTTGACATTATACATCCACCAGCTGCCTTGCAGAGAGAGGTCGTAAGTGCCATCCTGGAATCTGATGTCGGAGATGCCCCAGTCGCCAACGGTGTAGCTGAAACGGCTGTCATAGATGGCGATAGTTCTCATCACATCTGCCACGAGGATGCTGTCACCGCTGAAGCGTACGCCCCATGCAAAAGCAACTGCGGGGTTGCACCAGTTGACGGCGAAAACGACTTCGTTGTCACCACCGCCAACCCAGTAGATGACGTCGTCATCGTCAATGGTAGCGTCGGTTACGGCAGGAGTGCTAGGATCTACGGGATAATAGATATTGGTTGTGGGGAGTGTGCAGTCGCCCCATTCTGTCAGTTCGAAATAACCACTGGCTGACATTACGTCGCTGAGACCGCTAGGCCATCCGCCATTGAAGGAGTACATCATGTAACCTCCGGTGATCTCACAATCCAGTGTGCCGTTGTCATATTCCAGGGTGTTGATGAAGCTTCCAGAAGCTGTGTAGCTGAAGTTAGGGTCAGCTGCTGCAATAGCGTTCAGCATGTTCTGATACGTTGTACTTCCGTTGAAGCGGTAGCCGTATGCGACACCTACAGGAGTGTCAGCGCAGAAGAAGAAGGCTGCCACGACTTCGTTGGTGCCTTCGCCCACCCAGAACTTGATACTGTCGGCGGGAACGTCAGTTACATTACGAGAAGGTTGGTTTGTGCGCATGTAAACGCGAGCTTGCTCATTCTGAGCATAAACGCCCAGACTGGCCAGGACTAATAAAAAGCATAAAAGTTTTTTCATCATAGTGTATAAGTTATAATTGTTACGTCAAACAAAAAATCCCGTCGTCAGCTTGGGAGATACGACAGGACCTTATACAATATGATATATATTGCAGGTGTCAGCCTTCTTCCCGAAGCCTTCACGTACAGAAATCTGGCAGGTTTTCTGACTTATTCCGTCTTCGCGCGCCTTCCCATTGTGTAACAGTGGCATTATGCGTGAAGATTGGTTGGAAATTACAGCAGCGGGTACTGTACAGGACTTGCACCTGTTTCCCTCTCGGGGCCTAAACCCCTCACCAAAAATCGCTGCAAAAATACTATTTTTTTCATTTCCTTTTCTTAAATTCGAAAATAATAAATGTGAGTTATATGCCGGCCTCCAACAGCGGCGTGCAAAGGCGCTTGCGTTTACAAAAATGCATGCCTTCCGTGTGTTCTTCCGTTTGCCGCATGCTGCATTTTTGTTCACGTTTGCCACCGCTGTCAGAGGGCGGACAGAACGGGCGGGATTCATGTCGGCTTGATCTTTTGGCAACTTTTCTATCAAGAGAAAAGTTGAAGAATTAAATTTATGGGAGTTGTCTGCCACGATGCTCTTGTCTCCCTTAAAAAACGTCTGTTAGCAATATCCTTGGGCATACAAAGTGCCATCAGGTATATAGTCCCTTAATAAAGAATAATCTTGCCTCGCATTTTTGATTAAAAAAGTTTATCTTTGCCCCTCCAATGTGAAACTCTAAATTTTATCAATATGAATGAAGAAATTTTGTCTTTGAAACCCGCAAAGGTTTTCTATTATTTCAATGAGATTACGAAGATACCGCGTCCGTCCAAGCATGAGACGCTTATCTCTGAATGGTTGGAGAAGACCGGCAAGGCCATGGGACTTCCCACAAAGCGTGATGCTAGCGGCAACGTGCTCATCTCCAAACCCGCCACTCCTGGTAAGGAAAATGTGACTCCGGTTATCTTCCAAAGCCATATGGACATGGTCTGCGAGAAGAATGCAGATGTCAATTTCGATTTCTCTAAGGATGCCATCCAGACCTATGTCGATGGCGAATGGCTCAAGGCTAAAGGTACCACACTGGGTGCTGATGACGGCATCGGTATGGCTCTGGCATTGGCTATCCTCGACGACAAAGAGCTGGAACACGGTCCTATCGAGTGTCTCTTCACTATTGACGAGGAGACTGGTCTTACCGGTGCAAAAGCTCTTGAGGCTGGATTTATGACAGGTAAGATGCTCATCAACCTTGACTCCGAGGATGAAGGTCAGTTTTTCATTGGCTGTGCTGGCGGTAAGGATACGGTTGCCACTATCGAATGCGAATATGAGGATGTTAAAGAACTGGAAGAACCCGACGTTAAATTCTATAAAGTGATGGTTAAGGGTCTCCAAGGCGGTCACTCCGGCGATGATATCAACAAGGGCCGCGGCAATGCTGTGAAACTCCTCACCCGTCTGCTCTATAACGGCTATTGCGAGTACAATATCCGCATAGCTGACATACAAGCCGGTAATCTCCGTAACGCTATTGCCCGCGAAGGTTTTGCTGTTGTGGCAGTTCCTACATCCAAATGTTCTGAATGGGAACTCTACTGCCAGGCTATGAACAAGATCTACAAGGATGAATTCCACACCACCGATCGCGATGTGGAGGTGACCCTGGAGTCCGCTCCTGCTGTTGATAAGGTGCTCTATGAGTTCCAACAGATCGACTTGATGAACGCTTTGATGGTATGTCCTCACGGTGTTCAAGCTATGTCCCAAGATATCCCTGGCTTCGTTGAGACTTCTACCAACTTGGCTTCTGTCAAGAAAATTGACGACAAGATTGTCATCACTACCAGTCAACGTAGTTCCGTAGAGTCTCGTAAGGAGGCTGTTGTCGACAAAGTTTCTACAGCATTCTGGATGATTGGTGCAGAGGTTGTCAGCGGCGACGGCTATCCCGGCTGGAATCCTAACCCTGATTCAGAGGTTCTTCGCGTACTTTCTGATGCTTACAAGAATGTGTTCCACAAGGATCCTCAGGTGCTGGCTATCCACGCTGGTCTCGAGTGCGGTCTCTTCTCTGAGAAATATCCGGGTCTCGACATGGTCTCCATTGGACCGACCCTCCGCGGTGTCCACTCACCTGACGAGAAACTCGAAATCAAGACCGTCCAGATGTGCTGGGATCTTCTGATTGAGTTCTTCAAACTTTTGAAATAATGACTAGTCCTAAATAACCGTTACAGGTTTTTACGGATGCAAAATTACAATTTTTAACGAATCACGGCAAGGGTACCCTTGCCGTGATTCGTTTGGCATAGGTTTTTATCTGTAAATTTTTCTGCCCGTGAGTCCATTCAG
>JAILCI010000012.1 GCA_024686335.1 Bacteroidales bacterium | reverse complement strand
GGTGAAAACCTGGGCAACCTGGGCAGGGGTCAGATTCTCAATATAATGGGTGAGAACGTTCATGGCATAGTAAGGATTGTTCTTGACAACCTGGGCAACCCATGTCTTGAGACCTTCCTTAATGTCGGCGTTCATCGTCTGTACATGGCTGTATACATCCAATGCCGTCGGCAGAGATACACTGTCGATGAAGTTGTTCAGGTCCTCAGCTGTAAGAGACATTTCGGGAATTTCAATCTCTACATCGTCAGAAGAGTTTGCGGTGAAGGTACCCAGTTCCTCTTCGCCTTGGATAATGGTCAAAGTACCAGTGTTAACCGTCGGGATCTCGGGTTTGTTCAAGATATAAGCCTTACTGTCGGTATTTGTTTCCTCCCAGTCAGCCTGCACTTGAGCAGCGGGCATCTCGGCGCGGAGAACATTAGCGGTGTCATGGATAGCGTTGATGAAGGCTGCACTGTCAGTCTTCAGCTTCAACATAGCCTGTGTATACAATCCAAGAACTTCCAAGCTGTCGGCTTTGATACGATTGTCAATAGCAGTACCAAGAGCCGTGATTTGACCAGCCAAAGCGGTGCTGTCAGCAAGTAAATCTTCTTTTGTAGCATAATCTTCAAGACATGTTGCAATGCTATCGCAAACATGGGTGTTAAAGGTGTTTACGCGCTCAGCAAGGTCTGTGATTTGACCAGCCAAAGCGGTGCTGTCGGCAAGCAGATCTTCTGAGGTAGCATAGTCGCCAAGAGTTTCTTCCAATTCTGCATTGGTAGGATAGCTTGCCAAGGTGTCTTCCAATTTAGCAGTAGTAGGATAACTAGCCAGAGTATCCTCCATCTGTTGCGCAAGTTGTTGCAAATCAGCAGCAGTTGCATATTCATAACCTTCTATACAATCTGCAATGCTGTCGCAGATGTTTGCAAAAAAGGTCTCAACACGCTCTGATGTAGCATAGTTACCAAGCGTTTCTTCCAAATCTTCATTGGTAGGATAGCTTGCCAATGTGTCCTCCAAATCTGTATTAGTAGGATAACTAGCCAATGTATCTTCCAGATCTTCGTTGGTAGGATAGCTTGCAAGTGAATCCTCAAGATGTTGAATAGCAGCTTCCAATTCTGCGGTAGTAGCAACATCTGACGGAATGGTGATAGGAACATTCACATTTGTAGCTTGGTTTGCAGTGAATACATAATCAGTTCCGTTAACAGTAATGGTAAGAGTACCATCGTAAACTGCAGGAAGTTGAGCTGTAGGGGTATAATATGCGAGAGTGTCGTTAATGTCTTCTGTAGTAGAATAGTCAGCGAGGGTGTCATCAATGTGATTGTTGATGTCGTTAACAGCTGCTCCCAAGTCATTGGTCGTAGCGTAAGGAGCAAGAGCGGTAGCCATTGCATCATTAACTGCATTCTGCACCTGGGTCGGGTCAACCTGGTCTGCATAGAGAGCGTATGGAACTGCATTGACAGCTACGGTATGGTTGATGGTCTCACCATCAACAACCATAGAGGAAGTAACAAAAGCGCTACTCCAGTCAATGTCACTCCATGCACCGGAAGTCACAGTACCGGTACCAACGAGCAGAGACATCAAACCGTTGGCGTTGGTCGTAACATTGTGTGTTTCAGTATAAACTGCGGCACCACCTTCGGAATTAGCGACGGAAATGGTAACTGTGACAGCCTCGTTGACAACCAACTCATTGTTGGAATTACGGACAACTGCCTGATAACTGATTTTATCGTTGCTCTGAGCGAAAAGTGTCGTCAAAGTGAGCAACATCATCATCAAAAAAGTGAAAAGTTTTTTCATGTTATTATATTTTATTGTTTATTTCTATATATGATGTTTTTTTAATATTGATAATCTTTAACGCACCTTACGCTGTAAGCGTTGGATGTCGGCTCGTTGATGAGCAGACTCTCTGCACAGTGGCCTTCAAGCATAAAGGTCAAAGCCTCAGGGAAGGTAGTGGATGTGGTGCTGGATGCGCTCCAGAAGTTGGTATGAGTGTGAAGATCCTCAAAACGGTTAGTCTGGGCATTATAGAAACCGGCAGGCAGAGCGGAGAAACCAGTGCTATTAGTATTAGCAATCGGTCCGAGCCACTCTTCTGTGCTGTTCAAGTCGGCGGCAGCATAGGTATGGAGAGCGTTCATCTCCACAGCTGTCGGGATGTGCCAACCGGTAGGACAAACACCCTGGTTGAAACCGTAGGAGTCTGCAACAGGGGTTTCGGAACCATCCTCGCTGACATTCATGGCTGAATACCATGTGTAGAGGCGTCCGAAAGTCTCCAAGTTAGCATCTGCATCCGGACTTAAGGAGGATGTGTAAACGAGAGCACTAGCCACATCGCTATTGTCAGTATAATGAACAGCCTTCAAGTTGCGCTGAGTCCAGCAGTAACGGTTGTTCATCACGACAGTGTTGTAGACTGTATCATCCGCATCGTTGACAGTGTAGGGACAGAGCAACGCATAGAGATGTACAAGACTATCACAACCATGGATAGTGAGCAAAGCCAGATTGTTGTCACCTTCTACGATACCTGAAGGCATTTCGCCGTGATACATCATAGTATCATACACTTCGTAGATAGGGTAAACTGTGAGGGTGAGGATGGTCCGCAGGTCATAGTTCAACGGGGCACCATTGACCTCATACCTAGAATGTTCTGATGTTCCAGGAGTTAACGGGGCTGGCAAATTAAAACCATTGCCGGTATAATCTACGTTCTCACAAGTCTCGCCGGTGACTTCTTGAGTCACCAACAGAGCGTGAGCCACGCCTAGGTCTACCTCAATGGTACCAGAGGCCACCTGCTCGTAGAATGGCAAGCCGATAGCCGCATAGGTATTCCCTACCGTCGCGCCTCCGACCGGGAAGGCGTAGGCAGTCTCAGTAGTCTGAGCCGTCATCGACAGCACCGACCAACATAGACAAATAGTGAATAATAATTTCTTCATATAATTGATAATTTTAATAATAATCAAAAGATTTATAGCCACTGCTTTGCAGACTTAAAAATCTACTCCAACAGATGGTTGCAAAAGTAAAAAAAATATTTATTTATTCAACTAAAAATTTTTGAAATATATCTGCTTGATAATCATTTTTTTACCAAATAAAAAAAATTTTAAATTGTCGAATATGATAAAAAAACGTCGATTTTGCCATTTAGAGTGAAGCAATGAAGCAATACTATCTCGTCAACTGCTGATAACGGCTCACCGCCATCTTATAGTCGATACGAAAGTCTACCTGCTGGTCCAAAGCTTGGCATAAAAGGGCCTGCGCTTCGAGGAGATCGGACACAGGCAGGAGACCAGCCTCATAGTTCTGTCGAGTGGTCTCCAAATTAGCAGAGGCCTCCTCCACCATCTTCTCGGCAAGATCCAGCTGGGCATAGCGCTCCTCCAGAGTATTCCATGCCTGCCGTGTCTCCAAGGCCATCTTCTCGGTCAAGTCAGCGTAGTCGCGCTGCGCCAACTGCACCTTCAAGGCTGCCTCTTTCTGCTTGTAGGCATTCTCCCACCAGCCTGTCAGTGGCACTTGCAACGATGCGAATACCAGACCATTAGAAGCATAGTCTTCAAAAATAAGGTTTCCATATGCGA
Source organism: Bacteroidales bacterium (assembly GCA_024686335.1). Classification (GTDB taxonomy): domain Bacteria; phylum Bacteroidota; class Bacteroidia; order Bacteroidales; family WCHB1-69; genus F23-D06. Next base: position 144,739 of record JAILCI010000012.1, on the reverse strand, counting down.
AACCTGCTCCCACCATCAGATGAGGTAAAGCCTCGCCGATGACCATCTTGCGTTGCAAACGGGCAGCATCTATCTGGAGATCCAATAAACGAGTCTCCAGCCGTTGCGAAACAGACGTCTCCGGATCTGCAAAGAGATAATCGGGTGACATCATCTCTTCAGCAAGGGTATCGGTCAACTCAATATCATCTGTATAAGGAACGCCAATCATCTGGCAAAGAGCACGTTGTGCCAGTTGAATACCATTCTGGATGCGCAAAAGATTCGACTGCATCTCAGTGCGCTTCAAAGAGACCTTCAGCACCTCGTTGCGAGTCAACAGACCTGCTGCCTGTGCGCCCTCTGCATCACGATAGAGAGTGTCGAGATAGGCCAAGGCTGTCAGGACAGTCTGCCGTTTTGCCTTCAGAGAGACCACCAACCAATAACTCTGTTCGGTCTGAAGAAGCACCTCCTGCTCTTTAAGGTCGCACTGCAGTTCGGCAGCCTCCACCCCTACCCTGGCCAGCTGATTGCCATGAGCAATCTGCCCACCCATGAAGACAGGCTGCACCAGCGTCGCTCCGACGGAGACACCTTTCTCAGCAAAAGAGATCGACTCGGGAAGTCCCATGGCATGGCCATATTGCATGTAGTAGTTGTGCAGCCATTGACGAGCTGCGGCATTGTCTATATCGTCGATATCGAACTCCACAAGCGGATTCAGCGAGTAATAGCCGAGGGCCACGCCACTGATGTTGGGGAAATACTTGGTGAAGGCTTGTTTCTTTACAAGTCGCGCCATCTCCACATTCATCTCGGCATTTCGCACGGAGGCATCATGCTCTAGAGCCAAGGTCAGACAGGAATCCAACGACAGGCTCTGGCCCTGCACACCAGCACACAAGAGCACGCAGAGAATCCAAATCATCCAATATTTTCTGTAATTCTTCATTTTTTATCTCTCTTTTTGAAAATCTGCCAATAGGCCACGGGCAACACCGTGACTACCAGCGGTAATGAAAAGATGGTACCGAAACAGATAACCACACCCATCGGCATCCACAAAGCGGTGTGAGCCACAATCATAGGCATGACGCCAAGAGCTGTGGTAGCCGAAGTCAGGAAGATAGGACGCATACGGCGCCTACCAGCCTCAAAACCAGCCTCCTTGGCACTCTTGTGCTGCTCCACCCGCAACATCTCCGCATATTCAAACATGATGATGGCATTACGGACAATGATACCGATGAGGCTCACCACACCCAAGACAGCCGTAATGCTGAAGTCGAGTTGGAAGATAAAAAGACCTAGCGAGGCGCCGAAGATGCAGATAAGACTGGCCGAAAGCGTAAGCATAACGACATCAATCTTAGCAAAGTGATAAAGCAGGAATATGAAGAGAACCATCACAGCAGCAAAGAAACTCAAGGCTATCTGCGGAATCACCTGCCCGTTAGCACTGGTAAGACCGCCATAGGAGACGGTCACTCCCTGAGGAATCTGCTGCGAAAGATCTTTATCGATATAACGTTTGATAATCTTCATCACTTCGGGCTGGCTGTAACCGTCACGGAGATCAGCACCCACGGTGACCGTGCGCATACCGTTACGATGATTAATGACAGCATCCGTCCAGGCCGGAGTTACTGTCGCCACTTGACGCAATGGTACCCAAACAGAGGGTATCGACGTAGGCACCAGGAAGTTCTCCACATCCTGATAACTCATGGAGTCACAAGCTGTAGCTGTGTAAAGCACAACAGTCACCTTATAATCATCTTCCCAAACAGAGGTAAGCGTCTGTCCATCAATAGCCGAGGAGAGGTAGAGCGAAAGCATACTCTGTGTGACACCCAATCGCATGGCCTCCTCACTGTTCAACTGGACACTGATGTTCTGAGAGGTCTCATCCATATCCGAATGCACCCAGATCATTGAGGACTGCTTGTTCATAAAGCACTTCAAAGAGTCGGCGACCTGCTTCAAATCATCCAGATTCTCACCCGTCAAACGAATCTCCACAGGATTTTTTACTGCCTGATAATCAATCTGTTTGAAGCGAACATAGCAGTTAGGAAAATGGTGGGCATACTTTTCAGAATACTTCTTCAGCACCCGACGAGTGTCACGTTCCGACTTGGTATTGACGATAAACTGGGCATAGTTCTGATGGGCCATCTGCGGAGCATATGTGGCATGGAAACGGGGCGAAGAGCAGCCGATGAAGGAGGTCACCGAAAGAACACGTGGGTCACGCTGCAAGACTCGCTCAAGGCTATCTGCAACAAATTCTGTCTGATCCAACGAACTGCCTTCGGCAAGATGGATCTCCACGGCGAAGCACTCACGGTCAGCCTTAGGCAGCATCTGGATATGCAACTGGGAGAACATCAAGATACCGAGGCCAACAGCGGCAAAGGCAAACAAGATGATGTAGAATGGGTTTCGGAAACACCATGAGAGGACTTTCTCATAAACACTCTGCAACTTAGCAAAGAAACGGTTCTGAGCCTCGGCAAAACGACCAAGTTTCATACCAGAACGCTGACGATGGATATAACGCGTTGATATGTAGGGGATTACCCATACGGCGTAGAAGATAGAGCAGACCAATGCAAAGGCCACGGTGAAGGGAAACAACTGTACAAAATCGCCCAACGGTCCTGTGATGATGCGTGTCATCGGGAAAAACATGCCCGAAATGGCCAAAGTGGCCAACGACATCGGCACGAAGAGCTGCTGAGTACTCGTCACCGCAGAGTAGAGATTGGAATGCCCGCTCTGAATCATGTCGGTATAGCCATCAATAACGATTACCGAGTCGTCCACAATCATACCCAAGACTACAATCAGAGCGGCAAGGGTCACCGTATTCATCTCAATACCACAGATATACATCAGTCCCATAGTGATAGCCGTACAGATTGGCACGCTGGAACTAGAAACCAATGCCGTACGCAACGGGAAGAGCAACAGCATCACAGCAATCACCACGATGATAGAGAAAAGTAAATCGCGCAAAAACGACATCACCGACTTGTCCACCACCTTAGGCTGGTTGGTGATACGGTGCATGTCCACATCCGGCGGAATATCCTTACGGGTCTGGTCAATAATCTTCTCGACCTTCTTGCCAAAAGAGACGATATTGTTGCCGGGATTCATCTCCATGGAGATCAACACGGCAGGAGAACCGTCGTATTTGATAAAACTCTTGGCTTCCGCATAGCGTCGCTCGATAGTGGCAATGTCACGAAGACGGACCACGCTGCCGGAAGGATCCGCATAGACGATATGCTCACCTAACTCATACTCAGACTGATACGGAATGTCGAGGAAGAGCATAGACTGCCCAGCCTCATTTTCAATGCTGCCACTGACGGTTCGGAGACCCTGCGTGGCCAACTCCACCAAGAGAGTCCGCTGGCTGATGCCGTAGGAGGCGAGTCGCTCTTGATCGACGAGCAGGGCAATCTCCTCATTCTGCTGTCCCGTGACCTTAATACGGCCCATCTCTGGAATGGCACGGAGGTTATCGCAAAGACGATTGGCATAATCCTCCAACTCGCGCGGAGTGCGGTCTGGAGACTCTACAGCCAAAAGCATGGAGGCAGTATTGCCAAAGTCGTCCACCACCACAACCTCCAAGACACCAGCCGGCAAAGAGGTCTTCTTGAAAAGTTGCAGTCCGTGACGAATCTTGGACCAGACCTCATCCTTATGTTTCACGGCGGTATTCAACTCCACATAGATATAAACGGCACCATTCTCAGTGGTAGAATAGGTCAGCTCCTTATTAACCTCCTCGTATGTGAAGAGAAATCGTTCCAACGGCTTGGTCACCTGGGCTTCCACCTCAGCGGCTGACGCGCCGGGATAGATGGCCGCCACGACGCCCTGACGAATGGTGAACTGTGGAAATTCATCCTTATTCATCTGCGTCAGACCGAAGATGCCAAACAAGACCAGACAACCGATAATAAAGAAGATGATATTATGGTTACGGATGGCGGAGAGAATATGGTTCGACTTTCGTTTTGACATAGAAAAAGTAGATTATCTAGTTGTTGAACTGACAATTATGGGAGCATTGGGGTATAGTTTCTGAACGCCTTCCGTCACGAGTGTGTCACCCGGTTGGAGTCCATCGCTAATGAGGACACCATTAGCAACGAAACCTGTCGACTGGACTATGGCACGTTGGGCTTTACCGTTGCGTACAAGCCAAACGCACTGACCTTTCGGATGCGTCTGTACACTTTTGGCAGGGATGACCAGTCCTTGACGGGAAACGGTGGGCTTGCTGAAGCGCACCTTGCAGACCATGCCAGGAAGCAACTCTGCGGGCGGACGCACAAAGGTGGCCTTGACCTGATAACTATGGACCACACGTGAAGCGGAGACTCCGCACTCAGTGATCTTAACTTTCAGCGACCTGTTCTCAAGCGCCGGCACCTGCACTGTGGCAGTGTCGCCGACATGAATAGAGGCGATATCGTCTTCCGGAACAGCAAAGGTGACGGATAAGGTATGCACATCCAAAAGCGTTATGGCAGGCACGCCCGGAACAAGTGTAGCGCCGGCATGTGCATCACATCGTTCCACGACGCCTGCAACAGGAGCATAGAGGTCACAATCCTCCAACTGCTTCTTGGCAAGTTGTTCCATAGAACGGGCTTTGTCGAGGTTAGTCTGCATCTCCACCCACTTAACCTCGGCCAGACTGCCTTGATCATGAACTTGCTTTAGGCGATTGTAGGCATCCTCAGCCTGATCCAGAGTGGCCTTGGCCGACTGGTAAGCATTGCGGGCACTCGTCTTGTCAACGGTAGCCAGCAACTGGCCGGCACGTACCTTGTCGCCCTCACGAACACAGACCTTCTCCACTCTCCCACCCAACGGAAAACCAAGTGAGAGTGAGAGGTTCTCAGAAACCTCACCCACGTATGAGCGCGACAAACCGTCACTCATAGAGTCCACCACCATCACGCAAACCTCTACGGGCTGTTCCACTTGCTTGGATTCCTTTTCTTTGCACGAAACCATCATCAAAGAGCCAAGCGAAAGCAGCATTAAGGGAAAAGCATATTTTGTCATTTTCAATCCCATGTTTCTATGATTATTTCAAGATTATTCTACTAGTTTTCCTCTGCTAAAAGAGTAATTTTGTCGGCGTGAAGTTGCACCGGAGAACCGTCACTCGAATTACCGGACCAGACCTCATCCATCAAGATCATATCGTCACTGATGATGCCACGACCAGTACTCTGAACGGAGTACGTCTTGCCCAACTGAATGAAATTGACGACCGTGTCTGCATTGCTGAAGCGAGTGTAGAACTCATGATTGTCAAGGATGATAGAGTCGCCCTTGATACTGCCCGTACAGGAGTAGGTGCCGCCACCCATCTCATTGAAAGTCACGATGATGTCGCCCTGGTCGCCATGACGGTCTTGCAAGATATTCATTTGACCTTGTTTGGTAATGAAGGTAGAAGTTTGATGTCCATCGTTGTCTGTAAGATTCACGAGTCCAGACTGTTTGTAGCTGTAATCACCTGACACTTTTTGTACGGAAGTGTTACATCCCATGCAGAGGATGAGGAGAGATGATACTAGAAATAAGAGATGCTTTTTCATATAATATAATATTGTATAATTAATTCGATGTTGTCAGTCCGCTGAATTCAGGGAGCGAATGTCCTGAAAACTGGAAAAATACGCTGTTGATAATCAGATCTATCAACATCTGGTAAGAGGTTTTGTACTGAAGGTATTTATCTTCTACAAAAAAGGTATGAGTCAGACCTTTGAGGGTCACCTGGAGCATATCGGCGAAAGCAGATGCCTGGACTTCAACGGTCTCTGTAGTATCTTGAGTCGGCTTTGCATACCATACTTGTTTGAAGACGCCATGCTCCCATTGCGAGAAATGGGTCATCGTTTGGTTCAGCTCATGAAAACGGATGCTGTGGTCGTTAAACACTTTATCGCGGAAGGCTACCCGAAGATTCTCCGCCGCGGCGATGAGTTCCACGCGTTGGAGCAGATACTGGCGCAGGCGCGGCAGCATTAGTTGGGTATCATCAGCGATGATGGTCTGGAGTGTTTTCTGCATATCTTCTATCTCGGAAGAGACCAGTGAGCTGAAGAGGTCCTCCTTGTTACGGAAATAGTTATAGACGGAGCGTTTGGACTTATGGGCCTCGCGGGCAATCTCCTCCATGGAAGTTTTCTCGAATCCGAACTTCTTAAACAGGAAGGCAGCCACCTTCTGTATTGCTTCGTCAGTCTTCAATTTCTTCATTTTTGCACGTTTTTCGTTTCAGCGTGCAAAAATACACTTTTTAGGATATGGGAAGGGGTTAAAAAACGTTAATATAATTGAAAGTTGAAAGTGAGGTGCGAGGTGATTTTGTAGACGCGCTATAGCACGTCTCCGATTCTCCCGCAGATTACGCAGATCTCGCAGATAGACGCAGATTTTGTTCGCTGCGCTCACAGATGATTTTAACGCAGAGGACGCAAAGAGTTTAAACGCAGAGACGCAATGGTCGCAAAGGTATTTGACTGTGTGCCGAAGGCACGCTATCCTAGTAACCCCGCACGTCAGTGTGGGGCTGGCCGGCGCGGTATCAGTGTGCCGAATGTACGCAACTATAATTGCCCTGATGATGACCGAACAGGGTGAACAGAGCCCTGAAAGGGCGACAGATTACAGGCAGGGGTGTAAACCCCTGTGTGCATTGGCCGACGGGTACAATCAGAGCCCCGAAGGGGCGAAAGAAAAACCATCCCGCAGACGTATTGTCTCTCGCACATGGACGCAGAATTTTTTGTTCGCTTCGCTCACAGATTTATTTTAACGCAAAGACGCAAAGTTGCAAACGCAGAGAAAGCAAAGAGTTTAAACGCAGAGACGCAAGGGTCGCAAAGGTATTTGACTGCGTGCTGAAGGCCACTAACAAACTGAAAACTGATAATTGTCCCGTCTATCACCGCTGGAGACGTGCTATAGCGCGTCTCTACAACGTGGCATCCGCAGTTCAATTAACAATTAACTTTTCTTTTGTTGAAAAAAAAAATTTCGTAAAGTGTTGTTATATAGAAAAAAAAGGTATATTTGCGCGCTTTTTAGTATATACCGCAAAAGAACAATAACTGATTGATTTTCAAGCAGATATTTTCAAGGAATGGCATACTGAAAATGCAGAATGAATTAATAATTTATACAAACTAACAAAAAATGTCAGGATTAATAGGAAAGAAAATTGGTATGACTAGCATCTATGATGCCTCCGGCAAGATGGTGCCGTGCACAGTACTAGAGGCTGGTCCTTGCGTTGTCACGCAAGTCAAGACCGTCGAGAAAGACGGCTACAGTGCAATCCAATTGGGTTACGACGAAAAGAAAGAAAAGAACACGACGAAGCCTTTGAAAGGTCACTTCGCAAAGGCAGGCACAACACCGAAAAAGGTCGTCCGTGAGTTTACTCGTTTCGAGGAAGGTCACAAGAAGAGCTTCGGTGAGGTGTTGGATGTCTCCATCTTCTCAGAGGGTGAGTTCGTGGATGTAAGCGGCATCTCCAAAGGTAAAGGTTTCCAGGGTGTCGTTAAGCGTCACGGTTTCGGCGGTGTAGGCGACAGCACACACGGTCAGCACAACCGTTTGAGAGCTCCCGGTTCTATGGGTGCATCTTCTTACCCTTCCCGCGTATTCAAGGGAATGCGTATGGCAGGCCAAATGGGCAACGCCAAGGTTAAAGTCATCAACCTTCAGATCATGAAGATTGTGCAAGAGAAAAATTTAGTTTTAGTAAAAGGTTCCGTACCTGGTGCTAATGGATCTTATATTTTTATTGAGAGATGGAGTTAAGAGTATATAAAATAGACGGCAGCGAAACTGCCAAGACGGTCACTTTGAATGACAAGATCTTCAATGTAGAACCTAACGATCACGCCATCTGGCTTGATGTGAAACAATATTTGGCTAATCAGAGACAAGGCACACATGACACCTTGGAGCGTTCCACCGTTTCCGGTAGTACCCGCAAGCTGAAAAGACAAAAAGGTACCGGCGGCGCACGTGCAGGTAGCATCAAATCCCCGACCATCCGTGGTGGTGCCACTGTGTTCGGTCCTCATCCGAGAGACTACTACTTCAAATTGAACAAGAAACTCAAGAGAGTTGCTCGTTTCTCCGCTTTCACCTACAAACAGCAAGAAGGCAAGATTACCGTAGTAGAAGACTTCACCTTTGAGGCTCCTAAGACCAAGTCTTACAAATCTATGCTCAAGAACCTGAACTTGGAAGGTCAGAAGACTCTCCTCTTGACGGCCAACACCGACAAGAACGTCTTCCTCTCCAGCCGCAACATCCAACGTACCAACGTTATGTGCGCAGCTGAAGCTAACACTTACCACGTTCTCAATGCAGGCCACCTGATCATCTGCGAAAGCGGCCTCGCTGAGCTGAACAAAATGTTAGGCGAATAATTTAATAACAACCCGTAAAGATTATAACAATGAGTATCATAATAAAACCCATCATCAGCGAAAAGATGACGCAAGCGGCCGAAAAACTTAACCGCTATGGTTTCATGGTGACCCGCACAGCCACCAAACCGGAAATCAAAAAGGAAGTCGAAGCCGTTTATGGAGTAAAAGTAGTCCGCGTGAACACGCTCATCCAGCGCGGAAAAGCCACGAGCCGAAACACTAAAGCTGGCGTCATCGTTGGTCAGAAGAACAACTTCAAGAAGGCCTATGTGTTCGTGGATAAAGAACAAAAAATTGATTTTTACAGTAACATTTAAGAGAGATGGCATTAAAAAAGTACAAACCAGTAACGCCGGGTCAGCGCTATAAAGTAATCAGCGCATTTGATGACATTACCACCAACAGACCTGAGAAGAGTTTGTTGAGTCCCAGACATGAGACAGGCGGAAGAAACAACAGTGGTAAGATGACGATACGGTATCGCGGAGGCGGTCACAAGAAGATGTATCGTATCATTGATTTCAAACGTGATAAAGACGGAGTTCCCGCAACGGTCAAGACGATCGAATACGATCCCAACCGTTCTGCCCGTATCGCTCTGCTTTTCTATGCAGACGGCGAGAAACGCTACATCGTAGCTCCTCACGGCATCAAGGTTGGTCAAGTGATCAACAGCGGTTCCGGCGTAGCTCCCGATTTGGGCAACTGCCTTCCTATCGGTGAGATCCCCTTCGGCTCCATTATCCATAACATCGAGATGAGACCTGGTCAGGGTGCCAAGATCGCCCGTAGCGCCGGTTCCTACGCTCAACTGATGTCTCGTGACGGCCGTTATGCCGTTATCAAACTGCCCTCTGGCGAAACCCGTATGATCCTCTGCGCATGCAAGGCTACCATCGGTATCGTTTCCAACGTCGACCACAGCCTCGAGGTTTCCGGTAAGGCCGGTAGAAGCCGCTGGTTAGGCAGACGTCCTCGTAACCGTGGTGTCGTTATGAACCCTGTCGATCACCCGATGGGTGGTGGTGAAGGTCGTGCTTCCGGTGGTCATCCTCGTTCTCGTAACGGTATGCCTTCTAAGGGTTATAAGACCAGACGTCCGAAGAAGAACTCCAATCAGTATATCATTGAAAGAAGAAAGAAATAATCTTAAAATCCTAATACTATGAGTCGTTCATTAAAGAAAGGTCCCTATATACACTATAAACTGGAACAACGCGTACTCGATGCTCAAGCATCTGGTAAGAAAGGTACCATCAAGACTTGGTCCCGCTCTTCTATGATCTCCCCGGATTTCGTAGGCCTTACCATCGCTGTCCACAATGGCAACAAGTTCATCCCCGTCTATGTTACTGAAAACATGGTCGGCCACAAACTTGGCGAGTTCGCTCCTACCCGTATATTCAGAGGACACGCAGGACAAAAAGACAAAGGTTCCAAATAATTAATACGAACCTTCATACTGCTTTCTTCCACAAGATTATACTTACACTACATACCAAAATCCTCTCCATATCCGGAGGGGATTTTTTTAGGTTAATATTTTCAAACTGCGAGGACGCAGTTTGCCCCGGGACAGAGGTGAGAGGCAAGGACTTCATGGCAGGCAACTCCTATAAATATAATTCTTCAACTTTTCTCTTGATAGAAAAGTTGCCAAAAGATCAAGCCGACATGAATCCCGCCCGCTCTGTCCGCCCTCTGACATCGGCGGCAAACGGGAACAAAAATGCAGCATGTAGCAAATGGGAAAATACAGGGAAGGCATGCATTTTTGTAAACGCAAGCGCCTTTGCACGCCGCTGTTGGAGGCCGGCCATTCACACCGCGTCCGCACCGCATGTCGGCCCGTCCGCCCGCGTGCTCTATGGGCAGATGCCTCGGTAAATCATGTTGAGGTTAAAATGCATTTTTTGACTTTGTACTCATCTTTGTTATGCCATCCTGTATATAACTCCTTTTTTTATTAACAGAAACAGGACAAATTATTGCTATTTTTGCAAGCTCAAAAACTGAAGTAGATGCTTTTCAACTCCTTGGAATTCGCAATATTCCTTCCTATCGTATTTCTGCTCTACTGGTTTGTGTTCAATCGCAACCTGAAGGCGCAGAACCTCTTCATTGTGGCTGCATCATACTTCTTCTATGGCTGCTGGGACTGGCGCTTTCTGCTGCTCATCGCACTCACCTCTTTCTGCAGCTGGGGCAGCGGTCTCCTCATAAAAAAATACCGAGGCCACCAACTTTCCAAGGTCATTCACATATCAAACATCGTTCTGAATCTCGGCATCCTCGCCCTCTTCAAATACTATGATTTCTTCGCCACATCCTTTGCCCGTGCTTTTTTGCATGGAAATACCGACGGTCTCCTACTCCACCTCATCCTACCCGTCGGAATCAGCTTCTATACCTTCCAAGCCCTAAGCTATAGCATCGATGTCTACCGGGAAAAGATGGTACCGGTAACCGACATCATTCAGTTTTTTGCCTTCGTCAGTTTCTTCCCCCAACTTGTAGCAGGCCCTATTGAACGCGCCACCAACCTGCTCCCTCAATTCGGACAAGCTCGTCACTTCAACTATGACTCAGCAGTAGATGGATTACGTCAGATACTATGGGGACTTTTTAAGAAAATAGCAGTAGCAGATGGCTGTGGGCTCTTCGTGGATTACGTCTTCGGGTCATACCAAGAACAGAGCGGCATCACACTCGCCATCGCGGCAATATTATTTGCTTTCCAAATATATGGTGATTTCTCTGGATACTCCGATATAGCCATCGGAACGGCAAAACTCTTCGGCATACGTCTCATGCGCAACTTCAACAACCCCTATTTCAGCCGCGACATCGCTGAGTTCTGGCGCCGCTGGCATATCTCCCTGACAACATGGTTCCGCGACTATGTCTACATTCCGCTGGGAGGTAGCCGTGTATCCAAGGTGAAGATTGTACGCAACACCTTCATAATCTTTCTGCTAAGCGGATTCTGGCATGGCGCCAACTGGACATTTCTCGCCTGGGGAACCTACCACGCCCTGCTCTTCCTACCTCTCATCCTGTTAGGCAAAAATCGGAAATATACCACCACCATCGCTGAAAACCGCATACTACCATCATTCAAAGAATTCTTACAAATAATACTCACCTTTTCTCTTGCAGTCATCGGATGGATCTTCTTCCGTGCCGACAGCATCTCGCAAGCATGGCAATATCTTACGCTTATTCCTCATGGTGGACAAGCCTATACGCAAGGACTTGCTCCGCTCTGTATCTACATCTTCATCATGCTAATTGCCGAATGGTTCAACCGAACACGCGAACATGGTCTCGACCTTCGCAATATTAAATCCCATCCACTGAAATTCACACTCTACTATCTCATCATCATCCTATTGTTTCTCTCCTATAACGGCACTGAGTCTTTCATCTATTTCCAATTCTGATCATGAAAAAATTTCTCATCCGACTATCGATATTTGTACTCATCCTTTTTGTACTGGCACTCGGGGCTGATATCATCATCACCCGACAGTTCAAGAAGTTGGAATCCTCGCCATTTGCGAACTGGAACGACATATACAGTGGAAATATCCAAAGTGATGTACTCATTATGGGTAGTTCCCGGGCGTATGTACAATTCAACCCTTACATTCTGGACAGCATTCTGAACGTAAACAGCTACAATCTCGGAATGAACGGACGAGCCGTTGAGTCTCAGGTAGTTAAGTATCATGTCTATCGCCACGAAAACAAAAACAAACCGAAACTTATCTTGTACGAACTGTACCAAGGCTCCTTAGATACCAGTAACGGTTATGACCGCATCCAGTTTGTACCCTATCTGCAGGATTGTTACCTCTGGAAAGAGATTAAACCGGTGGACCATTTCACCTGGGCGGATGCCTTCATTCCCTGTTGGCGTTATCGCAAATACAAACCCGACATCTTTGCTGTCTTCAAAGGATCATCTTTCTACCAACGAGAAGATCAGAAAGTATATAAAGGTTTTATTGACTACGACAAACAATGGGACGGCAAGGCTTTTGCCAAGATTGACACTATCCACTATGGGCAACAGCCTTTAGCCATTGCTGAGATGAAACAATTTCTAAGCGAATGTCACGACGAGGGCATTCCGGTAGTTTTCGTCATCGCACCATACTATATCGGGGCAACACAGAAAATTGAAAACATTTCGGGCATGTATAAACTGTTCCATGAGATAGCCGACCCTTATAATGTTCCTATCCTTGACTACACTTACGATACTCTCTCTTACGACACAGCCTATTTCTACAACGCCTCGCATCTAAACCGCACTGGTACAACCCTGTTCACTGCTAAACTAGCACATGACCTGGATTCTCTCAATCTGGTGCCGCGCTAAATAGACAAAAAAGGCAGAACCTCTTTGGATTCTGCCTCATAATAAGTTTTCAATTAATTATTAAAACTTAAAGGTATAACTAGCACCTAACCAACCCACAAATCCATTCTCAATAGTGTAGCTCTTTAACTTGGTGCCCTCCGAGTTGGCATCGATGACTTTGTCATGCACATAGTCGGCCAGGAAGTAGAAATTCAACACATTGTGCTTTTTGATGTTAATATCTACGCCTAAACAACCACGGACACGGTTAATATATCCACCGTTATAACCTGTCAAGAACCAGCCGGCATCTCCAGAGGTAGAACCATCCTCTGTAAGGTAGTTGGAACCATCGTAATAGGCGCTAACCACAGGAGCATTCAGCACATTGCGCATCTCCACATAAACGTATGGATTCACCACTTTGGACCCTTTGTATTTGAGCATGATTCGACTCTTCAAAGCCAACATGTTTCGGGGATTCTGATATACGTTAATGTCACCCGCCCTATATGTCCATTGGAAACGTTCCTTCAACGAGAGATTCCATTTGCCCAGGTGTAATGTTCCAGTGATATCGAACATCAGACGATGACGGAATTTGAAGGCCTTGTCGGAAGAGCTATACGGGTTAATCATCGCATAGGAGAGTCCTAACTTAATGTTTTTATGCACTTTATAGTCTAAGCCAAGGGTTGTCTGAAGACGGTTGAAATCGGTGAAGTTATTATCCATACGCATCTCCTCCTCCAAGGAGAGGTGAAGACCTTTCGCCAATTTCTTGTCGATACCAATGCCAAGACGAAGTCCCACTTCAGGATCAAGAGAGGTAGTTGTCTGTGCGGATGAGCAGAAAGGCAGACCAACAATCAAAGAGATGAGACATATAATAATCCAATTATTTTTCATTGTGAGATAAATTAGGTTAGAAATTAGAATTGGTTATAGAATCATGTGATTACCAGCCTCCACCGCCGGGTCCACCACCGCCACCGGGTCCACCACCACCGCCATTGCCGCCTGAATAGGAGGAAAGAGATACGGAAGAGCCTCCACTGACAGAACCGCCTTCGCTCCACATACCGTTAAAGTATTGGGTACCGCCAGAAACAGACACGCCAGATAACAGTGTAGGTGTTGAGGAACCTGACACAACTAGCGGAGTACCTGCTCCAGAAGGAGTCTTGAAACTATAGGTGTTAGAACCAACTGTTAAGGCATACCATGTGTTGCTAGAATAAGAAGAAGCAGAGTAACAGCTTTGTGACAGTGATGCACCATTCTCAAGACCACCAATTGCCACAAGCGTACCACCCTGGACATAGAGTTGGTAATTGCCTTCTGAGTTAGCATCGATAGCCACCTCGGGAGAACTTGCGCCTATAGCATAAACAATACCGCCCTTAAGATAGAAGTTGCCGTTGGCATCCATACCGTCGTTACCGGCAGAGTATGCACACACATGACCACCAGAAATGGTGAAATCTCCGGCAGCATTGATAGCATCATCACTTGCAGAGTAGCTATAGACCGTGCCGCCAGTGATGTCGATCGTGCCTTTAGACTCAATACCTTCATGGGCACTGGCACTGACATAAATATCGCCACCCGAAATGGAGATATTACCGTCACACTTGATGCCCTTGGAAGCTATGTCATCTCCTGATGTATAGTTGCTGCCCGTTACATTAATCGTCAATGTACCACCTTTGAAATAACCTGCACCGTCGCAATTGATACCCTTACCACCTTTGCCAGAGTTGGTAATGGTCAGATTGCCGTCAACTATAGTGAAATATCCGTCGGACTTGACGCCGGCAGTACCAGTATATTCTCCATCTTCACTATCGTAAGCGGCACTGCCCGTAACCTTAATAGTCACATCGCCGCCATTCATATATACATATTCATCGGAGCTGAAGCCTTTCTTCATGTTTGCGGAAGTGTTCACATTGATAGTGCCTCCGTCAACAACGATACAGTTCTTACCACGAACGCCATGACCAGCGGTCGAGGTGACATTGATGGTAGAACCACTCGTGAAGTGCACATAGTTGTCGGAAGTGATACCTGCCTTACCCGTAGCATTGACTGTCAAAGAACCGCTACCACAGAAGATTAACTTGCCTTCACCAAAGATAGCTGCCTTTTCATCTTCATCGGAAGGAGTATCCGTGTAAGAGGATCCATCAGCAAGAGTATTGGTACCGTTGAGCTGGATGTAAGTAGCACTACCTGAGTTGGGAGAAGATGTTGGGCCCTGCATATTGATGGCGGCACCGTTAGGATTTGTAATGCTAACGCCATCCAACTGCACAGCTTTCAGGACACTACTATAGACTTTGAAGAAACCGTTTGAGGTACTGCCTGACAACTGATACATAACGTATTCGCTACCGCTATAAGCGATAGTCACATCATTGCCACTGACAGTTACATCAAAATTGCTGTCATCGGCACCAGTCACCGTAGCATCGCCTGAAGTGGAAAAAACAACTTGCACTGTCGTCGTAAAAGTGATATCATCAATGCTCTCATCAGAAACATCAGATGTACCATCCGTAGGAGACACATTGTCTCGACCACAACTGACAAAGATGATAACACCCATCAGCATGGCGAGAATCCAGAAAAAGGGACGTCTGGTTGTCATAATAATTAGTATTAAAAGTGAATATTAGAATAATACAAAGAAAACGCAAAAATAGAATTAAATTGTATCCTAAAAATACGAAGGGACAAAAAACAATGGTCAAATGGACCAAATAAGAAAAAATGTACAACAAAAAAGAGAAAAAAACGAAAAAAGAGAGATGTAAAATAGGCTCATTGGGATGAGAAAGAAAATGTATCTTTGCGCGTTGAAGAAAACACAATGAAAAAATTCATCCTACTGGCATATATACTATTAATAAGTTGCATTATTTATGGACAAAAAGGTCAATTATTATATGGACCTGACGACAATGGTGTGACATTCACAAACCTGGATGAGGCATTACAATCAAAAGAACCGGTTTATCGACTAAAACTAACTAAATTAGCTGAACGTGATTCACTACCAGCGGATTTATTTAAATTGACAGAATTGCGTGAACTTACCGTCAAAGGATGCAGACTTAACATCGTCAACCAGGATATTGCTAAACTAACCCACTTACGTTTTCTGAATCTGGATCGGAATAAATTAGTCCGGTTGCCCAATGCGATCGGGCAGCTTAGCGAATTAGAGATGTTGATTATAAGTAGAAATATGATTGAGATCCTTCCAGACTCCATCTCCGAACTGAAGAATTTACACACCATTGACGCATGGGATAATCCCATGTATATTCTTCCGGAAAGCATCATAGCATTAAGAAACACATTGAAGACCATAGACTTACGACAGATTCCCCTCACAAAATGGGAATATGAAGCCATGGAAAATCTCCTACCAGACACCGAAATTCTCTTCACCGACATCTGCGAATGCGAAAATCGAAGAGATCATAACTAACTTACTTTGCTCAAAAAAAATCAATTCAACTTAATCGGATAGGTAATTTTTTATTTATCCGAATAAATAATTGTATATATTTGCGGCCTCACTAAATTAATCACACAAAGAGATGAAAACCAAGTACATCGACCTCATCCAGCAGACCTACGAGTTCCCGCAAGAGGAGTTTAACGTAGAGGATAACGAACTGTTATTCAACAATGTACACCTTATGGATATTATAAAGCAGTATGGTACGCCCCTGCGTATCACCTATCTGCCTAAGATATCGGAAAACATCCACAAAGCGAAGCGATTTTTCAATGTTGCTATCGCAAAAGCAGATTATCAGAGTTCCTATCACTACTGTTATTGTACCAAAAGTTCTCACTTCGAGTTCGTCTTATCCGAAGTATTAAAAAATGATGTCCACTTGGAGACTTCATCTGCTTTCGATTTGAATTTGATTGAGACTTTAAATGAGTTAGGTCAATTTGATAAGGAAAACTTTATAATTTGTAATGGATGTAAAAAACAAGCATATATTGACAACATTGCGATGATGTTGGACAAAGGTTTTGTTAATACAATACCTGTTTTGGATAGTAAGCGCGAATTTGACTTGATTGAAAAATGTGTGACCAAACCATGCCACGTTGGTATCAGAATCGCCTCAGAAGAGGAGCCACGTTTTGAGTTCTACACCTCAAGATTAGGCATTCGTTACAATGATATTATACCATTTTACCTTGAGCGGATTAAGAAAAACCCGAATTTCAAGCTGAAGATGTTACATTTCTTCATCAATACGGGTATTCATGACACATCATACTATTGGAATGAGTTGACCAAATGTGTAAACCTCTATTGCGACCTCAAGAAAATAGCTCCGGAATTGGATTCTCTGAACATTGGCGGTGGATTCCCCATCAAAAATTCACTTTCCTTCTCTTACGATTATGAATATATGGCGGAAGAAATCGTGTCGCAGATCAAGCAGATATGCACGCGTGAGGGTGTTACGGAACCAGACATCTTTACAGAATTCGGCTCATACACTGTTGGAGAGGCCAGCGCTGTACTCTACTCTATCCTGCAACAGAAACGTCAGAATGACCGTGAGTTGTGGAATATGATCGACAGCTCCTTCATGACCACCCTACCTGACTCTTGGGCTCTCAACCAGCAGTTCATCATCTTGGCCATAAACCATTGGGATAGAGCTTACGAGAGAGTATTCCTTGGCGGCTTGACATGTGACAGCATGGACTACTACAACTCAGAGGCGAACCTCAACGCTGTTTTCTTGCCTCAGATTGACTCATGCTCTTATCGTGGCGAGGACAGTGACGACATACAATACATCGGACTCTTCAACACCGGTGCCTATCAGGAAGCTCTTGGAGGATACGGTGGAATACAACATTGCCTCACTCCCGCGCCAAAACACATCATCATCGACGTAAATGAAGAGGGTGAAGTAACGACCAAACTGTTTGCTAAAGAGCAGAGTTACAAGTCGATGCTGAAAATTTTAGGATACTAGACAACTTATCAATATTTTTTCTATTTTTGCGGTCGGGTAAGTCTTGTACGATCTGCTCCCTTTTAACTCCCCCAGGACAGGAATGTAGCAAGGGTACATTGGTTGTAGCGATGCGATATAAGTAGCTTGCCCTTTTTTTGTGTAGCCTATGATCTTAAAAATATACTCTGAGAATCCCAGCCAACGTCATATCGACAAAGTTATCAGCTGTCTGCAAGACGGAGGCATCGTTATTTATCCGACCGACACCATCTACGGTATGGGCTGCGACATCTTCAAACAGAAGAGCATTGAGCGCATCACTGAGATTCTGGGAGACCGCAAGAAGAAAGACTCCATGACCTTCATCTGTGCTGATCTTAGTGACATCTCCAACTACACCAAACCTATTCCGAACAACATCTTCAAAACTATGAAAAAGGTGTTGCCCGGACCGTTCACTTTCATTTTGGAAGCAAACAACAATGTGCCCAAACTGCTCCAAAGCAAGAAAAAGACCATAGGTATACGTATTCCTGCCAACCCCATCATTTTGGAAATTGTCCGCCAATTAGGGCATCCCATCCTCTCAACTTCCGTGAAGGATGAAGACGAGATCATAGAATACACCACCGATCCAGAACTCATCTACGAACGTTTCGAGAACACCGTTGATATCGTCATTGACGGCGGTTATGGAGACAACACACCGTCTACCGTGGTGGACTGCACCAGCGGTGAAATAGACGTTATTAGAGAGGGCAAAGGCGACGTTAATCTTCTGTAGATTTAACATTCAAAGGCCAATACAATAGTATCAACGGCATCAGCAACGAGAACATCATACGACCCGTCTGGGTTTCCAACGTGTCCTCAATCACCATAGACATCAAGATTATCAGTACAAACGCCACATACACAAACGAAATCTGATTGCGCATCCTCACAAAAGGATATACCATCATCATCACAAAATAGAGTATAATCAAGCCTCCTGCCATCAGACCAAAAGTGAGCATTTGGTTATGGCTGCCTCTTTGCTTTTTGTGAGCAATCGGAGAATCCTGGGCCTCTAATTGAGCATCAAGAGCATCTTTGTGATCTCCAAGACCTACACCTAGAAACGGATTCTGTTTGTAAACTATCCACGAAGCCTTCCAAAGTTCTAATCTTTCCAAAATGGAAGAGTTCTCAATATAACCACAACATTGATAGAGTGAGAGGGAAAAATAGGTTGGATACAAAGTACTCCGAAAATCAATCGTTTTGGGATACAGATAATTGGGGATACCGCGCTCTATATTTCGTATATCCTTATGATACATAGACATAAGAGCATCGTAATCTTTATGCAGCCCCCTTGAGTTCATATAACGAATCAGGACTTGCTCTCGACTTTCAGTCAAGGCGGAATCGGAGCGAAGAGCCCATGCTTTTGCTATTTCCTCCTTACATACATAATATCCAACCCGATGCCCATTTTCAACAGGAGTGTTGGCATCAAAGGTATACGGATTGCCATATGCAGTTTCAGTAACAGTGATTGTCTTATCTTTGTTGACAAAAAAAGTAGCCGTCATCCATACCAAGTACGCACCAAAGAAAAAAATAACAAACAAAATGATAGCACTCTGCAGTTTCTGTTTCCATGGAGATGTTATTAACTTCCAAACAGCATAACATATAACTATTGTGAAAAGGCATACAACACCCGTAAGCGTATGAGAAAAAATAATATACACAAAAAGCAACAAAGCCGTCAAACCATAATAGAGTCTACCTTTGCTCGACGGGTCACTATGAATCATATACGAACTGCTAAATACAAAAGCGAGGACTACACAAAGGCTAAAACGGATATGATCAACAAATAGTGAAATATCTCTCATCTCTGTGACGTTATTAACCGCCCAAAAAATCCAGGAGCAGAGGCAACAAAATAGGGTACTATAGATGAAAGAATGAAATATAAACCGTGTAGCTTTACGCGTCAGTGGGCGCGAAGTTGTCAGCAGAACCGGCATAAAGATAAGAGGCAATTGTGCTAAAAGTTCACGACCAGCATCTGGCCAGTTCTGATTACGAATTAAGCCCAAAAAGAGGAATAGATAGAGTGCTCCGAAGACAAAACCAACCTTTTGATTACAGATCCGTTGCCATTTCTCCTTCCAATCCCATTCAGCTACCCAGTTCAGAAAGAGGACAAAGGTACTCAAGCCCATCAGAAAGTGCGACAATGGCAGTGAAATCACTACCATCATCAATCCTAAAACATATATGCTATAATGAATATCGGTTCTAGATTTCAAGACATTAATTTTTGGGTGACAAGATTTTTTGATAACGATCATTGTCAAGTAATACCTCTTTTGCGGTCTTCACTTCCGGATCAAAACCCAACATGTTTTGATAACGACCAGTCTGGTAATAATACCTAACCACAATCTCAGTACTTAAATACTCTTTAATTTCATCTTTGTAGGTCTCCAAATCATGAGACTTATCCTCTTCGAGTTTTTTCTTGAGAGCATTATATTCATTTTCAATTTTTTCAAATCCCTTGATCTCCTCCGCATCCTTCTTAAACATCTCTAAAGCCAACTCCATATCGGTATCATACTTGAAATCTTTACCTTTCAAGAAATTCAAGAAGTCTGCATAGATAGCATCATCCACCTCAAATTGGTCAGCAGGGGCTATCGTCGGATGGGTGGCACGATATTGGTTAGCGTAATCAAAAATAAGATTGTTGATGACAAGCGCATAAAGCACATCACTCAGAACAGTATCTTCAGTAAGAACATCTGGTTCCACGCCACCTTTATCGTAAACAGTACGACCATGTTTGGTCTTGAAAGCAACAGCCAATGAGTCGGGAATACGATAAGCACCATTGGTAGTATCCTTTCCGAAATATTCAATATTCTGGACACAACGGCCTGAAGGAATGTAATACTTCGCAATTGTAATCTTCATAGAGGTATTGAAGTCGAGGGGCAACACATTTTGGACCAAGCCTTTGCCGAAAGTTTTCCGGCCCACAATAACACCTCTGTCAAGATCTTGGAAAGCGCCAGCAACAATTTCAGACGCAGAGGCACTATGTTCATTGACAAGCACCACAACTGGGATTTCCTTATCGGTGACAGGCATAGCGGTTTTATGGACACGCTGCATCTCGGGAATCTTACCTTTAGTCTCCACTATCTGAACACCTTGATCGACAAAGATATTCATAATGTTGACAGCTTCGTGAAGCAGACCACCACCATTATTTCGAAGGTCAAGGATAAGATAGCGCATACCCTCTTTTTTGAGTTGAAGAAATGCTGAACGCACCTCCTCACCAGCCTTATCGGTGAACTGATCTAGTTTGATATAGCCTACACCATCCCCAAGCATACCGGAATAAGGGATGTTCGGCATCTTGATTTCCTCTCGTACAATATTGAATGTCAATGTCTTATTTTCAGTTGGACGAAAAACCTCAATAGTCATGCTAGAGCCCGGTTGACCCTTCATGGCGGCACTGACATCTTCTGAATTCTTGCCTTCAAGAGATTGTCCATTTACCTTCTTGACAATGTCTCCAGCGCGAAGACCGGCCTTTTGAGAAGGAGTATTTTCATAGGGTTCCGAGATGACAACATCCCTGCCCTTCTGTTGGATGAGCGCACCCACTCCACCATACTGACCTGTAGTCATCATACGGACATCCTCAATTTGAGATTCCTTATAATAAACGGTATAAGGGTCGAGGCTTGCCAACATTGCATCGATGGCCGTCTCGGTCAACTTGCCTGGTGAAATCTCATCGGCATATTTATCATTTAACTCTTTAAGAATGGAGACAAAGATATCCACATTCTTGGCAATGTCAAAATCATTTTGAGCGAAAGTTGGCATTGAGAATAATGCCAAAAATACCCATATCAGCAATTTACGCTTCATTTTCATTATTTGCATTTAAAGGCGGCAAAGATAATAAAAATGCTGAAAATAGAATTACATATCTTTATAGCTGTTAATGGTCTTGGCCACGTTAATAAGGTGGTCGGCCACACGTTCCGCATTTGAGGTAAGGGATAGATACTGAGCACCCACATCAGCGGAACAGATGCCTTTTCCAAGGCGCGCTATATGATTATCCTCCATCTGTTTAGAAATATTGTCAATCTGGTCCTCAATGGCATTTGCTTCATCCAATGCCTTAGGATCCTCATCGACATACGCTTTTTTTACCTTTTCATACAACAAATTAATATGTTCACGAAGGTTAGAAATCTCCTCCAAAGCATCTTCAGAGAAAGTCTGATTGATTGCGCGCAGACTAACAGCGTACTCTACGATATTTTCAGCATAGTCACCGATACGTTCCAGATCACGGACAGAGCGGAATGTTGTGGAAAGATAGACGTGGTCTTTACGACTTAATTGCTGAGTTTCAGCAAGATGCACAACAAAATTAACAATCTCCACATTGAGAAAATTGAGTTCCTCTTCCTGGCGCATAAATAGTCGTTCCTCTTTAAAATCCAACGTGCTGACAACCTGGAGAGATCTGTTAAAATTCTCCATCGCAATATCAGCCATATTGACGATTTCAGCCTTGGTCTGCTGCAAAGCTACAGGCGGAGTCATCAACATATTTTGATCTATAAAATAGAGATGCGGTGCATCAGGATTCTTGGGTTCTTTGCTGTCAGGGATAATCTTGCATACTGTCTTAACAACAAGTGGAGTGAGTGGCAGAAACATAAGGACTGTGACCACATTGAAAAACGTGTGGAACATAGCCAATTGAGTCTGTGGAGCACTTGGAAATATCTTAGCGACGACAGAACCGTACGTAACACCTGTCAGCAGTGAGATTATTCCTTCAAGAATAAGAAAAACAACAACGCCTACAGTATTGAATATCAAGTGAATAAGAGCCGTACGTTTAGCATTTTGACCACTCGTAAGACCTGCAACTAAGGCAACCACGCAAGAACCGATGTTGGAACCCATCGTTAGGAAAATGCCTTGGTCGATGGAAACCAATCCCGAGACAACCATGGCGAGTGCGATGGAGGTCATGACTGAAGAGCTCTGAATGATGGCTGTCAGCAACATACCGATCAGCACGACAAGGATTGGATTCTGGATACGGGCAAGGAAGAGTTTCACGGAGTCCATGGAGGCAAAATCCGACATGGAGCCGCTCATCATCTCGAGACCGACGAAAAGCATACCGAAACCTGTCAAGATGCCGCCAATCTTCTTCCACATCTCTTTTTTAGCAAAGAGCGACACAAAAGCACCTACACCAGCAAGAGATGCAAAGATGATAGCCATAGAGAGGGAACTGGAACCTCCAAACATACCCAAAGCCACAATCTGAGCCGTAACAGTTGTACCGATATTAGCACCATAGATGATTGTAGCCGCTTGAGTTAGGGTTATGATGCCAGCGTTCACAAGACCGATGGTCATCACGGTAATAGCACCGGAACTCTGGATAGCTGCAGTGCCGACCGTACCGATACCAACCCCTATAAGATTATTTTTGGAAGCCTTAGAAAATAGCGCTTTCAACTTATTAGAAGAGGCCGATTCCAGATTGGTACTCATCATCTGACAAGCTACCAGGAAAATACCGATTCCAGCGGTAAGTGTCAAAAGCGCCGAAAGGACTAAGGCAATATTCATTTACAAAAAAATTCGTGCAAAAATAATAAATATTTTGTATGTTTGCAGCGGATTCTATTATTGAAATAATCTTATTATGGGAAAACGTTTTTGGAACGAATATCAGAAAACCATCGCAAAAGACCGCTACTTTTACGAACGAAGCTGCATTAGACAAACATTCTTCCCAGGCTCAGAGGCTGCATTCATCAACATCTTACGCAACGACCTTGGTCTGGATATCTACGACTCATCTCACCAGCACACCTGCACTGGTATCGGTTATCACGCCGACGTTGTTCCCTTCGAAACGACCATGACAATTGTAGCCCGTCTTTTCTCCTTAATGGCTGAAAAGGGCTATGAAAACTATGTACCTTCCTGCGTCACCTCCTTTGGTGTCATCACTGAAATAGTAGAAAAATGGAATGAAAATCCCGCCCTGTTAGAGCAAGCTCGGGAATTACTATACAAGGCCACTGGCCGAACCTTTGAAATTCCTAAGAACATCGCACACCCATCCGACATCATATACGCATACCGCGAAGAACTAAAATCCAAGATGAAATACCAGCTGGTAAACCGTTTCACCGGCAAACCGCTTCGCATCGTGGAACATATCGGATGCCACTATGCTAAGATCTTCCCCAAACACGGCGTTGGCAACGCTGAGTTTCCTTACGTGTTGGCAGGCATGATTGAGTCTTGGGGTGGCGAGGTTATCGACTACCCTGAGAGAAGACACTGCTGCGGATTCGGATTCCGCCAGTATCTTGTCCAGGAGAACCGAGGCTACTCTGTTTCCAACTCACGCAAAAAATTCGAGTCTATGGAACCATTCGAGCCCGACTTCATCGTTTGCAACTGTCCGGGCTGCACCATGTTCCTTGACAAATGGCAATACACCATTGCGGAAATGGAGCACAAGACCTACGACAAGGATGGTTACGGTATCCCTGTGCTTACCTATGAGGAGATGGCCGGACTGCTTCTTGGCTACGATCCGTGGGAACTCGGCCTGCAGCTGCACCAGGTACAGTCTGAGAGCCTAATGAACAAGATTGGCATACAATACAATCCCAACGACAAATACAAAGGCTATAACGGAAAGATTCTTCCGTTGCCGAACAAACCTTCAGTACTCAAAGTATAATCTTAAAAACTAGTAAAACTAACAACATGTCAAAAATAGCAATTATTGGAGCGGGTGCCGCCGGCATTGAAGTCGCTGCTATATTATCCAAGCAACACGACATCGACCTCTACGAGAAGGAGGCTGCCCCGTTGTGCAATATTCGCAACAAAGCATTATTATTTCCAGACTTCACTCCCGCTGATGAGGTGGCTGACCAGATGGCTGCGAAACTGAACAATCCACGCATCGCCACGCATTACGGCATGAATATTACCAACCTTCAAAAAGGACAGAGCGGCTGGCAACTGACAGACGCAACTGGCACCACCCACAACGCTGACTATGTGGTCTTGGCCTCTGGTTACGAGGTTTTCGACGCACACAAAAAAGAGGAATTGGGGTATGGCATCTATCCGGGCGTCATCACCTCTCTGGATCTCGAGAAAATGGTCAAGACTGGCAAAATCACCAACAACATGGGAGATACACCCAAGACGATCTCTTTCCTTCAGTGTGTCGGCTCCCGCGATGAGAAATCGGGCAACAACTACTGTTCCAAAGTCTGTTGTGTGACAGCCGTCAAGCAAGCTATCGAGGTGCGTAAGATGCTCCCAGACACCACTGTTTACGTATTCTACATGGACCTCCGCATGTGGGGTCAAGGCTTTGAGGAGATGTACCGCACAGCTCAGGAAGAGTACGGGATCAACTTCGTAAGAGGTCGTATCTCAGAAGCCGCCTCCACCTATGACCAACGTGTGCAACTAAAAGCAGAAGACACCCTGATGGGTCTCCCGCTAAACATGAGCACCGACCTGCTCGTGCTTATGGTCGGCATGTGCCCTTCCGAAGGCACAGCACAACTGGCCAACGCAGCCGGCATAGCTGGAAAATACAACTTCGCCCAGAGCGTCTCTGAACATCTGTGCGATAATCTGACCACACAGGAAGGTCTTTTCGTGGCTGGAGCCTGCAAACGTCCCATGTCGGTCAACGACACCATCCAGGACGCCCGCGCCACCGCAGTCACCATTCTTGAAAAAATTTCATGACAACATAATCTTCGACTATTATGAGTTATATTGAATTTGACAAAAACGATCTTGTAAATCTGCACTTCTCCAAGTCCAGAGAGATTCTGCGCTGCAGCAGGACGGGTTCTTTCGCCACCACCACGTTGGTAGGCCTCAACACCCGTAAATATCATGGTCTCTTCATCGTACCCCAAGACAAGATGAATGGAGACCGTCATCTGCTGGTTTCAAGTCTCAACGAGACCGTCGTTATCAATAACATGGATTTCCATATCGGAACAATCCAATACAAAGGCGGCATCATTGAGCCCAAGGGTAACAAATATCTTCAACACTTCACTGCTGATACTATCCCTACATATCTCTACCGTGTGGGTAAATTCAACTTCACGAAAGAACTTATGTTCCTCAATAACGACGACCGCCTAATCATCAAGTACACCATTTTGGATGATTTTGAGAGTGCTTCTTTCATCTTCAACCCATTGTTGGCATTCCGTTCTATTCACAGCCTCACACACTGTAATGATGCGGTAAACACCAACTTTGAGACAGTGGATCAAGGTGTCGGTTTCTGTCTATATGACAACTACACACCAGTTTACGTACAATGTTCTGATCCGATCTATTACGAACATGGTCCACAATGGTATCATGATGTTGAATACGAAGAGGAATTGAATCGCGGCTACGATGGTCTTGAGGATCTCTTTATGCCAGGTCGCCTGACTGCGAAGGTATCATCCAAAGAGTTCTATATTACAATAGGTACAGAGCCCACTGATCCTAGCAAACTGGCTGCCATCTATAAAAAAGAGAGCGGTTCTCACACCAAACGCTCCTCATTCTTCAACTGTTTGAAGAATGCTGCTGAGCAGTTTATCGTGAAGCGCAACGGACATACTGAAATTATTGCTGGCTATCCGTGGTTTGGCCGCTGGGGTCGCGACACCTTCATTGCCCTGCCTGGCTTAACACTTGCACTTGACAATCCCAAGCTGTGCAAAGAGATCATGGACAATATGATTTCCGAGATGAACGACGGACTCTTCCCGAACATCGGCAATGGCAATGCTGCCGCATACAACTCTGTCGATGCACCCCTTTGGTTTTTCCGCACACTACAACTCTATGCTGAATATACCAACAGCCAACGCAAGATTTGGAAAGAGTATGGTGAAACAATGAAGAAGATTCTCTATGCTTATCGCAACGGCACCCTCAACCATATCCACCGCCTTGACAACGGTCTGATATATGCTGGCGGCGAAGGCATGGCTCTGACATGGATGGACGCCATTGTGAACGGCATTCCCGTCACTCCACGTACCGGTTGTCAAGTGGAGATAAATGCCCTATGGTACAATGCCGTCAAGTTCAGTATTGAGATGGCTCACATAGCTAAAGATAAAGAGTTTGTCAATGAGTGGGAAGAACTCATCAAAGACTTCCCGACAGTCTTCAAGGATCATTTCTGGTCTAAGGAAATCGGTTACTTGGCAGACTACGTCAACGGCAACTATCAGAACTTCCAGGTTCGTCCTAACATGATGATTGCTGCCTCTTTACCTTACTGTCCTATCAGTGAGAAGATTCGTCAACTTATCCTTAAGCGCACATGCGAGGAACTGCTCACCGAGAAAGGCATCCGCAGTCTCTCTCCCGACGATCCAGAATACAAAGGTCACTACGGTGGGAACCAGGCTGAACGTGACGCCGCTTACCATCAAGGCTCCTGCTGGCCGTGGTTGCTCTTCCCCTTTACTGATGGAATGTTCGCTGTCTATCAAGACTCTTGCATCCCATTTATGGAGAAAGTCCTATACCGTTTCGACAGTTGCATGACAAACTATGGCATCTCCACTATTGCGGAGATCACAGACGGCGATCCGCCATTCAAACCTAATGGTTGTATTTCGCAAGCATGGAGCGTGGCGGCTCTACTGTACATCAAATGGCGCATTGAACAACACGCCAATAAATAAGAATGAATGTAATGAATTAAACAAAACAATATGAGAGTTTTAATGTTTGGATGGGAGTTTCCACCTCACATCTCTGGAGGTTTAGGAACTGCCTGCTACGGTCTCACAAAGGGTTTGTCTATCAATGGGGTAGATGTTACCTTTGTTATGCCCAAGGCCTCTGGCGATGAGGATCCGACATATGTGCGGGTCGTCAATGCCAGCGACGTGGAAGTGGACACCCGTATGGCCAGTTTCTATACAAGCGATCACCAGGTATCCTATCTGCAAGTCAACACCAATATGATTCCTTATGTCGGTCTCGATGACTATTATAATGTAGTGAATCAGATTGACAGTGGACTAATCAATGAGCACACTTCTGGGACTAAGCGCCGTTATGTCTTCACTCCCGGCTATGGTCCTAATCTGATGCAGGAGGTAGCTCGCTATGCAGAGGTGGCGGCAGAAATTGCCCGTAATGAAGAGTTCGACATCATACATGCGCACGACTGGCTGACCTATCGTGCTGGTATGGCTGCTAAAAGAGTGAGTGGAAAGCCTCTAGTTGTGCATATCCACGCCACCGAATACGATCGCTCCGGAGAGAAAAACCGTAACGACATAGTATACAATTTGGAACGTGAAGGCATGATGGCCGCCGATGCCGTCTGCGCTGTCAGCAACCTGACTCGCCAGACCGTCATCGAGAAATATGGCATCCCCGCCGACAAGGTTTACACACTCCACAATGCAGTAGTTCCAAACCCGCAGAAACACGTCTTTGCTAAGAATGTAAACGAGAAAATCGTCACCTTCTTGGGACGCGTCACTTTCCAGAAAGGACCTATCTACTTTGTAGAGACCGCCAAATTGGTACTGGACCGCGACCCCAACGTACGCTTTGTGCTGGCTGGCGACGGCGACATGATGAAGGCTGTCATCGACCGCGTGGCTGAACTAGGCATCTCTGACCGATTCCACTTCACTGGATTCCTGCGCGGCACCGATATTGACAAAATGTTCGGCATGAGTGACGTCTATGTGATGCCCTCTATATCCGAGCCTTTCGGCATCTCGCCCCTAGAGGCCATGCAATCAAAGGTGCCTGTCATCATCTCCAAACAGTCGGGCGTGTCAGAAGTGCTCCACTATGCCATTAAGGTCGATTTCTGGGACACCAACGCCATGGCCGACGCCATCCACGGCATTCTCCACTACCCCGCCCTTTACAATGTACTCTCCGTCAAAGGTCAGGAAGAGGCAAACAACCTCAAATGGGAAGATGTGGCTCGTAGACTCAAATTAATTTATGAAAAATATGCATGATTATGAAAAATATATGTTTCCACTTTCAGATTAGCCAGCCCTTCCGGCTTCGCACTTATAGGTTCTTCGACATCAACGAGAACCACGACTATTATGATGACTATCAAAACCACTACCTCACCCAACGTCTTGCTGAGCGTTGCTACCTGCCAGCCAACAAAATGATGTTGGAGCTGATAGAGAAATATGGCAAGAAGTTCAAACTAAGCTTCAGTATTTCTGGTAGTTCCATCATGCTTTTCAAGCAGTATTGTCCTGAGGTTATAGACAGTTTCAAGGCCTTGATAGCGACTGGATGTGTGGAGATAACAGGCAACACTTTCACCCACAGCATTGCTTCGCTAAACAACAAAACCACATTTCATGAACAAGTTCGTTTGCAAGAGAAGTTGTTGAAGGAAACTTTTGGCGTCAAGCCCAAGAGTTTCTGCAACACAGAGATCATCTATTCTGATGAGATTGGCGAATGGTTGAGCGAAGCAGGCTATCAGGTAGTTCTTACAGAGGGCGCACGCCACATCCTTGGTTGGAAGAACACTTCCTTCCTCTACTGTAACCCTTATCAGACCGACCTCCGCTTATTGCTGCGTTCTTACCGTCTCTGCGACGATATCACGCTCCGCTTCCAAGACAAGTCCTGGGATCAGTATCCGCTGACAGCAGAAAAGTATATGCAGTTCCTGCAACATACCATGGGCGAAAGCGATGGCCCTCTCTTTAATTTCTTCTGGGATTACGAGACCATGGGCGAACACTATCCCGCTGAGACTGGCATCTTTGACTTCTTCAGTTCATTGATAGACAAACTGGTACAAAATGGAAACTTCGAGTTTATCACCCCGATGGAAGTTCTTAAGCTCGACACACCCGTCTCCACTCTGCACGCTCCTTGGCCTATCTCCTGCTCCGGCGAAGAAAAAGACACCAACGAGTGGATTGGCAATAATCTGCAACAAGAAGCCTTTGAACAACTCTTTAAATTGGAAGATTTGTATAAAAAATCGAAAAATAAAGAGGCTAAATTGGCTTGGTTACGTCTACAAGGTGCAGACCATTTTAACTTTATGAGTGACAAATGGTTGGAGCATCGATTCGTCAAACGTAACTTTGAGGTTTATTCATCGCCGTATCAGGCATTCATCAACTATATGAATGTTCTGAACGATGTCAAAGTTCAGCTTTCCAAAAAATAGACTACTCTCATTCTAAAACCTTAAACCTGACAACTTTCTCGGGTAGCAGAGATTGTTGACTTTGCAACTCGGTTGCGTAAATATTTCCTTAATTTTGCCGCCGAAAATTAAGGCGTTTATAGAAATACTGATAGCTATGTTTCATAATCTTTTAGAACATCTCGAAGATGATGTCCACGGCGTTGAATGCAATGTGCATATATTTCACGAACATCATCTTCACAATCTAATTATTATACTTACAACACTCGTCCTTCTCCTATCAACAATAAGTTCCTATGCACAAGAGCTACGGGGAAAGGTTTTGGAGGTTTCTGGTCAAGATACCTCCGCCGTAGAGGCAGCTTTAGTGAAGTGGCTACGTACAGATATTGGTACCTACACTGACGCTAATGGTCAATTTACACTCCGTCGTGCCAAGACAGACACACTGCTTGTCACCTATCCCTTACTTCCTTCTGACACCATCGTCGTACCTAAATCGTTAAAGGAAGTCATTATTAATTTGGACCGTTCCAAATCGTTACCTGAGATTCGCATTGTCTCTGGAGACGGTTCTTATGTCTCTACGAAACCCATTCTTACGACAGTCATCACGCAAGAAGGTCTTCGTCGTGCCGCCTGCTGCAATCTGGCAGAAAGTTTCGAGGGTACAATTGCTGTTGACATGGACTTTACCGATGCCGTCACGGGTGTCAAGCAAATTTCCATGTTAGGATTGGCAGGCACGTATAGCCAAATCATGATTGAAAATGTTCCTTACATAAGGCTGCTAACTCAACAGTTCGGTCTCGGATTTGTTCCTGGCAGTTGGATGGAATCCATACATGTCTCCAAGGGTGTCACCTCTGTTACAAACGGTTACGAAGCCATCAGCGGACAAATTGACGTTGAGTACAAGAAGCCAGAGACAAACCGCGAACAACTCTTTTTGAATCTCTATGGTAACAGTATGGGACGTGGAGAAATCAACCTCAATACTCGTTTTAATGTAGATAAAAAAGAGCGTGTTTCTACCATGTTTCTGCTTTCGGCCAACGATCAGTTCGCCAAAATGGACATGAACAAGGATGGTTTTATGGATGCGCCCCGAGATCGGCAAGTCAGTGTCATGAACCGCTGGGACATCAGGATCCCCAACAAATACTCAAACAGAACCTTACTCAACTTTGTATGGAACAATCGCTTCGGCGGACAGATGGCATTTAAACCCTCCGTCGACACCCTCGGCAACAACACATATGGCATCATCATTGATCACAAAAAATGGGATGTGATCACAAAAAACGGATTCATCCTCGAAGGTCCTGATGAAAGTGTCGGCACCATACTACACTACACAGGACATTATATGAACGGACTATTTGGAAGAAACCGATATACGGGCAAACAACACTCTGCCTATCTTAACGTCTTATATTCCAGAAAGTTCGGAAAACAATTAAGACACAAAATGACAGTTGGTGGCAGTTTCCAATTCGACTATTTGTATGACCTACTAACCAATGACGATGACATTGAGCACTTCGCTCCCTACAGTGTAGCCCGTTGGATAGATGAGATGTACGAAATGGTACCTGGCATCTTTGCAGAGTATGCATACATTTTAAACGACAAGTTAGTAGTGATGCCCGGATTCCGTTTGGATTACAACATCATGTACAACCGTCTGTTCTGGACTCCGCGATTGCACATCAAATGGCAAGCCACTCCGACTTTTTCTATAAGATTATCTGCAGGCAAAGGCTATCGTACACCATCAGTGCTTGCTGAGAACCTTTCTTTACTCACTTCCAACCGAAGATTTCAAGTGAAAGTAGACAACTGGCAACCTGACGAGGCCTACAACATGGGTATCAGTTTTATCAAGCAGTGGCGAATGCGAGGTGGAACTGCTTCTGTATCAGCCGACTACTTCTACACCACGTTTGTAACTCAGACCATTATAGACCTGAATCAAGATCCGCATAGTATCTTCGTTTACAACTTAAACGGGGATTTCAACGGCACCGGCAACCGTTCTCGCTCACATGCCGCACAAGTGGAGTTGATACTCAAACCGCTTCCACGCTTTGAATTGCTGTTTGCATACCGTTACAATGACGTACGACATGGTGTGCGTGGTGTAATGCAACAAAAAGAGATGAGCAGTCCACACAAAGGCATCGCAAGCATTAGCTACAATACAAAATACGACAAGTGGAAGTTCAACATCACACTGCACGTGAATGGTCCTGCGCGCCTGCCGAACACCCACTCTAATCCAACAGAGTATCAACGTCCCGACTACTCAAAGACCTATGCGTTGCTTAACGCACAGATTACCAAAAAGTTCCGCCGATGGGAGATTTACGTGGGTGCTGAAAATATGCTCAACTACAAACAGAAAGACCCTATTGTGGCAGCTGAAGATCCCTTTGGCGACTTCTTTGACGCAACAATGATTTACGCTCCGATTACTGGTATCATGGGTTATGCAGGTGTACGTATCATTTTGCAATAGACAATAGTGATAATTGATCGTCTATTTCCTTTATACTTTTTTCACCTTTTTATCGTTAACTATCAAAAAATACATACAATGAAAAAAATCGTTTTATTACTAAGTTTGGCGTTGTTTGGTTGGAGTGTCAACATGTTGAATGCACAAGCTGATGGCTTACACGAAATGGGTATAGACACCATCACCATACAAACTAATGGCGTTTGTCAGAAATGTGCCGACCGATTCATGACTAACGTTCCCTATTTTAAAGGGGTGACAAGCTGTGAATATGACATGAAGACATCCAGGTTGCGAATCTCCTACCAATGGAGGAAAACCAATCCTAACAAATTGCGTCAGCAGATTAGCAAGTTAGGATACAATGCAGACGAAGTACCGGCAAATCCAAAGGTACGTGCCAAGTTGCCAGCATGCTGCCGGATGGAAGAAAGGCACTAAAGGAGGGAAACATAAAATTATGTATCTTTGCCACGCTTTAACCATTTCACTTTTATCAAATATCTTATTGATTAACAAACAAAAACATATATGAAACAGCTTCTTAAACGCATCCTAATTCCTTTATTCGCCATTCTACTGGCAGTTCCTGTCACAAGTCACGCAGCCCACAATTCCCTGCTTAAGAACGACACTGTCCGTTACGATAACAAAGGCACTTTGATTATCAACACAACTCCTCTTTGCAAAGATGTAATTGGTTTCAATGGCACAACACCCGTTGAAATATACATTAAGAACGGAAAAGTGGAAAAGGTGGTCGCTTTGTCCAATGAAGAGACTCCGAGTTTCTTCCAACGCGCTTCTGTAATCCTAAACTCATGGAATGGCAAGAAGGTAGCTGATGCTACCAAGGTGAAAGTGGATGCTGTCAGCGGTGCCACCTACTCTTCCAACGCTCTCATCCAAAACGTTCAGGCTGGTTTGAAATATGCTCAGAAAAACTCAAAAAGATTAGGTGTAACCACCTCCTCTTTATATCCTGTCATCATCACAGTTTTAGCCATAGCATTTATATCTTGTCTAGGCGGTTTCCTGTTCCGCCGCTTCAAGAAAAAAACTGCATAAATGGAATCCAAAAGTACATTCAGACGCATTTTACCATACCTGCTGCTACTGTTGTTCAGCGGGTTAATACTCTTTGTGGCCTTTCATATTCCTCAAAAAACAAAAACGAAACTTCAGACATTAACAGATCCAACTCCCAAAGAGTTGCTGTCTATGTTACAAAAAGAGAGTAAGATAGCTTCAACCGAAATCATTGTTCATAAGATAGGTGTTTACGAATCTAACACTGAGTTCGTTTCAATTAACCCAGCCACCTGGAAGCTTGGCACTCGTCTTTGCGTCATCCCAGTAGATATCAAGATTTTATATGGTATTGACTTGAATAAGATGGGGTTGGATGACATTCAGTTGCAGAAGAATGACACTGTCTTGATTCGGCTACCCAACCCGGAAATCATTGACCAGTCCTTTGAACCTGTGAGCAACCACCAAGAGGTTGTCACACTTTCTACAGGACAACGTAAAAAAGTGGGAGAGTCCACCATGCAACAAGTCAAGACTATGGCTTTCAATGATGTGGTCAACAACAATAAGATACTGAAAGAAAACTTCGCCGATGAAATAATTCAAAATACGGAGATTGTCTTCACATCAATGCTTAAGCCTATCGGTCTGACTCCTAAGTTTGTAACCAAAAACAGTTAACGATGAAGAAATATTTGAAAATAGGTATAATCGCGCTGTTCGTGGTTTCAATTATCATTTTGATATGGGTTATCACCCACCGTTCACGCCCTGAAGAAATCACACTGAAGCCCACTATCGCCTCTGTAGAATCTGTACGCCCCACAGGCATCCTCTATTTGTATTCCACTATCACGGAAGAGTATGCTAAAGGTAGTTTCATGGGCAGCGGTATTGGCAGCAGCATTCTAGGTGAGGGCAAAGGCATCCTGAAAAAAGAGCACGACTGTGTTCAAATCCTTCGTCAACAGGTTAGCTTCACTATAGATTTGGACAAAGTCACCTACACCGAAGATCCTGTAGAGGGCTCCAATAAGGTTTTTGTCACACTACCTGCTATAGAATTTCATCAGTCAACACTGAGCAGCTGGTTCACGTCTGACAACGAAAACGAAGAAAACGCCGTTGATTTCGATGCTAAACCTCTCATCAAAAAGGTGGAACAGAAGATTGCGAAGAAATACAATACGGCAGAAAACCGTCGAAAATCCAAAGAAATTGCTAAAGAAAGTATTAGGGCCTTCCTGACTCAATGTGGCAAGGAGGCTACCTTCATCGAATAAAACCAACCATCATCCTATGAAAAAAAACATTCTATTCTATCTCGTTTGCTTTTGTCTGATCTGTGGTGTCAGCTGCAAACGTCATGTTGAGAACAACTCGTTATCAAACATCTCATCCTTGGCTCAAATTGCTGGAGGTGAAGTACAAACCGACTCTATCGTGATTGTAGACTCAATGCGCCAATATAACATCATGGCAAAAGTCAATGTGATGGCTGAATTCCCAACAGAAGGTAACTTTTTTGTAGTCAACAGCATCCGCGAATGGATGTCAGAGCAATTAGGTGGTTCCTTCACCGGCACCCTTGATAACGGGAAAGCCATGATGACTCATTATGCTCAAGAAAGGCTCAAAGATCTCAACGTATTTTCGGAAGAAATGACCACCAATGACAGTACTATAGTCAATACTACGATATATGACACAGACATTCTTTTTGAGAAGATCTACGAGACAGATCAATATGTAACTTATCTCTATAGTAACCAGGGCTACTCCGGCGGGGCCCATGGTTGGAACATCTCCTACGGTCAGACCTTCCGCAAATCCGACGGCCGTCGTATCGACTATGACATTTTCCAAGAAGAGGAGCTTGGCAATCTCACAAAAGTCGTCAAGAACAAACTGATGAAGGATTATTTCGAGAACGATACGACAGATTTCAAAGAAAGTCTGCTTGTCAGTTCAGAGGAGACCCTTCCTCTACCGGAGTATCCTCCATATTTCACGGACAAGGGTGTCTTCTTCGGATATCAACAGTATGAGATTGTCGGCTATGCAGCTGGAATGCCTAGTTGCGTCATCCCCTACTCTACCATTGAGCCCATGCTCACACTGGCAGGAAAAATGCTACTTGAAAACACCGCTCCAGTAGCCTCTAAATAGCAATTTAATAGGAATTATTCCGGTAAGGACTTTTTCTTACCTTTATTGTCAGACAAAGACTTTGTCGAGACAGCTTTCATGCGCTCCTTTTTCAACTTTTCCCAACGTTCACGGGCATACTGCTGCATGTCAGCGATCTCATCGTTTTCATCTACGATTTCAAGACCTAAGATAGTCTCTATCACATCCTCCAATGTGATAACACCCTGGAAACTACCATAGTCATCAATGACGGCAGCGATATGGTCCTTGGTGCTTTGAAGGGAATCCCATATATCTCCAATACTGGTTTCTTCGTTGAACGTAACGATATCACGTTTAATCTCGCTCAACGGAGTATCGAACTTGTCGTCAGCTAAAAGCTCAAGTACATCATTACGAAGAACATAACCAGTAATATAGTCGGGTGAATCTAAATAAACGGGAATACGGGAATATGGAGAGAGAGACTCATCTTTATAGAAATCCTGCAATGTCTCCTTCTCGGAGGCGACAGCGGCCACCACTCGCGGAGTCATCACATCGTAAGCCTTGATATTGTCAAGTTGAATAATATTCTGGATAACCTTATTTTCAGACTGATCAATCACGCCCTCTTCTTCGCCGATATTAGCCATGGCAGAAACCTCATCACGACTTACCACTGCTTGTTCATCCTCTTTTCTAGAAATTAAATAACTAAACAGTTCCATGAACTTAACGATGGGGAAAAGGATGAATATCAAAACTCTCATAGGTTTGGCCAACCAGAGAAACTTACGATAGTAAACAGTACCAATGGTCTTGGGAATAATCTCAGAAAAAATCAAGATCATGATCGTCATACAGGCAGACATGATTCCGAACCAATAACTGCCTAGAATAAGAGTTGTCTGATGTCCTACGCCTGCTGCACCGACGGTATTGGCAATAGTATTTAGAGAGAGAATGGCGGCCAGAGGTCTGTCAGTATCCTCCTTCATCTTCATCATCAACGTTGCATTTGGATCCCCTTCCTCCTCACGCATAGATATATAAGAGATAGGCGTCGAAAGTAATACAGACTCCAACAAAGAACAGCAAAATGACACCACCAACGTGCCAACAAAAAATGCTATTAAAGCGATCATTTCGTTATTTAATATTCTATTTTAAAAACGTGTGCAAAAATAATCAATTCTATAATATGAAAAAACAATAATTTAAGGTGTTTACAAGACTTTATTTCCCATCAAATTCCCCTTCTATCGTCTGAGCTATCTTATCTACGTTCATGCTGCGAGCGCTAGAGTCAAGAATTTCTTTGTAAATACCACCCTGACGATAGACCTCGTCGGGTGTACCATATTGCTCTAGACGACCTTTCTGCAAGACGAAGATTTGATCGGCATCAATAATCTGGCCAATATTATGGGAAATGATGATGACAGTACGACCCGATTTAATGGCATCAATACTGGCCTTGATTTGCTCGGTAGCGATGGCATCCAAACTGGCAGTAGGCTCATCCAAGAAGATAATAGGCGGATTTTTGATGAACATACGGGCAATAGCGATACGTTGTTGCTGACCGCCGCTCAACTGTAAAGCTTGAGATTGGAAACCATTGGGCAATTGTACAATCTGATCATAGATATATGCCTTTTTGGCAGCCTCCTCCACCTCTTCAAAGGTGGCATTAGGATTACCATATCTAATATTCTCCTCAATAGTACCACTAAAGATATGATTTTTCTGCAAAACCAAACCCACATTGTCACGCAGCCACTGAGTATCCCAATCCCGCAAATCAACCCCATCCAGTTTGATACTGCCACAGTCGGGCTCGTAGAACTTGTCGAGCAGGTTGACGAGCGTACTCTTTCCGGCCCCACTCAGCCCGACGAATGCATTTATCTTACCTGGCTCAATGTTCATATTAATATCAAAGAGAGCTTTTGTACCATTGCCGTATGTGAAATCCACTCCAGAAATCTCAAAACGTCCCTCAACCTTTTCCGGACGATAATGGCCTTGATCTTCTATCTCTTTATCATTATGCAAAATACCAAAGAATCCCTCAGCGTAGATCAGTGCATCATTCAGATCGTCATAGATACGGTGCAATTGGCGAATAGGAGCACTCACGTTATTGAATAGCAAGACATGATACATAATCTTACCGATACTCATACCAGGATAATGTATCAGAACCAAATAGGCGGTAAGGATGATGATAAGCACGGTACCAATCTGCTCCACAAATGATTTCACACCATTGTAAATATAGCTCAAACGACGTGTAGTCATCTGTTGGTCTGTAATCTGCTGCTGCAAATTGGCCTGACGATTGGATTCAATATCCTCACGATTGAAAGACTTGATGACAGTGATACTCTCGATAATGTTAAGAATCCCTTGGCTTAAAGCCTGGTGACTTCCGAAGATACCGCGCCGCCAACCCTTCAGATGCTTAGCCTGTAAATATGTAATATAGAAATAGACAGGCACAATACAGAGAGCCACCAAACCTACATAAACGTTTGCCATGAACATCAGAACAAGAGCAAGAATAGCGCTAGTGAAGAGTGGCAAGATTTCAATGAAGAGGTTGTTGACGGTGCTGCTGAGGCTGCTGACACCACGATCGATACGTGATTGCAGCTTTCCAGGTTCATTGGCATCTGCTGAATAGAAAGCCATCCGAAAAGAGAGAATCTTATCAATGACTTTCAGCGATAGATCACGACTCACCATGATACGCATCTTCTCGCCAAAATAGCGTTGGGCGAAGGTCAACAACGCCGCTATGACCTCTTTGGAAAGCAAGATGATACTGATAGTTATCAATATCTTAGCAGCGGCGCTCCACAGAAAACTGCCCTTCTGCAGCAAGTCATTGATAGCATCCACTGCACGATCAAGAACTACCGCATTGACCTGCGCCATAAGAGAACTGACGAAAGTGAAGATCAACGTAGCGGCAACAAGCCATTTATAGGGTTTTATAAATGGAAATATATTCTTGAGCAACTCCCCTAGGGTCATCTTACCCTCAATACCATCTACAATCTCAGGTTTCTCTTTTTCTTTGGATGGTTTCTCCTTCATTTTTTTTGAACTTATTCGTCAAGTTTGTGCAAGGCAAAGCAGTAGGCTCCAATAGTTGTGGCCTGTGTGGTACCAAGCTTAGATAAACCGATACCGAGACGTTTTTGAACATCACATTTAACGGTGCGATCAGTTCCAAAAATTGGAATTTCACGTTGCTCACCATGGATAAATTGTGCCAACTCGATCTCATCTTCCAAATTATAGACATAGGAAGGCACACGGGGAATATCAATGCCCGTACGGGTATAGAGTGTTCTACGCATCTCCTGCAATAATGCCGGCATGTAGAACTTTTGCGATTTGGAAACACCTCCGCCCAACACGATGATACCATCAAGCATACAGACTGCATTAGCAATGGTATTACCGGCCACCTCTCCAAAACGGGCAAAAGCTTTCAATGCAGCAGACTGATCGCCAGGCAACTCACCATCAGCGATTTGATAGATGATATAAGAATCCGTATATTCAGCAGCCTTAGGATCATTGGCAAAAAGACGATAGTTATGCAGAACGGCACGTGCCGACACACCCTCCTCAGCTATCAGCTCTTGCTCTAACTTATTGGGTGAACAATAAATCTCCGAACAGCAGTTATCGCCAATATACATCTGATTGTTCGTTGTGATACCAATGCCGAAACCTGTACCGAGTATAAAACCAACCATATTGCGATAGATCTTAGCACTACCATGCTCTTTCAACACACTGTTGACATGTGGCAGAAGGCCGGCAAGTGCCTCACCGTAAGTGAAAAGGTCAGCGTCATTATTTATGTAGACCGGCAGATTAAATTTTGACTCAAGGAATGGTCCCAATGCCACACCATCAGAGAAACAAGGGAAGTTGGTCAGACGAGTCGGGAAGATACCGTTAGGATAATCGGCAGGGCCAGGAAATGCAAAGCTAATAGCCACAGGTTTCTCCGGCAGGCGGGACATTACAGCACCGAAACCGTTAACAATCGTATTCAGACACTTTTCCAGGTCACGGGATTCGGATGGAAAAGTGATCTCCTCCATCATAGGTTTATTCCCTTGGATAGCACCGAAACGGAAAAAGGTACCGCCGGCATCCATCGTGACTACTATTCTTTTATCATCATTGTACATAAGTGAGAATTTTTATTTTGAAAATGGTGTAAGATTTTTAAAATGAATTATTTAATGTTAATGAAAGGCACAGCGCCACCACCCGTATACTCCGGCAGTTTGCCATCCCATTTCTGAACAGCCTCATACTCAACCAATTTGGGATTATTCTCCAATGCATGGGCTTTTATACGAATTGCCTCAGCTTCAGCCTCAGCTTTTATCTTGGTCTGTTTGGCCTGCTCTTCAATCTGGATGGTAACATTCTTGGCCTTCAGTGCATTCTGCTCGGCAACCTGTTTTTCCTTAATAGCTGTTTCAAACTGATCGTCAAAATCAATATTAACTAATTGAAAATGAATGTTTGTGAAATAACGTTTATCAAGGGTTGCGCGCAATTTCGTTTCGATTTCGTAACGCACCTTGTCGCGGTTTGCCACAATCTGGGTGGCGTTAAAGCTGCCGAAACTGCTCTTGATGGCACTACGGATATAGGGCTCTACTATTCTCGTATGGTAGTCGTTGCCCACATTCTTGATCAACTTACTGACATTATCTCTAACGAGATCATAGTTAATTGTATATGAGACCTCAGAGGTCTGCACATCACGCGTATAGGAGTCCTCCGTGCCATCAAATTTCTTTTGCTGAACATTCACCTTCTGCACAGTTTGTATGAAGGGTATTTTAACATGAAGTCCATCATTAATAACTTTATCCTGAATCTTTCCAAAGGTCGACAGCACCCCACGTTCCGTGGACTTTACCGTATAGAAAAGACTAAAAAAAACAATAATGCCAAATAGACCAAGGATGCCAATCCAGACCCATCTGAAAAATTTACTCGGTGTGCGTTTTACATTATCCATAGTTCGATTAATTTAATAAGCGTTAAAAAATTGAGTGCAAATGTACATAATTTTCAAAAGATGCCACATTAAAAAAGAAAAAAACAGCGACAGCGATGACGACACACAATTTCCGACAAAATGCGTATCTTTGCAGCCTGTTTATATTAGGGTAATTATTATGAATAGTACAAGACAAAATAAGATAGCAGCACTGTTGCAAAAAGAGTTGGCGAACATTTTCATCGCTGATGGTCGCAATCTATACAACTGCATGATTACGGTGACAAAGACCACGATTACCTCTGACCTCTCCATTGCGAGAGCTTACTTGAGTGTCTATATGGCACCCGACAAGGAGGCTATCGTAGCGGCAATCCGTGCCAACACCAAAGACATACGTTTCCGCCTAGGACAGCGCATACGCAACCAGCTCCGCGTAGTGCCACAACTGGAATTTTTCCTCGACGACACTCTCGACTATATTGAACATATCGACGAACTATTGAAAAAATAGCCGTGAAAACCGCCAATCACAAGACCGCTTTTTTCATTGCCAAGCGCTATATTGTGTCTCGAAAGAAACACAATATCATCAATGTCATCTCCATCGTGTCGATGGTGGGCATCACGATATGCACTGCGGCTCTGGTCATTGTGATGTCGGCATTTAACGGTATGGAGGAGATCATCAGCGGATGGTTCAACGACAACAATCCCGACTATATGATTTCTCTGAAAGAGGGCAAGTCCTTTGACACGGCGGACTTTCCTTCAGAGAAGATCAAACAGCTTCGACTTGTCACCGACGTGGACGAGATTGTTAGCGACCTGGCTCTCGTCACATATCAGGATAGGCAGGAGCTATTGCAGCTGATTGGTGTAGACACCGGATCTCGGACCATGCGGAATTACGCAGCTGTTCTCATTGATGGAAACGCCCGCGCCTACTACGGGCAGCAAGCATGTGCCAACATCGGCACCGTGGCGGCTGGCAAACTGCTCATCAACCTCGGCAGTTACGATATGATGAAGGTCTACTATCCGAAACGAAACAAAAAGAACTTTGCCGACCCATCCAGCGCCTTTAACACAGATTTTCTCTTCCCAACCGGCGTTTTTTCTACAAACACCGACCATGACCAGACCTATCTTGTCTGTCCTATCCAATTCACTAGAGACTTGATGCAATACCAAGGACAAGCCACCTCTGTAGCTGTCTACACAGAAGATTTTGCGGATGTTAAAATCAACCAGAAACAGATTGAAGAGATTGTCGGAGATAAATATGTGGTCAAAAACCAAAGGCAGCAGGAGGAAATGCTCTTCAAGACCATGAAGTCGGAAAAACTGATCACCTATACGATACTCGCTTTCATACTCTTCGTGGCAGCATTCAATATCATCGGAGCCATCGGTATGCTCGTCCTGGAGAAACAGCACGACAATGCCATCTTGTTCAGCATGGGCGCTTCCCCATCTCTGATACAACGTATTTTCCTCTATGAAGGTATGGCTGTTTCCCTTATCGGAGGAATTCTTGGTACCATTTTTGGAGTAATCATCTGCTGGCTGCAGCAGACCTTCCATCTCGTCAAGTTAGGCGGGGGCGAAGGCTACTACACCATCCCTTACTACCCTATACAGATGCATTTCACCGACATACTTATCATCCTTGTCACAATCTTGGCTATCAACCTCTTCACCTCTATACTCCCTGCCCATATGCTCAAAAAGTCTATCACCAAAACATCTAACATATGAACAAACTGTTCCTGACCATCGGCCTTCTATCGCTCTGTCTGGCATTGCACTGCCAGTCGGCCATCGGCAAGTTCAGCGCCCATATCCCGCTGCATAGTTTCCACTCCGTGGCGGCTGACGACGACTATATATACGCTGCAACCAACAACGGTCTGATGCTACTGCAGAAATCCACCATCAACGCAGACGAGTCCTCGACCAGCTCCTGGACCAAAGTTGACGGACTCTCAGATGTGGACATTAACAAGATACACTACGACCCTGCCACCAAAACGCTCATCGTAAGCTACAACAATGGCAACCTCGACTTCATACAAGGAGATCGTCTCTTCAACATCAAAGACATCAAAGAAAGACAGACAAACAGCTCCAAGCAGCTCTCCAACATCTATTGTGATGATGGACGCGCATACCTTGTATATCCTTTTGGCGTAGTTATAATCAACATTGAGCAACTGCTGATCGAAGACACTTGGTTCACCTCTGTCGGAAGCACACTCTATAACGCCCATGATTTTGCCATCACCGATGACCTTTATGCCATCAGCACTGACGTGGGCGTCTTCACAATCTCCAAAGACTATATCAACCCTGCAAACTTCGGAATCTGGCAGTTGGCACCCGAGACTGCAGGTGCTGACTTCGGCCAACTCTGTTTCTTTGGCGGCACTCTTTTCGCCGTCCGCAATGTCGACGAGTTTAACGAACAACAACATGATACCATTTATGCACTTAGCAACGGAAACTGGTCTCCCACAACGATGCAATACGAAGATGTGCGCAGCATATACAGCAACGGATCCGAGATGGCCATTTGCGGTTGGAATCTAGTACAAGTCTTCAATTCCGACATCCAAGAGGTATTCACCGCCACATGGTATCCCGAAAATGGCGGCTACCCGCAAGGACAAGAAAGTGTTTTAAATAATGACGATATTTGGGTTGCCGATAAGGAACTGGGGTTAGTCCGTTGTAACCGCACCTTTTTCTTCAATCGCTACTACACCTCCTCCGGTCCCTTCTCAGACGCTGTGATAAAGATCACCTCTCATAATGGAATCGTAGCAGCCGCACCGGGTTTCTACAA
The DNA here is from genome assembly GCA_024686335.1 of Bacteroidales bacterium. Taxonomy (GTDB): domain Bacteria; phylum Bacteroidota; class Bacteroidia; order Bacteroidales; family WCHB1-69; genus F23-D06. The sequence continues at coordinate 100,993 of JAILCI010000012.1, read as the reverse complement.
CAGTTCCACCTACGCCAAAGGCTATCTTTACCCATCCATCAGTTGGTATTCCAATCAAAAATGGCATTCCAACAGCAGCGACTTTATTCATTATGACAGCACCATGACAGTTACGGACATCGTCAATATTAAGATTAACCCCAACAACGAAGACGAATGGTACGTTGCCTCATGGGGCGGAGGCCTCTTCAAATGCAACAAACAACAGCCTATAGCTCACTACCATAATGGCAACTCCATTCTGGAGAATGTCAGCGAGGGTTTTATCTTCGTGTCGGGTCTTGACTTCGATAGCAAAGGCAATCTATGGATGACCAACAGTCAGGCCGACTACATGTTGAAGATGATGGAACCTAATGGCACATGGCACCAGTTCAACATCACCCAAGGAGTTCTTGTCTCGTCTACCAATGGTGTGGTAGCTAAAGATGTTGTGGTCGACTCTCGTGGTTATAAATGGATCACTTTCCCTCGCGGTTCATCTCTTAACCGTTACAATCTGGTCGCTTTCTATGAAAATGGGACCTATGATAACCCCGGAGACGACAGTTTTGCCCGTATAGACATGAACACGGCTGCTGAAGTCAACTCTACCACTGTCTACTGCATTGCGGAAGACTTGGACGGCGAGATGTGGATCGGCACCGACAAAGGCATAAAAGTCATCTACTATCCACAAAACATATTCAAAGGAACAGCCTATCCTCGCAACATCCTCCTGGAACAAGACGGTTATGTGTCGGTATTATTTGAATATGAGAGCATTACAGCAATAGCAGTAGATGGAGCAAACCGTAAATGGATCGGCACTGCCAAAGCTGGCGTCTTCTTGATGAGTGAAGATGGACAGACACAACTCCAGCATTTTACTGCTGAGGACCATCCGCTCTTCTCCAACCAAATCAACACTATCTGTATTGACGACATCAGTGGCGAGGTGTTCTTTGGCACCGAAAAGGGTATTGTCAGTTACCGCGGCGACGCTATTCGCGGCTTTGAGTCCTACGCAGACGAAGTCTTCATCTACCCTAACCCAGTCCGCCACGATTACACTGGCGTGGTCGCCATCAGAGGACTGAAAGAGAAATCTCTTTGCAAGATCACTGACTCTCTAGGAAAACTGATATGGCAAGGCTACAGCAACGGTGGTCAACTGGTCTGGAATTGTCAGGATTTCTATGGCAGAAGACCTGCAACCGGCGTTTATTATGTGATGGCCTCCGATGAGAATGGAAAAGAGAAGATCGTGGGCAAGTTTCTGTTTATCAACTAACAAAACATTGCGCCATGTACGTGTCCACCCGCGGTTTCGTGCTTCATACAACCAAGTACTCCGACACCTCCATCATCGTGAAGCTTTTCACGGAGATGCATGGCACTCAATCTTTCATCGTCAAGAACGCTTTCTCCAAGAAGAAAAACATCCGCGCCTCCCTTTTCTCTCCGTTAGCATTGCTAAACATAACCTATGACGACCACTATCTCAATCAAATTAAATATTTGAAAGAGGTAGACCTCAGCGAAAAATCCGACTTCTACAGCTTCGACCCAGCCGTCACCACTATTCGCATGTTTTACTGCGAACTGCTTTACAGACTGCTTTTCGACGCCGGCGAAGACCCCGTTCTCTTTCACTTCATCGAAAAAGAGATTCAACGGATGACAGACCCTAACACAGTCCTCAACATCCTCCCGCTGCAGTTTCTGATACGTCTCAGCGTTTTGCTGGGCTTCATGCCAGAAGACAATTACTCTACTCAAAATCCCTATTTTTCACTTCAAAACGGTCGATTTCAGTCTTACCTATGGGACGATAATGACACCCTTTCACAAGAAGAGAGTCTACTCCTGCATCAACTCCTTAGCGAAGACACACTCAACTCCTCACGCCAGGCGCGACTCGAGTTGCTCCACCATCTTATCCACTATTTTCAAATCCATAACGAACAAGTCGGAAACATCTCCTCGGTAGACATTCTTACCGCAGTATTACACTAATTTTACCTCAATTATTTAACAATTAATTGTAAATAATTAAAATTATTGAAAATTTTACTTGACTTTAGGTAAAATATGATATATATTTGCCGCTGACAAAACGAAAACAAAATGAAAGCGGCAACGAGATTATTCGGGATTTTCATATTTATGATTTGGGGGACTCTGCAAGGGCAAGAGACTGTTCCCTGGCAAATCTATACTGTTGATGAGCACCCGTCCATTTGGCTCTTTCCCGACGGGCACGCTCTCCACAGCTGCTACCGAAATCACTTTCTGACTAAAGAAATCTCCGAGACATGCTTAGAGGGCTCGCATGTATTCCAAGGCAATGGACTTTACTGGAGCTTGAGACACACTGGATACAGAGCTTTTGGGACTGCTGAATTACGCTTAGGGTATGGAAGAAGATTCGGCCGGAAGGTCTGCATTGTACTGCGAGGATGCTATCTCTGGCAACATGCACGCAACTATGAAAGCACCCACTCTTTCACTATTGACATCTCGGCCGCCTACCAGATGAACAAGAAGTTGCTGCTAGCTGTCACTTTGTACAATCCAATCAGAATGAAATACGGGGTGACTGGAGACGAGGTCATCCCCATGACCTTTGATGTGTTGGCGAGATATTCTGCGAGTAAACAAGTATTTCTAGACGTATTTGTACACAAACGGCTGCCAAAAGGATTCGAGATTGGAGGGAGCGTGCACTATACTCCTATCAATCCGCTTTATCTACGACTCGTCTGCAGTAATCAGAGATGTGGGTTAAGTATCATGTTGGGTTGGAAGAATCTGAAGATCCAGATAAGGGGTGACTGGTACTATCGCTCGGGTATTATTCCCGCTATGGACATTTATGGATTTTATAGCAATAGACTGACATGAAGAAGTGGATTCTGACATTGGGAATATTATTCATTGCGGGTGCTTTAGCAGGACAAGTGGACACTCTTCTATATCTGCAACAAGCTGAAGAATCGATAGAAGAGATAAGTTCCGCAAGTGAGGAACAAGAATACAGCGCTGAAGAATTGTTAGAGGAACTGGAAGAATATGACGGACCATTAAATCTAAACACTCTATCCTACTCCGCTGCCGTACAACGGCTTGGTCTCAGCGACTATCAGTACTATCAGCTACAGTTGTACATAGAAGAATCTGGAGCATTGGTCAGTGTGTATGAGTTGGCAGCCATTGCCGGATTCTCCCAACAAGATATGGAACGCCTTGAACCGCTAGTGGTTGCTGAACCCATACCCAAGAAGAAAGAGTTCTGGAAAAATCTCTTCAAAAGATGTCGCAACACGTTGATTGTGCGTGACAGTTGGGTTTTGGAACGGCAGGCGGGCTATGACACGAGCAGACCAACGCACTATGATGGTTCTCGAGACCATCTTTGCTTCCGATACACCTTCAACTCGCAAGATAAACTTCTCATCAAAATTTCGGGTGAGAAAGACGCTGGAGAGCAGTTCTTCCGAGGTCAGCAACGCTATGGTTTCGACTTCTACTCGGGATCACTAGCTCTAAAAGGATTTGGGATTTTGCGACAAGCTGTTATCGGCGACTATCGTCTCAACTTCGGACAAGGTCTGGTGATGGGTAACTCAATGCTCTCTGGGCGGGGTGGGGATATTAGCCAGCTACGACGATTCAGTACAGGCATCCGCGCGGTGGCTCCTACTAACGAAAGTGACTTCCTTCGGGGCACGGCCGTCACAATAGGCAACACTGCCATACAGGGCACCATCTTCGCTGGACAACAGGCTGGAACAAACAACTATGCTACCGGTGCAAACATTGCCTTCGTCCATCGACATTTCCGAATCGGCGGCCGCATAGCCTCATTCTTCCTTAGGGACACCTCCTCACTGCGGCCGCCAGAATACCACCTCCTCACTTTCCAAAACCTATCCGCAGGCATAGACTATCAAACGACTATCAAAAAGACACTGCTATACGGAGAATTTTCTGTCACCAATAGCGGCAAAATCGCAGCCATGCAAGGTGTCAACATAGCATTGACACCCATCACACGACTTGCCGTCATCTTCCGTCATTACGATATAGGATTCTCGGCACCATTGGGAAAAGCCTTCGGAGCTAACAGTAAAAACAGTGGAGAAACAGGCCTCTATCTCAGCGTCCAACACATCCTCAACCGAAAAATGGAACTCAGGACCTACTTTGACTATTATCTCCTTCGGACTCCCACCTACCGTCTCGATGCTCCGGTCAGCGTTTTCGATGGGGGCGTCGCGCTCGTCTGCAATCTCACACGCAACAACCATCTGAACCTCACCTACACCTTCCGCGGCAAATCCATCAATGGAAACGAGAGCCCATACTACAATGTGCTGCGAGAACAACAGCAACACCGACTACGTCTCGTATGGCAATATCAACCATCGGCACACGTCAGCTGCAAAAGCGGAATAACCTGGCGAATAACCGTACTTAGGCAACCAAGCGAGCATTACCAAGGATTACTTCTCTATCAAGATGTTGGAGTCAAATGCTGGAAAGATCGCATCGCAATAAATGCCCGCATCGCATACTTTGACACCGACCGATACGACGAGCGACTTTACGCTTACGAAAATGACGTTTACTATGCATTCACAATCGGCTCTTATTACTACCAAGGCGTGAGAGGTTATCTTGTGTTACGGTTTAAATACCGTTTCTTCACCATCTGGGCTAGAGTCGGACAAACCTACTACATAGACAGAAAAATCATAAGCAGCGGTCTGACACAAATCAACAAACCCCACAAAACGGAATTAAGAGTTCAAGTAGCTTGGAACTGGTAACGAGTGACTCGGATAGCATTCTCGGTAACTGTAGACATTTTGAGCATAAAAACACCCTTCATCTCATAATATTTTTGTATTTTTGCCAACTTTATAATAATACGTTAATGAAGACTGACAATAATAGAAAAAGACGTCATAAAAATACTAAAAATCAGGAAGATAAAAAGATAAATGAGCAACTCCCCATTCAGGAGGAAGTTCAAAACACCGAAGAAGTTGTGACCGAAGAGGTAGCAACTGACACCAATGAGACTCCTGAAATTGACTCCACGATAGAAGAACCGGAACTGAACGAACAAGAGGCTGATGAGATTGCAAGAACATTCAAAAGCAAGAAACCGGAAAAGATAATTGACAAAGAGGACAGCTACCGTAACCCTGAAGAGGATTGGGAGCAGTACCTTGATATGGACGTGCGCACCGGTCTCTCTGCTGAGTCTGAGAAAATTGCACAGAACATCTTTCTTACGCGTGGCTTGAGCGATCTCCCCGACCCCGAATCAGCACACTGCAAGCAATACAACTACAATGCTTGCAAACTGCCTTCCCACGACTGGACAGAAAAGCTGGACATTTCCATGGATTACCTGGAGTTTCCGATCGCTGAAGTGCGTTTCAAAAACAGCCACAAAGACTTCTTCCTGCTACCTCCAGACCATGTTTTTCATGTTGGCGATATCGTAGCGGTAGAGGCTGCCACTGGCCACGACATCGGAATCATCTCCATGCTAGGCATTCAGGTGAAACGTCAGATGGAACACAAAAAGGTTAAAGCAGAGGATGTGACCAAGAAGCTTTACCGTCAAGCACGCTATGCAGACATTGAAGAGTGGATTGCGACCGTTGATAAAGAGCATGCCACTATGCTCTCTTCCCGATATACAGCCTGGGATCTGGATCTGAAGATGAAGGTTAACGATGTGGAATACCAAGGTGACGGCACCAAAGCCATCTTCTACTACTCTGCAGAAGAGCGTGTAGACTTCCGTGAACTGATCAAGATTCTGGCTGAACATTTCCATATCCGTATCGAGATGCGTCAAATCGGCGTACGTCAGGAAGCTGCCCGCCTGGGTGGTCTCGGTTCCTGCGGCCGTGAGCTCTGCTGCGCCTCTTGGCTCTCCAACTTCCAATCTGTCTCTACCTACACTGCTCGTACTCAACAACTCTCACTCAACCCTCAGAAACTGGCGGGTATGTGCGGCAAACTGAAATGCTGCCTTAACTTTGAGCAAGAAACCTACAAACAGGAACTTAGCGACTTCCCATCCTCCAACATTCAGCTCAAGACCAAGAAAGGAAAAGGCATATACAACAAGATTGACATCTTCAAAAAAATCGTATGGTACTCTTACGCCAATGACTCCTCCAACATGTTTGCCATTCCGCTTGACAAAGTCAAGGAGATAATAGCGATGAATGAGAAGGGCAACTTCCCGGAAAAACTGGAGGACTTTGCCATCGTCAACCAGAAGAAATTCGATGAGGGTAACAACTACAGCATGGATGAACTTAAGCATCTAACAGACGCATAACATTATGAAACGCAACATATTATTAGGACTCTTTGCCATGGTGCTATTTCTCTTTAGCGCTTGCAACAGCAATGTCTATTATAGCGACATCAAGAGCATCCCTAATGAAAAATGGGATGTCACAGAACCTCTGACCTTTAAAGTCAACATCGAGGATTCTATGCAGTACTATAATATGTTCATCCATCTGCGCAATACCACAGACTTTGAAACGCAGAACTTCTATGTCTTCATGCGCACCACATACCCTGACGGACATGCCGAGCAGGACACCTTGTGCTTCATACTTTGTGATCCCTATGGAAAATGGACAGGCAAGGGACAAGGCCGTATCAAAGACAACAAGTTCCTATTCCAGAAAAACATACGATTCCCATTCAACGGTGAATATACTTTTTCCGTCACCCAAGGCATGCGAGTTGACAAGGTAAATGGTGTCAGCGACTTCGGAATCTCTTTAGAGAAGTTTAAATAATTTTCGGCGTGGTCGATGCACGCATCGACCCTACAAAGAACGGTATTGTTCGTAGATCTGACTCCCAATCTGTTTCATACTGAAAGTCTCCACGGCATATTGCCGGATAGATTCCCTATCGTATTCTGCAAAATGATCCAACATATATTGCAGTTTCTCCAGCAACGCATTTTCATCTCCTGATGACACCAGAAGACCACGCTCAGGAGTGACAATCTCAGCTATGCCACCCACATTGGTGGACAAAACAGGAACTCCCGATGCGAAGGATTCAACTATGACACACGGAAGATTTTCAAAATTCGAAAACAGCACGAAAAAGTCACTTTTTGCGAAGAAATCGGCAACTCCTTGCGGCGTTTGTCTTCCGTGAAAGACTACGAAGTCGGATAGTCCATGTTGACGGACATACTCTTCAAAGTCAGGGGCCTGATAGTCATGGATAACATGTAACTGAAAGTCAGTTCTAATCTCTTTCAAACGTTCTAACGTTCTCAGAAGACCGGAAAAATTCTTGGCTTCATCACGCAAAGTTGAGATATGCAACATTTGCTTGCGAGGACGATCAACTTGCAGAGGAGCCAAAGTGAATCGGTCTGTATTCACTACGTTGTAGATTACCTCAAAACGATTCTTTACTCCATGACGCTCCATATTTCGACGCAAATCATCACTGACGGGCAAGATAACCTCAGCATTGTTGGCGATATTAACTACTCTTCGACGTAATTTCCCTTTAAACAGGGCATCATTCTGAGGTTGGTAGATCGTCCAATGCTCCGTCATCAGATAGGGAAACTTGAAACGTTTATGCCAACGGAGAGCAATGCGACCCAAAGGATATGCCACGTGCAGATGAATAAAATCTGGAGTGAAAAATTTCGCACACACATACTTTAAGCCGTACTGATAGGTTCGATAAATACGCCATTTGCGCCAAAGCTTTCTCAATCCTTCAACAGGAATCTTCGGGGTACGGATATGTATCTGAACATGTGTATAACGCTCCTCTTTGATAGTCTCAACTGCCATGTCACGGTCCAACTTAGGATCATCATACACAGACAAAATCACTGAATGACAATCCTCTGGCAGCGACTCAATCTGACGAATACAGAAATTGCCCAATGTAGGATCATCCGGCGACGGAAACCAACTCAGAAGGTGTAAGACATTCATATCCGGTTATTTTTTATCACAAAAACGACTCTTTATTGTTATATCGAAAAACTTCTGCGGCACGCTGTATGGAATCATCGATGTTGCGGACAGGTCTTCGGGTATATAGACTGCACACAAAGTATTAGAGATATGATACAGATGTTTACGCTTGTCAGCAGGTGTTCCATCCAGGATCGCCAAAAGAACATTCCAGCGGACAGTTTCCGGATCCAGTGCGTAATCATGCCACACGATGACAGATTTCTCGTCACGGAGCATTTTAAAGGCCGTTTCAGTATCCTTCTTTACCGCTTCATAATGATGGTCTCCATCTATAAAGACCATATCAAAAGATTTATGGTAGGATGTAAAATCAAAGGTCTGCGAATTTCCATAGAGTTGGGTCACATTCTCAAGATGATTTGAGAAGAAGCCATGCAGGTCGGCATAGCGTTCATCGTGAGTCAGTTTCATAATCTCCTCTTTAGGCAGATTAAATGTGACACAGCGTTCTACAACAGCAGCCATATTGGCGACGCTCTCACCGCGCCATGTGCCGATTTCAAAGTAGTCGCTCACTTGTTGTCTACGCGCGAGCATTCGCAAAAGCGCAATGTCAATGGGCATCGTCGCGCCAGAAAGATAAGCATAAGGTGAAACAGTCTCTTCAAAATCCGAGAAGAGTTGATGGATCTCCACCATAGGGAGACCCGCTTCCAAACCGTATCGACGAATAACCTCCTCCTTGCGGACGCCCTCGTCATTGATGACGGCATTCAACAGATAAGGATGCTTGCATATCAATCCCAATGCTTTCAGACCTTTTTTTATGGATACTTTCATAAAATCCTATATTAATTGCTCAAATAATCTATTTACATATTGCTTTTAGAACTACTCAGATGTGATTTAAGTTCTTTTATATAATTTGAAATTTCTCCTCGTGTCAGAATCAAGTCTCTCCATTGAAAATGAGACTCTCTGATAAAAAAGACGAGTAAAAACAACGCATTGACGGAATAAGCCACACTAGCAGTCAGAGCAGCCCCTTGGATATCGAAGCGCGGTATCAGCGTAAATCCTAACGCAAAAGTCACGACAAGTCCGCAGAGTGAAGCAAAAGTATTCATCTGATAGCGGCCAATGCCAGAATAGTAATGTCCAAGGATGAGAAAGATGCAATATAGCAACACTCCAGGGGCAAGGATACGAATCACTGGGGCCATCTCGCCAAATTCTGGACCGAAGATGAACTGATATACGGGCGAAGGCAACAAAGCCAACACTACGACAGCACAAGCGGAGACCAGCAGGCATATCTTACCGAGATTCAATGTCAGACGCTGGCTATAGGCACGGTCGTCAGAATTCGAGATACGTGCATATTGAACCAAGGCAATACTGTTACTGATGACCCAAATTGCCTCTGCCAAAGAGACTGCATTGGAGTATATGCCTACCCTACCCTCGTCCATGTAAGCATAAAGCAGATAGTAGTTCAGACGCAGATTAAAGAACTGCACGAAATGACCCGTCTGGTTGAGAAATCCATATTTGAAAAGGTCTTTCAACACCTCTTTATACTCGGAAATAGAGAACAGACGCAACTGTCGATATTCATCACGCAGCATCCATACTCCTAGCAAAAACGATCCACCGTATGCTAAATACAGACCAATTATATATCCATAGATATCCTGCTTCTTCAAAGCCACATAATAGACCAAAATCGTCAGGATTATAAGGACTGGCTGTAGTAGTGTGTTATAGTTTGCCTTTTTTATCTCCTCTTTGCCGACAAGGAATCGAAAATTGATGGCACTAGCTGAAGATATAAAGGAGAGAACGGCGATGTGGATGACGATATCCGTCGACACATCGGGAGAGAAGAGCATCACCCCGGCACCCATCACCAGAGAGATGAGGAATGCCCATATCATAGAGGGTGCGAAAATCTTGGAAAAAGAGTGGCGAGATGCCAAAAAGACCACGCTTTCGCCGCAAACAATCTCCGAAAAGATGAGGATGAAAGTGATGGTGGTCAGCATCAAAGACTGTACACCCTTGCCCACATCACCCAATGTCTGCGAAATGACGACCGCAATCAAAAAATTGATGACAGCTGCCGCAATCTTAGTGCCGAAAGTGTTTATAATCTTATTAAACAAAATATTTCATCATAAAGGCTGCAAAGATACAAAAATTAGTTGTAGGAGATTGAATAGAGGACGAGAGATACCTGTCTCGGAATGGCATATTTATTGCATAAGAAAGAATAAAATTAAACTATCAGTCATAAAAAGACTCTAATGTCTTTGTTCACTAAAAAAGAAAACCAATGATTACAGCTACATTAATTTTAATTTTCGTGTACATCCTTACAGGAAGAGATCCCAAAAAATTGATTGACCGACTAAGGAATATCGATTGGAGCAAGTTGTACACCAGCACATGGGACAAGATCAAGCTCTATGCCAAGAAGGCGGGGCGCATAGCGGCCAAACCCCTTTTAATCTTCTACTATGTTTTAAAAGACGACTCTCTTACCACCAAACAGAGACTACTCATCTACGGTTGCATCTTCTATGTTATCTCACCTATCAACTTGATACCGCAAAGTGTTTTCAAATTGTTAGGAGTCATGGATGAAGCTACGGCAATCGTGATAGTCATCCGCACTGTTCGCGACAAGATCACTCCTGAGATTATCGCAAAGGCCGAAGCAACCATCGCTGAGTGGTTTGATAAGACCGACAATGTGGCAGTTCAGTAATCCCTTTTTAAGCCTTTTAAAAATATAATTTAGACATTAAAATTCCGCCGCCAAAGACATATCCTTTGGCGGTTTTGTTTTATTATGGCTTAAAAAAAGGGAGAATGCCTATCAGCATTCTCCCATCAATTAAAAAATTATATGAAAAGTAAGGATTATTATTCCTTCTCTTTTATACATCTGATACTGTATCCGTTAGGATTGCTGGAGAGCACCTGAGTTACGCGGAGACAGTTGACGGTGAGTTCAACCTCTACCGGCATTACGGTGCCACCAACGGTGGTCGTTGCCCAGTAGTAATCCATCAAAGTCATGTCTTCGTAACGATCTAAAGCGCCGGTGTACTTGCCACCAGGCAGACCGGTGAAGCCTGTGGTGTTGGTACCGCCACCGTCAGCCCAGAGAATATCAGCACGCAAAGCGTCAGGACCGTAGGAGTTCAGCTCTTCGTACTGCTCCTTGGTCGGCAGATACCAACCATCGGGACAGATACCCGGCACGTGGCCGTAGCTGTTGGTCGTTCCGCCATTGATAGCTGCTTCCCATGTGTACAGGTGACCATAAGTAGCCAGGTTGGCTGCCTCGTCGTTGTAGTACAGCGGTGAGTAGTAGGTCATCACATCCGGGATGTCAGCACCACCGGTATAATGTTCGGACTTGAGGTTGGTCTTCGTCCAGCACTCGCAGCCGATACGTACGCTCTCGTATTCAATACCGTCAGCATCCGTTGCAGGAGGACATGGCGGTAAACTGATTGTCACAGTCTGAGGACATGTAGCCATCACATTGCCGCAAGTGTCTGACAATGTCCAGGTGATGATATGGTCTCCCAATGTCAGCGGATTCTGGCTTGCCAAGTCATTGGCAACAACATAGCTGTTTGGTGTCATACCCGCACCTACTGTTGCCGTGCTTGTCGGTGTATACTCAATGTCGCACTCTCCGAAGTTCAGCACCACGGTCTCGGTAGCAGGACAGGTGAAGTCTGTGAAATTGGTCACCTCCAGAGTACCGGCATGGCGTACGATGGTGTACTGGTCGGTAACATCCGTGGTGCCGTCCTTCATGACTACCACAGCGCCGATGGTGTGCTCGGAAGTGCCCACGCAGGTCTGGCTGCCGGCATGTGCGATAGTAGCAGCATCGCCAGTTGCTAGACCGTCGACAGGATCAATCATGTAACCGTTGCTAGTCAGGGCAGTGCCGTCGTAAACCTTGGTGGCATCATCAGCAGTGATGTCCAAAGTACGCAAGGTGATATCCAATTTCAATGCATATGAAACATTGTAGTTTTCAATACCATTATTAGTATTGAAATCAGGATTTCTCAGCAATGTACCTGTCACAGGTGCAGCACTCATCATCATAGAAGACGGGGAGTAAAGATAGGTATATGTTCCAACTTTATAGCTCGGAGTTGTACCCTCTGCAGTAGTCATAGTACCAGCAGTGAGGTAATCGCCAGTCACAAGACCCGTAGCAGTAACTGCAGGAGCATTATAGTTGACAACAAATGGTGTACCGTCATACTTCTTAGCAGTATCAACGGAAATTGTCAAACTAGCCTTATTCACGATAATCTTAATCTCTTTCTCAACAACTCCGCAGCTAGGTGTCATATTGCTGGTAGCCGTAGCCGTGATGGTATAAGTTCCGGCATTAGGCATAGTAGCTGTGATTGTCTGTGTGCTGGAGTTATATGTAAAGCCTGTAGGCATCGTGGTAACAGCAAGCGTAGAATTAGTATTCGTGATAACAACAGGAGTTATAGCGTTACCATACGTGATAGTCTGTGAAGCGTTCGTCACAGTCATCGTCGGAATCGGGTTGACTGTCAAAGTCAACTTGTATACGCTGTCGCATCCTGATACGGTCGTCAGGCTATCCCATACAATGTGGGTGCCAACCTCCGTCGGAATCGTCACACTGTGGTTGGTCCATGTGTACGGCTCGTTCGCACATGTGGTGGCTGTCTCCTCGGTATAATAGGTCGGGTTGACTGTCAAGGTCAGCTTGTACACGCTGTCGCATCCTGACACGGTCGTCAGGCTATCCCATACAATGTGGGTGCCAACCTCCGTCGGAATCGTCACACTGTGGTTGGTCCATGTGTACGGCTCGTTTGCACATGTGGACGCTGTCTCCTCCGTATAATAGGTCGGGTTGACAGTCAGGGTCAGCTTGTACACGCTGTCGCATCCCAACTTGGTCGTCAGGCTGTCCCATACTGTGTGGACGCCAACCTCCGTCGGGATCGTCACACTGTGGTTGGTCCATGTGTAAGGCTCGTTTGCACATGTGGTGGCTGTCTCCTCGGTATAATAGGTCGGGTTGACAGTCAGGGTCAGCTTGTACACGCTGTCGCATCCCAACTTGGTCGTCAGGCTATCCCATACAATGTGGGTGCCAACCTCCGTCGGAATCGTCACGCTGTGGTTGGTCCATGTATACGGCTCGTTCGCACATGTGGTGGCTGTCTCCTCGGTATAATAGGTCGGGTTGACTGTCAAAGTCAGCTTGTATACGCTGTCGCATCCTGACACGGTCGTCAGGCTATCCCATACAATGTGGGTGCCAACCTCTGTCGGAATCGTCACGCTGTGGTTGGTCCATGTGTACGGCTCGTTCGCACATGTGGTGGCTGTCTCCTCGGTATAATAGGTCGGGTTGACCACTACACTCTTCTCACCAACACTAATACATCCACCCTCTGCAGTCACTGTCACAGTATAGGTGCCAGCAGCGGAAACAGACAGTTTGTTGCTAGTCTCAGTTAATGCAGTACCATCCTTAGCCCAAGCATAAGAAGCTGCACCGGTAGCAACAGAGAGTTCTGCCGTCTCACCGGCACATATTGCAGCAGGGCCATCGATGACAGCCTCAATAACAGGATTCACAGCAACAGTCACATCCTTAGATGCAGTAGCTTCACAACCATTATTATCTTTAGCCGTCATAGTAACAGTATAGGTAACTGTGTCGGTAGGAGTAACGGTAAGTGTCGGCTCATCAGAAACATGAGTTGTACCTAAAGACCATTGAACTGACATCGCTGTCATGGTAGTAGGAAGGACAGTAGGAGCAAGGATTACGGAACCACCTGCGCATACAGCCACAGTGTCAACAATATTAACGGAAATAGTAGGTTTAGCAGGAATGATGATATTCACCAACGCAGTGTCCTTATTGTCACAACCATCTTTCACAATTACGGTATCTACAATTATCTGCTGAACATCTGTTTGCTCATATTGAGTGTTAGCTGCAGGTTTCTGACTAACGAAGGTCAACTCAGAACAGCTTTCTGTAGTAGCGGTCAAGGTTGCAGATTCGAGATCAGGCAACTTATACATACATCCACTACCAACTGGAGTAGCATTCTGATCAGCAATAGTACCGATGACTGGAGCGGTTACATCAGCAGTCCAGATATAGGTAATTACCTTTGTAGCAGACTGACCACACAGATTCGTGTAAGAAGCTGTCCAAGATTGGCTCTTCTTGCATCCTGTAGTCGTCTCTTCACCATGAATAACTGTGGCTTGGGGACTCAGTTGGCATTCGTCCGTAACAGTAAAATCAGCAGCAGTTACCGTATCAGATTTGTCCCAATTACATCCTTTGAAGATAGTATCTGCCACGGTGGTAGTGATGACAGGTCCTTCAGTCTCCGCCCAAACGTAAGCGACCATAACTGAATCCGCTGCCACGCCACATTCACTAGTATACTTCGCAATATAGCGTTTATAATAAGCACATGAGAAATCGAAGAGTCTCGCAACAGTGGAATCTAACGTAACAACTGCAGCGCTATTGCATTCGTCCGTAACAGTAAAATCGGTCACATGAACAAACGGGATGTTGGTCGGATTACATTCAAGATTTGTAGATTCAGGTAATTCAGTAGCAATTACCGGTGTCGGTTTCTTTGTCTTGAATGAACCAGAAGCTTGTGCCGTACAGCCCTTTCCATCAGCAACCATAAGGGTTACGCTGACCGTGGAATCACATTTAGTAGGAGCTGTCACGGTAACAGTGTGCGTTGTGGTAGTCACAGTCTCCACAATAGGAGTCTCGGAAAGGCCACTCCATGTATAGGTATAAGATCCGGTGGTGGCTTCTGACAAGGAACCCGTTAGCGTTACGGTTGAACCTGAACATACTGGGTCAACAGTTGCGATGGAAGGAGACGGCAACGGGAGTAATGTGACGGTCACATTCGCTGAGTCAGCCATCTTACAGCCGTTGTCATCAGTAGCAGTGGCTTTCACTTTATAAGTTTTACTCTCTGTAGGAGTAACCGTATAATTTTGAGTGGTAACCAGATTGTTGGAACCTTCTGACCACTGCCAAGCTGGAGTCGGAGTGGCAGGAGTACATGTAGGCTCTAGAGTAACATAATTGCCATTACAAACCTCAACATTCTCTGCAATCTCAACATCAATCTTAGGTTTAGCAGGAATAATCACCGATGTGGTTTTAGTAGAAACCTTATCACAAGCTGTGGCGGTCAAAGTGATGGTAATAGTCTGCTCGGCATCTGTCTGGTTCACCAACGCGTCAGCGGCCGGAGACTGGGTCACGGTCACAGCGTTGCAATCTTCAACGGTGTAAGCAACCGTCGGAATCTTGTATTGGCAGGAGCCGGCAGCCGTAGCGGCAGGAGTATTTGTAATTGTCAATACAGGAGCGACAGTATCCTTCACAGTATAGGTATAAGTCCACTCTTTTGACGTACCGGCACAGTCCGTATAGGTGTAGGTATAGACAACCGTACCTGTACATGTGATTGTCTCTGGATTTGCTACTCTTGATTTCAGAACGGGCGCTATAGAATTGTTGCAAAGATCGGTTATATTAGACAATGCTGATGTCGGCTCCATGACTGCAGAAACACAATCAACGGTTTTAGCACCAGCTGCGGGAACATTCCATTCGGGAACACCAACTTTGATCTCAGTAGATTTAGAAGCGGAGCATGCATCAGTAGCGGCATCCGTATAGGTGACCAACAGAGTCTGGCTATCAGGACATGTCGATGAGACATTGAAGGTTTGGCTAAGCGTAGATGTTCCTGCTGCAGTGATGGTTTGTGTGGCAAGAGCAGTCTCTCCCAACTTCCAAGTCAGTGTAGAGTTGGCAAGAGCATCTGTTACCGTAGCCTGAACAGTTGCCTGCGTGCCGGCACATGTCGTGCCAGGATTGGTGAGTGTGATAGTCACGGCAGGACGAACATTCAGAGTGACAGCCACAGTGACTGTAACAGTATTCAATGTACATACACCCAGTTTCGGGGTAACGGTAAATTCAGCAGTACCAGAGGTTTCACCTTCAGCCAATGTCAATGTGCCATGAACTGACTCCTCATAACCATCAGAAGCAGCTACGGCTTGCAATCCTGTCACGGATGGAGCAGGCCATGAATAGGTAACATCGTCATTCTCACTAGGTGTATAGGAGAATTCATAACCGCTACAAACGGTTGCAGAATAGTTTTCTAAAGTGATCTCGCTAGGAGTCAACGATATGGCTTGGGTGGTGGTGGCATTACATCCGTACGTATCCTCAACATAGACAGTATAGGTCTTAGCAGTAGCAGGTTCTGTCGTAAGATCAGCTTCCAAATTGCTATATGTATAGTATGATTCGCTCGATGTTGCTACAGTTTCACCATTCAACTTATAGATGTAATCAGCAGTGCCATTGGTAACGGTCACCTTGAAGGAACCCTTATTCTCACAAGTCTGGTTGGCAACATCGGAGACCGTCAATTGTAATGGAGATTCGTTCCACACTGCATAGAGGGTGATCTCCTCGCCTGCAGTAGTAAGATCAGTCACAGACTGCTCATTCGTATAGGTTGCTGTGGTAGCGTTAGCTGATGTTGCCCAGCCTGCGAAGGTATGACAGTGATATGTAAAGGCATTAGGAGACAGTGTGGCTGTCTGACCAACATTAAATCCCTGGTCGGCCATATCACCAGTTGCGCCAGTAGCATTCTTGTCGAAGTGGACTGTATAGCCATCAATCTGCCAGACGGCGTAAAGGTATTCGTAAGGATCAGCCTGATCAGCAGCAACTTGAGTAGCAACGTCTGTCCCATTGTGGGCGGTATAATACGGATTTTCGTGTGTTTCATCGGCCTCATGATAATCCAAGAAGTCAGATTCCGTAATAGTTAGAGGAGTGGAAGTACATGCTGTTGTCTGTTTAGACCATCCGAGGAATTTATAACCTGAACGGGTGGGAGCTGCGGGAATATCCACTTCCTGGTTAATTAGCAGGTTTTCGTTATTTTGAACAATGGAACATGTGCCATCGTTCTTGTACCAAATAATAGATGTCGGAGTGGCTTCTTCTATCGGCACATAGACTGCCTTGACCTGGAGGGTATAGGTGGCTTCTGCCACTTTCGTGTGCGTCTCATCATAAGTGGAGACTGTATCTGTTCCATCTGGTTTGCACCACTTTGTCACCTCAGCTAAAGCATCATTCTTTAACACAGTAAACTGCGCACCTGGAAATACATTGACTGAAGTATTCTCATAAGTTGTACCGTTCCATTTCTGCACCACCCAATGGGAGAACACCTGTGTAGAAGACGGGGCTTCAGGAGCAGCAGCTGCAACAGCAGACGTGTTATCCTGATAGAAATGGGGATCTGTCGGTTCTGGCAGTCCGCCATTAGCGTCATAGACCACTCGAATACCTGTGGCACCGTCTACAGTAGCACGCCACTTGGCGTATAGATCCAACTTACGCTGAACCCAAGGACGCTGGGCATCTGAATTAGTACCAGGAGTCGGGTCTATAATACCCCACTTATTCATAGGATCTGTCATATCAACTTCCTTATTATAAGCTGGTGATGCTGGCACAGTTTGATCATTCAGCACAAAAGCATCAGCATTGAAACTGTTAGTGCAAGCCTCGTCAGAGAACCAGCCTACAAACTCATAACCGGTACGGCGACCATAAGGAGCGCTCAACTTACCACCATTAGGAATACCAAAATTCATCTGCTGGGTTGTTGAACCCCAGTCCAAAGTCGGGTCTGTACCGGCATTGGGATGCAAGAAAACACGGTAACGTTTCTGACGCCATTTAGCATAAACACGCATATTGCTAGCGGGCATAGTTGTGAAGGTATAAGGAGTTGTACAAGTTGCATCAAGATACCAGCCTTCGAAAATAAATCCTGTAGGAATTTTATTTGCAGGGGGTTGATGGCTATTGTATGAAGCGACATTTGCACCATAAGCGTTTCCCCCAACAGTTTCAAGTTCATTTTGAGAAGCGTATCCTTCGAGCGCATCTCCCTGTTCTGAGTTACCTCCCACATACGCTCCATCCCAAAAATGAATGGAATATTCATTGCGATCATAATACAAATAGAGTGTACCTCCAGCACTAACATGAGCTTCCCCATCACCATCAAATGCAGGATCGGAACCTAACTTCGTATAGCCAACCAATTCAGGGAAGTCCACATCTTCGGTAAAATAGCTGTATTTGGCAGGGATTGTATTGCCATATTTAACAAAACTTCTTCCGCCCCACGTTCTATCAGCAGTCTGTCCCGGCAATGCTTCCACATAGAATTCCATGTATTTTGTTGATGCATCTGATTCATCTGCGTCGAACGTTACATTAGCAGCAGGCATTACATCGATAAAAACCAAAACATTAGTATAACCAGCATCATTAGGTGTCACAGGTTTCCATCTCCATTCTGAAGAAGCACCATTGCCGGAAATCGGGAAGTTATCTCCTATATACTGCTCATACTTAGCGGTAATGGTTTTAACCGTCTGAGTAGAAGGACCTGTTTGGGTGTAACGAGTACCATAGTAAGGATCGGAATAATCATAACCAAAAATACCCCCCCAACCACTACGGGTTCTATACCAAATACCATCATTTAGATATATGCGAAAATAGGTATTTCCATCATCTGTACCATACTGAGTACCACTATTGTTAGTAGTGGCAGTATAGGTATAAACATTCCCTCTAAAAGTCAACGTATATTCGGTACGCTTATAATACACATTCAACAGTGCGTCACCTTCTGTTGTAATGGTTACGTCTTCGTCAAAATGATCAAGATGAAAGCCAGTATATGTGTAATTAGTACCATTAATTCTAGCATACGCATTGTCACCTGTGCCCTGTTCTGAAACAGCATTAATCGTTTCACCTACTGTACCCGAGGCCGTAATTAATTCTTCAAAATCGTAACCATTACAGGCCACATTCTCTTTCCAGACAATGATAGAGTAGTTGGCAGTAGTTCTAGGATTCCATTTAGCATAAATGGTGGTATAATCGGACAATTGCTGACCAAAAGTAAACGTTGATCCGGTAGGATCCCCTCCCTGTGTAGTCGGAGCTCCCGTATACCATCCTCCAAACGTGTAGCCATTGCGAACCATGGTAAGTGTCGGTTCAGATGTAGTCGCTCCACTTTGTACAAACTGCGGTGCATTATAAGTGGCTCCCTTGCCATTCTCGTCAAAAACTAACCAGTGGCCTTCAGGAGCATTCACGCCGAACACCACATCATCGCTAATGGTAATATTTGAACCATTCGCATATACAGTGCCTTCACTCCATCCTGCAATATGTGTACCTCCTTGGTTAGCCAGCCAACCCATAAAGGCGTGGTTGTTATCCTGTGGTGTATAAGCCATATTCACCACATAGGCTTGGGCTGTAGAGGTAGCGTCCGCACGGAAAGTCACATCATGAGATCCCAAAGTGGCATTACGATCATCAAGATAAGTCACTACGTAGGACTTGAAGAGCATGGCATAGAAATGTAATGTGTCATTGCTTGTCAGGGGAGTCACTACGGTTTGAACTTTGGAACGCACACCGTCTATAGTCATACCGCTAGCAATGTCTTCCGAATCATAATTAGCGTCTTCGGTCCAACCTCTAAACTGTACGCCTGAAGCAAGTTCTCCCACACCAGGATCGTATACAATAGTGTTAAACTGCTCACCAACATCATCGGGTTTTACATAAATAGTCACCACTTGAGAGGCATTTTGGTGGAAATTCACCACAAGTCTAGCGCCATCACCACTCTCCGTTACAATATAGACAGAGAAAGACTTTGCCGGGAAAGTGACGGTGTGGTTATTCGGGGAGACAGTAGCCACGAATTCATTACCATTAACTCCTTCATGGTACACGTCGAGCAATTCCCCATCGGTGAATGACGGGTCCGTTATGGAGACCATCACTGGCTGCTCGGATTGTGGCTGCCACTCAGCGTTACCATTGCGGATAGTAATGTCGTAAGCACCCTTCAATTGCTTACCCTGCGGGGCAGTGCGTTGTACGGGAGTAGCCGTCACTCGAGCTGCGGAAGGCATCTGCCCCTTCACGGAAAGGCTGATTACACGATTGTTACTCTGGACTTTGCAAGATTTCTGCGCAAAAGCACTCAGATTAAATCCAAACAAAATGGCCACAACTAAACCTATAGAGAGAACTAGTCGGGTCATCACATTTTGAGAGGCTTGGTTAACCGCCTTCTCATTCATCTGTTTTTGTAAACCGTTTTTCATAGTACTATTTTAAATTTTTATTACAATCAATCTATAAAACCCGTCATCGTTCATACAACTCTCGCCTCTACATTTCCACACTCTAAGTTGTACTTCGGCTCGGGACACAATCTTTCCAAATGCAAGATTATACGGACAATATCCAATTAAGTTGCAAAAATACTTCTTTTTTTAACCATTTCACTGCCCAATTTGGTCCTATTTAACATAAAGTTATTAAATAGCGTTGTTCATAACTTTTTATGACAAAATATTATGTAAAATATTGATATACAGTGTATTAATTTTTATTATTTTTACGATAATACATGTTATAAACAATATCAACAATTCAAAAAACAGCCTACTTCTGTTGAAAAACAGTCTCTCACAAAGGAAGAAAAACGTAGAAAAAAAATAAAATAATGCTAAAAAACGCACTAAAAAAAAGAGCTGACACGCACGTCAACCCTCGTCAAAAAGTGCGGATGGGGGGACTCGAACCCCCACGGCTCTCGCCACCAGATCCTAAGTCTGGCGCGGCTACCATTACGCCACATCCGCAGGTCTCAAATGAGGGCGCAAAAATAGGAAAAAAATACATATCTTTGCGCCTTAAATTTTCAAACATGATGAAGTTTCTTCGATTGAGCGTTCTCCTGGCTACTTTTTTGCTTTCTATTCAAGTACTATACGCCCAGGACTATCGTGTACAAGGAACCGTCTGCGACACCACCAACGGGCAGAAGATCTTCTACGCAACAGTTGTACTCACCACTACCGACACCTCCATGCGCAATGTCGCCGTCACCTACACAGAGAGCAACGGCCACTTTCAACTGGACGATGTCCCCGCAGGTAACTACTTTCTAAAGGTAATCCTCTATGGCTACGACACCCCTACCCTTTCCTTGGCCGTCAATGGTAGTGAACGTAACATCCAAATGGGTACAATCTGGCTTCACAAGGCCGCCACCATGCTGGGCGAGGTGAGCGTCACCACAGAAAAACCGCTCTTTATGATGGAGGGCGAAAAGACTCTATATAATGTCGATGAGGACCCGATGGTACAGACTGGTACCGCCGCCGATGCTCTGCAGAACGCTCCCGGCGTGGAGGTCGACATCGAGGGCAACATCACCCTGCGAGGCGTCTCATCCGTAGAGATCTGGCTCAACGACAAACCCTCGAACCTGACAGAAGAGAGTCTCAAGGAATTCATCCAACAGCTGCCCGCAAACAGCATCTCGCGTATTGAGGTCATCACAAACCCCTCCGCTAAATACGGCACCAACAGCGACGGCGGCATCATCAACATCGTCACTACCAGCGCTATCAAGAAAAACGAATTCTTCAGCTTCGGCGTCAATGGCTCCTCACGGCCTAATGTCTCCCCTTGGTTCTCATACGTATGGGCCAACAAAAAGCTCTCCCTCAACCTATACCTCAACACTGGATACTCTGGCACGCGAAATAACAAGACCAGCTATCTCACCCGTTTTAACGACGACATGGACACCGCCAGCGTGGAGACCGACACCAGTTTCTCCCGCACACGCAGACTCAACGGCAACCTTTTCTTCCACGGCACCTATACCATCGACAGCTCCAACTCACTAGGCTTCTGGATTGGTTCCAACCCCAACATGAGATGGAACTACAGCAAACTTCATGACATACGCCTGGAGATGATTCCTGTTGAGGAGCTCTTTGACTACAACTCTCTGTCAGACAGCAGATCATATAGTCTTGGCGGTAATGGCGGAATGTGGTTCGAGCATAAATTCAAGCAAGAAGGCCATAAAATCACCGCAAATGTAGGCTTCAGCCTCAACACTAACGGGTCAAACGGTTCCTACAACCGCGACTATCTCATGCAGGACTATATGGACAGAGTCCGGCTTGACACCAACCGTGGTTTCAGTTACAATATTAATGGAAGCATCGACTATTCCATCCCCTACCATAAAAACGGAGAAATCTCAGCTGGCGTCAGCGCCAACTATTCAAAAAACGGTTCAACGAACAGCCAAGACACACTCGTATATCTTTCTGACAATCTTTTCGTTTTAGACTCCATCCGCTTTATAGACTCCCGAACTCAACGCTTGAGAAGCGGACAATACGTCACCATTCAGCATAAGTTTGGCGGTTTCACCATCAAGGCAGGCCTCCGCTCCGAGATAAACGCGCAGAAGTATGACATTCTCAACTCTCCGACTGACAATGTTCAGAAGACCTACTGGAGCCTCTACCCCTCCCTGCATCTGAGTTACAGAACCAAGAGCATGCACAACCTGAAGTTGAGCTACACGCGCCGTGTCAGCCAGCCTTCAGCCTCGCAACTCTCCACCTACATCAACTATGGCGAAGACAGCTACTCCACCGGAAATCCAGCGTTGTTAGTATCACCTACCAATGTTGTAGAAGCAGGATGGACCAAGTTCTTCCGCAAGTTTGGATCCGTGGGTGTCACGGCCTACTTCCGCAACTCAAACAACAAGGTCTCCACGCTGAACGACGTCACCTACAGCGACTTCTACGGGCGCATTGTCACCTTCTCCATGCCCGTCAACGCTGGCAAGTCCATCAACACCGGTGCAGAAGTGAACGTCACCTACCGTCTCAAAGCCTTCATGAGCATCCGCTTTTATGGCAACGTCTACTACGACCACTCGCTTTATCAGTTTCGCGACGAGAGTGACCCGCGCGAGTTTTCCAACCTCGGCTACAGTTTCCGTATCAACTACTGGGCCAAACTGTGGAAAGTCCTGGAGGTCTTCGCTTCCGCCAACTACAAGTCCAAAAACATAACCCTGTTCAGCACCACGAAACCACGCTACTCCATAGACGCGGGCCTCCGCGCCAGTTTCCTGGACCGCAAGATATCTATCCACCTGAACGTCAACGATATATTCAACTGGAACAAAACGACCAGTGAGAATAACAACCCGTATCTCATCTCCACCTCTACAAACAAGCGCAACAGCCGATTCATCTCGGCTGGCATAACCTTCCGCTTCGGTAAGATGGAACTCGAATCAAAGGGCAAGAGCGGCGACGGAGATTCAGAGAAAGACGACCTAGAATAATAATTTATAAAACATAAGACATGTTACGAAAAATCATCCTAATCAGCGTTATCATCTTTAGTGTAGTTACTCTTTCAGCACAGCAAGTAGACCCCATGACCGAGGGTATGGAGTGTACCAGTATCACCATCGGCAAGAAAGCCTCCGCGGACGGTTCCGTGATAACCTCCCACACCGATGACAGTCACCGCTCACGCACCAACATCATGGTAGAACCCGCTGCCGACCATCAAAAGGGCGAGCGTCAAACTCTCTACAAACGTGTCTGGGCCCCTAACGAGCCAGGTAAGATGAACCGTTATGCCGATATTCCCGTAGGTGACATCCCACAAGTGGCACACACCAACCAATTTTTGAACACAGCTTATCCCTGCGTCAACGAATATCAATTGGCAATTGGTGAATCGACCTTCGGTGGACGTTCAGAGCTGAAGTCCGATAGTGGTCTTATTGACTGCCAGCGTCTCTGCATGCTGTTGCTGCAGCGCTGCAAGACGGCTCGAGAGGCTATCAAGACTGCTGGCGAACTATTGAAAGAGTATGGCTGGATTGATGCTGGCGAGTGTCTGACCATCGCTGACAAGAATGAGGTGTGGCATCTGGAGATCTTAGGTCCCGGTAAGGGCAAGATGGGTGCCGTATGGGCAGCACAGCGCGTACCAGATGATCATGTGGCTGTCAACGCCAATGCTTCCACCATCCGCAAGATAGACTTGAAAAACAAGGACTATTTCATGGCCTCCGACAATGTATACAGTCTCGCCAAGGAGAACGGCTGGTGGGATGGCAAAGAGACCTTCCGCTTCGCCTATGCTTACGCTCCGCAGAGCAGAACGATGATTGCCTGTCGTCGCCGCGAGTGGCGCGTCTTCGACCTCCTCGCCCCCTCTCTGCATCTGGATCCGAATTCCGAAAACTACCCCTTCTCAGTAAAACCTGACACGCTGGTGACACTTGAGAAAATGATGAGTGTCTTCAAAGACTACTACGAGGGCACTCCTTACGACATGCGCAAGAACTTGACCGTAGCCGACAAGGATGGCAAACAGGTCATCTCTCCAATGGCTAACCCTTTCATGAAAGGCGACGAACTGAGACTCTTCAAGGTAAATGGCGGCTGGAACGAACTCGGTGAGCGTAATATCGCAGTCCACTTCACCGTCTACGGCACCATCATTCAATGCCGTGCCGACCTGCCCGATGAGGTGGGAGCCCTCTGTTGGTTCGCTCTCGACAATGTAGCCTCCTCCATCTATGTGCCAATCTATGCCAATGTCACCGACCTGCCTACGACCTACAAAACCGATGGGCGCGAGACTGGCTTCAGCAAAGAAGCAGCTTGGTGGGCCTTCAACCGTGTGGGCACCATCGCATGCCAACGCTGGGGCGACATGCATGTGGTCATCGACCAAGCATGGCAACCACTTGAGAAGAAATTCATCGAAGAACATTATAGAGTGGAAACTGAAGCCCTACGTCTGCTGCGCAATGGTCAACGACAAGAGGCCATCCGTTTGCTGACCAACTTCACCAACGAGTGCGGCAACACCGCCGTAGAAAACGCTTGGAAACTCGGTGATTATATCTGGACGACGTTTGATGGGATGTGGTGATTTTTATGTTGAACTGTTTAGTTGTTGAATTGTTGAACTGAAAGAAGTTCGACTAAACAGTTAAACAACTAAACAGCTAACGTTATTCGTACAAGAGATACTTTCCTCTAATCACCATAAAACTATCCAGATCAGCCTGCCATGAGGCGCGGATCTGTTCTTCGGTGTATCCTTTGATAATCTGATTGCGCAACTGGTCTGTGCCAGCCAATTTATCGAAGAAGGCGGCATTCGTGAAGAATGTACTCTTATCTGGAGTACTTCTATAGGCATTTATCAGATAATCCAAAGAGAGACAATTAGATGCATTCAGAGAGTCATGAGCATAAGGTTGGAGAAAATAGCCGCGGCAGAGCTGCCCCTTGCATGGAGGATTCTCTGAAACTCCCTTAATAGGATGCGGAGTAAAAGTATAATCACCTTTGGTAAAGCTTGGCGAACCATACATCTGGAACGGATAGTCTGTACCGCGCCCAATGCTCACGTTCGTTCCTTCAAAGAAACAGAGAGAAGGATAAAGATAGATGGACTCGTCATTTGGCAAATTCGGTGACGGACGAACAGGCAATGAGTAACGTGTCTGATGTGTGTAGCCATCGATAGGGATAACCGTCAATGCACACTTCACCCCTCCTGCAAGCCAACCTTGACCATTGATCATAAAAGCATACTCCCCTATCGTCATACCATAGACTACGGGCACCGGATGCATTCCCACGAAAGAACGCCACTTAGGCTGGAGAACAGGTCCATCGACAAAATAACCATTCGGATTAGGACGATCCAAGACAATGACCTCCACATTGTTCTCAGCAGCAGCCTCCATCACATAGTGAAGCGTGGAGATATAGGTATAGAAACGACAACCGACGTCCTGCAAGTCGAAAACAATCACATCGACATTTTCTAACTGTGAAGGCAGTGGCTTCTTGTTTTTTCCGTAAAGAGATACGATGGGCAAGGAGGTCTTGGCGTCCACTCCGGAAGCAATATGTGCGCCAGCTTCAGCATTGCCACGGAAACCATGCTCTGGGCAGAAAATCTTAACGACATTCACTCCATTTGCTAATAAAACATCTACCAGGTGCGGCATTTCTAGCGATGCATCAGAGTCTGATGATACAGAATCTTCACGCAAGAAAAGAGTATCCACCAAAGATGTCTGGTTTCCACAAACAGCTACTCTCTTGCCCTCAAGCAAAGCGATATACCGGTCGCTGCGCCAAGCCCCAGGAATCACCTTCGCATCGGATAAAACTTGAGCCTGAACAAAACCCATCAATAACAGGCATAAAAACGTACTTGTCAATCTTCTAATCATCATCATTTCTGTTGTAGATATAAAAAAGACTACCCGATTTTAGACCGGGTAGTCTCACGAATGTTAAAAAGACGGATTATTTTTGAATAACCATCTTCTTGGTTAGCACTACGTCTTTGTAAGTCAACGTATAGTAGTAAACACCAGCAGCCAAGTTGGCAGTCTTGATGTCATATTGGTTCTGACCATAAACGCCATCCTGAGCATCTGTATAGAGCAGCTGACCCATAGCGGAGTAAACCTGGAGGGTTGTCTTGCCGAAATCAGGCAACAGGTAAACGATGGTCGTCTGATCCACTGCCGGGTTAGGCATGTTCTGATTCAGGACAACGCCTTGCTCAGCCTCGTAGGACTCAATATCGAGAGAAGTACAAGGAATGACACGCTTCGTGTTGTTGGTAAGATCCTTATCCAAATCGATGATACAGAAGGCAGCGAACTGACAGTAGTAAACGTTCTCAGGAATTACGAATCCCTCAACAAACTCATAGTCATAGCTCTCACCAGGCATAATCTCTGCTATTACGTGCTCTATAATAGTGTCTTTCACAACACCCACAGCCATCTCACACATAGCATCGAATTCTGAAATCGGAGAGTCACCGTTGTTGTAGAAACGAACGATAGGATGGATGGTATCTGTGAATTGGAGACACTCACCTTGGTGATCAGCATCATTGAAGTCATACGGATAAACAAACTGCTGAACAGCGAGATCTGGGAGACCAGGAGTTACATTGACATCGTCAATTGCCGGGTCAATCTTATTGACTTGACCAGTCATTCTGAAACGAATTTGGCCCACCTCATCGTAACCGATGAGAGCAAGGACGTGTCTGGACCATACACCAGTCTCGCCATCCTCTTTCGTCAAAGTATCAACAGGTATGAAGTTGTCACCAGAGCCAACCTCGACAGTCATAACGAAGTTAGAGGTGTTCGGACCGGTGAAATAGTCATAGAAGGACAACTCAGCAGGATAACCATTCTGATAGTGGAGGTTGAGACACTTAGATGTAAGTGTGGTCCACTTGGTGGAGTTGTTGCTGCCGTTAATACCTTGTACTGCGGCATAACGACCGAACTGTTCAAAGACTGTACCATCTTGAGTATGGTCATTAGCAGGACCACCGTTAGTGTTAGCATTCGGGCTGGCACCTTGATATACGGCCCACTTGTAGTTAGCAGCAGACTGATCCAGGGTCCAGTCAGTGGTGAAGTGGTATTCACCATCTGAGCCAGTACCAGAATCGAAGGTCTCCAAGAACGGGATTGCAGAAGCACCAGCATCAACATGAGCAGTACCTGCCATCGTATTGTTCGTCAGGTAGAGGTCACCATTGTAGGTAATGGTAGCATTCAAAGTATAATCACCAGCAGCACCCAAGTTCACATTGCTGATGGACATGATAATATCCTCATAAGGTTGATATGTACCTTCAGTCAATGAGGTAGTATACGTACCTGTTGCAGCGCCCGTAACATTAACGGTCAAAGCCAGCGGATTATCTACAGACAATGTCTGAGCTTGAGAACCGTAGTTTCTCACTCTGATGCGGATGGTAGCACTACCATCTTGGCAAACTGTACCTACAGGATGAATGTAATTAACAATACCCATATCGGTTGACACTGGAGGAGACATCAAGATAGCGTAATCCTCTGTTTCACCAGCATAGTTATATGTACCACAAGCGTTGGTATAGTTACCGGCAGCACAGATAACGCGCATACGGGTGAGGCCTAAAGTAGCCGTTGTGGGCACAGTGATCGTGGTATTGGTAGTAGCATTGGCCTGACCTCCAGCCACAGCACCAGAAGTGAATACCTGCTCGTTTGTCTCGAAGGAACCATTACGGTTGTAATCGATGTAGACAGTCTTGTAAACAGTAGCCGTAGCAGTCGTGGTGAAAGAGTGAGTGATGGCCATCTGATAAGACTGACCCAACACGAGCTCACCAGGAGCAACGGTAGTAGTATAATCGGTATACAAACCGTCTCCAGCAGGAGTATAGTTGGTATATGGAGTACCTGTACCATTATTAATACCGGCGAAAGTGACATTGGAAATATCAGCACCAGTTGCTAATGACAACGGACGAGAGATACATGGATCTTCCTTGCGAACCATGATGGTCAAAGTATCGTTGTTATGATATGTATCTGATGAGAGACCAGTATAAGCCTTGAACGGAGTATCATAATAAACAGATGTAAGATCACAAGTTGTGGTGAAGTTCACGGTAGCAGTAGCACCAGCAGCCAAGTTGCCAGTATAGTTTTGGGTCACAGGTGTGCCGTTTGCCAACTGATATGAAACCGGGAAGTTGGATGCAGCCTGAGAACCGAAGTTCTTGACAACAACTTGAACAGGGTTGTTAGCAGTGTAAGTGTTGCTCGGTGTGACAGGTGCATTGATTGCAGTAACACCCACATCGTGCTGCGGGATAGTAGTATTGATAGTAATCGTGGCCTTCGGAGACTCGCAAGTGTAGTTCATCTTGAAACGAGTGTTCCAACGATAGTTCTGAAGTGCAAAGGAAGCAGCTGAGGTAAGAGCGGTATTCTGTGCCTTATAGAGAACTTTCTTCTGAATTGAAGAGTTGTGGAACTTCGGAACAGGATTGATACCATTGTTCGTGACACAGCTTGCATCACCACAGTTATGCTCAACATAGAGGAAGAGAGCATTACCATCATAATCAAAACCACCAGGAATCGGAATAGCAAACCAGCTAGTGGCATCTAATCCCAACTCACCGTCGAAGATTAGCGTAGCTGCGTTGGTCTCAGTATTCCAGTTTATGGAGGTAGCAGAAGTAGCAATTTGCTCAATATCCGTTGTATGGTTCTTCAACCACATCTTAATAGGAATGGTAGAACCGCTAGTATTAGCAGTATGTACTGAGAAGAACAACGTGTCAATTCTGCCTGCACTGCCGAGTTCAGATGCACTATAGAGAATCTTTGCATAGGAGTGTCCATTCGTGAAAGTGAACGGATATGATTGACCCGTTGAAGCGGTACCTATCTGAAGCGTGGTGTCAAAATCGTCATCTTCAATACGACCGCTGTAGTAATAAACAACTGGAGAAGAATAGATAGGATCCGTAGTAAAGGAGGTACCCTGACCAACCGGAGTATTATCATTCTGATTCTCATAGAAGTAGAAGTAATCTAAAACGTTGCTATTCGGCGTAATTGTATAAGGAGTACCATAAGTAGCTGTATAGGTAAGCGCATTAGGTGCCACAGGGTTAGCAGGTACATAAAGCTGACCCGTAATAG
This sequence comes from Bacteroidales bacterium, assembly GCA_024686335.1. Classification (GTDB taxonomy): domain Bacteria; phylum Bacteroidota; class Bacteroidia; order Bacteroidales; family WCHB1-69; genus F23-D06. The sequence goes on along the minus strand of JAILCI010000012.1, from coordinate 71,361 downwards.
TATCGTTCAAGCGATAAACAGCCATAGAGTTGGCAGGATTACTATATATATTATAGGTATAAGAATTATTCTGTGTAGTAGAACCGATATTGATACCGTTGGCAAAAGTAATAGTGGCATTTTGCAGGGATGAAATCGGTACATTTACAGAAGTAGTACCAGTAGCAGTATTTGTACCAGTAAAGTCAGCTGTCAAGTTGAATGTGCCAGAAGGAATAACTGAAGATGCCGTCGTATCTGTATTACCAACATTAACCTGCAGTTGCGGACTATTAGCAACACCACATTGGTAAGAAACCGGATACTCTAGAGAATTTGTAATCAAGTCATACTGCGGACGGAATACGTTGATATGGATCGGTTTGCGACTGGTAGTACAGTTACTGATCTTCGTCCTTGCAGCAACCCAATATGTGACGGAGTCGTAGAGTGCAGGTGTCGTGTAATACGGCATTGCATTGGTTGTGGTATGAATCTGAGTTGTTGCATTCTCGTCATCATAGAAGTAGTACTGTGTTACGTGTGAAGGCAAACGATCGTCTGGTTGCAGAATATCAATTGTCTGGGTATAATTACCAGTGTAGTTGTACTCCGTGAGCAGCGGAGCGGTGTAAGTAGATGTCAACTGACCAGTAATGGTATCATTGCCTCTGTATACGACAGTCTCAGTAGGCATATCTGTGTAGATCGTATAGTTGTAGGTCACGTTAGCTGAAGGTGCCGTAAAATCAAACGGAGCTGTGAAGGTCACAGTCTTCAACTCTTCAGGAGTGAATGCCTCATCAACAGTGTGGCTGATTGTTGTGCCATTAATAGTAGCATAAACAACAACCTTGTTAGCAGGGATAGATTGATTCAAGAGGTTCTTGATGGTCACCTGGATATGCTCGTCAGCAGCCATAGCACAACCGCCAGTCGGATAAATCATCTCCATGGTCTGAACGTCATAAGTAGGAATATCCGGAACATGGACGTGTACTGGGACCTTCTCACTACCGCATTCCAAATTAGCAATCTTGAAGCGCATATTCATACGACGTGCGTAATTGGTGTAGTTGCCAGTCATATTCTGAGTATTGGCATTCTTATACTGAACGTATCCATTACCCATGTTGGTCATTCTGAATTGTGGATAACTTGCAGCACCAGAAACATAAGGACCGCAGTTATCACATTGGGTACCCGTACCTGTACAATAATCACCACAGTTGGTCTCCGTAAAGATAATCAAGTTACCGGAATCATAGTTGAAGGTCTGGGACAACGGAATCATGTACCAGCCAGTCTCATTGAAATAAATGCGGCCATCGAAAACCAAAGTTGCGCCATTGATATCATCATCCCAACTGAAAGGAGCTGTTGTTGGGAAAGTGGTGAGATCTGTGGTCTTCATGTACAACTTGATAGGAATACCGTCAGAAGCATTTGCATTGGATGCGGAGTTTACATAGAGGCCAATAGAGGTGATAGGACCATGCATACCTATCTCGCCTTCATTGTATAACATGCGACCACGAGAGTATGCATTAGTAAACATAAACGGTTGAGTACCTGTCAAGGTTCCTTCGCCTACAATAGTATCAAAGATGAAACCGGGACTTGCTGTAGCATAGAAAGTAGTATCAAAGTAGATCACTGGAGTTGTGAAGTTGTTGGTGTATGCCAACAGTTCCCAAGACTCATAACCAGTGTTTGCATACCAACCAATCTCACCTGTAGTGATAGTAGAAGGCAGCTGACCTGTCAAAACACCTGTCGTTGAGTAGGAAACAATGACAGTATCTTGAACGATCGGTGTATTAGCTTTACCAAGAGAAACAATGTCAACCTCGATAGTATCATTGAACTGCAAACGGTCACCCGTAACATGGTCAATCCAAACACGTACATTGTAGTTGCTGTCGATATCGACCAAAGAGTTGGTAAAGTCAAAGATGGTCGGGAAGGCAAACTCTGTGGTAGCGTGGCTAGCTAGAGCAGTTTGCATGGTATCAGTAACAGTTGCCAAACCATTCACAGAATAGTGGAATACTGTTCCTGCAGGGATATCTTCAAAACCATTATTGGTAATAGCGATAGTGATATTTTCATGACCAAGGTCGCAACGGGTTGTCGGGTTGAGGACCTCGAGGAGAGCCATATCTTTAACATACGGAGTGTCAACCTGTGCACCAATCATGAAAAGACCGAGAGGTTGAGGAACGTAGTCACCATTCTCAAGATAGAAGAAGGTTGAATCACGCAACGGGGACTCAATCTGAGAGCAGAGATAGTCACCATTAGAAAGCATCTCGATACCGACATAGAATTCATCACTCATGTTTGTCAAAGCGAAGTTCTCAATCGGAATGATATTCCAAGCACCCTGTTGTAATGACTCAAAGTCAACAAGTGCAGAAGTTGCCACAATCTCACCGTCAGCATTGGAGACAAACGCTCTCATGCCGTTGGAAGGATTGGCAATATAAGTCTGATCGTAGTAGTATTTCACTGCTGTCACACACAACGGTTCAGCAATCTTATAGCGTACACAAGGACGGATGATGCTGGTATAGTCGCCAGTCATCAAACCTACCTCGCTAGTATCAGCATAGTTTACAATATTAGTATTAGTTACCATGCGCCAACTCTGGGCATTGTTAACATTGTGCTGGTCATCACGAGAACGAACCTCTACATTCTTAACCTCATTGACATTGTACTGATGATCCGGGAAAGAAACTAACACTTCAGCACCAGAAGCCAAAGACGGAATAGTCAAAGAGTCGGTATAGGTTTCAGCTGCACCTGTTACAGTCAAATAGACCTTTGCATTGCTCTGTGCCTGATAACCCTCATTACGAACCAATGCACTTACAACACCGCTCATCTCATATTGAGAAGGAGTCTCACCTTGTGCATAGACATTAGTTACAGACAAGTCGTTGTCATAAAGACTTCTCAAACGAATACGGTCAATGTTGATATTGTTACCAGCTTGAGCGTATGCATCGAAAGCGATGTAAACACATCCAGAGGATACATAGTTAGAGAGGTCATATGTATAAAGTGTCCAAGTAGGAGTTGTAGCAGTATTCAAATAACGTTTTACCAATGCGGTAGTCTGGCCCTGAGGAATCAGGTTCGTGAAGGTGGTACCACCATCGGTAGAAATCTTAACGGTTACACCCTCCAAAGCCTTATTGGAAACGTTATTATGCGCAAACCACATTTCCAAAATTGGGTTGGTGGCATTGGCAAGCTGGACAACAGGCATGATAGCACGAGACTGCGTAGCATTGGAGAAGTTCTTGGAGTTGAAGTAGAGACGGCCAGTACCATAGACAGGAGCAATCTCAGGATATTCACCTGTACCCTCCTGGAATGACCAGTTACCAGCACCATTCAACTGCTCGATGGTCCAAGTCTGCTGTGTACCGTTGGAGAAGACCTCCTCATAGTCCGGAATGGCAGCCTCCATTACGAACATCGTTCGCAAGGTATCGTTAGCTTGGTTGTTATCACCATTCGTTGTGATGATAAATGTGAAATCGACAACTTGGTTTACAGGAACTGCAACGTTGTTGGCAACAACTTGAGAAAGCGTTCCGAGAACGGCTACATTGCCACTGTTGACGGTAATCGTCTGGTTCAAGTTCAATGTATCAGAATGAACAGTGATAGTTGCCGGATGGGAAGCGAAGCTCAATGCCTCTGCACCCTTATTAGCAATGTCAACCGTGATGTTATATGTATTTTGAGGACATGCGCCCAATGCGGGATTGGTCATGGCCACGATAGAAGCATCGGTAGAAGCAATCTGATCTGCATAAGCACCCATGTAGGTCAAAGCTGAACGATCAGTATTTCTAATATCCTTAGTAACCGGAGAAATACGAGGACACTCGAAGCCTGTAAAGGAGGTCGGCAAGAGACTGCTGGTAGGATCGGCAATTTCGGGCATTAAACTGATGCCGTTTGTCAGTGTTGCCACAGCATCTTCCAACTCAGCAACGGTATTACGAGCAACTGTCTTATATGCTACTACACCAGATGTTGAATAGAAGTTATTGTATGCACCAGTAGCGGTAGAGTTGGCATTCAAATACAACGGATAACTGGTATTGTCACTGCAGTTGACATGATTTATAAGGATATTATTATCTAAATATGTATTGTTATTGTTCTCAATACGCAATGCAGCAGTATTGGAATAAGGAGCGTCAGACTTGATGAACAAGCTGTTGTTGAGTACATTCAACAAGTTGCTAGCCTTGATCTGCATAGCATAAGAAGCATTCTCAGTCACAGGATAGAGAATAACTTCATTGTTATAAACATAACCTGAGATAGCATTTGTTGAAGAACTATTCTCAATATCGATACCATATTTGGAATCACCAACGAGAACATGGTTGTTACGAATGTAGAAATCTGCTAAGGTAGCATAACGGAGATAAATACCGTATTCTACATCGTAAGTGCTATCGATTGTGTTGCCATTGATATCAGCACCTGAAACATAGTCCACATAGATACCAGAGAAGTTCTGATGGGTTGACATGTTCAACTGACTAACATGGTTATTAGAGATATTAGAGGAACTATAATATGCATAGATACCTCTATAGCAAGATTTCACAGTATTGCCAGTAATGTTCAACACATTCTTACGGGCATTGGAACCATAGTAATAGATACCGTAGTTACCACCCGTGATGTTACAGTTCTGAATAGTAATGGTATCCGGAATTTGCGTAGAAGCAACCGAACGACCTATGGCAAAACTGGTGTTGGCTGTGGAGTTGGTGTTGAATGCAGTAATGTTACAAGCATCAAAAGTAATATTGGTAGAACCATTACCACGGATAACGACACCTCTTGATACTGCATTATTATTGCCTTGCAGTGTCAGGTTACGGAAGATGAAGTTATTCACGTTGATCAATGTAACAGCACCATAAAGGTTAACACCGCTATCGTTATGGTTATTTGTAATGATAACAGTATTTGTATTGTCACCTTGGAAAGTAATAGTGTTGGTAGCAGACTGACCAATATAGTTCTCGTCAAAGTCGAAGTCTTGATAGGTGCCCGGACGGAAATGGAATACTGTCGGGCCATCAATACCACAATAGGTCAGAGCTGCCTTCACATCCGCCATCGTAGCGAAGTCAGGGTTGGTACCACCAACGGTATAATCACCATGCAACAAACTATCGCAGGCATAACCGGTAAACTTAATGGTATCGTTGGCATGGTTACCATCAGTCTGACCGTTACGAGTATTAACATAAACGGTAATGTAGTTAAAACCGTGTGTCGGAGTGAAGTTGCCTAAGGAGAGGCTTGAAGGTTCGTCAAAACAAAGGGAACCAGTCCATGAATGGGAACTGGTATGTGTAACTACATGGTTCTCATTCTCAACTTTCAAAGTCACATTCAATGCCGTCTGATATGGGCTACCTGTACTTTGAGAATGTTCGGCATCACTCTTATTCTTGAAATAGATAGTTACAGGCTGATCAACTCCAGTAATGAAACAATGCGGGAAGGTGTTGGTACTGTCCAATGCACAGTCGTTATTATGGATATTACTCTGGTTATGCCAAGCAATCATCGGAGTATCTATCTGGGCTGCACTTCCATGGACATCGTTCACATGGATACGGTAATAGATGGTATCATAGTAGCAAATGGTCGGGAAATCCCATTGAGCAGTCACAGTATGACCGGAAGTTGTCAGGTTATTGGTAACAATATTGTTCGTGCAGGTTGTCCATGCGCCGCTATTGATTCTGTATTTACAATAAACGGAATCCATGTTCAAGGTATCATTATCAAACAATGTAGCATGAATAGTGTACGGTCCGATATTGTTCAGCATATTGCTGTTCTTATTCACATAAACCGGAGCGGTCAACTGGATTGTAGGATGTTCCAACTCGCAGTTGGAAAGGATCACCTTGAAATTATCAATGTACCAGCCGGCACAAGCGTCTGTACCTGAAGATGGCGGGGAGACCTTGTTACAACGCAACTGGAATTTACAGTGCGTGGCACCTGTCTGGAAAATGAAACTTGTCAGGTCGAAATACTCATGATGCCACCAAGTATTATTCGGAACGGCTGCGTTGTTACTCGATGCCCAGTTGGAATAACAGTTGGCATTGAACTTACCACCCGTATAGGTACCTGAACCAAAATAGAAGGGACTTGAGCCGGTGAAAACCAACTGGCTCCAAGTACTCCAGTTCAGATCACCATCTGAATTGTAGCCATATGCCACAGAATAGTAGATAGTGGCGTTATCCAAATTGTTCACCTTACAAATCTGATCAAACGACAAATAGATGTGATTGATGTTGCTGATGTTAGGATCTGTCAATGGGATATCAGCCGTTGTGGCACTGGAGTTTGTAGATGTGGAATACACCGGTGTGTGGAACGAAGATGTTCCCGACGCATGCAGCGTATTGTCCGTGTGCCAGTCTCCATTCGTCTGGTCGTGGTTGGATGTAGTTGTCATCTGCACGGTCGACTGGTCGAAATCCTCTTCGAACACGACAGAGGTCTGCGCAATTTGGGCGAACATCACAAACGGTGCGATCAAAGTTACAAGAGTGAGTAAAATCCTTTTCATTAGTTTTTATGTTTTTATATTATTACTCTAATTAGTGTATATTATTCACTATAAAAATAAGGTGCCAAAAATACATTTTTTTCTCGTTCATTTTTCAAAAAAAATTATAATCGCCAATATAAAATCAAAAAATGAAAAAATAGAAATATAAAACTTTGTATTCCAAATGGTTATAAATACATTGGAAACTGTGGAAAAAGATTGTTTTTTTGAAACCTTAAAAACTAATACATACCAGTTTTTTAGAGAATAGCAATGGGGAAAATAAAAACAGATGGCAACATTTCTTATCGCCGAAATAGATTCAACAAACTGATAATCAATGAGAAAGATACTAGAGTGCCTCGAAACTGTCAAGGAGGCCAGCACACTCGTCAATAGTAGTGGCCATCATCAACTGCATACGGGTACTCTTGAAATGTGGGATTGCCTTGAAATATCCAGCGTACTGGCTCCGCATTTCCAGGACAGCTCTCCGCTCGCCCTTTTCCTCAGCCGTCTCCCGCAATTGTTGCAACACCATATCCACTCGCTCCTGATATGTTGGGACATGCTCTTCCTTGCCAGCGAGGCGTGCCTTAATCTGCGCAAAAATCCACGGATTTCCGATAGCAGCACGCCCAACCATCACAGCATCCACGCCATAACGTTCCTTGTAAGCAATAGCCTTCTCGGCGCTGTTGATGTCACCGTTGCCAATCACAGGGATTGTCATGTGAGGATTCTCTTTGACCGCTCCGATCAAGGACCAGTCAGCCTCTCCACCATACATCTGAGCCCTAGTCCGGCCATGAATAGCAATAGCCTGTATCCCAACATCTTGCAGACGTTCGGCAACCTCCACAATAGGTTTACTGCTGCTATCCCACCCTAGCCTTGTCTTTATAGTTACTGGCACATTGACAGCCTTCACCACAGCCGAGGTCAAAGCTACCATTTTAGGAATATCTTGCAATATCGCAGAGCCAGCACCCTTGCTAACAATCTTCTTGACAGGGCAGCCCCAATTAATGTCAATAAAGTCGGGTTTGCGTTCCTCAGCATAACGGGCAGCAGTCACCAAAGAATGCTCATCATGACCGAAAATCTGGACTCCAAAAGGTCTCTCCTCTTCGTCAAAGCACATCTTACGCATACTCTTGTCCACTTCCCGTGATAATGCATCAGAAGAGATAAACTCTGATATCAACACATCGGCTCCTTGACGTTTACACTGTAAACGAAACGCCCTGTCGGTAACTCCCTCCATGGGAGCGAGATAGACTGGAAAAGGAATCTGCGACAAAAACTGGAATATTTTCGACATAATTGAATCGGCAAAAGTATATTTTTTTATTTTTGCAGCCTATTGAAATTTATCATTAACAAAAAATAATAGTACTATGAAAAAATTACTCTTATTCCTAGCAATGGTTTGCCTGGTATCATTTGCCAGCGCACAAAATGTGAAAGAATCTACTGTCTCCTTCAACAAAACCCAGGTGAGCGGTTACCTGGCCAACATCAACGGCTACACAATGGACGTTGTTGATCTCGCTATGAGAACCAAACTGGAGAAAGAGTTTGGCCTGAAATCTTCCAAAGAGGGCAGCTACAGAGCATATCTCAACCAGCCCTGTTCCGTCTTCGGTCCCGACAGCTACGATATTTACTATCAAGTAAGCGAATTCGGCAAAAAGAAGAACAGAACCACTCAAGTCAGCTTTGTCCTCAGCAGCGGAAACATGAACACAATCACTTCTTCAAACAACCCGGAGATTGCCAGAAGAGTGAAGAACTTCTTGAATGACTTCCTCTCCACTGTTCCTAATTTTGCTGCATCTCAAGAAGTTGAAGCTTTGGAAGCTCAATTAGAGAAGCTCAACAAGGAAAAGGCCAGCCTCGACAACGAGATAGCCAAGAATAACAAGAGCATCGAGAAAGCTCACAAACAGATTGAAAAGATCAACAAAAACATCGACAAATCTCAGAAGAAAATAGAAAAAGTCGATGAGAAAGTTGCTAAGAAAATCAAAGAGATTGAAGAGGTTCAAGTTAAAATAAAAGAGGCTAAATCCTCTATGTAACAAAAAAAGAAAGCAGGAATTATTTCCTGCTTTCTAATTCTTTTTTCAAGAGGGCAACCTCCTCGAACAAAGTGGAAAGATTGCGCTGATAAGCCATTTCTTTCCATTTTTTTTGCACGTCGTCGGCCGGTACTCCGAAGAGTGTCCGCCCCTCCTCCTGAATGTTCTTGTCTACGGCTGACAAAGCATATAGGACTGTATTCTTGGCCATATAGACATTGCTGTTCACGCTGGCCTTAGCCCATATCTTGCAGTCGTCATCGATAAAGGAACAGCCTGCAATACCGCATTGCGCACCAAGGAGGACGCGTTTCCCGATATGAGTATCGTGACCTATCTGGACAAAGTTGTCAAAAACGGTGCCGTCACCAATAAAGGTAGTACCGGAAACACCGCGGTCGATACAACAGCTGCAACCGATCTCGACATTATTGCCGATCTCAACGCGCCCACAGGAGTCAAATTTGACCCAACGATCGGGACGCTTTTGAAAATAGCAGGCATCTCCGCCAATTGTAGTGTTTGAGTGGATCACCACATTGTCACCAATTATGGCATGACCATAGATGCTGACATTGGAATGAATGATGCAATTTTTACCAATTTTAACATCCTCTCCGATGAAGACCAATGGTTGAATCACAGTGCCCTCCCCTATCTGAGCATCTGGGTGAATGGGCTGAGTTTGCGGATGAAAATCCACATAGTGGTGTACAACATCCAGATAATCCAGCAGAGGATCCTCGCTAATGATCACAACTTTGTCCTCAGGATAGGACTCCATCTCCTTGTTCAGCATCACAAAAGAGGCCTTACTCTCTAAGACTTTGCGATAATATTTGTCACAGTCTGCGAAAGTCAGCTCTCCTTCCTGAACGGAGTGGTATTCATTTAAACCCTTGACAGGACCTTTGGGCTCTCCAACCACCTTGACAACGCGGTTGAGAAGCTTCAAAAGCTCGTCAAGAGCAATAGGAGTTGGGAAAATCATTACTCTTTTACTCTTTCAGCATATTTATTGGTACGAGTATCAACTCTAATCTTCTCGCCAACATTGATGAAAAGCGGCACATAAACATCTGCACCTGTCTCAACAACGGCACGTTTGAGTGAGTTGGTAGCGGTATCGCCCTTAACACCGGGGTCTGCCTCAATGACTTCCAAGTCAACGAACGGAGGAAGTTCACATGTGAGCGGAGTGTCGGTATCGGTATGATACATAACCTCAACTTCCTGTCCCTCTTTCAAAAGGCCAGGGTTGTTTATCATATCTTTTTGAATAGGAATCTGCTCAAAAGTCTCTGTATGCATAAAGGTATAGGTGTCGTCACCTTCCTTATACAAAAATTGATACGGACGACGCTCCACACGAGCTACATCAATCTTAATACCAGCATCGAATCTGAACTCTTGAACGCGACCCGTTTTGAGGTTTTTGAGTTTGGTACGAACAAAAGTGTTGCCCTTACCGGGTTTCACATGCAGGAATTCTACAATGGTCCACAACTCGTTATTGTGCACTATACAAAGGCCATTTTTAAAATCAGCTGTTGTTGCCATACAATTAATATTTTAGGTTTATAAAAATAGGGCGCAAAAGTACATATTTTTTGAAAAAAAACAAAGAGGTCCCTAACACTGTTCACACAACACGACATAATTGACTCTAAAAAGGATATTTTTAAGACAAATTAACACAAATCACGGGTATATATCATTCGTTAAAATTTGCGTCACATCTATGCATTAAAATAGGAGGTTATATACATGATGGCACAACAAAGACGAGTACAAGTCAAAAATATTTGCATTTTAACTCCAACATGATTTACCGCCTTCCGTGTATTTTTCCATTTGCTACATGCTGCATTTTTGTTCCCGTTTGCCGCCGATGTCAGAGGGCGGACAGAGCGGGTGGGATTCATGTCGGCTTGATCTTTTGGCAACATACTTAGGCATACAAGATGCCATCAGGCATATAGTCCCCTTAAATTATTATCGGAAATTTCTCGGGAAATTTGCGTAAAAAAAACGCTTCATCAACGAAAATGAAGCGTTTTATAGCAGATTTGCAAAGCTATATCTTTTTCTACAGTTCAACAGAAATCTGATTCTCGCGAATCAGTTTACGCATGTTGATGATAGCATAACGCATACGACCCAGTGCAGTATTGATGCTAACGCCAGTAGCTTCAGCAATCTCTTTGAAGCTATAATCGTTATAGATACGCAGAATCAAGACCTCACGCTGTTCTGCGGGGAGATGATCAACCACACGGTTCAGATCGCTATAGACCTGTTCCCTTACCATGGCCTGTTCAACAGACTCCTCCTTAGATGTAAGAAAGTCCAAAGCATCGTAGTTCTCAGTTGTCGCCATAACCGGCAACTTCTGGGCACGACGGTAATAGTCGACCTTCAAATTGTTGGCAATGCGCATAATCCAATGGAAAAACTTACCCTCCTCATAATAGTTACCGGAACGAATAGTATTAATAACTTTAATGAAGGTATCCTGGAAGATGTCTTCAGCCAACTCTTTGTTTTTCACGGAAATAAGTATATAGGAGAAGAGGCGCTTCTCATATCTTTCGATCAGCACCTTGAGCGCACTTTCATCACCGGATTGATACCTTGAGACCAACTCGTTGTCCGACAGCTTGTCAGCTTTCATAATAAACTCCTTTCTTTTAAATTAATAAAATAGTAGAATTTTATCGATAGTCGGTCTCCTTTAAAGTTTAAAAAATGAATAATACATTTAACGCTGCAAAAATAGTATTTTTTTTCATAAAACAATCACTAAATAATTTTTTCAGAATTATTAAGAAAATTAAATAAAAGCAATATCGTTATACATATATATAAATAATCAAAAATAGTATGTTTATAATAGAAAGCAACAAACTAGTTATCAGGCGAATACAACAAAATCTCTACAAAAGAGAGCGAAAAAGGGATAAAAATAGTAGATAAATCATTAAAAAAAATGTATTTTTGCACGTTCATCTGATAACATCATGGCAACATTTCAAAGCATTTATAACAGAATAGAATACGATGTCAAGGAAGCTGCTGAAAAGATGAAAGTGCTGCGGGAGGAAAATGAAAGGCTGACAAAAGAGAACCAGACGTTGAAAGCCCAGCAGAATGAATTGGAGCACATGTTGGATGACGCGAAAGAAAGAATAAAGTTAGTAACAATTACAGAAACATTAATAAATAAAGAACATAAACAAGAAATAAAGAAGCAAATAAAAGATTGGGTGCAGGAGATAGATAAATGTATAAATCTGCTCACGACTAAGTAGCATGGAAGAAGAAAAGATCACGATATCAATTCAGGTGGCGCAACGGACGCTATCTCTAAAGATACAAAAGGAGTGGGAGCACTACTTCCGCGAGGCAGAAAAAGTTATAAATGAGAATTTTCTGGAATTTGCAAAAGTTTGGACATATAGAGACCAACAAGACCTGTTATCTATGATATTGGTAAATTTTGTAGTAAAATGGCTTGCTGATGAACAGAGATTAAAAGAATATGATGAAGAATTGATTCCTATGATGGAATCCTTGCAACAACTTACAGAGAAATTGCATTAATAACTGCGTTCTTTGACACAAAACCCTGCATAAGCCCGGATACGTTTGTTAAACTCAACAGTAACATAACTGAAGGGGACGCTTGGCTTGCCTAGAACAGGCCCGAAATCCGCGAGGATGGCTCATGACCCGCGGGACGTTCGAAGTAGGACAGCACCTTCAACCATACACGATAGGAGTTTTTCGAAACCCTATGGGGCTTATGCAGTTTTTTTTTGCCCTCCTTTCCCAATCCAAAGTAAAAAAGGAAACCTATTTAATTATTAATCATTTAATTAACCAACATTAAAATATATTTATGACAACCGCACTTTGGATTATCGTAGGCTTAGTGATTGGAATTGCAGCCGGCATATTTGCAGCCTACACATTTCTGAACAAACAATTGACTAAATCCGGCCAGGAAGCACTGAAAAAAGCTGAGGCAGACGGCGAGATAATAAAGAAAGAAAAGATTCTGCAAGCTAAGGAGAAGTTCCTGCAACTGAAGAATGAATACGAAAAGACCGTCAACGAGAAGAACCGCCAAATGGCTTCCGATGAGAACAGACTGAAACAAAAAGAAAACAGCCTCAACCAAAAACTAGAAGACCTCAACCGCAAAAACAACGAAGCCAACAACCTGCAAGAAAAACTGGAAAAACAACTCAAAGTTAACGAACAAAAGGAAAAAGAGTTAGAAAACCAGACTGCTATTCAAAAAACAAAACTGGAATCTATCGCCGAAATGAGCTCCGCAGAAGCTAAAGAGCAGCTCATCAACTTAATGAAAGAGGAAGCTACCGCTGATGCAATGGTGATGGTGAAAGACATTATCGACGAAGCAAAGAATACCGCCAATATGGAAGCTAAAAAGGTGGTCATCAACGCATTACAAAGAACTGGCGTTGAGACAGCCTTGGAAAACACCGTTTCTGTCTTCAACATTGAGAATGATGAGATCAAGGGGCGCATCATCGGTCGTGAGGGCCGTAACATCCGCACACTCGAGAACCTTACCGGTGTTGACGTCATCATTGATGACTCACCAGACACAATTCTGCTTTCCAGTTTCGATCCGGTCAGGAGAGAGATTGCACGTATGTCACTGCAGAAGCTAGTTTCCGACGGTCGTATCCACCCGGCACGTATCGAAGAAATCGTGGCCAAGACCAAACGTCAGATCGAGCAAGAGATTGCAGAACTGGGAAAACGCACTTGTATCGACTTAGGCATCAACAATATGCCGCACGAGCTCATGCGTTTAGTTGGTAAGATGCGCTACCGTTCTTCCTACGGACAGAACCTGTTGCAGCATGCCAAGGAGGTTGCTAATCTGAGTGCCGCCATGGCAGCTGAGATGGGCCTTAACGCTAAACTCGCTCGCCGTGCAGGTCTGCTTCACGATATCGGCAAAGTACCCGACACTGAACCCGAAATGCCGCACGCACTCTTCGGCGCACGTCTGGCAGAACAGTACAAAGAGCGTCCTGAAATCGTCAACGCAATCGGCGCTCACCACGACGAGATGGAGATGACCACATTGATAGCTCCTATTGTACAAGTATGCGATGCTATCTCTGGCGCTCGTCCGGGAGCACGCCGCGAGGTGGTGGAAGCCTACATGAAACGACTCAACGACCTTGAGAACCTCGCCCTCACCTACCCTGGCGTCGTCAAGACCTACGCCATCCAGGCAGGCCGTGAGCTGAGAGTCATCGTGGGCGCTGAGAAGGTGACCGATGCCGAGGCTAACCGCATCTCTATGGACCTCTCAAAGAAGATCCAGAATGAGATGACCTACCCTGGCCAAATCAAGATCACTGTTATTAGAGAGACAAGATCCGTAAACTATGCAAGATAACACACAAAACACCGAACCCGCCAGGCCCAACCGGAAAGTGATTTGGGCAGTGTACGCCGTCACTATCGTGGCGTTCCTGTTCTACATCATCTTCTCCGACCACGCCTACAAGACGCACAAGGAGCTGAACCGCAAGATTGCCAATCTGGAGAAAAAGATTGTCAACACCCAGCATCAGGTGAGCAATGAATACACCTACGACCAACTGATGGCAGACTCAGTTCTTCTGGAAAAATATGCGCGCGAGCAACTCAACATGCACAAGGCGGATGAGGACGTGTTCATCTTGATATATGAATAAAATAAAGACACAAAAATGAAGATATTCATCATCAACGGCGTTAATCTCGGACTCTTGGGCACAAGGGAGGTGGACATCTATGGTCATCTCTCCTTCGACCAATATCTGCAGAGACTTGTTAACGAATACCCTAATGTGAATATCGACTTCTTGCAAGAGGATGACGAAGGCACACTGGCCAAAGCCATCGCAGAGGCCAAAGACTACGACGGCATCATTCTGAATCCCGGCGGCTATACACACACATCAGTAGCTGTGGCCGACGCCATCAGAACGACTTCATGCCCAGTCATTGAGGTGCACATCAGCAACATCTTCAACCGCGAAGAGTACCGCCGCCGCAACCTGATATCAGCCTATTGCATCGGCTCTATCAGTGGCTTCGGACTCGATGGTTACAGACTTGCATTAGAACACATAATAAAAAAATGTGAACCACGTTAAACTCTCGCGAACTTAAAGTGTCCATAAACTGTTTTTTGAAAATTTTTGAAACTTTATAAATTTTATAGTATTATGAAAAAGTTATTAAGTGTATTTATCATGTTAGCCTTTGTATTTGCAGGCGTTGCCCAAGACAAGGCTCCTGAGAAGACAAACAAAAAAGTTAAAGAACCTCAGATCACTTTCGAGTCATTAGTTTACGACTATGGCAACATTATGCAAGGTGACAATGGCGAATGTGAGTTTGTCTTCAAGAACACTGGCAAAACTGATCTTATTCTGACCAACTGCCGTTCAAGTTGCGGTTGCACCGTACCTTCTTGGCCTAAGGATCCTATCGCTCCTGGCAAAAAGGCTTCCATCAAGGTTAAGTACAACACCAACCGTATTGGTGCTATCAACAAGACCATCACTGTGGAATCCAACGCCATCAACAACCGCGTCGTATTGAGCATCAAGGGTAACGTTGCACAGAAACCTCTGGAAGCAGCTCCTCAAAATGAAAATAGCAGTGTTAAAAGCGCTACTAGATAACAAAACATTAAAAACAATCCACAGCAATGAAAAAGATTCTCATCCTCGGAATTATAATCGGTCTCTTCTTGGGAGTTCAGGCTCAATCGAAGACGACTTCAAAGTCCACCGGTAAAGCAGTGCCTACAGCTACCAAATCTACGGCTAAATATACCGGCACTGGTCCCGAAATAGAATTTGAAAAGTCATATGTGGACTTTGGTATTGTCAAAGTTGGTGAAGTTAAAGTGGTCACCGTTACCTTCAAGAACATCGGTAAGAAACCGTTAATTCTGGACGAAGTGATCTCCTCATGCGACTGCACTACCGTTCAATGGTCTAAAGAACCTATCATGCCAGGTCAGAAGGGCACCATCAAGGCCCGCTATGAAGCAGAAAACGTCGGACTGATCAGCAAACGTCTTACGGTGCTTTCCAATGCCAACACCGACAGAGTAATTCTACAACTTAAAGGAGAGGTGAAGTAACCTCTCCTTCATCCCCTGGGGTCGTTTGGTTTTGACAGCAAGTACGGGGGATTGTAAGCAGGTCGGAAATTGTGAGCCAATTCCGTTAAAATTCAACTCTCGATGCCAATAAACGGCGAAACTTCTTATGCATTCGCAGCGTAATTGCCGCGAATCCCGCCGCCCAGACAAGGTCTGCTGCCGCGGGCGCTTCCCCGGAAGTTATTCCGTCCAACGTCCGGATCGAAGTGTCAGAAAAGGACAGATAGCAAATGCAGGCTCCGATGCAGGCGCGAAACTCAAGGAGATAAGCCGCGGTCAGGTCCGTCTCGTACCATTCCGCAGCCGACAACCAAACGAAGACTAAACTTGTAGAAAGCAATCTTGCGGCTAGTTTGGACGAGGGTTCGACTCCCTCCGGCTCCACTGAAACGGGGACGAATTGAAAGAAACGGACCCGAAAATCGAAAAGAAGACACTGATAATCAAAAGATTGTCGGTGTCTTTTTCATTTTAAGGGCCCTCACGAATATATTATTCTTGAAAAACTGTAAATTTAATATGCAAGATAATCTTGAAAAGTTGTATTTTTGCACTTCCAATAATCTTGAAATAATGTATTACATTTTATGAAAAGAAAGATTTACAATAAGTTACTAGAGTGGAAGCAACAGCGGAACGGGACAACAGCTGTGCTAATTGAAGGGGCGCGACGAGTTGGCAAAAGCTACATTGTTGAGGAGTTTGCCCGCAACGAATATGAATCATATCTTCTCATTGACTTCAACAAAGCCGACAAGGTGGTATGGAACTGGTTTGACACGATGCTGGAGGATCTTGACACATTACTGATGAACCTGCAAATCCATTACGGCACACGCCTCTCGCCTGGCCAATCCGTCATCGTCTTCGACGAAGTCCAACTCTGTCCGCGTGCTCGCGCTGCCATCAAATACCTTGTGGCAGACGGACGGTTCCACTACATTGAAACAGGTTCCCTGGTCAGCATCAAGAAAAACGTACGCGATATTGTTATTCCTTCCGAAGAAGAGGCGATGCCTATGTATCCTATGGATTTTGAGGAGTTCCTTTGGGCTATCGGCAATGATATGCTGATGCCACATATACGTCTGTGCTATGAACAGCGTCAACCGTTGGGCCCGTTTCACCGAAAGGCTATGGAGTATTTCCGAGCCTATATGATTGTGGGAGGAATGCCACAAGCTGTTCAGGCTTTTATAGATTCCAAAGATTTCGACAAGGTGGACCATGTAAAACGGAGCATCTTGCAGGTTTACACCAACGACATCTCCAAATATGCCGCCGGGTTAGAACATAAGGTGAAAAGCATTTTTGACCAGATTCCGTCCCAACTGCAAAAACACGAGAAGAAGTTCCGGTTGTCCGCACTGGCGGCAGGTGCTGCCTACCGTGACTACGACGACGCCTTTTTCTGGCTTTCCGATGCGGGCATCGTCAATATCTGTTACAACTGCACCGCACCTAATGTGGGACTTCGCCTCAACATGGAGCGCAACAAACTCAAATGCTACATGGGGGACACTGGACTGCTCATCTCACACGCATTTGATGAAAACGGGAATGTGCCTGTGGAACTGTACCAAAAACTACTACTAAACAAATTGGAAGTGAATCAGGGCATGATTGTTGAAAACATTGTCGCCCAAATGCTCGCAGCCAGCCGACACAAACTCTATTTTTACAGCAACTCCAACCGCGACGACGCTGGTGAACGTATGGAAATAGATTTTCTTACAGCAAAAAACAGACTTACAACCCGCCACAACATCATGCCTATCGAGGTAAAGTCATCGCAGCGTTATACTTTATCTTCCTTACGAAAATGTATGGCGAAATTCGGAGAATATCTCACTACTCCAATCGTTTTGCATGGTGCAGACCTAAAAGAAGAGAACGGCATCCTATTTCTCCCATTGTATATGACCCCATTGATATAGTCGCTTGGACGAAGGTTCGACTCCCTCCGGCTCCACAAACTAAGAGCGGGTGACCTAATGGCCACCCGCTCTTTTATTATAATATCGCATTAGAAATTACGCTTGAAGGTTCTCTGCGAAATGCTTGTAGAAAGCGCAGATTGTCTCGATACCTTTGTAGAAGTGGTCCAGACGGTAATTCTCGTTGGGTGAGTGAATTGCATCCTCGCCCAGACCGAAGCCCATCAGGATGGACTTGATACCGAGCACCTTCTCGAAGGTGGCGATGATGGGAATACTACCACCACTGCGCATAGGAATAGGTAATTTGCCGTATGTATCCATATAAGCAGCCTCTGCAGCCTTATAGGCAGGATGATCTGTCGGGCAACCGTAAGCCTGACCGCCATGCAGAGAGGTCACCTTTACCGTAACATAGTCGGGAGCATTCTGCTCAAAATAGTTCTTAACCAAGTCAGCGATCTTCTCATGATCCTGGTTGGGAACGAGACGACAGGAGAGCTTAGCGTATGCCTTGGAGGGCAGGACTGTCTTAGATCCTTCTGCCGTGTAACCACCCCACATACCGCAAAGGTCAAAGGTAGGACGGATACCTACATGCTCAATCTTAGTATAACCCTTCTCGCCACGTAATGCCTTCACACCAAGGGATTTCTTATACTCTTCCTCATTGTACGGAGCCATATTCAACAGCTCGCGCTCACGATCGGAGCACTCTACAACGTCATCGTAGAAGTGAGGAATGGTAATGTGGTTGTTCTCATCCATACATTTGGCAATCATTTCGCAGAGGGTGTTCAGCGGATTGGCCACAGAGCCACCGAAGATACCGGAGTGCAAGTCTGCATTCGGACCTGTAACCTCAATCTCCCAATAAGAGAGTCCGCGAAGGCCTGTAGTGATGGATGGCACGTCGGAAGCAATCATACTCGTGTCGGATACTAGGATGACATCAGCTTTGACGAGGTCCTTGTTTTCCACAATCCACTTGGAGAGACTCGGGGAACCGATTTCCTCCTCACCTTCAAGCATAAACTTCACATTGCAAGGCAGAGTGTTGGTTTGCATCATCGTCTCAAATGCTTTAGCGTGCATAAAGGACTGGCCTTTATCATCATCGGAGCCACGGCCCCAGATCTTGCCATCTTTGATGACCGGCTCGAAGGGTTCGGTGTTCCACAGTTCAACAGGGTCAACAGGCATCACATCGTAGTGACCATAGACGAGAACCGTCTTAGCGGCAGGGTCGATGATCTTCTCACCATAGACGATAGGGTTGCCTTCAGCGGGCATCACTTCGCACTTGTCGGCACCTGCAGCCAGAATCAGCTCGCGCCAACGCTCTGCGCAACGGATCATATCAGGTTTGTGTTCGCTCTCGGAGCTGATGGAGGGAATTCTTAACAGGGTGAAAAGTTCCTCTA
This sequence comes from Bacteroidales bacterium, assembly GCA_024686335.1. Classification (GTDB taxonomy): domain Bacteria; phylum Bacteroidota; class Bacteroidia; order Bacteroidales; family WCHB1-69; genus F23-D06. Next base: position 52,099 of record JAILCI010000012.1, on the reverse strand, counting down.
AGAATCTGTCTCGATTAGTTTCAATGTATTGTTTCTGTTCCATAATGAAATATTATTTGTGATTTATCGTCTTAAAAAATGCAAAGAGAAAAAATCCCTTCAATTTTTGGAAGAGCAAAGATACACTTTTTCTGACATTTCTGATGAAAGATGACTCAGTTTTTTAGAGCAGTATTGAAAAGACAATATTCGAGATAATTTATTATTTTTGCGCCTCATTATATAAATAGTTGTATGGCACTTATCAAATCCATTTCTGGCATTCGCGGCACCATCGGTGGCAAACGGGGAGAGAACCTCACTCCCACAGATATTATGGAACTCACCGCGGCCTTTACGTTATTGTTGAAAGAGAACATAAAAGATAATCGCAAATTGACACTGGTCGTGGGGCGCGACGCTCGCGTTTCGGGACAGATGGTCAACTCTATCGTCTGCGGCACCTTGCAAAGCATGGGCGTGGACGTGATCGACACCGGCTTGAGCACCACCCCGACCACTGAGATGGCCGTGACGCAATACGGAGCCGACGGCGGCATCATCATCACTGCCAGTCATAACCCTATGCAGTGGAACGCCCTCAAACTGCTCAATGCTAAGGGAGAGTTCATCTCTGCCGCTGAAGGCAAACATCTTTTGGAGATTGCTGCCCTCATGGACAACATAGAATATGCTGACATTAACCATATTGGTCATTATAAACTAGTAGATAACACAATACAGCATCATATCGACAAAATCTTGGCGCTTCCGCTAGTCAATAAAGAGGCTATTGCCAAAGCTAATTTCCGAGTCATTTTGGACACCATCAACTCCACAGGTGCGTTGGCATTACCTCCACTTTTGAAACAGCTGGGTGTTACCGACGTAACCGTCCTCAACGGTGAAGCAAACGGCATCTTCTCACACACGCCAGAGCCGATTCCGGAAAACCTGACTGGCATTGCCGAGACTATGCGTAAGGATGGACATTTCGATGTTGGCTTCGTAGTAGATCCTGATGTGGATCGCTTGGCCATCCTCCAAGAAGACGGCACCATGTTCGGTGAAGAGTATACCCTCGTAGCCGTTTCCGACTACATCTTAAAGCACGAAAAGGGCAACACCGTCTCCAACCTTTCCTCCTCGCGCGCGCTACGTGATGTGAGCGAGATGTACGGAGTCAGTTACAACGCTGCTGCCGTGGGTGAAGTCAATGTTGTGGAGAAGATGAAAGAGACCAACGCCATCATCGGTGGCGAGGGTAACGGAGGAGTCATCTACCCTGCCCTGCACTACGGCCGCGACGCACTCGTGGGCATCGCTCTCTTCCTGTCTCATCTGGCCGCCGAGAAGTGTAAATGCTCAGAACTGAGAAAGAGATATCCCAACTATCATATCTCCAAAAATAAGATAGAACTTGATCCTAAAATGTCAGTACCTAGTATTCTGAACGCTGTCGCACAACATTATGTTAACGAGACCATCTCCCGCATCGACGGCGTGAAAATCGACTTCACTAAGAGTTGGGCACACATCCGCAGTTCCAACACAGAGCCCATCATACGCATCTACACGGAAGCCGCAACAGAAGAGGAATCGCAGGCATTGGCAAGCGAAATCATGTCATTCATTAACAAATTGAACTAATGACCAAGAAACTTTTCACAATCATCGGCATTCTAACACTTCTTGCTGTCGGCACACTGTCCGCCCAGGTTGGCTGCGTGGATGATTTCAGCTTCTACAACATTACGGTCAAAAATATACCATTCACGGGAAAAGCATACTTGCGGGGCTCCAATCTTGACACCTACGTGATTGTGGATAGCGCTACTATCAAGAAGGGCACTGCCCGTTTCAAGAGCAAGAAGAGATGCGTTCCTGCTGGTCTCTACACCATCGTCAGCGAGGACCACAGCTACCGTTGCCCCGTCGACTTAATCACTGACGGAGATTCCTACACCATCACCTGGCCATCAAAAGCTGGCGAAGCCGTTACCGTTGACGGTCATGGCGAGAAGACCGCCGAGTTACACCAGTTCATCCAGAAGATGACTACGGGAAAAATCCTTCCACAAGACATACAAGTAGCTTTGGAAACCTCTCCCGACTCATATATCAAGCACATAGAAGCTATCCTTTATTTCTCACAGCTCAAACAGCAGGTAGACATCGCATATTTCTCCAAATGGGTGCGTTATTATGACTTCCATCAATCCAAGTACCTGCATATCTCCCCCTACTTCTTCCACACGCTTGAGGAATATCTGACCGACAGCGATGTCACCTTGGAAGAGAAGCGGGCTGTGATAGATACCGTTTTGTCAAACAGCTCCTGCACAGCCAAAGAGGAATTGACAGGATTCATCTTCAAAGCTATCGACTATCTGCGCGACCCTTACTACGATGCTTTGCTAGTGCATCTTTATGATGACTACGACCAGAGCTGGGTACCTGAGGACCGTGCGCGACTCATCAAGCGCAAAATCGAGCGTCTCCGCAAGATCATCCCTGGCGCTACTGTTCCGGAGCTGATCTCCCATGACATTGATGGCAAGGCTCATTCCACCAAAGATATCGCCACGAGATACACCGTTCTCTGGTTCTGGGATCCCGATTGCGACCACTGCCAGATTATGACTCCAGAATTGCACAAAATGTATCAAGACTTGGCCAACACCGCTGACTTTGACGTCTTTGCTGTAGAGGTCAACGAAGACTACGAACGCTGGAAGGCCTTTTCCGACGAGCACGAGTTGTGGGACTGGACCAACCTGAGTACCTCCATGGGAGAAGCTAATATGGATTTCATCGAGTATTTCGACATCATGACGACACCTGTCATTTTCTTAGTAGATAATCAAACTTCCACAATAATAGCACGTCAAATTACGTTAGAAGAACTTGAAACATTTTTTAAACAACATCCAAAGAACTAAACGAGTATGAAAAAGCTGATACTTTTATTTGTAAGTGTAATCATGTTGCTTTCTTTGAGCCAGACATACGCTCAGAAAGGCAAAAAAAGCACGCCCAAGAAAGGTCATGAGCTCATCTTTCACATCAAAGATTCGCCCGACAATCTTCTTTATCTGGTGATTCACTATAACGACAAACTGATTATTAAAGACTCCCTACCGCCTGTTTCTCCCGGACTTTTCATCTTTAAAGGAGACAATGTTTACGATGACGGTATGTATTCCTTAGTTTCCGAGAGCAAAAAATTGTATTTGAACTTCATCATCGACAACAACCAATTTTTCGAATATTATCTGGACACCACGACCAATGTAGATAATTTCTATACCAAAAACTCCCCAGAGAACGAGGAGATGTTGAAATTCCAACGCAAAACCACTCAAGCACAGAAAAAGGCTGCAGCCTGGGGCGCTAAAATCAAAGAATTCAAAGATCTCGGCAAAACCGATAGTGCGGACTTCTACCAACAGAAACTCGTCGACCTTAATGACGAAATGATGACTTTCATCAACGATGAGATCATTGCTGCGCATCCCGACTATCTATTCTCAAAAATGCAAAAGTCATATCGCAACATCGACGTGCCCGAATTCAAAACGGAGACTGGTGAAATTGACCGTGAAGCCCAAAATTACTATTTTAAAAATCACTATTGGGACAATGTAGACTTGGCTGACCACCGTTTCATCTACATTCCCTCTTTTGAACCAAAATTAAAAGAGTATTTCTTGAAATACCTTTATCACACTGAATCTGACACTATCAACAAATACATAGACCTCTTCTTAGCAAAGACTGAGGCTGACACCTTGATGTTTCACTATTGCGTAGACTGGTTATCCTACAACTTCGAGACCAGCAAGATTATCGGTCACGATGCCGTCTTCTACCATATTGCAAAGAATAACCAACTGGCTGGCAAATGCTACTGGCTGGACCAAGACATCCTGTCAAAATATGAGAAAAGAGTGAAACGTATAGAGCCCATTTTGGTTGGCAAGATTGCTCCAGAACTCATCATTCCTGACACCAACATGTCTGAGAACCCTAGAGACTGGAAATCATCCTACCACTCTAACAAACCTTATACCATCTTATGGTTCTACGACCCGACCTGTCCGACCTGCAAGAAAGAGGCTAAGAACCTGCGTCTGGTCTATGATTCCTTGGAGAATATCGGCAAACGTAATTTTGACGTATACGCCATCGGCGACAACCCTGACTTGAAAGTCTGGAAGAAATATGTCAAGGAAAACAACTACCCATGGACCAATGTGGGTGGCAACAAGGGCAACATGGACTATCTGGAGTATTTCGGAATATATGAGACCGGCAACCCAGCCATGTTTGTAGTGAACAACCGTACTCACGAAATCATCTTGAACAAGCGTATTGACATGTTCATGCTACCGCAGTTTTTTGAAGAATACGAACGTATTCAACAACGAAAATTAGAAGAAGGAAATAACTAAATAATTCACAAACAATAATTTATACATCTTATGAAAGACATTTTCGAAAGAATCAAAGAGTCATCCGGTGGTCCAATCGGGCAATACCGTGAAAAAATAGACGGATATTTTGCTTTCCCTAAGTTGGAAGGCGAATTAGGCCCTCACATGCGTTTCAACGGTAAGGATGTGCTCTGCTGGAGTATCAACAACTATCTCGGACTTGCTAACCATCCTGAGATCCGCAAAGCTGATGCGGAAGGTGCCGCCCGCTGGGGTATGGCCTACCCGATGGGAAGCCGTATGATGACCGGTCAAACCGCCCTCCACGAGCAATTGGAAAGAGAGTTAGCTGACTTCGAGCACAAAGAGGCTGCTTTCGAGTTCAACTTCGGCTATCAGGGTATCATGTCCACCATCGATTCTCTCGTTTCTCCTCATGATGTCATTGTTTATGACGCTGAAGCCCACGCATGTCTGCGCGACGGTATTCGTATGCACATCGGCAAGAAGATCAAATTCCGCCACAACGACATCCAAGATTGTGACAAAGTACTTGCCAAGGCTTGCAAGATGGCTGATGAGCAGAACGGCGGCGTGTTGTTGATTACTGAAGGTGTCTTTGGCATGACCGGTGCTCTTGGCATCCTGGATCAGATTGCTGCACTCAAGAAAAAATATCCGTTCCGCATCCTCATCGACGATGCCCACGGTTTCGGCGTGATGGGTCCTCACGGAAGAGGTACCTCCGAACATTTTGGCGTGATGGACGACATTGACGTCTATATCGGTGCATATGCAAAATCCATGGCTACTGTCGGCGGCTTCGTAGCTTCCGAGAAGAGCATCATCAGCTTCCTACGTTACAACATGCGTTCCCAGATGTATGCCAAGGCCCTCCCGATGCCCATCGTGGTTGGTTGTCTCAAACGTCTGGAGATCATCCGCAGCGAAGAGGGCGACCAATTGAGAGCCCATCTGTGGGAAGTCACCCGCGCTTTGCAGAAAGGATTCCGCGACCTCGGATATGAGATCGGACCTGCTGAAGCATGTGTCACCCCCGTACACTTGTACTGCGGCGTAGACCAGGCTGCCAACATCGCCGTTGACCTCCGCGAGAACTACAATATCTTCTGCTCTATCGTCACCTACCCTGTCATCCCTCCGGGAATGCTCATCTTCCGCATCATCCCCACCGCGGCGCACAGCATGGAAGACGTGAAATACACATTGGACGCTTTCCGCGACATCAAGGAAAGACTGGCTAGAGGCGAATATGACAAGCCCATGCCCGACATGGCGCTTATCAAATAAAGTAGATGTTTAGAAATATCATCTTCCGCTTCGGGGATGTTCGGCATCGCATATGGTTCCAGAACATCCCCGAAGTCTTATAATAGACAAAGCTCTACATGACATTAGATATTACAAAAAGATAAATTATTGTATAATGGATGTATCTACTTTGTAATGAAGACTATCTCGAAAAAAAATGTACCTTTGCGCCTGCTAATCTGAAATATGCTCTTTATTTTTAAAACATGCAATTTATGGAAAATAAATACAAATTAGTCTGTACTAAGTGCGGTAAAATCATCCCCGACTTCGCAACATGGTTTGAGATGAACCAAGAATGTACTTGCGGATGTAAGCGCGCTGACGTAGTCTACTCTGCTGACTATCATAAAATTACCGAATTAACAAAACCAGAACACAAACCGACTAACTTCTACCATTACTTCGACTTCCTGCCCGTAATGGACGAAAAAAATATCGTCACCTATAACGAGGGTGCTATTCCCATTGAGGAATGGGATTTTTTGGAGAAACTTGCCAAAGAGAAATATGGCATTGACTGTAAGGTAATGGTCTATCGCAACGACCTCAACGGCGGCACCAACACCTTCAAAGACATTGCTGCTTCTCTGGCTGCCACCATCTTCAAAGAGAATGGCGTCAAGGAGTACTGCGTTGCTTCTACTGGCAATACGGCCACAGCATACGCACGTTATCTTGCAAAGGCTGGCATCAAATTCACAGTCTTCATGCCCAATGATACATATCAGGATACCGTTGATGCCATTCGTGCTACTGGCCAAAATGTAATCGTTTGCAAAGGCAACTATGGGGATGCCAAAAAAGAGGCTGCCGACTTCCATAAAGAGAACCATGTCCTCATTTCTGCCGGCAACATTGATCCTATCCGTGTGGAAGCCAAGAAGACCATGGTATTTGAATATCTGCGTCAGTTAGGCAAGATGCCCGACGTATATGTACAGGCTGTTGCTGGTGGTACAGGCCCCATTGCCCTCGACAAAGGTATCCGCGAGATGCAGGCCACCTTCCCAGAGACCAAAATGCCTCGCATGCTACTCATCCAGCAAGACACCTGCGACCCGATGGTGCAAGGCTGGAACAAAGCTGTCAAGGCTGGATTCCCCGAAGGTTACGAAAAGGACTATCCGATTATCGAAAATCCTAAGACGATGGTCTCCATTCTCTCCGCCGGCAACCCAGGCATGTATCCCATTGTTGCGCCTATCGTGCGCAAGAGCGGAGGTACATTCCTGCAAGTCAAGGAGGATGAATTGTCTAAATACGGTAAAATTGTCAAAAAAGAGCGCAATCTCTACTTAGGCCCCGCCTCTATCGTATGCTTCGCAGGTTTCTATAAAGCATTGGAAGATGGACAAATCCATAATGGCGAAACCGTTCTCCTCAATACCGGCGAGGGTGCTGCACGCGCTTCCCGTTTCGTGAAGATGATTGACGAAGCATAGTCTTTCATCAGCTCAAAACTTCTAATCAACAATGATTATCAGACGAATTATAGTTCTTATCCTAATATTGACGGGGGTCTTCACGACCTCCGCTCAATATTTGTATCCTGAACACTATACAAACAAAGTGAATCAGTTTACACTGGATAATGGGCAATTTAGAGTGGTTCCATTGCAAGGTACTGGAGAAAAGATGCAGGCTTCTTTCAACGCCAAGGCATTGAAAGAAGCTAAGGGGACTCTCCTAGTTCAAATCATCGTCGACACCACGGGCAGAGCATTCCTGCTCAGTGCCGACAACAAAACAGGAGTCACATCTAAGAATCTAAACCTTGAAAAAGCCATTAATAGCACTCTATGGAAGCCCGCTGAACCAGCACAGAACGTTTCTATTTCCCTCATGTTTGAATTTTCAAACGGGACATTTCGTGCCAGGGCAGTTTCTCCTATGGAATACTATTCCGACGTGAAGGAGCCCATCACCGACGGCAGTGACCCAAAGGATTTATCATACACTTTCCATTTGAACAAACTGCCCGAGAAGGCCAGCTACAGCTCCCGGGGCATAACGATAGACTCTTCGGGCACCGTATGGGTTGGGACCGACAATGGTCTGGTACTCCTTCGTGATGGCAAGACAAAACTCTTCAACTATACCAACTCACCCCTTACCCAGAATTCATACAAAAAGAATCAGACAGATGAGATTTTTAGGATGATTACAGACAAAGAGAACAATGTTTGGATCATACAAGGATATACTCTCTTTCGGGTAAAGGATGGACAATGGACCAAATTTGACACGCTGAACTCGCCCGTGGTTTGGGGGAGACAACTCTTTGTGGACGATGAAAACCACTTGTGGATCACCACTTGGCGTGGCATCTGCGAATATGACGGGGAAAAATGGAGCGTTTTAGACTCCACCAACTCTGGCATCCTGAGTAATCAAGTGTTGAGTTTCTATATCGACAGGCAGGGACGCAAATGGGTTGGCACATTCTATGGAAACGCCATGTTCGATGGAACCAAGTGGAATGACTACCGTTCGTCAAAAACACCTCTGGGCAAAAGTTACATTGACTGGGCCTACCAGGATTCAAAAGGCAACATGTGGTTCACCTTCTATGCAAACAGAGATGATATTAAAGGTGGATTATACATGTTAGACACCAAGGGCAAGTGGCATAAATATGCGCCAAAATGGACCAAAGTCATGGAACGAGAATGTACCAACGATGTGATTTACGACGAATCCAGAGGTCAAATCTGGATTGCTGTCAACACAATCGGATTATTCTTGTTTGACGTAAAGAGAAACCATTGGGAAGTTTATACTCCTGACAACTCCAATCTCCCAAGCGAATATATTATGCAGCTCTGCCAGGACAAATACCACAATCTCTGGGGAGGAATGCTATACGGGGATGTGTTTAAATTAGAAAAGAAATAATCATCATTATCAAACAGAAAAATAATGAAAAACAACTATAACAACAAGGTAGTATGGATTACGGGTACCTCCTCCGGGATGGGCAAAGAGACGGCGTTTCGATTCGCTGAAGCGGGGGCACGCCTTATACTCACAGCATTGGAACCGGACTTGCTAGAGCAGGTGCGTGAAGAGTGCCTGCGTCGTGGGGCAACGGCAGTCACAAATCTGCCCTTTGACCTATCAAAGACGGAGCAACTCACACAATTGGCTGAAAACGCCTGGAACGCATACGGCCGCATCGATGTCTTCTACAATAATGCTGGCATCAGTCAGCGTGGTACCACCGTAGAAACCGACATGGCCGTCATCCGCAAAGTGATGGACATTGACTTCTATGCTCCCGTCATTTTGACGAAATCCGTATTGCCCAAGATGATTGAGCAAGGTGGCGGACAGTTGGCTGTGACCACGAGCATTGCCGGCGTCTTCGGATTCCCGTTGCGTTGCGCGTACTCTTCGGCAAAGCATGCTCTCTACGGATTCTTTGAGACCGTAGCTGCGGAGAACTACCAACACAATATCCGAGTGACTATCCTCACTCCCGGTCGCGTTCAGACCAACATCTCCGTCAACGCATTGGAGAAAGATGGACGTCAACATGGCAAGATGGATGCTGGACAAGCCGGTGGCATCACCGCTGAGAAGGCTTCACAGATCATCTTTAACGCTATCGCTAAGGAAAAACGCGAGAAGCTGGTCGGCAGTGGAGAACTTATCATGGCCTACATCAAGCGCTTCTTCCCTGGCCTTTGTGCCAAACTTGCACGCAAGATAAAACCTATGTAACATTAAAATAACCTATGACAAAACATTTTTTCGAATATTTCAACGAAGTATTTCCAGCTCGCTGGAATGAACCGGCTCTCACCGACTATAATGGAGAGGTTGACTATACCTTTGCCGATGTGGCGGCTCAAATTCAACGTATCGGTAATTACTTTAGAGCCATAGGTATTCAACCTGGTGACAAGATCGCCATTTGCGGACGTAACTGCGCCAATTGGGCAACGGCCTACCTTGCCATCGCTGCATACGGAGGCATCATTGTCTCCATTCTCCAAGACTTCCATGGTGATGACATCCGGGACCTCCTCAACCATTCCGATTCCAAAGCCATCTTCATCGGTCCTTATGTATTGAAAGGCATCTTGGAAGAAGAAGCTTATAAGAACGTTTTAGTTGATGACACACCAGTCCGAGAATTATTGCCCCAACTACAAGCCATCATCTCTTTGAACGACTTTTCTACACTATTTTCAAAAGCAGAAGGAATCGCCCTCGAAGACTTTGAGATACCTGTTGTTGACCGCGATCAATTCTCATTCCCAGTACGCGACATAGACAACCAACTACTTATCAACTACACCTCAGGTTCCATGGGCGCGCCAAAGGGTGTGATGCTCTCTTATAGAAGTCTCTCTTCCAACATTGAAGCAGGTCTTACATTCTTACCCAACAAGCCAGGCTGGAAAGTGGTCTCCATGCTTCCGTTAGCGCACATGTACGGACAGCTTGCAGAGTTCCTGTATCCCATGGCTAATGGCTGTCATGTATATTTTCTAACCAAGACCCCTACCCCATCCTTGTTGATGAAAGCCTTCGCTGACGTGCATCCATACGAAGTTGTTACAGTACCTTTAGTTATTGAGAAGATCTATAAACGCAGTCTAGCGCCAGTTTTGGACAAGAAAGTCGTCAAGCGAATTATGCAGATTCCGTTCTTCAACAGAATCTTAAAGCAGACCATCAAAAACAAATTGATGAAAGCGTTTGGTGGCGAATTGAAATATTTCATGGTTGGAGGCGCTGCATTAAATGAGGATGTGGAGCGCAACCTGCTCAACGTACACTTCCCATTAGTTGTTGGTTATGGTATGACCGAATGCGGCCCGCTTATTGGTGGTTGCTATATCAAAGAGTTTGTACCACGCTCCGCAGGCCATATCCTACCCAATAACGAGATCAAAATAGATTCCGCAGATCCATATAACGAAGTTGGCGAGATTCTTGTCCGCGGTGAACACGTGATGATGGGCTACTACAAAAACGAGGAAGCCACAAAGGCAGCCTTCACTGAGGATGGCTGGCTGAGAACTGGTGACCTTGGCATTATTGATAAAAACAACAACATCTTCATCAAGGGACGCAACAAGAACATGATTCTCAGCGCTTCCGGTCAAAATATTTACCCGGAAGAGATTGAGGACAAACTCAACAACCTGGAAGGCGTGGTGGAATCTGTCGTGGTGGAGCGCGAAGGCAAACTGGTAGCTCTCGTCTTCCCCGACTACGCCAAAGACGGCGAACTGGAGTTTGACTCCCGCATTGTCGCTTTGATGAAAGAAAATCTCCAAAAACTCAACCAATTACTACCAAAATACAGTCAAATCTCCAAAATTGAACTTCAGAAAGACGAATTTGACAAGACACCAAAGAAAAGTATCAAACGATTTTTATATAAATAATTTTATTTTACACAACGATGACAATTTTTTCTTCCGTTGAAAAAAGTTTTTTGAAAGACAAAGAGTTTCTTTTCCACACCAACATCCCCTACATTACGGTAGAGAATTTTCCAACCTTAGGGCTACTAACTGCGCTTAGATTCTTAGAATGGGCAGCTGAAAATCCCAACGGTGTCATTAGTCTGCCTACCGGCAAAACTCCTGAATATTTTATCACTTGGGTCAAGAGAATTCTGGCTGAGTGGGACACACCGCAAGGTGCAGAGTTCCGCGAAAAACACGGTCTCAATCTGACCAAAAAGCCTGTGTTGTCAGGACTACGTTTTGTACAGATAGATGAATTCTACCCTATCAGTCCGAAACAGCACAACAGTTTCTACAATTACGTCCAAAAATTCTATGTGGAAGGTTTCGGTCTTGACGCTTCCAAGGGTATCTTCATCAACTGTGATGAGATTCCGTTGGCAGACGGCTTGAGTTACGAAGAGGTCTTCCCGAACTACAAAGTAGACTTGTCTTTGCGTTATCGCGAAGCCAAAACTCCAGAAGAAGTACTGCAACAGCGCTCTATTTTCCTTATCGACGAATGGTGTAGTCAATATGAGCAGAAGATTCAGGATATGGGAGGTATTGGCTTCTTCCTTGGCGGCATTGGTCCTGATGGACACATCGCCTTCAATGTGCGTGGCAGCGACTTCCACTCCACCACACGTTTGACAGCTACTAATTTTGAAACACAAGCTGCTTCTGCAGGTGATTTGGGCGGTATTGAAGTCTCACGATTCAGGCCAGTCATCACCATCGGTCTGCACACTATCAGCAGCAAGAAAGACGCTGTAGCCATCATCTTTGCCGCTGGTGAGGCCAAGGCGGAGATGGTCAAGCTGGCATTAGAGGAGAAACCCTCCAACCGCTACCCCGCCTCCGTGCTTTCCACCATGCCCAACGCCCGCTTCTACCTTACCTCAGGAGCCGCATCTACCCTCCAAGACTCTATACATCAGTTCTATACTGAGACTCCCTGGTCTCAAGCTAAGAGCGACCGTGCCATCATCGGCCTCTGCAAAAAGATAGATAAATTCGGTGACAAACTGACAAAAGAGGACATTTTACAAGACAGATACTGCAAGATGATTCCCAATGCAGGATTGGAATCCATTCAAGAATCCATCGACTCCATTGAGAAAAAAATTGCCAAAGGTATGGAACCCGTCCATGGAAAGGTCATTTATAACACAGCACCACATCATGACGACATCCTTTTAGGTATGCTGCCCTACCTACAACATATCGCCAGCGATCCCTCCAACGAGATGCATTGTTCCATCATGACTTCTGGTTTCAACGCCGTGACAAACCATTTTCTAATCCTTCACCTCAGCAACACCTTGCGTCTGATTCGTCAAGGAAAAATTCAAATGGTAGACTACCCCAACTTCTTCACGGAAGGATACAAGATGAAAAGGGTGAAAGATGTCTATCACTCCCTCATTAAAATCGCTTCTCAACAGAAATCGGAGTTCATGCGTGGCTTTGCACATAGACTTGTCCGCGACCTTGTCGAGATTTGGAATTTAAAATCTGTGGAGGAATTGGATAAAAAAATCGTGGAGTTGATTGAGTTCACACGCCACTGTTATGACGGCGAGAAGATGCCCACCGATATCCAAAAACTGAAGGGTATGATTCGTGAATTTGAAGAAGAATTGGTATGGGCCCATTTCGGCATGACTGAAGAGCGTGTTCACCACTTGCGTCTTGGCTTCTACAAAGGTGATATCTTTACTGAGAACCCGAATCGTGAGCGTGACGTAATGCCAATTCTGAACGAGTTACGGACCATCAAGCCCGACATCATCTCCCTAGCCTTCGATCCCGAAGGCAGCGGTCCTGACACCCACTACAAAGTGCTTCAAGCTGTAGCCGACGCCATCCGGATGTGGAGCAAAGAGACAGATACTTCCAATCTTAAGATTTGGGGTTACCGCAATGTGTGGTATAAGTTCAACCCGTCCGAAGCCACCCATATCATTCCTGTATCATTGAATGACATGAGTGCCTTCAACAGTGCTTTCGAACACTGTTACCTCAGCCAAGTTGATGCCTCCTTCCCAAGCTATAAACTGGACGGCAAATTCAGCAGTCTGGCCCAGAGTATCTGGGTGGAGCAGCTGCGCAGTATCCAACTTCTGCTCGGCAAGCCCTATTTCTTTGAAAACCCGAACCCGATCTTACGTGCAGCTCATGGTCTTATGTTCCTGCGTGAGATGACAGTAGAGGAGTTCCTTGCCAATGCAAGAGAATTGGAGAAGTCGATGCAGGGATTTTAAGACGTGAGATGGAAGATGGAAGACGTAAGAAGTGAGATCAACAGAGGCACTATGTAGAGACGCGCTATAGCACGTCTCAGGTGGAGATTATAGATTATAGATTATAGATAATAGATAATAGATAATAGATGAAGATAGCCTTATTTGCTGCTGTTAAAGAGGAGGTGGAGCCTATCGTTTCGAAGGTTCACCTGACCGGTATCGGCCGGGAGAATGCCACTATCTCCATGATTAAATTCATGGAAAAGCACAAAGATGAAGATTTCACCATGGTGAATATCGGCACTGCGGGTGCTCACACATTACCCGTAGGCAGTATCGTGAACATTCACGAGATTGTCACGGGTGGTGTCACTTTCCTGGAGCATCCGATGATTCTTGATCAACTACCCAATGCTAAAACTCAAAAAACTCCTAGTGCCACCCTCTTCTCCTCCGATTGTTTCGTTTCCCCACGAGTCTATGCACCACATTTTCTAGAAGATCTTAAAGAGAAAGCAGACTGCTTCGACATGGAGTCTTCTGTATTGTATACCTTTGCTAAACAATACGGTAAACCATTTGTTTCCTACAAGATTATCTCCGACCATATGGACGTGGATATTGAGGGTTGGCGTCAACGGGTACATGAACTCAACAAGGTGCTTGCGCAATTTGTGGAAGATCTCGTGAAGAACGACACACTTTTGTAGAGACGTTCCATGGAACGTCTTACCATCTGCGAGACGCAGATGGCTCCGAGACGCAGATGGCTCCAAGACGCAGATGGCTCCAAGACGCAGATGGCTCCGAGAGAGTGAAAAATAATATTTTTAATGAGGCGTACAATCTAACGAAAAAAAGTGTATTTTTGCGGCCTCAAACGTTCGGGGTGTGGCGCAGTTGGCTTAGCGCACTTGCATGGGGTGCAAGGGGTCGTCCGTTCGAGTCGGATCACCCCGACGAATTAAAAAAAGGATGTCATTTTGACATCCTTTTTCACATTAAATCAACTACTTTATTATTTAGGGGTCACCGTCACTTCAGCGGATGGCTGCGAACGCTTTCCCTTTCCTAAATACATACGGATAAAATAGGTGGTCTTCACACCAGATTTCAGATTGCAGTCTGTATAACTGGTCTCTCCTCTATTGAAGCTTGCACAGGCATAAGGTGGATTGTCACCCTCAGACTTGAAGATAACTCCGTAATAGTCATTTTTGGATTTATAATCATATGTGAAATCCAAAATGGCACAGTTTTTATCCTTATTCAATGAAGCCTTGAGTGTCAATGGAATATCTATGACAGAAGCTCCTCTAAAGCGCACAGTAGTCTCGCCGGTCTTACCCGAAGATAGTCTACTGTTATCGAAAACCTCAATACAATAGTTATAGTTAACCGCTGAGGGTTCAGGAAAATCGATCAGGAAGAAGGGCTCGCCTGGGGTCAGCTCTGCAGGAGAGATGATGCGGATAGCCTTCCACTGTTTCTCATTATCCTTCTTACGATAGACAACATATGCTATTACGTCATTAGAGGTACTTTGTAACCAAGTAAAGGTAACCGATTCATCCGTTTGGGTATAATCTTTGAGCAAGGCGACACCAGGAGGAACGATATCGGGCACAGGGATAGCCAATGTATCCGAGGGCTTGGACATGTTGTGGCTATAGTCCTCGGCAACAACATAGTAATAGATGTACTTAGTCAATGTGTGAAGTGAAAGGGTATCCCAGAAAAATAACTCCTCATTGCATTGACTGGTCTTTTGGATAAACTCGTGATCCAGTTGGTTAGCAAAATAGATGCGGTAACCGATCACATCTTTCTCAGGATTCTTATCCCATTGGAGATAGACAACGCCTGCAGTATCGACGACACCACCCAGTTTCAGAGGGGCAGAAGGAGCTACGTCATCTTCAATATTATTGATTTGGGAAAGGGAATATGAGACATTGTTATTATTATCACTAGCAAAGAGACGGTAATAGCCACGTCCACGATCATGAGCGTTTTTGTCAACCCATTTACGGGTTGAAGGAGACAAAAGGTCAGACACTTCGCGCCAAGGGCCGCCAGGGTCATCGGAGAAGGTCACCACAAAGCCTTTCAGATCATCATCCTGCTTGTCCATATACCATTCCAGATGACAGATCTCGTTGTTTTCAGGAATAACGACATCAAGCACAGGTACGGTAGGTGGAATAAGGTCCACCATCTCAAAGGGCTCAGACTTCTGTTCTGGAGGATAATCTCCAAAAGCGTCAAAAGCTTTGACACGATAGATGAATTTCTTTTTGAGTGGCAGAGAGTCGATGGTACCGACATTAGCCTCCAGAATCTCACCAATTTCCTGGCCAAAGACACTATAGGTAGCCTCATCAGGTTGATAGCCGAAAATAGGTGCATCATTTAGAGCTTTCCAATGTTTTCCGTTGTCTTCACTACGCTCCACATAATAGCCAGAAAGTTTATTCTTGGCCCAATAAACGAAAACAGTATAGGGTGAGTTCTGATAGAATCGTATTTCAGGAATAATGTCATCCTCAGTACGTTCATAATGGTTACTGAAGACATCAATGGTTCTGATAGGCAATGTCACAATATCCTGAGGAATGAGGCACTCGATGGTGTATGAATAGAGTTCATTCTTTTTAACGGTTTTATCTACAAAGCGGAGACCAAGGGCATCGGCAGCATCAATATGTCCCTCTGCAGCCAGATAAGCCATGGCTTGACGTTGAGTCTGCTCCTGATCTTTACGGAATACAAAGTTCTCAAACCCATCAGACTCTTTAACCTTATAGTAAGACTCTCCATAGAGTGCTTGTGCCGCAACACCTACATAGAAGTGGGTAGAGTCATATTTTTCCTTCATCTCGTCCAATGTCAAAGCCTTGATTGGATTAGGCGTAAGTAACATATCGATAGTAGAGTCAGCCGGATTAGCATCCATCTCCTCGTCGGTTTTAAGACGAGTGATACGCCAACCGTAATGACTAGCGAGGCGCCAGACACCGGCATCCTGGGGTAGCCAACGCAATACGACACTGTCGCCATAGCCACGAGCCACAACCATAAATTGATATATAGACTGCGAAGAATCCTCTTCCATCAGCGTCTCTACTGATTCAGGCAGATCTTGAGCCTGAACTGAAGAAGTGGCTAGACAGAATAATCCCAGTAATAAAACGAGATGTATGCTTAAAATTCTAATTTCTCTTTTAATCATAGCTTTCTGATTTTTAACATTAGTCATTTCCATAAGATTCCTCGATCATGTATGATTTCCGACCAGACATGTAACCAGTTAAGAATTTAGAAGTATTTGTAAATTTACGTAAATCAATTGTATAGAATGTGGACAATTGAGGATTTGTTAATGTAGCATTGGGGAAGAATATCAAGTCATTCTGGACATTGCTTTTCTTCACAGCAACAGCCATTTTATTTAAGTTGTCAGAAAAATCACTGTTTTGAGAAGTCAGGAAACAGACAGACACATTATTAAAGACAAATCCCCATGTATTCATCATATCGGGATCATCTGCGTACCAAGCACCTTGAATAGTACTGAGTTTATCCGATTTACCATGCTTACCGTCACTATTCAATGGCTCCATTGTATTGTAATACTTACCATTCTTATCAAAATAAAAATCTCTGTCAAAACCATGTTCTTCCAGATCAAGACACTGAGCAGCGGAACTCCACCAATATTTTGCCCAAAGACGTTCTTGAAATTGCAACATATCAACTGGAATGTAATCATAATTACCATTGTAAAAACGGCAATGCTTATAATTAGTTGTTAAATAGCTTTTGTTATTGCGGGTATAATCGACCACAACATCCATGGCTTTCATGAAGTGGTTAACGCGATAAATCTCTGGCATGTCTAAAGGGAAATCAGAATAGGTCATAATAGCATTCAAGTTATTATCATTACAATATTTTTCCAAAATATTCCGCTTATGGCTCCAGCCACGACAGTCGAGAGCACGAGCATGCTTTTGATTCTCCGACATGAACTTTCTAATTTTCTTAATATCATCAGCTATCGCCACTGAGGCATAGTCTTTAATATACCATGACCACTTAGTATTAGACGATGGTGTATACCAAGTTCCAGCATTGGCAAATTGCGTTTCAAATAAATAATCAGGCATTGGGGTACGTTCTTGATTGTTGAAGCATGTCTCCAAGATACATGGAACATCCCACGAATTAGGGTGATAATTGGCAGCCACACACTGCGTATAAAGGGTACCACCCTTTATGCGTCGGTTTACACTGAGGAACTTACTCGTATTGTTGAGCGGCAAACCATTCTTAATAACCTGCGAAAAGTGATATGTCGAATTAATCATCTTGTCTCCGGAACTTTTATATTTGATCTTCCCATCATCTTTATAACAGTGAAAATAGGATGCCAATTCCGTTTTCTTAAAATCGCTCTCCAAATCAAGCAAATATTGGAAATGGCGGTTGTGAACCTTCATCATAGTATTATTCAACGTACGATTAAGTACAAAATAACAGATTGGCGGCATTTCACAATCCGTCTTGTAACGAGTATTATCATTGGGACTATATTTATGAAATAGGAATCCAATGGTACCCATAGGATCATTAGCAGATTGGGGATTGACCTGCAAATATGAGGTTTTATCCTCTACCGTAGATCTCTGAAGAACCAAATCAAAATTTTGGAAATTTTGTCCAAAATACGCGAGCAACATATCTGTATAAGTCTCATAGTAGGGGTCAACAAACCAAGTCCATTGATAGATAGGCTTACCAATAGAGACGCTAATCTTATAGCCTTCTTTCAACATGGTACGGTAATATGTCATTGAATCTTTACCCACCTCTTGTTTATCCATATAGATTTCATCCAGCATTTCGTTTTGGATATCAAGTTGATCCGATAAAGAAATGCTTGAGTTACCCACCCAAGGAACGTACGAGGAGGATGAAGAGGATGAAGAAGGTGAAGCGACAGCATGTATGACATCATCTGGAATTTCTAGGATAGGCTTAAGATTATTGCTTGCAGCATCTGCGGCATTATTCTGGTTATTGCCATTACCACTACCAACTATTATGGCCCCACTTGTATGGCCATTACCACTGGAAACTATTCTGCTTCCACTTGTATTGCCATTACCACTGGAAACTATTCTGCTTCCAGTTGTATTGTCAACCAGCCTACCATGGGTGTTGGTAACCATCCTGTCACCTTGTCTGTTGCCCCATTCAGCAATGGTATTATTGCCACTACCAGCAGTGTTTGTAATAACAGTACCTGACAGAAACATAGTACTATTATTGTTGCTGCTACCGGCTATTCCTCTCAATGCGCTACCGGCCAGCGTATTACCAGAGGTGTTGTTGGTGTTTGAAGCCATAGAAGCAAAAATTACACCATTGCTGCCACCACTACTGACTTGACCTCTAGGTCTTGTACCTCCAGGAGTCTCAAAACCGCTATCACCAAAATCAACCAGTGTATGTGAACCTGAGCCACCGCCATTAGTGCTACCTCTCCTTCCACGACCAGAAGCCTGATTATGAGCTTGTGCAGCCAGAGCATAGGTTTCATCACTAATACGACTACTGTATTCTGCTTGCTTGATAGTCATATCTGCCGACTCCATGGCAGCCTGCAAAGCGGAATTATATGCATCTTTGTCCACAACAAAGAATTGCAACATATGAGGGCCGTAACCTCCTGGAAGACCATACTCTTTATCAGGTAAGGTAACACTCACATTTGGAATATGGTTATTGTCGAGTGTTGAATAATAGTTGTATGAACACTCTGCAATCTCACCGTCTTCAAGTCCATTTTTCAGCAGATAAATCTTCAACTCTTTCCCATTAGCAGCTAATGTATTCTTGTCAAGAAGATCATTCCTTTGGAGATAGAGATACATTTTACATGATGGCATAGGACCATAATTAGTAGTGTGATATTGGCCAGTGATTCCATTATAAACAGTAGTATTTGTGACATGAGCATACTCCTTAGCCGGGAAGTGGGTCTCACCATTATAGGGCCAAGAGAATACCACCTGACCGTTCAGATCTTCACTCAGCGGCATAGTCTTAAAGTAGAAGGTAGAGTCCTTTTTGTAAGGTTTAATGTCGTATTTGTTTGTCTTGTCATTAAAGAACAGAGGGTCAAACCATCCAAATTTTCCTAATGGCGGATTTGAATTGCTAACAGTTCCTGTAGAATAATTGTACATCACATCAGCTTTGGAATCATTTTGAATATTTCCCAGTTCTTTTCCAGTCATACGCCGACGATATTCAAACGCACGAGCTTGTAACTTGAGTTTATTATATGCGTTTGGAATCAAACCACCATTTTTGGTTTCAAAGAGCATAACATTTTCATCCTTATTGCTATACGTATAATTCATCATATTATTGCCAGAAGCTAAACCATAGCTGCCGTTCTGGTTAGTCTTGGAATAATACTTACAGTTGGCGGTCATCAGTTGGAAGCGGAATCTTCGCGCGTTACTTCCATCGTTTTCGGCCAAGAAGACCTCTCTGTTCCATGGCATATTGGAAACGATAGTACCGATTTGGAGGGGAGACTGCAGACTTGCCTTTTCGGCAGCTTGCTTCTCTGTATCATAACCTGGGGTAACGCTCTCAAAGAGTTTCACATTAGCCAAAGGATCGCCAGCACCCGGGACACAAACATCACCGACAGCGAAATCACATGAGGTGCTGAAATTAATAAGACCGCCGAGCATACGGACTTTGAAGCGGAGCAAGCCATAGCAGTATGACGGATTAGGACCACCACCTTGCAGTAGAGCGCCTACACCGGCAGAGAAGAGCGAGATTTTACCCTTCCAGAAACCAAGGTTAAGTTTAAGGCCCACGTCGCCCTGTAACGCCGCATAGATACGCCCAAGAGCATAAAAGTCATTCTTGCCGATATTAGGATATCCAGGGCAACCTAATCCGTTAACATCCAACAGGGCTACATCAAAACCAAGATCTGCACTAAGGTCAAGGTACAGGAAGAAATTCATCTCCATACCAGCATGGAATGAGGCTCCCAGGCAGAAACCACCACCTTTATCAATCTTCAACCAGTCGGTATTGCTTATTCTCCGACTCTTAGAGACCTGTTCTTTGTTGGCATCAAGTTTCTTGTCGTCAGATGCTAATCCGAAGAAATCCTGCAACTCCTTGCTCAATGGAGGCATCTCATAAGCAAAGGCATTACCTGTCTGCATATAAAAAGTGAATTCTGTTTCACTCTTCAAAACCATAAGATTAAGTGTCTGCTTGATTTGCACACGCTCGTCCCATTTAGGTTTTCCTAAAGCAACATACCAATCAATATCGCCTTTTTTATTTCCATCCTTGGTCTTTTTATAGTACTTCATTTCAAAGTCAAAGGGTATTTTGACAATCATAGAGGCGCCTATAGAAGAGCTATTGCCACCACCTGCGGAAGCATTAGCAGCATTTTCTACCACGTCACGCTCTCCCTCAGTATGTGAAGAAAGCTGCGATTCAGTACCCAGAATTTGATCAACAGCAGTGGCTATATTCGGATTAGTAGCGATAGATACTCCTTGATGAATAGCACCTGAGATTTTACCCGTCAAATTGTCTAGGGTACTACCACCCACACCGTCTAGAAGATCTTTAAGACTCAATTTTGCGTTAACACACAATGAGAATCTCAAGAAGTAATAATCTGGGACACTTTCAAAACCAATAATAGTTTTGGCCTTGATAAGAGCTGATGAATTATTCTTGCCATCACCAGGGGTCGCATCATTCATCTTAGTCACCATATAGGCGTTAGCTTCGATAAATAGGCCAGAAAAATGCTTATTAGTTATACGAAGAGAGACCAGTCCATCAGCATTCATAGTATTCTTAGCACCTGTCAAGATCAGACTGATACCGGCATTGGCCACCCAGCTATCACGCGATGGGTCAAAGTCCATACCCGAAAGTTGCAGTGACTCTTTATCGTCATTCTTTTCTGCTACCGACAACAATCCTTTGGCACTATATTTTGCATCCGTGAGGCTACCTTTGGCCTTCATATTATAGGCGAAGCCGCCAGAGAAGCCATTAATGCTAACCGCGCCCAATGGAATACCTCCAGGGAATTTACACGCTCCATCAAAGAACCACCAAGAATACTCACCTTTATTGTCTTTCTCCTTGCCGAAGCCAGCACTCATGGTAAGATCAACAACATCCATGACGGTAATTTTGAGATTACCCTTGAATCCGGACACATCCGTACAGCTCTCACAACCATAGGTAAAGTTGAGGACACCACTCATCTTAAAGACCATGAAATCAATATTGTCTAACCGGATAGAATCCAAACGTCCCTTGACTTCCTTAACTTTAAAATGATTTTTTGGCTGTGTCACACCCCAAAGGGCAAAACCAGTAGTAGCACCGAAGTCACAATCACCAGATTCGAACTTCATCTTTCCCGCAAAGACAACTCCTAATTTCAGATCATCACCCATGTACTCAACAATGGGATCAATACGAAGCAGACTAAAGGTAAAGCCGCCCACATTGACAGAGCCTAAGGCATCTCCACCACCTTTACCTCCATCTAGAGTACCGCCAATAAATTTCTGCGGAGAGGCAAAGGACCACTCGCCTATGTCAAACTCAAACTTGTCTATAGAGGCTGTCCCCTTAGCTGGTTTGCCTGACAAATTATAGTTACGCATACCCATATGCTCAAACTTGATAAATTCAAATTCACCAGGAATACCTAACTCATCAGTCTTTATAGAGATGTGGCCGTTTAGAGTCAAATCCACACGCGTACTCGGCTCCTTATATATTTTTTTAATACGAAAGTATGATGATTCTTTTAGGAAGTTGACAGATGCCGCCCAAAGATCGAGATCCATAGTATCTTTGCGCGGTTCCACATTAAAGGTCAAACTGTCTGCGCCAATGGTACAGTCATAAACAAATCCGCCCTTGAACAATGGGACGCCGAAACCACCCTTTATGATTGCGTGTTTATAGTCATTTTTCACAAATTTAATGGAAACAGTATCCAAGGAGAAGGCCCAACCTCCGCCATCTTTCGTATTGGCATCGATAATATCATGGACAAAGATATCGGTGGTAAAGCCGTATTTATCAATGATAAGACCTTTAGCTCCAAAATTGATTCGGGTTTCCGGATAGCTATAATGAACCGAGTCTACAACAGTATTGTTGAGGCCGTATTTATAAACCACCATAGAGTCTTTGAAATCAGTTGTATCTGAGAAGGTGTTACTGATCTCGTCAGAGAGGAATACCTTGAGATTATCCCAATAGAAACCTTGCCACTCTTTAGTAGCTTTAGTGAGTTTTTTCTTCTCATCTTCCGACATATTGGCAGGAGCTGGAGATCCAAAGAGATAATCGTAAGTAAGTGACACCTCTTTAGGGGTTTCCTTATCAGAGTGGTCATAATAGATACCTCTACCCGTCGGATAGAAGGTAAACCTGTCGGCACCAGCAACAGCAAATGGATCCATACTGACTTTTGCGACCCAGGCACTCCAGCTGCTCAACTTCACTTGCAGATTAGCATGAACCACATTCCCTTTTTGAGGAAGGCCATCTTGATTAAGGCCCCTGAAATCATTGCTGTTAAGATCCAACTCAATTTCTGCACGCAGATAAGAAAACTTACCAGTATCAATTGCGATGAGGGTGCCATCTTTGGGATCGGCAAAGTTAGAAGATGCCTTGAAACGCAAAACATAGTCATCGTTAATTTCCTTCTCATAGCTGCGCGCCATGAAAAGATCTATATGCTGATCGGTCTTGCCGAAGAAGGACTTTTGGTCCATACATATATTATTGGCCACAAACGGAACGTAGTAATTGTCATCTTGAGCCGCAAAGATAGCCCAGATATTCATGAGAGCAGTAACTGGCGAGAAGAACATATTATTGACAGAGAAAGTGACGTTCTCAGAGCCAGTTAACTCCTCATCCGAGATACTTATCGGAAATGTCAAGACCGGCGTAGCGGCATTTCCTCCAAACAGTGGACCAACCAAGCCACCGTATCTAGCACCATACTTCTCTCCATATTCCATAATTTTGTCATAATACCCTTTTATCTCTTCTTCAGCACCAAACTGTGAGGCCAGTCGGTTAATATCATCCCCTGTCCACTCATCCAAGTTCAGATCATTCATCAAAGCCGGCATATAGAGACTGGAGTCGGTAGCCGTACTAACCGCCGTACCATTGATAATCTGAAACTTATCGTTAATCTGGATGGTGTCTATTTGCACTTTCAATAAAACATCCACATCTGTAGGATGCCAAACGACATAACCATCGCCACTATAGCGCTTCTTGTCTTTATCAAATGTGGCTTGCTGCAGGACTATCGGGAACTCACCCATCATAAGCCGCACCTTGTTATTAATCAGACTGTCCGCTGGTGGTGTTATAATTGTTTTGCTGAGATTATCCAACGCTTTGGGAGAACACTTATACTTATTGTTAAGATCAGCATTATATTCTCGGGGTTCTATCAATTTAAAGGTTGCATAGATAGACTTACCATCATTAATCAAATTATAGTGTACACTTTGATCTTCAACCTGCTTGACATAGGCCCAAACTACAGCCATATACTGTCCATCAATCTTAAGCGAGTCATACAAGGCCGTGTCTATATATGAATTTGTTGTAATGGAATCCTTAAAGAAAAGTGTATCCTTCACCTGTTGCGGTGTCTTGCCTTTTGGCAGTTTAGCAACGAGCAACTTATAATAGACGGTGTCCTCATAGTTGACTCCTCTAATATTTTTCCACTGAAATTTAAAGTCAGTAAACTTCTGAACTGAAGGAATTTCCGTCATCAAAGTATCATCCCACTGTTTAAGTGAATTATTCTGCGGATAGGTGAACTGTGGCGGGTATATCTGGTCGAGAGCATTGGAGTCAATACCCCAGGAGAAGACCACATCGGAGAATAGATTCTTTGAGCCATAAGCAACTGTATGGACCACACTATCTCTCTCTATTGGCATATTATGAATGAAATCCGTAATCTTGTATGTGGTAGTCTTACGATAAGAGTAGAAAGTTTCTGCTTTAAGATGTATCAAATATTTATAGCCCTCTTCAAGACTAGGAATCCACTCTTCTCCGGCTAAAGACATCAACTCAGCATTTGCAGGAGTGAAGTCATGGACCTGCTGCACAGTAGTGGTATAAGTTTTTAGAGGCAGACCTATCATTGAATTGTTCGCAGCACCACCATTATATTCATAAAGTTCAACGGTATAGTTAACCTTCAAAATCGAATCACCGCAAACAGGCATCCAACGGATTCCAAACGTATCAGCAACGGGAACCTGATAAAAAGTCATGTCTCCTTCGTCAACATCAGTAACGTGCAAATTATTACTCATGGTAAGTACAGATGATATTTCCGTAGCCAAATTCAACCTCAGCGCATCAATAACAATGTTATCTTGGCCCGGGGATACAAAATAGGGATTTCGTATCTCGGATAAGACATCTTCATGGTTATCGCTAATAGTAGAATTCATTGATGAGGAAGCGCCATTTTCTAAAACAACTGGGCCCTCTTGACCCCATACAAAAGTGATAATCTGACTCTTACCCCCATTGCTTAGTTGAATTGCCGACATCAAATTCTTCTTCAAAACCGCCTGCACTTGAGCCGCATAGACATGTCCCGGCTGTAGACGGAAATGTCGGTTCGAGATAGTATCATGTATATAGGTAGTATTAGAGCGATTGTTATAGGTAGTGACAGTAGCATTATTATTAATAGCTTCCTGAATATTCTGATTCCCTGTCACCTCCACGATTTTAAAGTAATAATCAAAGTCATTAGGTGACAAGCAGTTGGATATAACACCTGTCCAATTAAAGATCAGTTGTTTACTTAAGGGCAGTCGCGTGTATTGTGATTGATCCCGAATATCAGAACTGTTAGCTAGGAGTTGTTGTCTATCGCCCAATGAAATGTTAGTTTCCATAGTCCTGCCGCGCCTTGTAGGGCGAAGGATATTATTTGTAGGATTACTATTGTTAAGGTTGTTTGCACTCAAACCACTGATTGGCGCCGTAAACTCAGGTGCAGAACCTGTGTAACAAATTGAGAAGGTATAACAAGTTTGTTCACCGACCTGTATCGGGTTAGGATTATTATAACCATCCCATTGATAGGGAGTAATACAGAATCGATACTGGCCCTCCGGCAACTGTAACATATCTTGTACCAGCTTATTACGATCATAATTTGTCTCATACGCCGACGTATTGAGATGTCCTACCACTTGGTCAAAAATTGCTCGATTGATTATCACTGGGGTCACCCCAACTGTCAATGGGGTTAATGGTTGGATTTCTTTCTTCGTACGAATATAGTAATTTTGGTTAGAGGCTGTAAACTCTGCCACCAACTCAATCGTGAAGAAAACATCCATACTCGTCCCTGTGGTATTAATCATCTGAATAGAAAAATATCGAGACGGGTCATCCACGTAGCTCAATCCCGTTGAGGGGAAAGAACTAACCCTAGGGGTTATGGTAGTTATTATTTGATTCTGCGCCCATATTGACTGGCAAAGAATCATAACTGCTATTAGGTAAAAGTATCTTTTCATACCTTTATGTATTATATTATACTTCAATTATTCTTCAGTACTGATCTGACTTTGTTGCATTTTCAATAATTTCTTGGCAGCGCGATCAACTTTAGCTGCTGTGCGCTGTTCCTTCGTCTTCTTCTTAACAACTCTAGCTGCAAAAGAATAGGAATAAGAGAAGGTGAAACGTGTATCCAAATTAGTGTGCACTCGTTGACCGATCCGCTCCATGTCGCTGAAGTTACTCAAAGAGAGGTAGAGGGCTGCGGAATGTTTCTTGTAATTGAAATTACTTCCGATACTGTTGCTCAAAGAGAAGTCGTTGGAAACACCTTCATTCTTCTGGATATTATATGAAACATATCCATTGTAGTTGACAGTCCAGTTAAGTTTTTCCTTCTGCATGATGCGATAGTTAAGTCCGACACTTAAACCATGAGCATCATATTCAGCATATTGTGATGAAGACATGGAGAAATCGTAACCGGCATTGACGCTCAACCGAATATCAGAAAAATCAATACCATATATGGCCCCAATGGTAAGCGTTTGCACATTCATCGGGTTTGGGTTCAAGGTATTGAGATTTTTATTCTGTACAAAGTTCCCTGTCAAGCTGATTGAATGGGTATATTGTTTTTCAAAAGTAAAAGTTGGAGAAAGGGAAACAGTGTGAACAATATTGTTGACTCTTGTAGTATCATTGACAATAAGGCTGCCATCGTATTGGTCCTGTTTTATGCCACTGTAAAGAATACCCATATTGAAGATGTTACCAATAGAGTTGTTCCAGTTGAGGGAATAGGTAGCCACCTGGTTGGTATACATCTGCTTATGATTCATATTATCCCGCTGGATATAACCCACCAAGCCAAGATTAGAGCGACCTTTAAACATATTGAAATTCATCACAGCACCCAAACTATGGGCATTTTGGTTAAAGTTCTGGGCACCTAAAGAGACATAGTCGGGCTGAACAAATCGGTAAGTAAGAGTTCCGTTGAAATGTTTAGACATAAAGTTCATGGCGGCATCACCGGCAAAGCGCAACTTAAAAGAGTTGCCAGGTGTAAAGAGCCAATTTATGTAGCGAGCGTACTTCTGATATTCCTCTAAGCGTATGGTGTCGCGCAGGTCAGGGTTATGGAGACTAGCACCCACGTTGGCGGTGAAGGCAAACCAACGGCCAATGGCGAATCGACCGGAAAGACCTAGAGCAAAGTTATCTTGCGGAGCGATAGTATCACGCCACTCCTCTGGCAAGCTCTTCATTCGGTCTTTTGCCTTCAAAAAACTGATATCTATATAGTTACGTTCATTACCGACACCGAGTTTCACACCCACAGCATCGCGGCGGTACTGAGGAAGTGTAGACTGTGGAACATTAAGGCCCAATAGTGAGTCGGCCAACTGCTGGATAGCAGTCCGGTCGTCGTAACCCTTAACACGAGTGGCATGCTGTAAAAGGCCTCCAAAGGTACCCATACGGAACAACTTCCCTTGATATTCAACACCAGCACCTAAAAATGAAAGTCCTGAATAAGTGTAATTAGAGAAGTGCATACTACTTGTACCAATGTGAAATTTCCAGTTACGCCATGTAGGCATGAAGCCAAGATGGAAGGTTGGTATCTGAGGATAGTTGAAAGAGGTGGTATTGTTTGCGAAATAGAAAGAAAAAGGCAGTTGGAAACTATAAAACGACAAATTGAGATTTGCATAAATACTGCCTGAAAAAGGAGTACAAGAAGGATAGTTTGAATTGTACGAAACACCTATGCCAGTGCCCACCGTTCCACTAATGGCAAACGGATCCGCATTTTTAATATCACGCAGCCGATTCCCTATCTGTCCATGAGCAGTAAATACAAACAAACAAGACAGCAATGTCAAGACTATAAGTTTTAAAAATCTATTCATATTTGCAGGATAGGTGGAACATGAATGACAATAGAATTCTGAGAAATAGTATAGTTGGATAGGAGAAGAAATTCTTTATGACTACTTGCAAAATTAAAAAGAATAAATGCAACACCCAAAAAAAATAATTGAGTCGGATTTTCAATTCGAAAAACCCAAAAAGCAAACGGGCCCTTTGTTTTCCGAATTTTTGAGAACAAAAAATAGTCAATTTTAATTTATGAGTAAAATTACTCAATTTTAATTTTTACCCAAAAATTTTCGGATAATTTTGGGTTTAAGTTTGCCATTTTGAACACCATATTTCTACGCCAAAAAAGAGTGTAATATTTCAAAAAAAGGGGAGAGATATACATGATGACACAACAAAGATGAGTACAAAGTCAAAAAAAACCAACATGATTTACCGAGGCGCCTGCCTATAGAGCGGGCGGAATTCATGTCGGCTTGATCTTTTGGCAACTTTTCTATCAAGAGAAAAGTTGAAGAATTATATTTATGGGAGTAGTCTGCCATAAAACCCTCGCATCTTTAAAAAAGTCTATTAGCAACATACTTGGGCATATAAGGTGCCATCAGGTATATAGCTCCTAAAAAAAAGAGTGTGAGAAATCTCACACTCTTTAAAGACAACAGAAACAATTGGCTTATTTCTGTATACGGATACGGGCATCGACAGCCGTCACATAGCGTGGATTGCCGAGCAGAGGGTTGAGGTCCATCTCCACGATTTCGGGAGCGGCCTGTACCAATGCAGAGATGCGGGCGATCTGGTCTGCATAGAGGTCGATGTTGACCGGTTCTTGGCCACGTACACCTTGCAGAATCTTGTAACCGCGCAGTTTGGTGAGCATCTGCTTAGCTTCAGCAGCGGTAATAGGTGCCAATGCAGACTGAACATCCTTAAGCACCTCAATGAAGATACCGCCCAGACCGAAGAAGATCTGATGCCCGAATTTATCGTCGCGGATAGCACCGATATAGACATCCGTACCATCCAGCATCGGGTACATCTCAACAGCGTAGGTATCCTTGATAGCCATCAGGCGGTCGAACTCCTTGCTGACGGTGTCAAGGTCTTTGACGTTAAGGGTTACGCCACCCACATCAGACTTGTGGAGCGGGCCGACGACCTTCATAACCAGCGGAGTATCTTTGCCACAACCCACCTCTTTTGCGAACTGCAGAGCATCCTCTTTCTTGTCCACCTCCACGCTACGTTTACGGGAGATACCAGCGGCGTCCAGCAACTCGTTGTAGTCGGCGATCTCAAGATAGCCGCTCTCGCATTTTTCAATAGTCTTGCGGATACGAGCCACGTCAATCTCGGGTTGCTCCACCACCTCTGGTTGCGGTTTCGGAGTATTGACAACCTTGGCCAAAGCATTACCGAAGACACACTCCTCAGGGAAGTTGACACGATGCTTGTTGGTGATAAAGTCTTGGATTTCATCCTTAACGTTGATAATAGAAGGCAGAATCGGGAAGATCGGTTTCTTGCAAGTCTTCATCTTCTGGTCGAGAACGTCATAGACCTCCCAGTTTGCGAAGAGGCCAGGAGAACCGAAGATAACGCACATAGCATCGATGTTGTCAAAGTCATTCTCGCAAGCATCGATGATAGCGCCGAGTTGCTCAGCAGTACCAGTTGCGAGGAAGTCGATAGGGTTACCGACAGAAGAGCCACCAAACAGTTTTCCGAGCAGAGCTTCGGCGGCAGGTCCCTCAATATGAGGAACTTCCAGACCATTGTTAGAAAGCACGTCGGTCAGCATGACTGCGGGGCCACCTGCGTGAGTAATGACAGCGATATTGCGACCTTTAATTTCCGGATAGGTGAAGATACCGCAAACAGTAGTCAGTTCCTGACGGTTATGGCAGCGAACGATGCCTGCTTTCTTGAAGAGGGCCTCGACTGCCTCGTCAGAGGTTGCCAAAGCGCCAGTGTGCGAAGAAGCGGCACGGCTACCGGCAGCAGAACTACCTGCCTTGATAGCAGCGATACGACATCCTTTATTAATCAAAGAACGGGAGTGCTTCAAGAGTTTAGCAGGATTGGAAACCTTCTCCATGTAGAGCATGATGATACGTGAACTCTTTTCAGGATCAAAGGTGTCGTCTAGATGTTCAAGAACATCCTCGATACCCATTTGAGCAGAGTTGCCGACTGCCCATACACTACTGAATGTAAGACCATTGGTAATACCGTACTCCTTGATAAAGACGGCAGTAGCTCCAGAACCCGTGATGAATTCCACACCCTTAGGATCGAGTGTCGGGATGGGAGCATCAAAAGCGCCACAATAGTTAGTGTTAAGGAATCCTGTACAGTTAGGGCCAATCAGAGAACCGCCAACACCGTTGATAGTGTCCACAATTTGTTTCTCCAGACGTGCGCCCTCTTCATTTTCCTCACCAAAACCGGCAGATACGATGATGAAACCACCCGTCTCTTTCTGATTAGCGAGCACATCGACAGTGTGAGGGCAGAACTTGGCAGCAATGGCCAAGATGGCGCAGTCAACCTGCGGCAGATCTTCCACCTGTTTGTAACACTTGATGCCTTGAACTTCATCCTCTTTAGGATTAACGGCATAAATAGTGCCTTTGAAGTTGCTATTCTTAAGGTTGAGCAGCACCTTGCCGCCTGGTTTGTTGATGTTAGAAGAAGCACCTACAATGACGATGCTTTTCGGATCTATCAGTTTGGGGTTAATCATAAAATATAGGTTTGAATTAATATTGCTTTTTTGAAAGGACTTTGAAGGGTGCAAAGATAAACAATTTAAGTCTCCAAAAGCCATTCTTTTGTTTTTTATTCCCAGAGGACACGCCTATGTCAAAATTGGATTACCAAAAACAAGTTCAAACTGCATATAAAAAGACTTGACTCTGGCGAATCTGCCAAAATCAAGTCTCTTTTATTGTGAATCTCTCTCAAAATTATAATGATAAGATTGCCTTTTTCAGAACTTCAATCTTCTCTGCCAGTTTAAGTTTCTCCTCAGCGATAGTAGCGCGTTTTGGAGACGGGCACATAACACTGAAATAGAACTTTATCTTAGGTTCAGTCCCTGACGGGCGAACTGTCACCTTGCTTCCATCCTTGAGGAAAAACTGCAACACATTGGAACTTGGCAAATTAAGAATACCGTTAGTCTCGTAGCGGTAATCATAATATTTCTGGAAAAGCACATCATTCATCTTAACGACTGGGATGCCGGCAATCTCCTTAGGCGGACATGAGCGGAATCGACTCATCATATCCTGAATCTCCTTCAAGCCATCTTTGCCTTTCTTACTCAGAGAGAGAAGACCTTCTTGATAGAGCCCAAAATCACAATAAATGTCGTCCAACACTTCGGTAAGCAACCTATGGCCATCGCGATGGGTAACACGATAGCAAGCAGCCATCTCCGCAATTAAGCAGCAGGCTGACACAGCATCCTTATCGCGTACAAAATCGCCCACGAGATATCCATAACTTTCCTCACCACCTACCAGATATGTCTTAGAACCTTCGTACTGACGGATTGTCTCAGCAATATATTTAAAGCCTGTCAAAACTTCACAACATTCAATATTATAGTTAAGAGCGATGTCGCGCAACAGATCGGTAGTTACAATTGTCTTGACAACGAAAGGATTTTTAACGTCATTACCTGGTTTAAGACGATTTTCAAGAACATAGTTGAAAAGCAGAGTAGCAGTCTGGTTGCCGTTAAGCAATTGCATCTCGCCAGCGGAATTGCGGACAGCTATACCCACACGGTCCGCATCGGGGTCTGTAGCCAGCACTAGATCTGCCTGGATCTTATCAGCACATTCAAGGGCCATTTTGAGAGCCTCGTGTTCTTCCGGATTTGGATAAACTACTGTTGGGAATGTTCCGTCCGGGATAGCCTGAGGTTCGACAATCGTAACATTGTTGAACCCATACATCTTTAAGGCTTGAGGTACGAGAGCAATACCAGTGCCGTGCAACGGAGTATAGACAATTTTAAGATTTTTACCCTTTTCAGATTTTGGAATATGCAAAGATAATGAGCGGACATTTTTCAGATAAACGTCGTCAATCTTCTTGCCAATGACTTTCACGAGACTAGCTTTACGGCGCCAAGAGATCATTTTAATATCAGTGACCTTCTTAACCTCTTCCAAGACCATCTTGTCATATGGAGGTACAAGCTGACCGCCATCATCACCATAAACCTTATATCCATTGTACTCTTTTGGATTATGGGAGGCAGTGATCATCACACCGGCCTGACATTTAAGTTCACGGACAGCAAAGGAGAGTTCAGGTGTAGGACGAATGTCGTCAAACAAAAATGTCTGAATACCATTAGAAGAGAAGATATCCGCAGATATCTGGGCAAACTCGCGGCTCATGATTCGGGAGTCGTATGAGATGACAATTCTAGGATTCTCAGGCACAGTGGCCTTCATGAAGTTAGCAATACCTTGTGCGGCTGCACCGACCGTATACTTGTTCATACGATTAGTGCCCACACCAATAATGCCACGCATGCCTCCAGTACCAAACTCAAGGTCGCAATAGAAAGCGTCTTCGAGAGCCTTAGGGTCCTCTTTCTGTAGTCGTTTAATTTCATCTTTGGTTTCCTGATCATATTCGCCAGACAACCATTTTTCAACTCGGAGCGATGTTTTGTCTTCCATACTAAAGAATTTTGAGAATAATGAGTGCAAAAGTAAAAATTTTATGTAATAAAAACAAAATCGAAAAAAGGGTTAAGAAGAATTTTTCTATGCACAAAACAAAAATTGAAAAAAGAATGAATAGTTGTTGAATTTAATATGAAAAATGATTATTTTTGCGCTGTATTTTTCACATATCTGTGAGAGGAGTAAGCCGAAAATCCCCAAAAAAAGAGTAAGCAAAACATTAAATAAAAACCACTATGGGATATAAAATTGACCAAATTGAAGGTATTGGCGGTGCATACGCCGAAAAATTAAACCAAGCAGGCATAAACACCACAGAGGAATTGTTAGCAAAATGCGCAAAACCAGCTGGTCGTAATGCTTTAGCTGAAGCTACTGGCATCAGCTCCAAACTCATTTTGAAGTGGACCAATCACGCAGACCTTTTCCGCATTAAAGGTGTTGCCGGCCAATTTGCCGAGTTACTAGAAGCATCTGGTGTAGATACCGTTAAGGAATTCCGTCACCGCGTTGCTGCCAATCTGCAACCCAAGATGGTAGAGGTTAATAATGCTAAGAACCTCTGCAACCGTGTTCCGTCGGTCACTGAACTAGAAAAAATGATCGAACAAGCTAAGACTCTTGACACCATGATGGAATACTAAGCCTATTGGACCACAAAATGTAACAAATTTATAAGGAGATGCTTAAACAGGCATCTCCTTAATTTTTTATCGTCCTCAAAAACGAATGCAACTTGTTGATTTTTAGCAAAAAAAAATAAATATTTATACGTGTTGACTATTTGAAAAAAAATTGTACTTTTGCCGTTCTAAAATATTAGCGTAAAAATTTTAAAATCAATAAACAAATCAAGTAAGAAATGGCAAATCATAAGTCATCTATCAAAAGAATTAGAGCAAACGAGAGAAAGAGACAAGCTAACCGTTATTATTCCAAGACCATGCGTAACGCTTTGAGAGACGTTCGCGCTATCACGGATAAGAACGAGGCTACGCAGAAACTTTCCGCTATGACATCCATGATTGACAAACTTGCCAAGAAGGGTATGATTCATAAGAATAAAGCTGCCAATCTCAAGTCCGGTTTGATGAAGAAAATCAACGCTCTTTAATCGAACAATGAAGGCTTAAACGCCTTCTTTTTTTTTATAGACCCATGGCAGGCAAATTTCAGTTCTCCGTCCCGATACAGATTCGAATGAGCGATCTGGATCCTTTTGTGCACGTTAATAACGGTGCGCAATGTCACTATCTGGACTACGGACGGAGCAACTACTTGGAACATGTGTTGGGGATTCAGATCGACTGGGCCACCTTCGATCTCGTACTGGTGCATGTAGGAATGGATTTCCGTCAAAACATCGGTTTCCACGACCAACTCGTATGTGAAACCAGAGTCGTCTCCATTGGCAACAAGAGCTTCCGCATGGAACAACAGCTGCGCGACCTGCGCACTGACACCGTCAAGACGTTCAGCGAGTGCGTATTGGCCGGTCTTGACCGCAACACCCTCAAGAGCATTCCAATCCAAGAGGAATACAAAACAAAATTCCGTTCTTTCGAGCACCTTGATGATTAGCAAACAGAGAATTTCCGACATCCGCAAGTTGTATCAAAAGAAATACCGCGAAGCGGAGCAACTCTTTCTGGTGGAAGGCCGCAAGAGCGTGGAGATGCTATTGTCATCCGATTTTGAGGTAGAAGAAGTTTTGACCACCGAAGCATTTCAGAACCGTTATCCGACATTGTTCTCGGGTCACGCGGTTACGATGGGCACCTCCGCAGACTTGGAACGCATCAGCGGCATGAGCACAGCGCCAGAGGTATTGGCCATTGCACGGCAGAAGCGCCCCACCCCACCCTCTCCATCAGGAGACCAACCATTGCTTCTCCTCGACCGCATCTCAGACCCCGGCAATATGGGCACTATCATCCGCACCGCCGACTGGTTCAACATCAAGCAGATCGTTTGCTCCCCCGACTGTGTCGAGTTTTACAATCCCAAGACCATCCAGTCCACCATGGGCTCCTTCTGTTATGTTGAGGTCTCATATCTTCCGCTCGTGCCTTATCTGCAGGAGGCATCCCGCACCCGCCGCGTATTAGGTACCTTCATGGACGGCCAGCCACTGTCCTCCTTCACCCCGAGACAAAACGACATCCTCGTCATCGGCAATGAGTCCAACGGCATCACACCAGAGGTTGCAGCTTTAATCACCGACCGCATCACCATCGCCAAGGTCGCCCCTGGCCGCCCATCGGCGGAGTCGCTGAACGCTGCTATCGCTGCAGGCATCACGATGCATGAGATATTCGGGAAATAATAATTTACCCTGTCTCCTGTGTAGAGACGCGCTACAGCACGTCTCCATCAATGATTGCGCTACTATTCTGCGATTAAGAATTGTCCTAATCGTAAAAGATGTCGTATTCCCATCGTGCAATATTGTTTTCAATATATCCAGCTATTCTATTCATTTCATCAGTGTCACGAATGATGTGGTCATGAAAACGAGTTTGCCAGCCAAAATGTAGTTGATTTTTGTTTGCAAAACAGGTGACAGCTCGTTTCATCCCGCCAATAGCGGTTGACAATATACTTTGTTGATTTGCTATGTTTTGCATGACGATGTTTTTCCCATTCCTTTTAGCACCTCGAGGCATCGAAATGTCAATATCATCTTTTACATTGACTCCGTTTTCGTTATCTCCTGCATATGATTTTCCGAAGTCATTATGAACGATTGCTACTAAATGAATATGGTTAGGCATGATTACATATAATGGTATTTCCACTAGAGAATTGTGAAGAGGTATTTCAGTAATGCATTTCTCGGTATATAGTCCTATTTCTGACAATTTCATCATTTCATTTTTTATTTCCCCAAAATAATGCTTTTTATTTTGTGTACATATTGTAATAAAATATTCTCCACCATCATATTCGTGCCAGTTTGCCCGAGCCGACGAAATGAGATATCTATTTTTAAATCTTTCTTCAGCCATTATTTTTTGATTTAGTTTGCAAAAATACAATAATTGTATAATTTTTGCAAATTAATTATTAAATTATTTTCTAAAAACCATTACAGTGAGTGTTATCCGATAAACGCATCAATAATTCGACGATGTCGTTGTTGAAATATGGGTACTATTTGATGTTGCATTTCACGGAATAAGTTCAGATCCTAACACTAACAATATCGTCGTTGGAGACGTGCTATAGCGCGTCTCTACAGGGAGACTCCCACAATCCTGATAAAAGGATATCCATTTTTCCGAACAACTTCTTGGCCTAATACTGGCACTATCAACGCTGGAGACGTGCTGTAGCGCGTCTCTACAGAGATACTCCCACAATCTAGATAAAAAGACCTCCCTTTTTTCCGAACAACTTCTCGGCCTATTACTGGCGCCATCAACATTGGAGACGTGCTATAGCGCGTATCTACAGGGAGACACCGGTAATTTAAGGTAATCATATGACTTCGTTAAATAGAAGGAAATTATATCCTTTCTTTTCGTATTTTTGCGCTCTTAATTTTTTGAGATGAAAGCGTATCGCGTCTTAATATTCATTGTACTAATACTCACCGCTTTAGGTGCCATATGTTTCTTCTTTCCGAAGGATGGCGTCAAGGTCGGAAATGCAGAATTGCACTTTCCATCCATCGAAGAGGTGTTAGTAGGTGACACGATGGTTAAGGATATTGAAGAGTTGGCGCCGGAAGTTGATTCCGTAGAACTGGCGCACCTGAACAGTCTTCGCGACACGCTGGAACGTTTTGAAGAAGCTGTGACAGAAGGTGTTGGCCATTTTTATCTGCCAAATAACGACGCCACCTTCTTCGACCCATTCTTCCGCCGTCTGGCAAGTGCCAAATCCAATGGTGAAGTGGTCCGAATTCTGCATTACGGCGACTCGCAGATTGAGATGGACCGTATTTCATGTGATATCCGTTCATACTTCCAGCGCACCTTTGGTGGCGGCGGACCTGGTCTCATACCTGCTATCCAGTCAATACCATCCTTTGCCGTCAGTCAATATGCCTCTGGTAGTCTCGTTTTGCACACCTCCTACGGCGAGGGCGCACGTGCCCGCGGAAACTACGGCCTCATGTGCAAGTGCTACCAACTCACTGGCGGAGCTACCGTCAATGCAGTCGCCTCCCGACATAAAGGCACTGACAGCCGTGTCAAGAAGTTCTCCACCATTTCGATGCTCTACAACGACCGCAATGGCAATCTTTCGGCCACCCTTGTTGACCGCAACAGTCCATACCGCGACACGCTAACCTCTACCCGAACGGGCATACATGCCTTCCGTTGGCAGATGGACAGCGCCACCTCCTCATTGCGCATCGCCATGCAAGGCAATGCCGACATCTACGGCATCTTCCTCGACAACGGTCCTGGTGTAGCTGTAGACAATATCCCCTTGCGCGCCTCATCGGGCAACCAGTTCTCGCTCATCACCGACACTTTGTTGGCAGCCTGCTATCGCGAAGCCAATGTTGGTATGATCATCATGCAATTCGGTGGCAACTCCGTACCCGTCATATATAATGACAAATCTTTGAACAACTATCTTACTAGCATAGAGCACCAAATTCGATATGTTAAACGTGCATGCCCAAGAGCCACTATCCTCTTCATCGGTCCTTCTGATATGAGCAAGAGGGTTGGCGGTCAGATGCGCACATATCCGATGCTCCCGCGCCTCATCGACAGTCTGCGCACCATCGCGCTGCGTAACCATTGCGCCTATTGGGACATCTATGAAGTCATGGGCGGTGAAAACTCTATGGTCTCATGGGTACACAACGGTCTTGCCGGTCCCGACTACGTGCACTTCACCCCTGCCGGTGCCCACAAGATCGGCCGCAGCCTCGCAGACAGCTTTGCAACTGCTTACGAGTACTATCGCACAAGAAAAAGCATCCCTCAAGAACAATACGAAACACTATGGAACGAATCCGGACACTGATATACATACTCCTTCTGATAGGATTGCACTTCAGTGTGTTCGGACAGGTGGATATTACAGCAGAAGACTCCATCCCGGAGATTCCGCTTACCACTGATACTCTCCTCTCTGACACTTCCAACCACATTATCACCGACACCGATATTGTGGCAAGTGACAGTATTGAAGATCCCTATATTCGCTATGACCTCAACCATCTCGTCTGGGGTCGCGACAGTATGAGACTGGTCAACTTCTTCAACCGACTTGAGGAAGTTATTGAGACCAAACAGGGTAACATTCACATAGTCCATCTCGGGGCCTCACATGTGCAGGCGGGCACTTTCACGCACCGCTTCCGCTCACATATGCTAGACGAATATGGAGAGCCGCCTGCAGAGCGTGGTTTCATTTTTCCCTACTCTGCAGCGGAGAAATGCAACAATCCCTACGACTATCGTGTCAGCAAGCAGACTCCCTTTAATTTGATACGGAATGTTTACCAGAATTACACGTTTCCACTTGGTGGCAGCGGTATTTCAGTCTGGTGCTCCGACACTCTCAACAGCATCACTGTCAAGATGAACGCGCCTGAATATGACTTCTATGCTGATACCATTATCCTTATAGGCGCTGCCCACGGATGGCCTATCGATCCCATCCTCAAATACGACACCATCTATCACTTCCCCGACTCTGAAGATTTAGCACACGACCGCTATTTCTACTATCCCAAACAGCAGGTACGTGATTTCACCTTCTACTTCCCATGTAGTGATCGAGACACCTTCCAAGTGGAAGGCATCCTGTTGCGCAATGGACGTTCAGGCATCACAGTCTCTTCTATCGGTGTCAACGGAGCACAAGTGACTTCTTATTTGCGATGCAAAAACTTTGTCCGGGACATGGAACTCATAAAGCCAGACCTCGTCATCTTCGGTATCGGCGTAAACGATGCCTATGGGTCTACCTTCGACTCCTTAGCTTTCAAGAAAAACTACCTGCAGCTAGTGTCTCGAATTCGGGAAGCTAACCCCGACTGTGCCTTCATCTTCATGTCAAACAACGACACCTGGAAGAAAGGACGAAAGGGCAGATACTACGTCAACCCCACAGGCCCGGCAGTCAGCGATGTGATGTACAGACTTGCCGACCTTACGGGCAGCGCAGTCTGGGACCAATTTCACATTATGGGTGGTTTGCGTTCCATGTCGACCTGGCGCAAGAAAGGTCTCGCACAGAAAGACCATGTCCATTTTACCGCCAGTGGATATCAACTGCTTGGCGACCTCCTCTTTGACGCTTTTATGAACGAACTCAAGAAACGATAATATGAACTGGGAGAATCTTAAAATATTTCTACACAATATCTTCTCCTTCGACGAAGCTTATCCGTTGTTGTTCACACAATTCAACTTCTGGGCCTTCTTCGCCCTTGTTTTCGCTCTCTTTACCGTCTTCCACCGCAAAAGACTACTGCGCAACGCTTTCCTTTTCTTCGCCAGCATCTTTTTCTACTATAAAACTAGCGGTCTTTTCGTGCTCATCCTCATCTTCGATATGTTCTATAACTACTTTATAGGCATATTCTTAGACAAATCAAAACGACAATGGGCGCGTAAAACCTTTATGATTGCGGGAGTCGTTCTGAATCTCGCAATACTCTGCTATTTCAAATACGCCTACTTTTTCACGGATGCATACAACACCATTGTCAATAGCAACCACGAAGTTATCAACTGGTTAGCACAATGGACTAACGACTTGACTGGCAAAAACTATTTTGATGCTTCCAAGATTTTGCTGCCCGTAGGTATCTCTTTTTACACCTTCCAGAACATCAGCTATGTGGTGGATGTCTACCGCAAGAAGGTCGCCCACGTCACCAACCTGTTAGACTTCGGCTTCTATGTCTCCTTCTTCCCTCAGCTGGTAGCAGGCCCTATCGTACGTGCCGACAGTTTCGTGCCTCAGTTGTACAAGCCCTACTCCCTCAGCAAGCGGCAGTTCGGCATCGCCATCTTCTGGATTCTCAATGGTTTAGCCAAGAAGCTGATTATGAGCGACTATTTGGCCGTCAACTTCGTGGACCGCGTCTTCAACAACCCGACATTATTCACGCCATTTGAGAACCTCTCCGCACTGTTCATCTACTCGCTGCAGGTCTATGCTGACTTCTCCGGTTATACTGACATCGCCATTGGCGTGGCCATGCTGATGGGTTTCCATCTGCCCAAGAACTTCAATTCACCTTATAAGGCTACTAACCCGGGCAACTTCTGGAAACGTTGGCATATTTCCCTCTCCAACTGGTTGAAAGACTATCTCTACATTCCTTTGGGCGGTAATAGAAATGCCACATTCGGTACTTACTTCTGTATTCTCTTTATCGGATTTGTCATCATAATGCTCACCAAGAGTGCGGTGATTACAATCATCATAATTTCTCTTGCAGTTATACTGACCATAATATCACTCGCCTCCAAGAAGGCTAGACTAGTCATCAGTACCAACCTCAACAATATGAACACGATGCTGTTAGGCGGCTTGTGGCACGGCGCCTCCTGGAACTTCATGATCTGGGGTGGTCTCAACGGACTGGGTATTATCGGCTACAAGATCTGGCGTCATTGCCACAACTTGGTGAAACCGCTCGTCATCGGTGCCATTTTCGCCACTTTCATGGTCTGCGACCACTTCTTCCCGGCACCTATCCTTAAGATTGCATGCGTCTGGACTGGTGCCATGACTGCCGGAACAGTTATCAAGTCGCTTTATACTTTAATTTTCCCAAAGCGCAATGTTCCGTGGCTCGACAAAGTATGGGGAATCGCGCAAACATTCGTCTTCATTACTTTCACCCGACTTTTCTTCCGCTCAGGTTCTAATCTGGACCCCGCCCTCGCCAATGAAACAGCATGGAACACCGCCAAGAGCATGGTCAACAGCATCGGCAGTACATGGAACATGAGTGTCATCCCCGACATTCTGCAGAACTATCGTACCGTCTTTATCCTCTTCATTATTGGCATGATCATCCACTGGTTACCAGATCGCTGGAAACGCTGGTATCGTATGAACTTCGCCCTGCTGCCCATTTGGGTTATCGGCATCATCATGGTAGTCTCAATCTTTGTACTCTACCAATTCGTAACTGCTGACCTACAGCCGTTTATCTATTTCCAATTCTAAAAGAAGTTAAGAAGTTAAGGGTTAAGAAGTTAAGATATATACCTCTTAAATCTTAACTCCTTAATTTTTAATATCTTAACCTCTCTTCCCTCCTTTATGCATCTCTTGATTGAAATATTTCCCGAAGTTTTTTCGTATATGGAAGTATAAAATCAATGTATTATGAAAAAGATTATCTATTACTTGTTCGTGTTAGTTGCTCTGTGCAGCTTTAACTCATGTGATCACAATCCTGAGAACTCTGAAAATCCCGTAGAGAGTCAAGTGCCAGGAGGCTTAAGTGGTGAATTCTCCATCAGTCCAACGCAGAAGATCGTTTTCTCGCAAGGAAACTTGCAATACCAGGCAAGTACTGGCCTTTGGCGTTTTGCCGACAAACAATACCAGACAATTGGCCAAAACAATACCCAAATCTCCGCTACCTATAATGGCTGGATAGACCTCTTCGGCTGGGCCACCAGCGGCTGGAATAATGGAAGCAAATATTACAAGCCCTACGAGGTGGCTATGAACGGATGTGTCAGCTGCGGCTACGACTACGGTCCCACCGACGGCGAACTGTACAACTTCTCCCTGATAGACGATTACGCCAACAGCGACTGGGGCATCTACAACCCGATCAGCAACGGAGGCAATCAAGCCGGTTTGTGGAGAACATTGAGTAAGGATGAATGGAGCTACATTCTAAAGGAAAGAGCCAATGCGTCGGAACTTCATACATTGGGTTATATCGACACCATCAAGGGACTGATTGTATTGCCAGACAACTGGGAGCAGCCTGTAAGTTGCGTCGGCCTGACAGATACCTACACCTTAGAACAATGGAAAGACATGGAAGAGGCCGGTGCTGTATTCCTTCCATGCGGTGGCATGAGGCACGGCTATGAATTATGGCAACACAATAACTTCGGTGATTACTGGACCTCTACAGGTATCGGCGGCTTTTATCCTTCTGCGTACGACCTCACATTTAACTTCTCCAGTTTCACCTGTTCTGAAGGAGGCCGAATCGACCGTTATTACGGACTAAGCGTGCGATTAGTCCACGTTTTATAATAATTTTCAATGAATACCCGCAGGCTTTACAGTCTGCGGGTATTGTTGTGTGGTCGATGCCACGCATCGACCCTACCATTGCCTCACATATTAAAAAATAAATATCTTTGCATTCCAAATGGTCGATGTACACATCGACCCTACAGGGGGTGCCGGTAAATAAAAGAGACTGCAACCTTTTAATATTTCTGCATCATATAATTAAAATTTATTGCTTATGCTCTTAAATGTATCGTTCGGTATTACTGCTTTCCTCCCTATGGGGTGGCTGTTTATGGCTTTTGTCATTTTAGGAGAGGCCTTTCTCATGAGCATATATCTGGCTAAGAAAAAAGCTGACAAAAGAATCTACTGGTCCGCAGCTATATCTAATGTTGTAAGCGGTGTTGTGGGCATCGTTTCGACTATGATTCTCAACGGTGGCTGGTGGCTCGTCGTCTGGTTCCCATGGGTCAGCTCCCACGAAGTGGATATTCACAATCCCACGCAGTTAACGGGACTCATCATCTACTACATCATAGCGCTTATTCTCTCTGTTCTAATAGAGTTGATGGTGAACCATCTCATTCTACGAAAACAATACCCATTCAAGAAAACTCTTAATGCGACACTGATAGCAAATGCTTTCAGCTATGTCATTGGAGCCATTTTGATTATTCTTTTGTGCATCTAATCCAAACTCGTCATGAAAAGGATCCTATCCAGAATCTCCGCCATTGTCTCTCTGCTCCTATTGACATTTCTACCATCTTCGGCACAGAGTTACAGATACTTCAGTCTGTCGCGGCACAACTTCGTGGATACCATCAAGGTGCAGATATGGAAAGGTGCTGTTGTCATTCCGGTAGAGATAGAGGGTTCCGTCAAGAATTTTCTGTTTGACACGGGAGCACAAATGGGACTGTGGGTCGGAGAAGAGGAACCCTGGATGAAGGTACTCCCGAACGACAGTTTAACGGTACGGGACATCCACATGAGAACGAAGAAAAAAGCGGTTTATCAGATTCCATCTATAAAATTGGGCAACACCTATATCAAAAACTACCCGATGATATTGGATGACGGCTTAAGTGACTACTCGTGTGGCATTTTCGATGGCGCTCTGAGTTTCGACATTGTCGCCATAGGCCTTTTGCTGAAGCTGGACACAAAAGACAGTTTGCTGATTGTAACCGACAAAAAGGGCTTTTTTGACAATGAGGAGAAGAGAGTGCAACCCCTAAGTGTCACCCCGAAAAATTTCCGTCCAGCGATAAGCGTGGATTCGCCTTTTGGATGCATAGAAATGATCTTAGATTTGGGAAACGTTGGCGGTTGGATCAACTTGCCGCAGAATTTGATAAACATCTGGAAAGGCGAGCCTGATCTGAATCGAAAAGTTAACGAACTCACGGTACAAACAGACACGACGATGCTCACCGGGGCTGGACTATTCGGTTTTTCGACAGACACAGTCGTGGAGACTCTGCTCCACATCCCAGAGATTAGCGTAGGGGGACTCACAATCAAAGACTTGTGGACCTCAACAGCCAACCGTACCCTGTGCATGGGTTCTGCGATTCTGGAGCATACATCGCTAATTATCGATCCCTACAAGCAATGTTTCTTCTTCCTCCCGCATGACGGCAATCCTGAGATCATTGCGGCAAACG
The DNA here is from genome assembly GCA_024686335.1 of Bacteroidales bacterium. Lineage (GTDB taxonomy): Bacteria > Bacteroidota > Bacteroidia > Bacteroidales > WCHB1-69 > F23-D06. Next base: position 8,493 of record JAILCI010000012.1, on the reverse strand, counting down.
AGGGCGAGGGCGACTACTCCTTTGCCCCTGCGGGAGACACGAAAGGAGGACTAAAGGCAATCGTCAGGAAGGGTTCCAAGCCATATCAAAAAGGTATGCGCACGGGCGATTACCTGATCAGCATCAACGGGAAACCTATGCCAGACATGTGCTCTTATATTTTGTTGAAACAGAAGGAGAAGGTGCAGAAGATGACATTGCGGTCGGCAGAAGGGGTTATTAAGGAGGTCACATTGTAGGGTCGATGCGTGCATCGACCATTATATCCCGGCGTGCGCCCCTACGCGGTGAGGACGACCGTGCCTTTGCCCGCGTCCATCTTGATACGGTCACCGTTTTTCAGCAATTTGGTAGCCCCTTTCACATTGACAATGGCGGGCAATCCGTACTCGCGCGCCACAACGGCACCGTGAGACAACGATGAACCGATCTCGGTAATCAAACCGTTGACAACGGAATAGTACGGTGTCCAGCCGATATCAGTGAAGCGCGCCACCATAATCTCTCCTTTTTGGAGTTTATTGGCATCATCGGCGGAATAAACGATACGCACAATTCCTTCGCATTCCCCATTGGAAACGGGTACGCCTTTCATCATCCCGTCATTCTCTTCCAAATCAAAGACATCCGCAGTGGGTTTGCCGACATAGATATCGTCAAAAGAGAGATTTTCCTGAATGGCATGAGCTTTCCTCCGTCTTATTGCAACGGAAAGAAGTTTAGTGTCACCGCCTATGAGTTCACCGATTTCGGAATGCGTCAAGAAATAGATAAGGTCAGCATCAGTAAGAAGATTGGCAGCAACTAGCATATTGGCCAGACGTGCATACTGAGTCTTGAACAAATCAATGATGTGAATCAGCTGCGATTTCGTATATTCCCGGTCCACAACCGCCTGTCTGGATTTTTCCGCAAAAGAGATGCAAGCCCGTTTCAACAGAGGATTCCGAACAAAGGAGAATTCTTTCTTAAGGTCTATCTTTTCATCACGTTGAACAAGACTCATCGGAGAGTTAATGATGCTCTGCAAGTAATTCATCAACGGAATCTCGTCGTCTCGCCAAGGTTTATTTCTCATCTCGGCCTCCTTGATACAGCGATGACCGTGACGGGAGAGAAAATCTTGGTATTTTACACTGATTTCCACATCATTTTTTATGTACCCCAACAGCTCCTCTGCGCTGAATTGCACGGCTTTGGAATTGTGCTTCTTTATCATTGCCGACAACTCCTGCAAACGTGAGAGGATGTCAGCACTTTCAATATTGGGAATGTTGGATAACAAATGCGATAAGAAGGATTGATACTTCTTTTTGTCGGGAAAATACTTGTCAAGAAGCCTATACAATGTACTCGAAGCACTGCCGGAGTAGGATGAGGAAGCATAATGATAAATGAGGCTCTCGTCTAGATAAGCAAGATTGGTGTCAATGCTTTGATACAGTTCACTATAAGATGATGTTTCTGCAAAGTGAACTTTGGTCAACATATTGTCAAAGCGTTTCATCGCGCTGTGGCCAGATAACACATAGCGGAGAAACTTGACAGAGTTAATGCCACGAACTATCGGATTGGAAAACTTGGCAGTAATCGGAGGGTAATCGTGATATTCCCCCATAATGGACAAATTCATTGACTGGGGATCGGCAATACCGACTTTCGTATACATGTTGTATAGCAGATTCATATCGAAGAACAGATGGCCCGATATGGAGGAGATAAGTCGCAATGGTTCTTCCTCATACGGTGATTTGTATACTCCAGCTTTCCAAAGCATATAACGCATACCGTAGTCGATAGCCTTCGCTGAGGTGGATAGTGTAAGCGGGGTGACAGCTCCCGGCATCATCTCACCTACGTTTCTTTTGGTAAACAAGTGGTTGCTGAGATCATCGTCGCGGTCAAATTCTTCTATATCAATAATTTCCGTTGTAATAGGACGCATTTGAAGCAGATAGAGTTGCCCGCCATGGATAGCCCATTCCAAATCTTTCTCTTCCGCGAAAACCGTCCGAACTTTCTTCCCGATTTCATAAAGCTGTCTTATCTCATTTTCTTCGAGTAGTTCATCACCGCAAGGACGGTAACATTTGCGGGAAATCTCGTAGCGGTGAGCGGTGACCTGGCCTGATACAAGATTCTCTCCCTGGCCATCGACAGCTTCAATCAAGATTGCAGAACCATTGTTCGGACCAGCGGTGAAAAGCACTCCAGCCTTGTCGCTATCAATCATCTCCTGAACAACAATATTCATTTTACCTCGACTCAGCTCAAAGTGACGAGCATAATCTTCTACACGATTAGAATCCAAAGATGCTAAACATTTGTTGACGCTTTCCATCATGTTGGTACGCTCCACAAAGAGACAGGTCTCATACTGACCTGCATTGGAAACTGCCGACTGGTCCTCATTGGAAGCTGAGGATCTTACCGAAACTTGATCCACTTTCAAAGCATCAAAAGCCTGATAAATAGACTCTTCATCCAGCTGATCTATCTCGGTGATAACAAAACCTTTCGGAACAACAAATCCATGACGAATCAACATGTCCAAACCTTTCGCCTTTCCTCCCACTGAAGGATAGATTTCCTCGGGTAATTGTCCCAGCTGATATATTTTCATCGTTTTATGTTTTTTAAATCTATTTGATTGAAATAGCGGTTATTATTTGCGTTGAAGCCGATTTCCAAAATACCCCTGCAAACGGATCCATCAATCGTGAACTCTGCAATATTCTCGTGCAGAATATATTGACCATCTTGAAAATGGTATGTCAGACCGTCCAAGACCTTTGCTTTGACATCAATTGAACGGGAATCATCCAATTTGACATGCAAATCCAGCTCTTGGGGAACTGCACCTTTGTTAATCTTCTGAAAATCCAGATCTGCTTGCAGCATAAAATGTAGTCCGGTCTCATCTCGGTAATTGCCTACCTCCAGGGCACTCATCACTGGATAAGAGACGAGAGAGTAATTGAACTGTCGAGCGGAAGAAACAGCCATCAGCCAGAGGTGGTTATTCATATAGTTCCAGTCTCTTTTGCCGAAAGAGTGGTCGCGTACGCATGGCAAACTGAAATCCACTGTCTTACCATTCAGTGTCAACTGACCTTCCAGCACACCTTCCTGCTCGTAATGGCACTGGCCGCTGACGTTTTGCAACTGCTCGAAAAATGACTTGTTCCATTTCTCATTGGCAATTCCGGCAGCCATTCTCTCCGCCGGCATATCACTCGTGAAATCGATGGGCTTTTGTTTGCCCACAAACGTCGCCTTAAAGTTTACCTCATCAGTTTCATTTAGTTTTCCATGAAAAGAGACAGTCCAGTTATCACCGATTTTCTCAACGCGAAGTGGAGAAGTTCCGACGGGAAAAGTTTCTTGTAACAAGGAATAGGGTTTGCCGTCCACATAAATGACAAACCATGTCTCATCCATATGGACTCTCTTTCCCAAACGAGCAAAGAAGGACATCTTCTCATTGTGTGCTGAAAAATAGTAGGAATTATTAATCAATGTGTCTTTTTCACCTTCAAGAGAATAGCTTTCAGCCTTTTGATAGTCAAAAGGATTTTGCTTGTTCCTCTTGGCCAACGTCTTGCAGATGATTCTTTTTTTGAGACTGTAAAACATAATCTAAAAATATTACGCGGCAAATCTACATAATATTTAGATTAAATATTAAGTTTTTTTAAGTTTTATATATAGCTGATTATAAGTAGCTTAATTTTTTTAATTTTGATTTCAAGGCGATATTTACCAAAATTGTGGTAATATTTAGCATCGACAATCATTTGTTGGCCAATTGGTCAGCCGATATCGGTTGTAATTCCTCCGACACCTTACGGAAATGTTTAGGGGTAATACCCGTCTCGCGCTTAAATGCAGAATGGAAAACCTGGCGGTTACGATAACCACACATCTCAGCAATAACCTCCAATTTATAATCCTTACTGTTCTTCTCGGTCAACAAATGAAGGGCCTCGTTTACTCGATACTGATTAAGCATAGCAGGAAAGGACTTGTGAAAATATTGATTAATGACGTGCGACAGGGTGGCTCGGTTAGTGCCAACCTTTTTGGCTAATTGATTGAGGGTAAGATCAGAATCAAGATAAACTTTATCAACCTCAAAGAGTGTTTGAAGTTGTGCAATAAGCCCCTCGTCAACAGGACTATCTGGTTTCATATCCTCAAAGTCAATCTTATCAGAGAAGGTAAAAGCCGTCTGTTGCTCCTCAAGATTCTTTTTCAACAATCGTTTGTATGCCTTACGGCTTTGAATAAACATAATCATAAAGATAACGGCTGTCAAAATAGCAAGAAACAAAAGAATCTGATAAAGTAAAACGGGCATAGAAGATGTACTTAATAAAAAAACGGGGCAAATGTACATAAAATTTGTTTGCATCAAAATACGTTTCAAAACTCCCACGATAGATTCTATGGCATTTCATTATTATAAATTAACATGATGTAATAAGAAACAAAATAGCAGAATTAGAACCTGATTCTAATGAACTATTTTATGTTCGATAATAAAAAATGGGGTAATCAAAAAAAATGTCATTATTCGCATTAAAGATGTCATAGATATGAATCATGACTGTAAGAATACGTATATATATTTGTAAAACAACGAAATAAAGAAATGAAATCAGCATACCTATTTTAGTTCTCCATCTTGAGAAAAATGATGAAAACTGACAATTTCTTCCGCAAATTAGGACAAATCACATTGACAAAACCACTACATTTGCGCTTTCAAAATAACGTTAAAGAAAGTTAAATTAAATTTTTGTTATATGAAAAAAACATTTTTACGCATTACAATGTTCGTGTTAATTCTCGGTGTTGCCACGGCCGCATCGGCACAGAAAGAGGACAAGAAAGAAAAGAAAACAGAGGAGAAATCTGTAACGGATCAGTCCGCCCCAAAAAAAGAGCGCAATTTCCAGATCAGCGACTACATTAAAGTGGGTGGATTCATCAACGCCCAGTATGAGTATCAGAACCAGGCGGTCGCCAATCAAGACGATATCCAGAGCAGCATTATGCAAATACGCCGTGCTCGTATCGACCTGAAAGGCAATATCACGCCCATGGTCGAGTTCCGCTTGCAGGCAGATTTTGCCAACTCCCCGAAGCTGGTGGATGCTTTTGTAAAACTCAAGTTTTGCCGTTATGCCAACTTGCAAGTCGGGCAGTTCAAGATTCCGTTCACAATAGAAAACCCCTACTCTCCACTGGACCTTGAATTTGCTGACAACGCGCAGGTAATCACGGCTTTGTCAGGCTACAAGGACGTCTCAGGCGTCAGCAGCTACTCCACCGGCCGTGAAATCGGTGCCATGCTATACGGCACGTTACTGCAGTTTGAGCGCAACGGCGAAAAGTATCCGCTGTTGGGCTATAGCGTCGGCGTGTTTGGAGGCAACGGCATCAACGTCAAGTTTGACAATATGGCTAAGGACATTGCCGGTCGTATCGAGTTTCATCCTTTCCTGAAAAATCTTGTACTCTCCGGGTCTGCCTATTGGGGACGCTATGCCATCTCGGACGACATAGACGGTCTGCGTCTCCGTTTCGCTGGCGGTGCCGAATATAAGGACGATAACCTTACCGTGCGCGGTGAGTACTTGTGGGGCAAAACCGATGTAGGAACTATTGCTTCCAACGACGTTTTACAGGTGGATAATTTCAACACTCAAGGATTCTATGTGACAGCAGGCTATTGGTTCCGTTTTGGCTGGGGTTCCAAGAGCAACGTACAACAGAAACTGCGTCCGGTGTTGCGTTACGACTTCTACCAAAAAAATATTGCTGACGATGGAGCTTCTACCTACTACAGCGCCGGCATCGACTGGTGGCCCGAGAAACATGTGCAGTTGCGCCTTCAGTACACCTTGCGCCAACGCCAGAACAATCCCTACCTCGGTCACTCTTTCCTGACCATGCTCTCCGTAAAATTCTAATGAATAATCAAAAAATATAATAAGATATGTCTTCCAAAACAGAAAAGAAACCGTTAATTAACGAGGAGTGGCTGATTGTCCTTCTCGGCTTTATCGTACTGGGGTTAATTGTGATAGCCCCACGCTTCATGAACAACATCAAGATGCTGAACGTCTCCTCTCTGGCGACCGGAGCAGGCTGGCTCAACACTTTGTTGACCTTTGTATTCCTGTTCATCGTCATTGTGGCAGCGGCTCTTATATCGCGCAAACCACTGAAGGGACTATTGCCCTCGTTCATCGTCATCTTTGTGCTAACCTTGCTCGCACAACTCTGTGCCAGCATCCCTTTCTGCAAGGAATATGGTTTAGAATCAGTACTCTTCGCTGTTCTCTTCGGTTTGCTAATCAGCAACTGTTTCCATGTACCCGAGTGGTTAAAACCTGCCATCCAGAGTGAGTTCTACATCAAAATCGGTATCGTATGCCTTGGTGCTACCGTTATCTTCGGTGAAATCATGAAGTCTGGCGCTTTCGGTCTCGCACAAGCGCTGATAGTGGTGTTGTGCGTCTGGTACTTCGGATTCTGGGTCTCCCGCAAGGTGTTCCATGTTGACGATGAGATGGCCACGATACTGGCCAGCTCCGTGAGTATCTGCGGTGTCTCCGCTGCCATCGCGACCTGCGGAACCATTGATGGTGACAAGAAGAAGCTCAGCTATGTGGTCTCTCTCGTGATGGTCGTTGCCATCCCCATGCTCTACATCATGCCGTTGCTTTGCAAATGGATTCTGCCGTTACTCTTCAGCGACCCGACAGCTGCAGCACAGGTTGCAGGTGCCTGGATTGGCGGTACAATTGACACCACAGCAGCTGTGGCTGCTTCTGGCGGTATCCTCGGCGAAGAGGCCGGCAATACAGCCGTTATCGTCAAAGCCTCCCAAAATGTGCTGATCGGCGTGGCCGCCTTCTTCATCTCTCTCTATTGGTCATTGCGCAAGACCGAGGGCATGCCTCGCACCACGGGGGCCGTCATCTGGCAGCGCTTCCCGAAGTTCGTCGTCGGCATGGTAATCGCCTCCATCGTCTTCAGCATCTGGTTCACAGGCGGCGTGGAGATTGGCGACACCGTTGTGAAATACAAATCCTTGGCCAAAAACTTCCAAGGCATCTTCTTCTCCATCGCATTTGTCTGCATTGGCCTCGAGACACGCTTCAAAGAGATCTTCTCCAAGGAGAACCGTCAGTCTTTGTGGGCTTTCCTCACGGCGCAGAGTTTCAACATCGTGTTTACCTTCATTGTGGCTTGCATCCTTTTCGGCATTATTGCCAACTAATTATAAGATTAAACAGCGAAAAACGGAGACGCGCTGCTGTGTGTCTCCGTTTTTTTATTGTATGTCTGATAATAATCACTTCTTCACAACCCTCCACTCTCCTGGCTGGAGTGTGCCCAGACTAAGATCGCCGATTTGGACACGGATGAGCCGCAAGGTCGGAAAACCCACCGCCGCAGTCATGTGCCGCACCTGGCGGTTCTTGCCCTCGGTAAGGGTAAGGCGAATCCAGCTGGTAGGGATATTGGCCCGAAAACGGACGGGTGGCACGCGTTCCCAGAGGTCTTCTGGCGGCAGCACCCGCTCTGCCTTGCAGGGACGGGTGTGGTAACCTTTGATGACTACTCCTTTAGTCAGCTGCAACAATGCCTCATCAGTAATCTCTCCATCTACTTGTACAAGATAAGTGCGCGGATGTCCATTTTTGGGATCCAGCAGGCGCTTGATCAGCCGCCCGTCGTCCGTCAATAGCAAGGCGCCCTCGCTGTCATGGTCCAGACGGCCAGCAGCATAGACTCCCGGAGGAAAGCCGAACTCGTTGAGAGCCCGATGACCCGCCTCGGGAGTAAATTGACTCAGCACACCGTATGGTTTATTGAAGAGGATTATCATCTGAAGAGTGTTATGCCTTATTGAATTTCTCCTTGCCTTGCTTGCAGCGCGGGCACTTCCAATCGTCGGGCAGATCCTCGAAAGCCACACCATCGTGTTCAGCAGGATCATACACATAGCCACAAATGGAGCAGACATACTTGCCAGAGGCCTTTTTCTGTGAAAAATCCACCTCCGCAAAAACCGTCGGGACGGGATTGTTCAGGTCCATCACACGCTTGGCCTCCAGGTTCTCATAGCCTTGCGGTGAGTGTGTTGAAAGGTACACCGTAGGATGTTGACTGATGAACTCACGCACGCGGTCTTGCGTCTTGCGAGCCTCTGCGAGGTCATCATAGACAACAGAAAGCTTGTCCTCATACAGGGCTTCATCGACGTATGTGATATCACCATGAATCATATAAAAGAGGCCGTCATTCTCCACAATGATGATGCTGTTACCATTGGTGTGACCCTTGGCCTTGATAAAATAGATGCCGTCTTGAATCTTCTGGCATTCGGGGAAGTTGTAATAAGGACCATCGCTGAAACTGACAGGCACGATATTATTGATACCCTGAAGCTCTTCTGCGCCCAGTTCCTCTTCA
>JAILCI010000002.1 GCA_024686335.1 Bacteroidales bacterium | reverse complement strand
TTGAAAATAGGGAATATAATTCTGCGCCAGGGCCACCAGTTCATAGTCGCCCTCTTCCATGTCAGAAGGAAGCGTCAGCGTGACCTCACCATTCTCATCGGCAAAGGAGGCTGCCACAAAGGTGGTATCATCCAGTTTGAGGGCCACATAGGCATAGGGGGCGACAGTAGCGGTATAGGTGGCGGCACCCGGGGTTATGATATTGGCGGCGGTCACCGTCATCGTGTTGGGCATGCCTAAATAGACGCGTACAGAAGGGTCTCCGAAGCAGTGGTAAATCTCCCAGTAATACTTCTTGTAATAGCTTTGCGTGGAATACTGCACCGACATATCGCCGGCCTGCACCATGCCGCCAATCGTAGAGACCCACACACTCTGCATTTCGCCATGGTTGTGAAAAAGACGGTCGTACATGCCCAGATTGGAGGCGTCATAGCTCGTTCCGTTTTGGATGGTGCTGCGCACACCAACAGCCCAGTAGTAGTCACAATCCCAAATGCTCTCTTTGGAAGCACCTATATAGCCCATAGCTCCTTTTTGGGATGCACGCAAAAGCGCTTCGCCGAAGCATTCGTCTTCGTCGAATTTGCCGGATAGGCAGCAGTTTCCAATCAGAAGGCCGTATTTGCCTGTGTTGGTCAAAGAGGGTATATTGTCTGTGCCAAAATGGGGCAATGACCATTCGTCCGTGTATCCATGCGCCGTATAGTTGGCAAAACCGACACCGTTGCTAATCTCACTGATAATGGATGCAGCAGCAGCAGAGCCGTACGTATCGGAGTAAGGATAATTATGCTTATAGACCGTAGAATAGTTATGAGTGGTGGAGTTAGCATTGACATAATACTGGTTGATATAGTTAATCTGTCCGTTGGCATGTGTGTTGGAATGTCCCTCGGAGAAGAAGTCGTCGATGCCGGCCACCAGCACGGCGTTGCCCAAATAGGAAGGGTCTGGCATCGTGTATTGCTCGTACATCATGATCTTCTCCAGCTGGCTCGACAGCTGGGTATTGTTCGTAGCTGAGAGACGTCCGTAGTAACAGTCCGGAAGGTTGTCAGAACCGTCCAGGGTGGCATAGTAGAGGTCCGTCGGGAAAGTATCATAATTATCATCACGAGAGATAAATGTCGGGACCTGATCAATATCACCCACCAACAACAGGAAGGTAGGCGCAGGATCTGCAGCCGTGGCATTATCGTACTCGTCTTGGACAATACTCTTGATGGCTGAAGTAGTGGTCCCATCTTGGACATAAGTCACCTCTACGAGATATCCCAATCTGCGTTTCCATGCTATAAAGGCTTGAAAATCCTCATTACTTGCAAACATGGAATTAGCCACAATCATATATTTGATAGGATTACCTGAAAACTCGACTCGCGCAGTTTTCGAGCTCATCTTGTTGAGAATAGTATTGTCATCCATTAAAAACATGGGTGAGTTAAACATCTGGAGACGGTTGGTCTTCGCCATGTCGGTATTGACGAACGTGAACTCCACATCAATTTGAGTGTATATTCTGACTTTCTGTGTCACAGGATTGTACTGTACAGGAGAAACGTACACATTGGCCAACGCATAGTTACGTTTGATACCAGCTTTCTCAACGCTGACCAAAGGCAATGCGTAAAAAGCGTTAGTCTGGTAAACTGACTGATTATATGTAAATTGCGCCACTTGCGTCTTTGGCAAACTCGGTTGCGAAGGATAGAGCGGATGCGTAATACCAAGGTCTGCGGCGTCATACTCCGTATATTGTGAGTTGGTCACTGTGGCCACCACGGAATCGCAGACGGGAATCTGCAGCATCCTGGAGAATACCGGCAGTTGAGGGTCTCCAGGGTTGTTTGATGGAAAATATCCATCCATGGAAATGATGGAAAAAGAACCTTCCGTCCTGGAAATATCATTCACCAAAAGAGAGTCAGCGGCAAACGACACCGCCACTTTCTGGAATGAGTTCTGCCTAACTCGCACATTCTGTGCAAAAACAGAGGAAAAAGCACTAAGCAACAGCAAGCAAAAAAGGAGTTTTTTCATTGATGATATATATATAAATTATACTTTATTTCTATTAAAAATAAATCAGCAAAAATACGATAATAATTGAAAATTGAAAATGAAAAATTGAAAATGAAGTGCGGAGTAGAGACGTTCCATGGAACGTCTCCATCGGTGATAAATGGTTTTGTTTCCCGCTGATCTCGATGTTTTTTTCCCCCGCAGATTACGCAGATCTCGCAGATGAACGCAGATTTTATTTTTTAGATCCTACGGATCTTTTTTATCTCGCTGATTTTTTGGCTCGCGTTGCTCGCTGATCTCGCTGATATGTTTCCCGCTGATCTCGATGTTTTTTCCCCCGCAGATTACGCAGATCTCGCAGATGAACGCAGATTTTTATTCTTTAGATCCTGCGGATCTTTTTTATTTCGCGGATTATTTTGCTCGCATACGCTCGCCTATCTCACAGATTTTTTTTAAAACGCAAAGACGCAAAGGAACAAAGAATAAATTCCCCGAACTTCAAGGCGTGCCGAAGCTACGCAACTATTAGTGCCCTAATGATGACAGTAGATTGTAGTTGACAGAGCCCCGAAGGGGGCGACAGAGTACAGGCAGGGGTGTAAACCCCTGTGTGTGAGACGGCGCGAGGAATAATAAAGCCCCGAAGGGGCGAAAGAGATAGAACATAAATTGCCATGAATTAGCCGTTAATTAACCAAAAATAATTTATGGATAATTTATGGGTATTTTTCGGTAATTTGTGTTTTATTTATCTCGCAGATTTTTTAACGCAAAGACGCAAAGATTATCGCACAACAACTCAACAGTTCAACAGTTCAACAACTCCGAAACTTAAGATACGAGAACAGAAGAAACATAATTGCGGAGAGAATGGCTTGGAGCATGAAAAGAGCAACAATGAAGGGACGTCGGTATTCCAACACAACTTCGTGGGAACCAGCAGGTACTGTTGCTGACAACATCGCAAAATTCAAAGTGTCTAATTGGAGAGGATTTCCATCAAGAGATGCTTGCCATCCCTTATAGACACTCTGGCAAAGCGCGAATGGTCTTTCAGTATCTGTTTGGGTTTGCAAGACTACATACCCGGGCTCGAAACGTCGGACGGTAATTTCTGTATTCCCGGAATCACAAGTGAAAACAGATTCTGGTCGAAGAGTATAGGCCGTATCGGTCGTCAGAAAATGCGGAACCGTATCATAAACAATAGCTTTGGGAAAATAAGCAATCGGAAGATACAATGCTGTCTGACTCTCGCAGTATTTCTGAAGCATCTGCAGATCACGATTGAGTTTCACAGGATTATAACTATACCATTCCACCTCTTTTACAAACATCCCAACATTGGTCCAGAAAGCATAGAGTCCGTAATCTTTATTGATTTTTTCAGGAGAACTTAACGAATCTGGAACGGGGAATCCGGATATTGAAGTCACCTTGGCGAGTTGCTCATGAAGGTCTTGTGTAGTGTAGATAGTCTTCGGACCGCAAATATTGGCTTGTACAAGTGGTTCCGCCAGCAGAATAATAGCTAACAAAACAAAGACTTTCGGACGGCCGGCAATAATGATGGCAAGAGAGGCAATGATACATGTAAAAGAAGCAATCATAGCTTCTAGCATCATTTTTTGTGTTAACGGTCCATCCAGAAAGTCATCATGTTGTATTTCAGGAGTCATTTTGTAGAAGACAGCTACCGCTATAAGGAAGAGTAATCCGGCCGCACCACTAATGTAAGCTGCACATACACGACATTTCTCCCAATTTTCGATAAGATATTCAAATCCTTTAGCCGCGAAAATCAGCATAATCAACATAAAAAAGAGCCTATACAGTCCTGGGAGTCGAATAACACCGAGAAGAGGCAGATGTTCAAAGAAGAATCTGTTAAGCGGAATATGCGTACCGAAAGCGGAGATGAAAGCCCAGAGTCCCATACCAAGGAGCACCCAGAGCAACGAATCACGATTCTTCCAAAGGCCTATGAACACAGCGGGAAGAACAAGCAAGCCCACGTATATACTGCCCATTGAAATATCCGTATGTGTAAAACCGGAATCACTATTGGCAATATAGGGGAAGATCAAGGAGATCATACTCCGAAGTGTTAGTGACTCCGATGTCTCAGCAAATGAGAGGCTTACCCCGCGAGTGATTTCAGCTCGTATTTCCCAAAAGGAGATAAGAGCTGGCGCAGACAGCAACACACTCAGCACCAGAGCTCCAGCGCCATAGCCAAATAACTTACCCCAATCCTGTCGCGATTGCTGAAAGCGGATCACCAGATAAAAGATTAAGATGGCCAACAGAAAATAGATCGAGACAAAAACGAATCCAGGATAGCCACCTGTAACCATCAGTGAGAAGAAGAGAGGAAACAGCAGCATCGGACGCAATCCTGGAGAATCCAACAACTTTATGAAAGAGAGCAAGAGCCACGGGAGCCATGCAGCTCCGATTATCCACGACAGGTGTTGGGCATTCCCGACAAAGAAACCTGAAAGCATATAAAAACCTGCGGTGAGAAAAGCCACAAAGTTATTCTTAACGAAAAAACGGGTTAGATAAAAGAATCCGACACCGCTAACAAAGACATGAAACAGGAATTCCGCCCCACAGCATGCCGTGGAGTATTTCCCAAATATCAAGGCAAATATCCATATTGGAAGGTAAAACACATTTGCCTGTGGATCGGCATGAGCGGGAAGTCCCATTGACTGGTAAGGATTCCACAAAGGAATCCGCCCGTGATGAATGGTGTCTACGATAAAATAACGATAGGGAAAGAAATGATTGTAAAAATCATAGATAGGGGCGTTGAAAAGAAAACGGCCGTATCCTATCAGGCAAATCAACAGGAGCAAAAGAAGGTAAAATCCCTCTTCTTTTATCCATTTGCATTTAAAAAAAGAGCCGTTTTTCATAGCACGAATTTTTATGCAAAAATAAAAAAAAAAACATTCTCGTGTAAGAGTCCGTATAGCCTGTAATACGACTATTTATCTATCATCTCTAAAACTATCAACTAAAAAAAGCCCCGGCACATCTCTGCGCCAGGGCTTTCTAGTTCAAGTGAGGGATGACTCTCCCCTACTTCTTCACGACTTTGCGTACTGCCACACCCTCAGGCATGGTGACACGCAAGACGTAGACGCCCGTAGGCAGGTTGCTCAGATCGATCACGCGTTCCTCGGTGTAGACTGCCACCAGCACGCCAATCTGGCTGTACACCTCTACCCTATTGACCACGTCGGCTGAAATCGTCAGCTTGCCCGTCGTCGGGTTCGGGTAAACCGTCATGGTGTTGATGTCGTAGTCCTCAACACCCATAGGCGCCATAACCTCCTCGAAGTCTTCGTTGGCGGTCTCGTCAACATACTCCTCAGCCATATCCTCCTCGGTCTGAGGCTGTTCAGAAACAGGATCGGATGATGTGGTGATCTCCGACAGGTTGATGTCGTCGATGTACATCGTGCTTCGGCCCCAGGTGCCATCATACAGGTTGCGGAACGCTATGTAGCTTCCCTCGCCTGTGTAAGTGCTGAAGTCTACCGTGTGCTGCTGCTGGTTCGTAGCCCCGTTGTGGCTGATGGTCTCCACCACCACGAACGTGCTCGGGTCGTTCACGTCCGTCATCACACCCACCTCCAGGCTGCTGGCGGCATACGGCTGGCGAACGTAGAACTCCATCTGC
>JAILCI010000057.1 GCA_024686335.1 Bacteroidales bacterium | reverse complement strand
CTCGTCGTAGGTGCCATCTGCATTTATGGTAAATGTGATGGTGACACCCTCAAACGGGTTCGTCGGAGCGGAACCATTTACAGGTTCCCACTTGTAATCCGCATTCCATTTTCCGATGAAAGACTCTCGGGTCACCTCCTTATCAGAACAAGAGGTCATTACGGTTACTGCGGCGAATGCCATCGCCAGGATAAAAAATACTTTTTTCATTTTTTTAGTTTTTGATGATGAATTTAATTTGGTTAATTGACAATTTAAGTAGTTGATAATCTTTATGTTTTAGAAGTTGGATTGTATCCATAGGCGTGAGAGTTTCGGGGAAAACACCCCCCTCTTGCTATTGAAATAGATAGCTTAGCTTTGCTATATATTCGTAGTATTCTGAAAAGATTTGTAGTGATTTAGACACAGATAATCTGAATCTGTGTATTAATTTGCAACAAAAATCCCATAATCATTGTCTTTTACCCTGTAAACGAAATGCATCAAAAAACCAGAAGTAAGATTTTTATAATTGAGCTCCTGATAGCTTCGCTTTAATTTTGTACTATCGATGTTCAGGTTCTCCGCTATAGTTTCCCATGTGTCACCAATGTTCACCAAATAAGCGAATTCAAAAGAGTTTTCTTCGTCAGTGCACTGGACACAATCCCCATTTAAAAGATGATCGTTGTCAATCTCATATTGAGCGTCAAAATATGCATTAAAAGGCGGGAAATAATGATCTATCAAGTTATAGTTCGCGGGGGGATGTATTGATTGATCTTTTTCAGTACAAGTAAAAAAATTATTGATGATTTGACTTTCAGAAAAATCATGAATCACAATCAAGACCTCTTCTGACATTACAAAGCCAAAACAATTAATTCTATTATCAATAGAGAATCTAGCATATATTGTTTTGCTGTACGGGTATATTTCCATATCGCAACCTTCATCATATATTTGAATCAAAAGCATTGGAAATGTATGGAATTGTTGATAATATCTACAATTTTTCCATTTTTGGACAATACTGTCAATGGCTGATTCCATTTCTTGGTTAACAAACGTATAAATATCGCAATGTGCAAGAGTATCTCTTGATTTCGCATTCGAGCTGTTGATAAACAAACAGAAACAAATTAATATTGCAGCTAATCTTTTCATTTTATATATTTTATTATTGAATTATCCGTGCCGTGATTCTTATCATTAACCCATGTTGTCGTTTTACCTCTATGCCTTATTCCAAAACTTGCATTTGGCTGAGTTTTTAATAAACTATTCCAAGCATCGGTGTCCACATAATTTGAATTAGCGGCATTATTAGGTGTTGAAGGAAAGCCTGCCGTAGAGCTTTGGTCATTGCATAAGTGATTGTGGTCGTAACGTATCAGATTTCCAGGATTAACTTCACAGGCCTTTTCATACACCAAACTTTCAGTTTCTTTACTATGGGCTGACCCTACCATAAAACTTGAACTGCCATCATCATTCCGTGTTTCCATATAGCCCCATTCAACATTAGAGTTATCCGCCATGAAATTGAAAGTTTTTCGAGCGTCTGATTTTGACATACCAACAAGTAAAGTTCCTCCGCCATTTCCTAATTGCTCACCCTTTTCTTGAGCATCTCGGAAAACGCCATTTCCCGACAGTTCCGTGGATTTTTTTCCACAACGAAGAACGTCGTTCCCTTTGCATCGTGTTATGGTTGTCTTTCCTGTTTTATTGTCAACGTCTATTATATCCTCCCCGTTCGGGTCTACCAATTTTAACGGATTATTTGCACAATACGTATATGGCGACATTGAAGGATATTTGTCACTCATCGGGTCCACACTCAACCAAATGCTCAGATCGGAGTTGTAATAGCGGGAACCAAAGTACGAGTAACCCGTCTCCGCATCTTTCTCCTTGGCACTAAACGTGTACATAGCGCCAACGGCCGTATGCTGCTGGTTCACCAAGTCTTCTCCGTAGGGCAGGTAATGGAGGTGCTGGACAGCTTCACCGTCGGTGAACGTAATCCAACTGCTGCTTCCCAAGTGGTCGGGGTGGTAGAAGTAGCGCTTGTCCTCTGGGCTCTGAGATGAGCTCGTCAACTCGTGAAGGTATGACAAGGGAGAAAATGCCCTCACCTCTTCCGCGTTCAGGCACTCGTAGATCACGTTTTGGGCGTGGTTCTTATTGGCAAATAACTTGTCGTGAACCTGAATGTCGTCAGCCAAAGGATGGCCAAGCTCCTGTAGTCCGCCGTTGCCCAGCTTGCTGGCAATGCGCTCGCTCTCTGCATAATAATGCTTGGTGTAGCCTTTAGGAGTGACAACTAAATATGGGGATGCATATAGGGTGGCATTGTCCAGCTGGTAGAAATACCGCCATGTGCCACTAACATTCTGGTAAGTGTAGTCTCCCGTCAGCTTGTATGTCCTGTCGCCGTTGGCATCATACTGATAGACTGACAGCGAGCTTTTGTCCCTTACCCCTTGCAGGCGGTTCTGCTCGTCCCAACAGAGGAAGCGTTCCAAAGAGACAGCTGTGTTCTTATGGTATGTCATATTCCCTTTGGCATCCCACTGGAAGAACTGTTGCGGACCGTTGTTGTCTATGTATGTCAGCGTATTGGGCTGGCTTGTATTCGTGTAGTGGTACATATTGTCATAGATGACCGAGTTGAATGAGTTTATCATAGGTGTCCGCGTCACAATTCCAGCTGTTAAAGTCTTTCTGCTGATTCGTCCGTTATGGTTATAACTCATTTCCAGTTCATAGTTAGTGTTCGGGCTTCCAAGCCAATTGCCTCTCGAATATACCAGCCTGTACAGGTTGTCGTACGAGTATCGGTTGTGATACATCCCACCCAATCCGTTGGCAAGGATGCCTGCGGAATTGTCTATGTCGGTGATGTTGCTTACAGCATCGTAATCATATCTCAGCATCTGCATCAGCTCGTTGTTTGCCGTATATGAAGCCAACGCAGTCAGCCTTTGCAGAACATCATATCCGTATGTACACCGTGTGCCGTTGCCGTAATACACCGCCTCTTTCAGCTCGAACTCGTTGTAGCGGATGCTGTCGATGTATGGATAGGCGTTGTTCATCTTTGTGCCGGAGATGCTCTTCAGCATACCGCCGAGGTTGTAGACATACGTGACCACCTCCCCATCGGGGTAGGTCATTCCCATTATGCGGTTCCAGCTGTCGTATCCGAAATACATTTTGAACGTATAGGTTTGGGCATCATACGGAAGCGCAAAAGTACGAATATTTTCGGTTACTTCACCAAGTTTGCCATATTTAAAAGTTTGCCAGCCGGAGGCGTCCTCCTGCTTTGTCACCTTGCCCACCGAGTTGTTGATCAGATTTGTGCTGCTGTACGTGCCGTATTCATAGTGTACGTTGTTGGCTGAGTATTGTGAACAAAGAACGTCTGTCAGCTGGTTGTAATAGTAACGGTAATTCAAATGCTCCCCAGCTGCATTATCATGATATATTAAATTTCCCGCTGGGTCATATTTGTATCGGTCATCACCTGCATCGGGATGCTTTCTGTGAACCAGTTGACCAACCATGTCATAGTCGTATGAAGTTTCGAAGCCGTCTGGATCTGTGCTTTTCTTGAGCTGACCGAGGCAATCATATTCAAAGGAGGTTTCTGAACCGTAAGAATCAATCTGCACTATCTGCTGTCCCATGGTACCTGTCAACACCCTTACCTGGTTCCCTTTTGCATCTTTGGTGATGGTTCGCAAAAGAGTCTTGGCACCCCAAGACTCCACGCCATAAGACATCACGGTGCTGTCTGAGGTGGGCAGTTTCAATTTAGTCTGACGATCCATGATGTCATACCATGTGGCGGTTCGGGTTCCCGAGGAATAATAGGGATTGTAAGTGGCGAACAATGCAGTATCTTCTTTAAACGGATGGTATTGTTCGACCGTCCTGCCGAAACAGTCGTACTTCACCCTACCTGTCACCAAACTCCACTCATGTCCGTTAATTTCTGCGTCTTTTTTGGTCTGCATCATACGGCCAAGACCGTCTGTGATTATCGTTGTCCTAATAGGGTTGCTTTGATGCTGGCAGTCGTAATGATAGGTGCAGGCGTAGCTTTGTCCGCCAGAACCGGAAATGTTCAAGGTGCCATAGTTTTTCGGGTGATACTCCATCCTGATGGTGTATGGTTGGCCAGCGTCAATTTCGTATGGCGCCAGAATCACCGTGTTCCGACCCATATAATCGTACTGGTAGCGCATCTCGTTGGCGTTTATATCGACCGTTCTCGTTGGCTTACCGAACTTTAAATCATAACTTGCCGTGGAGAAGAAGCCCAATGAAATATTGTCAACCCGAATGGGATAGGTTTGCACATTGTTATCATACTGATAGGTGAATTGCAGTCGTTGTCCATTCAAGTTTTGCGGCATCATAGCAGACGACACGTTTCCGTACGTATCGTAGGTGAAGTCATATTGTGCATTACCACTGCTGTTGTGTCGCACAAGTTGTTGTAATTTGCCTGTCGGATAATAGGAGGCTGTGCGTTTCTGCATAGTGTTGCCGCTATAATTCTTCACAACAATCTGCACGGGTAGTGCCACGAGATTGTGCTGCATTCCTGCGGCATATTCAATCTCAGCTTTAAACCATTCGTCATGATGAGTGGTGTCACCATAGTGGATGTATTCGGTTACATTGCGGTAGCGGTCATATCTACGAACAATCCGAGAGGTCACCTGTGCCGTAGAATGTCCCTCGTACCAATTTGTCAGGTCGGACTCCACACCCACATACACATCAGCACGGGCACAACCATTTTCTGACACCTCGCTGCCAGCAAAGTCATAAACAGTTGCATCATAGAGATGTTCTATGTAAGGATTCCATGTCGCATCGTAGATGCAGTCGCGTGTCTTGCGACCCCGTTTGGTGAAATCTTGATTATTGAACTCCTCCACAGTGAGTCGATACAGACTGTCGTGGTTTTCCGTGTCATATTGATAGGTGATTACAGTATGATAGCCGTAGTCCATTCGTTCCACTCGGTTGTAGTTGGGTTCCGAATATTCGAAACTGGAGTAAGTGCGGTTGCCACCGACAGGACAAAGTGTGTCGTTGTTGCTGACCCTGACCTCTGCAAGATTCCAGCTGCGCTGCGGTTTATCAAAGGAAGCAAGCGGCATGTCATAGTCCATTTCGAAGGAACTTCCTGTGAAATTTGTCACCTTCCGCAGAAGGTTGGTTTTGCCTGATTTGTTGTAGCGCACAATCATTTCATTTTCGTAATCGGAGGTGACGTAATCAACATATCCGTCACCATTAATGTCGGTGAGCTGAACGCTATCACGGCTGAACGTTCTGCTGTATGGCGAACCGGAAATGCCGACACACACTTTCAGTATGCTGAAGAAAGTGAAACCAAGTGTGACAGAAGCATTGATGGATTCGCTGTAGGATCTGCCAAAACTGATGTTTGAAACGTTGTTGACATTTTCCCATCCCGACCAGTTTCCACCGCCGATGTTATAACGCACCATCAGACCGTTTCCTCCTTTCATCACATAGTCGGGAAGCCCGTCTCCATTGAAGTCCATCAGCATTTTCTGGGTATGATTGCGGGAAAAGTTCACTCCCATTCCGCCACCGATACTGGCTTGGCCGACGTTGAAGTTTGCTCCGAAGCTCATACTTGCATTTTCGCTATCACCGTCACGAATAGGAAAGTTGTCCCACAATGTTTTCGTCTGGAATCCGTATCCTGTATTGAGACTGACGAAAGCGTAGCCTTGACCATCCACCGAAACTTTGTCGGGAAGCCCGTCACCGTTGACATCCATCCACGAGAACACGGTGTTGTCGGAGCCTCCGCCGAGATCCGCACCTACATTGCCCGAACCGTCAAAACTGATTTTAGACCCTTTGGGATTGTTGGACGAACCTCTTGTCGGCATTTGGAAACTGCCACCGAAATTGATACCACCAGAGGTGGTTTCCGACTTCGTGATTCCATCAGCCATTGGCCCCATGGGTACAGGGGTTCCTATTCCGCCCCACGGATTTGAGTACTGAACCAACGACTGACCGACAATGTCAGGGTAGCGGTCACCGTTCAGATCCATATAGTCTGTAAGAATAATGTTCTCTCCTCGGGAATGGGTCATCCCTACAGAAATAACGGGTATGGCTGAGAGACTGAGTGAATGGTTTTTGATCCTTGAAATGTTCTGCTTGCGCACCGTCTTCACTTCGTGATTGACCACGATGGGAATGGGGTGATCGTACTCCTCAATGTCTATCGTGTTAGTGTCTGCGGAATATTCCGGCAGACGGGTATTGCTCATTATGCTATCTGTCAGGTAGTTGATATTTCCATAACCCACCCATGCACGGTTTTTGCAGTCTGGTCGCATTTCTATCCAGCTGGTGGTCTTGGCTATGGGATTGTAAACCCCTGCATTTTCGTAACAAGATACCATATCCGAACTCTCTTGAGGATTCTCGGTGTCGTTGGTGATGTGGTCTTTGAAATGGTTAATCTTGTACTTTCCATTATTTGCGTGATTGTCGTCATGAGGATACATATCCAAGTCTGTGACCAACTTGTCCACATGGATATGGGTATCGTGGATTGTCGCACCGTTTAACGTGTCGTTGTTGTTGTAGGCGAACTGTCCCCATCCGCGGTAGAGCGGACCGAAAAGGGTGTGGTACACGGTATCTTTTTTTGTTCCGTCATAATTCTCTATTTCCGCCTTTACGGGTGGATAATAATCCTGAATTTTGATGTATTGGCCATTTTGCATTTGATAATACTCCACGTGCGGTACTATTTGGACCTTACTCCAATCGAATTTTTGGGAATTCGGAGTCGCAGGTTTTTTCTCAAGCGTGAATTTTACGAAATCTTCTTGTTGTACTGGGATGTACTGGCTTCCGTTTTTAAGCAGGACAACTGGTGTGTGGAGCATATTGTTCTGGATAGTTTGGTTCGTGCTTGCAAATGTGCTTATGTTATTATTGTTCATTCTATTAGCCTCAATTCTCAATCTGTAACCAGAATTATAACTATTAACATAAGGTGTTGAAGAACAAATATCTGCTGTGACCCTGATGTAGGTGTTGCTCTCATCCAAAGGCACGGCGAAGAAATCCCTGCCAGACACCACAAAGTCCCGTTTGGAGTCGTAAAGATTTTCATTTACGCCATAGTGGTCTTCTGATCCGCTACCAGAATAAGTGATGGTCTGCCGCCAGCTGACCTTGTCGAAGTCATGATTGTCGCCCGATATAAGCCGAAAGAAAACAAGGTCATTGAGACCGAGGTAAACACTGAAGGTGGTGTCCTTCATTGATGTGTCATCTTTGTCCACATATCTGGTGAAGAGTGTGTCGTAAGATATGGCATGGAGCACATAGTCGTTGTCAGCGGTCACCCCTCTGCAGACTTGTACAGCGTAGGACACACCGTCGCGCCACTTTGACTGTGACATTCCGCCGATGCTGTCGTTCAGTAGTCTCAGGCGAGATCGGATGCTGACGGTTCCTGCTTTTTGTGGCACCCATACTTTCACAGCCTCCAAATCGGGGTCTGGAATCGTCACAATGGTGGAGTTGGCTGTCTGCGAGAAAATGGGGAGACATTCCATCTCCTTTCGGTAAACTATGATGTCTGTCACTCTTGGGGGATGTGCTGAATAGCGATACTCGCAATAATATTCACCCGTACTTTCCAGAGAATCCACAAAATCCAGCACCTGTTGGGGCATGTGGTTGTTGTATTCTTTAGCATTGAAAACAGTGTCTCGAATCCAACTGATAAAGCAAATAATACTGTCGCTGGCTTCACCGTCAAAGATGATGCCTTGGCATGTGTCCACTGAGGTGTGCACGACATTGCTGTCAACAGCATCTCCTGCATTCTGGTTCTCCGCCATAATGGTGTAGAAGCTGCTGAATCTGACCCTGTCACCTGGTTCCGTTACATTGAACATTACTCCATCATCTGTGATAAGGTCGGGCAGCCCGTCTGCATTCACATCCGAAAAATAGGTGGTCGTGGTGGATCTTGTAGTAGGCCAACTCCCGTTATACGCCAGCAAAGCCGAGGCTTGCAGTCCCCATGTAGTTGTACTGCTCGCCTCTTTTAGGAAATCAGTCAATCCGCCGATATGCATGGTGTCCCCGTATTCGAATGTGGTGTCATCAATGGCAATTTGTGGACGGTAAACCAATTTCTTACCAACCTTGAACACCTTGTCAGCCAAACCATCTCCGTCAAGATCGATAAGTGTCAATGCACCCTCACTCTTGGAGCGACTGTAGTTGAAATTGCCACCCACACTTGCAGAAGTCATCGCCACATTGGCACCAATACCAACAGATGCTGTGCCACCTATATTCCAACTTTTGCCACGGGTGGAGCCCAATGCGGTAGAGCTACCCTCATTGCCCAAACTGGCAGGATCTGTTAGAAACCACGATTTGACATGGTCATCATTAAGATACGGGTATTGCTCTTCGCCAAAAATCCCTTCACCTTGAGGGGAATCAAAATAATCAAAGTGTGTCCTTGTCGTATTCTCCTCCGCAAGATCGCTCATGTCACCAATACAACCGAGAGGTTTGACACTGATTCGGTCAACCCGAACCACATCTGTAAGTCGGGTCTTATAATTGCTACATCTGCCGATGGTATCAATGAACATGTATTCCCTAATAGTTGTGTCATTATAAAACACCCCTATGTTGCATAGATTAGTGGCTGTGACTTCCGCAAAACCCCTGTTGGCACTGACAATGACATCTTGCCGTTCCCCGTTTCGACGGTTGAAGACCACCTTGTATTTCCCCTGTTCTACGGATGTGTTGGTGTAGCTGATGCTGTCTATGTAAATCTGTTTTCCTATAGGACCTCCATCTCCATTTGCACCCACATTTTCAAAAGCCACATTGTAATAATATCTGACATTGTTGCCGTATGGGTCAACACTTTCCGCCAACGCCCAGTGACCAATGGCACCTGATGTATTGTCTGCCCCTGTCCGCAACACGCAGCCGTTGTTCACGCCATTGTCTGAAGCGTACTTCCCATAGTAGTCTGTCACGCCATTCTTGTGCGTTACTGTCCACCAATAGTTGCTGGGGCCTGTTCCATGGCGGACAATGCTGTCGAATGCCTCGTTTTTGCGGGGAAAGAATTGTTCCTCGTTACCGAGGGTGCTTCTGCTTGTCCACTGGTTGGTGCGGTGCGGCATCTCCCTGAAGTTGCCGTTACCGTCTTTAGTCACCAATTGCTCGCCCTCATAGACATACACTTCGCTCTCCTTGCTCTGGTCATATCTCGGCACACCCCAGCGCGTCTCCACGGTGATGGAAGGGATGGAGATGTCCCAGCCCACGCCGAGCCAGCCGTTGCCTCCGCCGCTGCTGTAGGTCAGCGCGAGGTTAGGCTGCATGCCCTGCCGTCCGGCGGGAATCTCTATCGGGTAGCTCAGATTGGCCGTGCCGCTGTTGTTGGCCGTGGGCGGCTGCATCAGCGTCAGACCCTCCAACGGGTCGGCGGCCTTCAGCTCCTTGATGCTCGTGGGCGTGTAGGCAGAGGTCTCCGGCATCTCTGGGGTCTTCAGTACCGCATTGATGAAATCCAGCGGGGAATCTCCGTCGCCCTCTCCCTGCGGGGCGAACGACATCATGTCCTGCACCTGCGCGAGGGCATCCTGAGGGTTGGCCAAATCATTCTGCGTGTGGGGCAGTCCCTTCTCCCACGGTCTGAACCTTGAGCAGACCAGCATCTCCGCCTCGTACACGGAATCGCGCTGGATGGCAATCCATCTGTGATACTGTCTGTCATAGACGTAGGTCTGTATGTCGTCCTCTGTGAAGCCCTGCGGCAACAATGACGGGTCGTAAGGCACGGCAATGGCGAACTCTCCAGGGCGGGGATTCACCCTGTAGCCTGCCGTCTGGCTGTTTCCGTCAAACCCGCCTGTCACGTTCACCATGCCTGCGTCAAGCGGCGGCAGTTGCACAGGGGTGAGCTCCGTCATCGCGCTCGTTGCCAGCATGGCGGGCGGCGTGTTCAGTGGGGAGCTCGTTATCGTTAATGGGGAAAATCCATTGTCCGTGACTGTTTCAGTTATCGTAGGAATATTGACGTTTCCAGCATTGTCATTCCACAAAGCTGAACCTTGGTCGCCTGCTCTGGATTCCAATCCCGACTTAAAGTTATATGCCCTGTATGAACGGGCAGACTGCTGGTTGCTTGCCGTGTCAATGGAAAACATGGCAAGGATGATGGCGGCCAGCACCGCTATTACGGCGAGTAAGTATTGTCTCATTTTTCCGTGTTTTTTTTGTTTGTGTTTGTATTCTATGTATTTAGTTTACAATCATTTTTAGGGTCTTGTGCTCCAAAAGGGTGACAATATCGATGAGGTAGTGTCCTGCTGTCGGCACAGTGCCCTCAAAACGATAGTTACACTGTCCCTTGCCGTCCATGCAGAACAACCGTTTTCCGTCCGCATCGTACACCGTAACTATGACATCCTGCGCTTCGGGATATGCAATTTCCACGGTGAAGTTCCCATGGTTGGGGTTGGGCAGCAGGCGGTACTGCGGAGCAGAGGATTCCCCGCTCCGCAGTTGTACGGACTTCAGTGCCTGCTGCTGGCTCGCATCCGCGCTTTGCCCGGTGCTGGTTTGTCCCGTGCCGCCGCTTTGGGTGTCGTTCATTGCCGCCGCTTTAGGTGTGTCCATGGTGTCCGGCATCGTCACGGCAAAGCAGAAGAAATCGCGCCCGCTTTGGTCGGTGTCCCAGTGTATATTGTTATAAATGTAATGTCCTGTGCTGTCCGTCCCTGCAGACAGAATCTGCTCCAGCTCCCCTGCGGGAAACTCTCCCGTACCGCTGCGGTCAATCAGGAGGACAGGCGCGATGCTGTCCTGCATGGCGGCGGTGTCCAAAAGGATGAAAGTGTTGTAGATGTGGGCATTGCCCGTCACCTGCACCATGCTGCGCCCGATGACCTCGTAGGTCTCGCCGCTCTGTGTGTAGATTTCGGAAACGGCAGGCAAAACACCTTCCATGCCAAAGACAATGAAGTCGCCGTCTGTAAGGGCAGCGGCGTTGTCCTCGTTGGTGCTTGCCAATTGGTTGACACCGCAGATTATTTGACCGTCAGCATAATATGTCTGTTTTTGATTCAGCCCCACCGAGTCGTCCCTGCCAAGACCCGCAATGGAGGTGCTGTAGTCGGGATAATCGGTGTAGTCCCATATCACGTTGCGGCGGCTGTCCAAATAGTCGGTCTGCGCGAGAGTCACGCCGTATTTCACCGCCAAGTAGCTGATCCACTGGATGACGGCGGTGTCGCTGATCCGATGGTCGAAGTATATGGCCTCGGCGACACGCCCGTACAGCGGCAGCGAGTCCGCTGTGCAGAGGGAGAGCGTGGGGGCGCACACCTCGGGTGTCCGCCACGACTGCGCGAGGTAGTTGACGACGGGCTTCAGACGGTTGGCCGTATCGTAGGTGATCTGCCCGTTGTCGTTGAGGATGCGCTGCGTGGTCTGCCCGATGCGCTTGGCCGTGTCGAGCTGCACCTGCCACAAGGCGTTCTCGTTGGCGGTGTCGTAGGTCTCATAGACCACAATCACGTCCGACTGCCGGGAGTCGTTGATTCCCAACGGCAGTGCGAAGGTCTCCGCTCCGCCCACCTCGAAGCACTTGTTGAAGTTCATTCGGGAGAATGCGGCGGGCATTGTTCCCGAAGACGGCGTGGCATTGTATCCGTTGCCGGACACGTCCATCCATGATGGCGCATTCAGCACTGCGCTGTCGGCGCGAAGCCACGCGGTGGGGTGCTGGACTTGAGCCAGGCTAAACCACACAGGTATAACGAACAACAGAGAGAGTATCGTATTTTTCATAACGAAAATTATATTGTGGCAAAGATACAATTCTTTTGTATTGCAAGCCCATGCAAAATATTTTTTTTCAAAAGTTCAGAACCGTACCGTGTTGGCCTTGAGGATTCTTCTGGCATCTGAGACGTGCAGGTATCTTTCGGTCATGGAGAGGGAGTGGCGGCCGGCAAGGTCTTTCACGAATTTCGACGGCATCCCCGATTCCAGCATCTCGGTGATGCCGGTATCCTTTAGCGAGTAGAAATGGTATGAGTCGGGCAACGAAAGATTCTCCCTCATTTTTTGCCAAGTGGCGAACATGTTTTTGGTGGTATAGAGACGGTCGCCAGGCTTAAAATGTGTGGAAAAGATGTAATTGTCAGCATTATATTCTCCCTTCTGTAGCTCTTGGAAATACTTCATGACGTCATAGCCAAGCGCAATAATCCGTTCTGTGTGGTTCTTCGACACCTCCGGTGGGATGCGGAGTAGTCCCGAGTCGAAGTCGATGTCGCGAATCCGAAGCATAAGCATCTCTTTGGGACGGATCAAGTACCTGAAACAAAGGCGGATCATGGCGACATATCCGCTCATCTCCCGTTTGTGGAAATAGTTGAGGATTCTTTTCCGGTCCTGTTTGGGTATGGTGACCCTGCGTTTGGTCTCCCGCTTTTTCCCTTTGAACGTGGCGAACGGATTACACGAAACAAGACCTTCGGAGACAAGCGACCTGAATAAGCCTTTCAGGAACTGAAGCATGCTGTTGTAGGAGTAGGTGCTCCGCCCACCCTCGCCATATTCGTCTAGGAGACTCGCGGCATGTGCACTGGTGAAACGCCCGCAAAGCCAGTCGGAAATGCCGGCCTTCTCGCACCATCTGGTGAAGAAGGACAGTTTCGAGCGGTAGCTGCGGACTGAGTCCTTGCGGAGGTCTTTGGCCTTCCGGCGGACATGGTCGGTGGCGGCTTCCACAATGGAGACCCGTTTTGTGGATGCGGAATCTTCTCCGATCAGCGGATTCCAGCCGTTGTAGAGTTTCCGATTGATTTCTGCGCAGAGCAGGGTTGCATATTTTGCCCGCTCACGCGGATTCCTGATGCGGTTGCAGCGGATACGCCTGCGTTTGAGCTGATCGCACGTGGGGTCAATCACGTAGTAGCAGACATAGACTTCTTTGTCGCCCATCACTTGAGCGGGTCTGAAATCAATGAAAGGTATAGCCATAGGGTAAAAGATGATAAAACAGAATAAATGTATATATATTAATTACTACTGTCGCGATAAATTTTTAACTTAGGCATTTAATTTATTGACATATAATAAGATACAGGCGTTCTTTGATTTTTCGATTTGAAATGATGGAGTAATTTTGCGGCCTAAAATCGCAAAAAATGAATTTAGGTCGA
>JAILCI010000032.1 GCA_024686335.1 Bacteroidales bacterium | reverse complement strand
AAACTCACGCAAAGGTAGCGATTATTTCGCCATAAACACTCATTTTCTTTTAGATTTCGGTGATTTGTTGTTCATGAGGCGATGGTTATCTTCCTACAACAGTTTGATATTTAAATCACCCAATCTATAAAAACAGGACATTCAACAAGCGGGAGGGATTGGTAGTGTTGTTGTCCTTATGTTAGAGGTGTCCATTTTTTTGTGTTTGTTTAAGACCTATGCAAATTTTCTAAAAAAAAGAGGACAGTTTTAGGGTGAAATGAGGGGTAAAAAGGGATAGAAAAGAAAGGTAGAAAGGAAAAGAACAGTGCTCCCTAAGGTCGCACTCCATCCGTAAAGAGAGAAGAGACAGGGCCAGGCGAGGAACGGAGCGGAGCGACAGCACGTACTCTCTCCTTACGGCTTGGGTGAGCGATAGCGAGCCTGTTCCTCTCTTCTTTCTAACAAGTGCGAAGCCTTTTAGCCGACATTCACAGACCCTCGAAGCCTAAAGCGAGAGAGGGTCGTCAGTGAATGAGGGTAAAAGTAGAGTGAAAAGGTTCTGAAGAGATTCCGAATATGATGAGGAATCGATCAGGTTCTTGAGCGGATTGTGGTTATGATACAGCTATTCATAAAGATATCCTGCCACTGTCTTTCTTCAATTTGGGTATGAGCATTTATTTGAGCCATAAAAACAATTCTTCACAATCTTGTAGGTCACAAATCTTCTCTCGGGGCAAATATCATATTGGCTGATTCTCGCATAGGCTTTGTTCCTCAGTTAATAATTACCACACTGAACAGATATGAAAAGCTATTGACCATATCGGTCATTTATACTTTTCATACGTTATGGTATACTTTTCGATTATTATAGTGGCATACTTTTCAATTACTATTTACTCTTGAGGGGAGTTATCAAAGAATCACGCTCAATGGGACGGGTAACAGTCCAAGTTTTGTATGGTTGAGGGGTAATAGCGAATTTACAGCAATTGGAAAAAAATTTAATTTCTTCAGGTGACATATCTTCAAGCAGTTTTCCTTCCAATTCTATGATAAGAGAAGAATCATTCAAGATCTCTACTTCCTTGGAATGACATCCCACAAAAGAGAACTTAAGGATAGCGCCTTTTTCAACTTCAATGCTGAAATTGCCATAAATATCGGTGGAAGTACAGCTGTCGGCATCTTTGATCTCAACGAGCACACCAAAGAAAGGATCTTTGTATTCCGCGTCAACCACCTTACCAGTTATCTTAAACTGTTCGGCGCTTAAACTACAGACGAACAATATAAATATCAATAACAATATCTGTCTCATGATGAATTCCTCCAAGTTATTTTTGCAATATGTGTAAATAATACCTTAAAGCATACCAGTTTAACACACACTGCAAAGATACGGTACTTCACTGATATTTCCAACAAAAATTTACCGTTCTACTAATTGTTCTACTATTTGGAGTAAGATATTTTAATAACAACCAAGAAACAGAACGGGCCCTCGAGAAATGTGATACCTGGATTTTCACCACTTTTCTGTCTTAAAAACATCCAATATTACCCTTCCATTCTATTCTGGAGTAGTTATTTGATGATAACTACTACTATTATAGCCGAATGAGAAAAACGCACATTTTTTGCGGATTGACGGTATTGTTCACGTGTTCAATTGTTCACGTTCAAATTTGCATCATCGAGTTACAGGCATGTTTTAGCCATACATCGCAAAGACCACTAGCACATATATCTTGAGGTGCTAGCGGTTATTTTTTTCGCTCCATGAATAGAAAATCCCTCATACCCGCGATGAGCATGAGGGATAGAACTTAGGTTTTGATGAAGTTTTAATCCCAGGAGCCGTTGAGCAGGTAGTCGATCAGGGCGGTCACGTCACTGATGCTGATGCTGCCGTCCCGGTTGCAGTCGGCGGCACCGTTGTCAATCGTGCCTCCCGCAAGCAGCAAGCCGATCAAGGCGGTCACGTCGCTGATGTTCACGCTGCCGTCATGGTTCACGTCGCCACGCAGACTGGCGTTTTTGTCGGTGAAGTAGCCCGGGTTGCTCGGGCCACCGTCGATGTGGGCGTAGGTCTTGTCCGTCGGGTTGGATGAGTTCCAGGTCGTGCCCTGGCCGCCCACCAGGCTGGTGCAGTTATAGAACATATAATCGGATTCTGTCACGGCAGCCGTACTCCAGCCACTGCCCACATAGATGGTTTGCAGCCTGGTGCAGCCATCGAACATGGAATTCATGCTAGTCACCTTGGACGTGTTGAAGTGGCTCAGATCAAGGCTTGTCAATCTTATGCTGCCATAGAACAT
>JAILCI010000014.1 GCA_024686335.1 Bacteroidales bacterium | reverse complement strand
GTAAAAAAAGAGGAAAACTTCAAGTACTAGAAACAAAATGATTCCGATAATTCGGATGATGGTGCGTTTGCGTTTGGAGTAGGTATTTAAACTCTCTCGCAGCGAGAGGAGACCTTCGCGGCTCTGCACGTCGGCCTTCCGGAGACCAATTATGGCGAAAAGGTTGTCGGCCAGAATCCAACCAAAGTATAAGTCGAACAAGAGGATGAGCCACCAAGGCCACTTGATGAGAGCGAAGGCGACGGTTGCGGCAATCATAACGACCGCCACCACACATGTGAGAAAAGCGTTGAGCCAGTAGAGTTCATTGCTGGACTGTTTCACCGTTTCCCGCCATACATCGCTGTTGAAGGTGCTGTGCTGCTCCACATTCTGACGCAGGTCCTGCAGTTCCTTCTGCAGTTCGCTTTTGATGTCTTCGTACTGTTCCATATCTGTTTTGAGGTTTAGTCGGTGAATGATTTAAGTTTTTCGCGTATGCGTACCAGACGTACGCTGACATTGTCAACTGTGATGCCGAGGATGGCGGCAATCTCATCGTAGGGTAGGTCTTCGAGCCAAAGCAAAATCAGCGCGCGGTCAAAGGGGTGCAATTTCGCAATGCGCTTGTGTAGGCGACTGGCAGCGGGACAGGCCTCTTCGTTTGCAAAGAGGTCGATGTCCATTTCCAGAGGCATGCAGTCGGGACGGCGGCGGTAGCGCTTGTCGATGGTCATGCAAGTGTTCAGTGCCACCCGATAGACCCATGTTTTGGCAGAGCTACGCCCCTCAAATTTGTCAATGCCCTGCCAGAGATGTATCAGCACCTCCTGCACCAGGTCGTCCGCCTCTTGGCGGTCGTCAGCGAAGAGGTAGCACACCGAGTAAATAGTTTGTCGTTGCTCCTGTATCAGCCGTTCAAAGTCTATTTCCTTCTGTTCTTTGTCTTTTTTCTGCTTCATCTTTTAGATGTTGTTTTTTATTTTGACTACGAAGGTTGCGAAAAACTACACCCTAAACCTCAAAATATTTAGGTGGTGCGAAAATACGATAATTTTAGGAGATATATACATGATGGCACAACAAAGATGAATACAAAGTCAAATAAAATTGGATTTTAACTCCAACATGATTTACGGAGGCACCTGCCCATAGAGCACGCGGGCGGGCAGGCCGACATGCGGTGCGGACGCGGTGTGAATGGCCGGCCTCCAACAGCGGCGTGCAAAGGCGCTTGCGTTTACAAAAATGCATGCCTTCCATGTATTTTCACTTTTGCTACTTGCTGCATTTTTGTTCCCGTTTGCCGCCGATGTCAGAGGGCGGACAGAGCGGGCGGGATTCATGTATATAGTCCCCTTATTTTAACGCTCCCACTGGACAGGCCTTTTTGCACTTTTGACAGAGGATGCACTCTGTGGCATTTTTTCGCTTGCGTGAGTTCTTGTTGACCTCCACTTCCATAGGGCAGACCTTTAAACACTTCCCGCATTGAATGCATTTCTCTTCGTCGCATTTGATACGCAGCAGCGAAAAGTAGCTCATCGGTTTGAGGAACACCGCGACGGGGCAGATGTACTTGCAAAAAGCGCGGTTGTCCTTTAATACGATGGCCAGGATGATTCCGACAGCGTAATAGATCACGTTTCCAATCACGAAGAGATAGAACATTGTGGTTGTGTTGGCTTTGTCGAGGTACATCAGCACTATCACCAGTGCAAGGGAGAACCCAAACACTACGTAGCGGATCCATCCGAAGTTTTTCCTTGGATGGGCAGGCTGTCGGTATGGCAGTAGATCAAGAATCATGGCCGTCCAGCAGGCGAACCCGCACCAGCCGCGTCCAAACAGTAGAGGTCCAAATATCTTGGCAATGGCGTAGTGCAGCACGCCCGCCCCGACAACTCCAGAGAACAGATAGTACCAAAATCCTTCAATCTGCATATTCTCTCGACAAATTAGGCCGAGGAATACCAGTATGTAACTGCCCACAGTAAATTGGGTAAACTCGCGGGCGTATTTCCATTGTGACACCATCAAAATATCTCCAATCGAAATACAAATACCTATGTATGAGAAATTTAATAAAAAGAATAACTGTCCGCTTGTCAGCCAAAGCGATATGGCGATGGCCTCGAATAAAACAAACAGAAGGATACCGGTTTTATATTTTTTTAGCATACCAAATTGTAATCCAAAAGTATTTTTTTTCTCTTTTTCTGCCATACTATTAATGGAAGAAGATACATCCGAAATAAAAACGAGGCCCCATGGGCATCATAAGCTTGCCTTGGGAGATGCCATTCAGACAATCGACTTTCAAGGTCAGGTGGAAGGATTTCGAGATGATGAAGTCGCAGCCGATGAAGGGGTCTATGGCCATGAAGGTTTGTTTGTGAAACACCGCGTTGGGTTCCGGTTGCCAGTCGGTGCGGACGCCGTCGAACATCAGCAAATTGGTGCACGCACCGCCGCCGATGGTGAGCCCGACGTAGGGCATCACGCGCTTGAATGCCCAGTAGAATTCGCCCAATAGGCCGCCCCATCCGTATTTGATGAAGCTGCCGTTTTTCAGTTGCTTCAGGGTGGAGACATAGCCTTCGCCACCCACCATCCAATGCTGGCCGAGATGGACACGTGCCACGCCGCCGAGACCAAAGGTGGCCCCCTTGGCCTGGTAGTGCAACGGGGCGATTTCACCTTGTAGATAGCCCACATGAATCATCATGCCGCCGTCAAAACCTTGAAAAACCTTGCGCTCTTCTTGGGCTTGTGTGGAAAATGTGAGTAAAAAGAGCAGGAGAGTAGAGAAAATAAAGCCAATTCTTGTCATATTTACTGAATGAGGGGGCAAAAATACTGTTTTTATCTGATATCTTTGACACTCCGGGTGACCGATTTAATCACATAGATGCCATCCGTGGGCTTTGCAGCCTTATTTGAAGATTTACTTTTTGATGAACTTTCCTGTGAAAAGGTCATCTTTTTGGTTGATACGAATAAAGTAAATGCCTGACGACAAGTCAGATACATTGAATACTGGATTGGAAAGGTCCCTGCTTTCCGATTTTATAACCTGACCGAACGTGTTCATGATTTCTACATGGCAGGTTTGTCCGTTATCCAGTTTATCCGTGCATAAGGTGAAGGAGCGGGATACTGGATTAGGATAGAGACTTATGTTATTATTGGGAGAATGGTCTTGAATGGAGCTTGGATCCGGGAATTGGAGATGATGATACAGGAAGTTGCGGGTGATGTTGAAACAGGAGTCGAATTTGTCACCAATCAGCTGGTAGAACGAGTTGAGGTAGAAACAGTGTTCCTCCCCTTCAAACGGATGAAATTCATAGTCTTCAATGCCAATGGAGGACAAATAGTTAGCGATGGGGTGGGAACCGTACATGAAGGGCATGATAAAGGAGGCCAGAGAGGAGAAGCAGTAGCCGGAGTCATAAGGGACAGTTGCGTCCTCTGTGCCGTGGATCATACAGATAGGAACATATTCGGCGGAGTCAATGACGGTGGTGTCCATCACGCCGCCCCAATGTATGACACCTCCAGATACTCTGGGCGAGAATCCGGCATATTCTGCAAATCCAGAGCTGTGAATTCCGCCCAAATCCGGACTTTCAAAGGTTTCAGCGGGCCGCTCCTCTTCCGTCATGAACATAGCGTGAAGAGAGGCAATAGAGCCGGCGGAATTGCCCAGGAGGAAGATGTTGTTCGTGTCGATACGGTATTCAGCGCTGTGCGCTTTAAAGAACCGGATGGCAGAACTAACATCTTGTGCGGCCATGTAAGCATCCCTGACCAGGTTTTGCGCGCTGATGGAGAAAAAGGAGAGCAGCCGGTAGTCGATGGAGGCGGCAACGTAACCGTGCTCGGCGAGACGGGTGCAGTAGGTGACCATATCGATATAGTCGCGGCTGCCTGCCACAAAAGCACCGCCGAAGACGGTAATCACTAACGGGCGTGCCGTCAAGGTATCGCCTGTGGGCTCGTAAAAGTCGAAATAGAGTGTGGTGGGGGTATCGTCCCCAACACGCACGGCACTGCTGAACGGGATTTCGGAAAGGGTTGTCACCTCATCAAATACTGGACTGGCATAACGATCCCCTATTTGCGCGTTTAGGGTGCCAAGACCCAACAAAAAAACCAAAAATCCTGTAAACACAATATTTTTAAAATTATTCATATAATATTTCATTTTGATTAATAGGCGGCAAAGATAGTGTTTTTAAAATATACGGGGACGGCAAATGGTGGACAAAGTGGTACATGACGGGAGTATTATTTACAATTATCAAATAAATATTGGCAGAATCTATTGTGATTCCCATGGTGCGTTTCCGAATATATTCCCACATAAAATTCCCCGAGAAAAGTCCATTCTTCAGCAATACCACAGTCTTCATCATACAAATGAAATACAACTTCCCCATCTTTTTCAAGAAAACAACCATGAAATTCTTCGATGCTTTCCTTGGTGAAATCAAACAACTTGTCAGCCCATACGTATTTTATTTGACTTGAAACATTTCGGACGGCATAAACAGAATAGAGATTAGGTCTAAAATCTTCTTTTTTAAGACATTTCCACTTTTTATCAAATGTAGAGAACTCGGGGATGTAATGATAAGCAAGGCAATGAAACCAATCACGTCCCTCTCCATCTAACGGGTAATGATTCTGGATGTTTGTACCAGCTGTATAATATTCTAACTTATAGTCAATGTGATTGTCGTCTCGAAAGGCCAGCAAGTATAGACCGTCCTTCGGCAAAAAATTATGGTAGTTTTCAAAAACATCAGTCCAATAGTCAATATCATATAGCTCATATACATTCTCCTCATCATTTTCTATAAGCCACTTAACATAAGGACCATCCATTTTGCAAACCTGGGACAAGGTATATCCTTTATAATATCCAAATCCTAATTGCTCGTTGTGTAGTATAATACCCATTTTATCATGATTTTTAGTGATTATTCGGAAATAAATATCAGCCTTACGTACAAAATAACCTTAAAATATACCAACTAATAATCCAAAAGAATAACACTTTTAAAACTGCAAAAATACTAAAAGTTGATCACACCTGATTCTGATATTCCTGACAACTTGGCGGTTACACTCACCTGCATGTTTTTGTCACGCCAAAGAACAAAATAATCACAGCAAGGAAATTCCTTGCTGTGATTTGAAAACTTTTGTTTTGTCAGAAAATACCAGTGACGGTTACTTTGACTGGTTGAACATCTACTTTATCTTACAATTAACTTGCGAACGGCAGAACCCTTTTCAGTAGTTATACGAACATAATAGATACCAGCAGCATAGGAGCTAACGTCGATAACATTATTGCCCATAACTAGATGTTGCTGAGCAAAAGTACGACCGGTTTGGTCGAAGATTGTCATCGTAGCCTCTTCCTCAGTACTTACTGTGATGTTGTCGCTAGCCGGGTTCGGGAAGATCTCAAAGAGAACCTTTGAGAAATCTTCGATACCGTCGCCACTGCCACCACCGGTAGGTACAGTGTCAGTGGTGAAGGTGAGCATCGGTGTCCATTCGCAGAATTTCATACAGATAATTATTTGAAACTTCTCTTTAAGCACGTGCGTCAATGTCATTTTATTGACTTTTACGCTGATGAGTTGAAATTGTCAAAAAAATACCTTTTGAGTTGTGTCAAAGAGGTTACGGGGCTCACGGCATTTGAAATAGGCGACTACGTCCTACTGGTAGAAGCCAAGGAACAACTGTTAAATACAGGACTTTCAATGAAGGAGATATCCAATTATCTCGGATTCTCCACACAATCCACGTTCACAACCTGGTTTAAAAGATTGACAGGTGTGAAACCTTCCGACTACAGGAAAATCAATCTGAATAATTAATCGCGCCCTTCTCCAACTCATTTTCCGAATCACGAAGAACTGACAGATTATACGCATAATTGCAAATCTGTTGGAAATGAGAGAATAATGTGTACTTTTGCATTGACTTCTTTTCAGATGTCATTTTATAGGTTGAAAAATGCCTAATAAGTTGTAACAGAAATAGTTAAATTACAAGTTTCATCAAATATAAATAGTACTATATAGTACAATATTTCGACAATAATATGGTTGTTTGCATTAAAGACAAGATCAAAAACATAAACGCAATTATAGGATGCAATATAGGATGCAGGTATTGCTACGCGAAAGCGATATCTTCTCGTTTTCACTTAACTGATGATTTTTCAAAACCGGTTGCCAATTTGCACAAACTGGAAAGATTGAGAAAAAAAGGAATTTATTTTCTCACAGGCATGTCGGACCCATACCTATGGAAAAAGGAATGGATGGATAAATCTTTTGCTTTACTGGAAGAGAATCCAAAAACCGTTGCCA